>JAJZAT010000010.1 GCA_021799275.1 Bacillota bacterium
GCCCCGCTCTCGTAGCACCTCCGCCCGAAAACCCTCTTCCCGTCCGTCGCAAACGCGGCCGGGCGCCTCCCTGGCCCGTCCGCGACCACTCGTTCGGGCCGCCAAACTGCCTCAGCGAAAAAGGCTCATCTCTGTGATGCCCTGGGCGCCCAGCCGTCAAACTAGTACAGTGTTTCGGAAGTTCGTTCCTCAGAAGTCAGTCGACGCCCGCAGCCACATCCTCCGCTCGACCTGCTGTCCGAACACCAGCGGCCGCAGCCGTGCGACGTCCTCCGCGCGCAACGCAAAAAGACAGAGATGAAGCGACGTAGCCACGCACCCTGCGCGCTGCGCTTCCATCCCTGTCCCACCCCCGTAAGAGCCGTCTTACGAGGGATTCAAAACGACCGTCGCAAATTCCGTGTTGGAGTGTTATGGAAATTTCCCGACAGGAGCAAACGTCTGGGAGGCTATACTAGTGGTCACCGCGCCTTTGCGCGGCAGGTACGACTCTCGCCCGGACGCCAGTCAGGCGGATGGCTGGCGGAAGTAGTGGCCGAGGTCGAGATCTTCGATCAGCCCGGGGTGTGTCGGCCCCCACCCAAGGAGTTCCCGCGTCAGCGCGCTTGACGCTGGGCTGTCGGTGGCAAGAGGGCCCGCCAGCCATGCAAAGTGCTCGCCAGCTTTCTCGGGCGCGACAGGTGCGGCCGGGATCCCGAGATGCCTACCTATCACCTCGGCCACCGCGCAAATCGGCACGCCTTCGTCCGCCACCGCATGCAGCGTGGACCCGGCCGGCGCCTTCTCCACGGCGAGACGGAAGAGGTGCGCCGCGTCCATCCGGTGCACGGCCGGCCAGCGGTTGGACCCGTCGCCGAGGTAGCCCGCGACGCCCGTCCGGCGGGCGATGTCGACCAGGACGGACATAAAGCCGTAGTCGCCGTCGCCATGGACGGTCGGGGGAAGTCGCAGCACCACGGAGCGAACGCCCTTCTCGGCCAGGCCGAGGGTGATCTCCGCGGTCACCTGCCGCGCGTTCACGCCGTCGATCAGGGCCCGGGCATCGTCGCCGAGAATGCCATGCCCGTCGCGCTCGGTCGCCACGCGGCCCGGGGCGACCCCGAGCGTTCCGGAGGCGATGACGAGCGCCCGGTCGCTGCCCGAAAGCGCCTCGCCCAGCACGTCGATGGCGCGGCGATCCGCGTCTGCGGCTTCCTGGAAGGCGCCCGAAAAGGCCATGTCGTGCTTGAAGGCCAGATGGATCACGCCGTCCGATGCCTCCGCCGCGGCCCGCAGGGTGTCGAGGTCGTCGATGGTTCCGCGGCATACCGCCGCTCCGGCTGCGGAGACCGTCGCGGCGGAGGCGTCGGATCGGGCGAAACCGGTCACCTCATGGCCTGCGGCAACAAGCTCGGGGATGACCGCAGAGCCGATCCATCCGGACGCACCGGTAACGAACACGCGCATTGAAGCACCTCCAATTGAGAGGACTGTCCCGCGAAACGCTATGACAGCCACTGACATCAGTCTAGGTGTAATGTCAGTGGCTGTCAATGGGGTATGATGGTCTTATGAGATGGCAGCCAGACGCGCGCGGACGGCTGGAAGAGGCGGCGTTCGCGCTTTACAGCGAGCGCGGCTTCGATCAGACCACCGTGGCGGAGATCGCGGACAGGGCGGGACTCACCGAACGCACGTTCTTCCGGTACTTCGCCGACAAGCGCGAGGTACTGTTTTCGGGGTCGGATCTGCTCAAGACGGGCTTCGCCGATGCGGTCGCCCAGGCGCCGTCGTCGGCAGCGCCGATCGATGCGGTCTTTGCCGGGCTTCAGGCTGTCGCCGGCTTCTTCGAGGGACGGCGCGAATTCGCCCGGCGGCGCCGCGGCATCATCGCCGTGAACCCGGAACTCCAGGAGCGCGAACTGATCAAGATGGCTTCGCTGAAGGACGCCGTCGCTGCCGCCTTGCGGCAACACGGCGTCACGGAGCCTGCGGCGAGTCTGGCGGCAGAGGCCGGCGTTGCCGTGTTCCATGTTGCCTTCGAGCGTTGGACCGACCAGGCCGACGAGGAAAAGCTGTTGCCGTTCATCCGGGAGACGATGACCCAGCTCAAGGCGGTCACGGCGGGCGCTTGAATCGCGCGGCGGCAGTGGGACCGGGAGTGGCGCGCAGAGCCTCCGCCGATCGGTGGGGGCTTCGGTTTTGCGGCCTGCCGTCAAGCGGTACGCGGCAAGAGGACGCCATACGTCGGCCTTGCGTTTGACAGCCCCCTAGTACAGCGTTTCAGAAGTTCGTTCTCCCCGGGAAGTTACCATAACATTCCAGCAAGGAGTTTTCGGGGGTAGTGTTGAAGCCCCTGGTAAGACAGCCCTTGCGGGGGTGGGACGGGGATGGGAGCAGTGCGCGCAACGCATGTTGCAGCGTCGTTCCATCCCTGTCCCTTGGTGTTGAGCGCGGAGGACATCGCACGGCTGCGGCCGTTGGTCTTCGGGCAGAAGGTCGAGCGACGGATGTGGCTGCGGGCGTCGATCGTCTGGCAGCTGGCGCAGGGGACGCCCCCGGAAGAGGTGGTGGAGCATCTAGGGGTTCACTTGCGCACCGTGCGCAAGTGGCGGGGGCGATTCGCTGAGCGAGGTGTGCCGGGTCTGCAGGATCTCCCTCGGTCGGGTGCTCCGTCGATATACACGGTGACGCAGCGCTGCGAGGTGTTAGCCATCGCGTGCGACGAGCCACGGCACTACGGTCTGGAGGAGAACGACTGGACGGTGAGCACGCTCACCCAGGCGGCGCAGTCCGTGGTGCCGATGAGCCGCAGCAGTATCTGGCGCACCCTCCAGCACAACGCCTTGCATCCCCATCGGGTGCAGATGTGGCTGCACAGCATCGATCCCGCTTTCCGGGAGAAGGTCAACGCGATCGTGTCGGTCTACGAGAATCCGCCAGAGGACGCCGTCGTCGTGTGCGTGGACGAGAAGACCGGGATCCAGGCCACCGAGCGCAAGTCGCCGCTGAAGCGGCCGGTTCCCGGCAGGCCAGGGCGGTTCGAGTTCGAATACATCCGCCATGGCACGCAGTCGCTGCTCGCCGCCTTCAACATCCGCGACGGAAAAGTCCTCGCCCACTGTGGCAAGACGCGCAGCGCAGACGACCTCGTAGCTTTCATGGAAGGGGTCGCGGAGCATCACCGCGACGCCAAGCGGATCATCGTGATCTGGGACAACCTGAACATCCACCACGACGGGACGCAAGGCCGCTGGACCGCGTTCAACGAACGACACAGTGGCAAGTTCCAGTTCCTCTACAGGCCGTTGCACGCATCGTGGGTGAACCAGGTTGAGATCTTCTTCTCGATCGTCGGCCGCCGCTGCCTTCGCCATGGCGACTTCTCCTCCGAAGAAGATCTCAGAAACCGCCTTCTGGCCTTCATTGACAGCTGGAACCAAACTGACGGTCATCCCTTCCGCTGGACGTTCCGCGGCTATCCCATCCAGGAGGTGATCGCCTGATGCCGCAGCCTCCGTACTCCAAGTACCAGGTGCTCGCCGCCCACGACACCGTTGTGCGATTCCTGCAAGACCACGGTCTCAACCACCTAATGGCCGCTGCCCGCGGCCGCCATGTCGTCGTCTACTCCGAAGAGCCTGACGGCGAGAAGATCCCCCGTATCCGCTTCTGCGCCCTCGACCACTACCAATTTTGGCTCGACGTCACCACCCATCCTGGCCGATGGGCGCCTACACCGTACGAAGGCGAGCTCCCCCAGCTCTGCGACACTGCCCTGACGGACCTCTCTTGGCTCCTGGCCGAGTTCTGAGGAACGAACTTCCGGAACGCTGTACTAGTCCCCGGGCTCCATGGCTAGGCAGGGAGGCAACCGCGATCACGTGCTCTCTTTTGGGTAGACCAGACACCGGCTAACCGCGCATCACGCGCATGGAGGGCCAGGCCTGGGCGGTGTGGCTATGGGGCCGGCCGTGAGGGGACCCCCGCGCACCGCGCGATCGGACCAAGTGGAGCTGGTACCAGAATTGCAGCGCTTCAGGTTTTTGGCGACAGCGCTAGAACAGCGCCTTGGGCGCGATGAGCGCGGCATGCAGGCGCCAGGCCCAGATCGCGAAGGCGCCGCGCTGCACCGTGGCATTCGGGCGGAAGGTGCCGTCCGGGTAGCCGAGCACGACACCATCCTGGGCCGCGGCGTCGACGTAGCCGAGGAACGCCGGCGGGATCTGGGCGGCGTCCGTGAAGGGCGAGGATGCCGTGGAGGGCTGAAGGCCGAAGGCGCGCCAGAGCCAAGTCGCCAGCTGGGCCCGCGTGGCCGGGCCGGAGGCGGAAAAGCCGTCGCCAGGCAGCACAACGTTGCTGGCAAAGGCCCAGGACACGGCCGGACTGGCCCAGGCGGGAATGCCCGGAATGGACGGGTCGCCTGAGGTGCTGGGCGAGCCCATCGCCCGATAGAGCATGGCGATCGCCTGGTCTCCCGTCACGGTCGCGTCTGGGCGGAAGGTGCCATCGGGGTAGCCCTGGACGAGTCCCGCCGCCTGGTCCGCGTCGACATAGAACTGGCTGGAGCCGGAGGAGCCCGTGTCGCTGAAGGGCGCGAACTGGATCGGATAGGTGCCCATCACCTTGCCCGTCGCCCCGTCGGTCACCTCCACCTTGGTCAGGGGTCCGTTCACGGGTGCCGTGATCAGGTGGTCCCCCTGGTAGGAGGGATTGCCGAGGGTCGGGTCGCCGGTCTGGTACCAGTAGGTGGAGACGTAGGCCTGGCTGAGGTTCTGGCCCTCGACGAACAGCGTGCCGCCGTCCTCGTAGACTCCGGTGACCGCCGGGGCCGCGCCGGTGGTGAAGGACCAGCTCTGCTGGAAGGGCTCGGTCTTGCCGCTCGTCAAGGTGAGCGTGCCCGCCATGTTCGCCGTGTAGGTGGTCTCATACTGCAGGGGCTGCTTCGGGAAGAGCGCGACGGACGTACCCATGGTCTCGCCGGGATAGGTGGCGTTCTGGTCCTGGTAGGTCTGCGCGTCGACGAGATAGCTGGGCACCTCGGTTGGACCCTGGCTCAAGGTCGCCTGTGACACCGCAACGGACTGCACCTGGCCGGGATCGAAGGTGAGGCTCACGGGGTAGCCCGCCTCCGGCAGGGCGCTCGTCTGCGTCGCGGGCGCGATACCTGCGAGCGGGTCGGGGTCCTCGCCCTCGAAGGCGATGGGCACGTTCGTTTCGCCGTTCCAGGGAAACGCCCACGAGAGCGACGACGTCACGTCGAAGCCCGTGTCCATGTCGACGACGTAGGCCGCCTGGCCTGTGAGGTCGCTCTTCGGGCTCTGGAACAGGCCGGCGCCGATCGCCGTCAGGGTCGGGTCCAAAAGGCCGAAGCGGTGGAAGGTCGTGTCGAAGAGGCCCTGCAGGCTCCAGGGCCCGCTCGGATCGCCGGAGACCATGACCTCGTTGCCGCCGGCGACGGCGGAGAACGCCTGGTCGCGGTCGAGCGGCCAGGTGCCGAGGAATCCCTGCGCGAGGGAGTTCGGCTCGGAGTGCATGCTGACGCTTAGAGGATAGAGGGTCGGATGGTCGACGAAGTACTGCGCGTGGCCCTGCGACGCCGCCTGCAGCGAAGCGTCGTAGCCCACGGCCGAGAGCGATGTCTCCTGGCGGACGTAGTCGAGGACGCGTTGCGCCTCGATGCTCTGGAGGTTCTCCTGCGGCAGGCTTTGCGCCGCGCCCTGCGCCACCGAGAACTGGAGGTTCTCGACGAGCGGGCTCGTCCCTGGAGACGTCACCGTGATGGTCGCGGTGTAGCTGCCGGGGGCGAGAGGCGTCGGCCACTGGTAGACGCAGCCCTGCTGCTGCTGGTCGTAGGGCATGGTGATGGTCTGGCCCTGGAACTGGAGCGTGCAGGCGACGCTCGAACCGGGATCGGGCAGGGCCTGGAGCGAGAAGACCGGCGTCGCGACGAGCAGCGTCACGCCGTTGGGACTAGGGGCGTAGTAGCTGAATGCCGCCTGGGCGCTGCCGATCGGCAGCACCAAGACGAAGAGCAGGGTCAGGAGCGGAAGGATGCGTCGCATGGCGGACCTCCCTGGCGAACCGCGGGCCATCGACTGGCGGCCGCTATTGCGTGGATGCCCAACGGTAGTGGCGGCTGCGTCGGCCGCCTTCGGCCGATGCGAGCCCCTGCCCGACCAGTCGCAGAAGGTCCTGGCCGGCGGTGACCTGGCTGACGCCGCAGAGCCCGGCGGCCTCCTTGGCCGTCAGGAGCCCATGCGCCTTGAGCGCCGCCAGGAGGAGAGCCTCTCGCGCCTCCCGATCGAGCAAGCGTGGCGGCGGTGCCTCCACCTCGGGCCCGTCCGGCGCGGCCGGCAACTCATGTTGCCGCCGCCACGCCGCCGAGAGGAAGCGGAAGGCAAAGTCCTCCGCGATCTTGCGGTGCTCGCAGAACATCCAGGAAACGCTCGGCTGCTGCACCTGCAGGGCGGCGACGATGCTCAGGAGCCACCCGTCCCGCACTCTGCGCTCTTGCGCGAGGCGCAGGAGCTCGCTGAGCCGCCCTTCGACGACGAGCGCGGCGTGCGGCACGGCGGCAAGCTCGGCCAAGGTCAGCTGCAGGCTGCCATCCTGCAGGGACTGGGAGAGGTCCGGCAGGGACTTTCGCTCCACCACCGCCATGAGGCGGCCGCCTTCGATCAGGCCGTAGTCTCCGGCCGGCAGCTGGCGCCTTTCGAGGGCGACCGCCTTGCCCTCGAACTTCCAGCCATAGCGCTCCCGCGCGTCGACGGCGATGACGAGTCCGCGGTCCAGGGCACGCGCACCCGGGATGCGCACCCCTGGCCGTGTCGAATGCATCGAGCGCTGGCTTCTCCAGAAGATCAGCGTCCGGCCGCGGCTCTGCGTCCAGACGAAGAGCGAGCGGCGCAGACGGGGGCGGTCGAGCACGAGTTCGACCGACTTTCCGCGCCTCGCGATGCGGACGACCGGCAGGACCTCGAGTTCCTCCGCGCCTTGTGGCCACTCCTGCAGCTGATAGCAGAAGAGGTCGCGATCGGCGGGGAAACGGCCGCGCGTGGCCAGCACGAGATCACCATCTTGCAACGGCAGCCGCACGAGGTAGGGCAGGCGGCTGCTTTCGTCCGGATTCTTGGCGATGACAAACGGGCGTGGCATGCTCATCGTTTCCTTGACCCGAGCGAGAATCCTGCGCTGGTGACTTGCCATATCGGCCCATCTGGGCGCTGAACGTCCCTAAACCCGTGGCACCGGGGGCACTCAGGCGGTGCGGTGTTCGGCGGTCGCGGCCAGCAGGGGCCGGATGCTGAAGAAGGCGAGCACGAGAAGGAGGGCGCCCAAGGCGAGGCCGAAGGTGAGGCCGACGCGCGCCGCGGCGAATCCGATCGGCAGCAGCAGGATGGCGCCGACGCCGTTGCCGAGGCCGAGCGCGACGCCGGAGCCTAGGCCGGGGTTCTCCCTGAAGATGTCCTGGCCGATCAGGCTCGTGACCGGCGAGGTGCTGAAGAGGGCGATGCCGAGGAGCGCGAGGATCGGCCAGAAGGTGAGGCCGTGCGCGAGCGGCAGCAGGGCCATTAGCACGAGCCCCGCGATGGAGGATCCCCAGAGCACCACGCCGCTGCCCAGGCGGTCCCGCAGCAGGCCGCCCGCCAGGTTGCCGATGATGCCGATGCCGATCATCGTCGTGACGAGGGAGGCGCCGAGCACCAGGGAGCCACCGGAGCGGTGCCAGAGGATCGGCATCAAGGTCGTGACGGTGGAGATGGCACCTGCCCTCAGCCCCGCGAACGCCACCAAGGCCAGGGCGGGCCTCACGTGGCGGCGGAACTGCACCGGGGCCTGCTTGGATGTCCGTTTTGGCAAGGCTGGCACGACGCGCAGGAGCCAGGGCCAGGTCACGACGACCAGCACGCCCACGAGCCAGAGGTGCGCGAGGCCGAAGGCCGTCGCGAGCACTGTTGCGACCAGCGGGCCGACGGCGCGGCCGAATTCGCCGCCAACCATGAAGAGCGACATCGTGAAGCCGGGCCGCTTGCCCGCCAGGCTCCGCGTGACCGCCATGGCCTGGGGATGGAACAGCGTCGAGCCGACGCCGGCCAGGAAGAGGCCCGCGGCCATGCCGGCATAGGCCGGCGAGACCGACACGAGTGTCACGCCCACGACGGAAAGGAGCGGACCGCCGAGCGCGAGCGCTCGGCCGCCGATCCGGTCCGCGAGCAGGCCGGAAAGCGGCTGCACCATCTGGCCGAACATCAGGATGGTGACAAGGCTCGTCAGGAGGAAGAGCGGTACGTGGCGCTCCGTCGCGATCAGCGGCAGGATGCCCGGCAGATAGTTCGCCAGGGCGTCGTTGTTGAGGTGTGCCCAGATGAGGGCCCAAAACGCGGTGCGATGCACGGGGGCGGCAGGGCGCGCCCCGGCGTGCGGCTCTGTCTGAAGCATGCAGGTCCCCTTCAACTTAAATAGAGATCGATGAAGTGCGTCGAGTCTGGCCGAAGAGCAGCATGTTTATCATAGCGTCTTCGTCCCAAAGTGCACGGGTCGACGGCCGACTTCGCGTGCGACATGTCGGCTGCCACCCCGGGGGTCGTCCACGCTTGCCACGCCGATCGGGCATGTTAAACTGGAGCGGAAGCGGGGGATCAGCATGCTGACCAAGGAACAGGTCTACGAGGAGCTCAAGAGCATCATCGACCCGGAGATCGGGATCGATATCGTCAACTTGGGCATGGTCTACGGGGTCGAGGTATCCGAGGACGGTCGTGAGGTGCACATCGACATGACGCTCACGACGATGGGCTGCCCGCTCTACTCCCAGATCGAGCGGGGGATCCAGATGCAGCTCGGCCAGCTCGGTGCCGAGGAGGTCGAGGTGAAGCTCGTCTGGTCGCCGCCCTGGTCGCCGGAGTTCATGTCGGAAGACGCGCGCACCGCTCTGCGCTACCTCTTCTGAATCCGATCGGACAAGGGCCGGGCGGACGAGGAGACTCCTCGCCGCCCGGCCGCTCGCTGTCCCAGGCGGGAGGGCGGTCACCAAGCGATATGGGCCGCGCGGGCCGCGGGATTTCGCGCAGGCTCCCTGAAGTGGTAGCCTAACGTCATCGGGAGGTGCCCATGCTGCGCAAGAACGTCTTTTTCGGTGTCGGCCTCCTGCTCATCGGCGTCGTGGCCGGCGTCGCCATCGCGCCCGCCGTCCGCGCCACGACCCAGCCGGCCTTCACCGAGTCGTTTCCGCTCTTGCAGGAGATCTATCAAACCATCACCCAGAACTATTACACCCCCGTGGATAACAGCAAGCTCATCCAGGGCGCCATCAACGGCATGACCGGCGCCTTGAACGACCCTTACACGGTGTATTACACGCCGTCCGAGTACCAGCAGTTCACGCAGCAGGTGAACGGGCAGTATGCCGGCATCGGCGCCGAGCTGGACCAGGTCGCCCAGGGCGTCGAGGTCATGACGGTCTTCCCGAACTCGCCCGCCGCCAAGGCCGGCGTGCAGACAGGGGACATCTTCAGCCGGGTCAACGGCAAGTCCACCGCGGGCTGGTCGGCGGACCAGGTGGCGAACGCCGTGCGCGGCAACCCGGGCACCAAGGTGACGCTGGTGTTCAGCCGGGGCGGTCACCCCTACACCGTCACCCTGACGCGGGCCCTGATCACCATCCCGACGGCGACGGACCAGATGCTGCCGCACGGCATCGGGCTCATTACCCTCTCGCAGTTCTCGCAGGACGCCGCGAGCGCGTTCCAGTCGGCTCTCAATCGGCTGAAGCCGTACCACCCGCGGGCGTACATCCTCGACATGCGCAACAACCCAGGCGGCTACGTCGACCAGGCGGTCGGCATCGCGCAGGACATCATCCCGAAGGGCAAGGTCGCCACGCTGGTCGGCAAGAACTACCCGGCGCAGGTGTACTCCTCGCAGAGCGGCAAGTCGCTCGGCGTGCCGCTCGTGGTGCTGGTGAACGGTGGCACCGCGAGCGCGGCGGAAATCCTCTCGGCCGCGATCGTGCAGAACCACGAGGGCCGCCTGATGGGCACCCAGACGTTCGGCAAGGGCATCGCGCAGCAGGTGATGCCGATGCAGCAGGGCGGCTACCTCAAGATCACCATCGCGCAGTGGATGACTCCGAACGGCAGCAACATCGAGCACAAGGGCATCACCCCGACCTACATCGTGACGGGCACGCAGGCGCCGCTCGTGGCCGCGCAGGCCTCTCTCGGCGGCACGCCGAGCATGAAGGCGACACTGAAGGTCGGTTCGCTCTGGCTGACCGCGGACGGTCAGCAGGACGCGCTCGGCCACGCGCCCGCCATGAAGGGCGGCCAGCTCTACCTCTCCACGACGGCGGTCGAGCAGGCGACCGGCGCCCTCGTCAACTACCAGACGAGCGCCAAGACCTTCGAGGTCGTGCTGGGCAAGGACACCCTCACGTTGACGGTCGGGCAAGGTCAGGGCAGCCTCGACGGGCGCAGCGTCAAGCTGGCCCCTGCCGAGGTGATGTCGGGCGCCCCGATGATCCCGGTGCAGGATCTGGTGCAGGCCTTCCGGGTCAAGAGCCAGAGCCTCGGCGGTGGCAGCTACCGCCTGACCACCACCTACTGACGGCACCGAAATGAAGGGCGGCCGGCCGCGGGTCCTACCCGCGCCGGCCGCCTTCCTGCTCGATCTACTGGCTGAGGGCCACGTGGTCGGCGGCCACGCTGCCGTCCGTCTCCACCCTGCCCTGCACCACCGCCGAGAGGCCCACGGCCGGCGCGCTGGGCGGGTTGGCGCCGAGGCCCGCCACGGTTGTCGACCCCTGGACGCTGATTGTGACGAGATCGCCGGCCCCGAGCGAAGGGACAAGCGGGCTGAGGGCGCTTGCGGTGTCCAACCGCAGCGTGAAGCCGCCCTGGCCGGCGGACGTGATCGTGCCGGCGAGGTCGAAGGCGTAGGGTTCCGTGACGGCCAGCGTCAAGGGATCCTCGCGCACGCTTGCCTGGGACCAGAGGAGGTAGGAGGGCCAGGCCTGCACCGCGACGGTGCGCCCGTCGTACGTGATGCTCGCGCCTTGGCCGACCCCGAACGATGTCCCGCTGTCGAGGTAGAGGGTCTCTGGCGAGAGATCCGCCACCTCGCCCTGCAAGGGACTGGCGGCCGCGGGCGCGAGATCGAGAAGAAGCGGCGAGGTGCCGTCCTTGGCGACGAAGGCCGCGACCAGGTCTCCCGGGTGCAGGGCGAAGAGGTCCGCGGCGGACGAGCCGCGGTAGACCAAGGCGGCCTTCATCAGATCGAGCGTGCGCCCTGTGACGCCGATTGCCCCCGCGTCTCCGCCCAAGGGACTCGAGGCCGCGAGCGCCGGGTCGTCGGGCGGGTAGACGTCCACGAGAGGACCAGCCACGATGTTCGACACGCCGGCTGCGCCCCGGTCGTAGGCGATCGCGCGCAGGAGCATGGCGGCCCATTCGGCCCGCGTGACGCGGGCGAGCGGCAGGAAGTCGCCCTGAAGGCTCCCGAGAACGACGCCGTCGGCCGAGAGGGCGGCGATGTCGCCCGCGGCGTAGGATGGGATGGCGGCCTTGTCCTGGAAGGCGGAGGTCCCTTGCTTCGGTGGGATCTTGAAGGCCCGCGCGATCAGCGCCGCGGCTGCCGCACGGTTCAGAGGCTGCGTCGGTTCAAGGTAGCCGGCGGCGGTGCCTTGCAGGATGCCCGCGTGGACCGCTCTTGCCACGTCGCTGCGAAGTGTCGGGCTGACGTCCTGGCTGTCGCGCATGGACGGCAGGGTCGCGGCGGGAAGCGCCAAGGCCCGCGCCAGGGTGGCCGCGGCCTGCTGGCGGCTCACCGGAGCCCCCGGCTCGAAGAGGCCGGACGATTCGCCATGCAGCACACCGGCGGAGGCGAGCATCGTGACTTCGGGAAACGCCCAACTGTCCGTGGGTACGTCGCGAAAGTGAAGGAGTGCGGCGAGGGCGAGGGAGAGCATGGATTCTCCTCCAGTGCAAAGTAATCGACACCAGGATTAGACAAACTTTGCGCTGGATCCTTGTCCACTCCAAACCCAAGCTGTGCAAACCGCTGGGGTAATGCTTGCGCTTCCGGCGCTGAGTGATTGATGGGGGCGCACGGGCGGAACGGTTGGTTCTCCGGCCGAGGGAGGGTTCGCCGCCAAAAGGTAATGCCCTCCAACGGCGGTCCTAGGCGATCACGCCGCCTCAATAGGGTGACGCGGCGGCCTCCCGAGAAGCAGAACCGGAGGCGGATGAGCCCTGCGCACCCTGGGATTTGGTGGTGCCACCCCCTCCAGAGCCGCCCGAAGAGCCGCTCCCCATCATCGCCTTCATCATGGCGAGCAGCTTTGCCTTCATGCTTGGGTCCTCCATGAGCGACGACATGAGCGAGAGCAGGCGCGAGCGCTCGGTCGGGTCCCGGGAAATGCCCTCCATCACCGACATCGTGGTGTGACGCAGCGTCTTGGCCTGCGCAGGATCGCTCAGCGCACGCAGTGTCAGCCTTAGCGAGACGTCCGACATGCCCGTCGCGACGTCGGGGGTGGCGAGTGCCGCCCGCTGCTCGCTGAGATTCTGCTGGAGGAGGGGCTTGGCGGAGGCGGGAGAAGCGATCGCTGCCTTACGCCCGTTCGTAGCCAGGGCTGTCAACTGGTGGCCGATGGAGGCGTCGGCCCACATGAGACGTTGCTCCTTGAGATTTTGGTTCAGGGCAAGCGCACGCGTCTTTGGGTTGCCAATCACCACATCCCGTCCGTGCACAAGCAGGTGGGCCATACCTGGCCGGGTTGCGGAGCTAGCCCACATCTGCTTCTGTTCTGAAAGATTCTGGCGAAGTATCTGGGTGCTGACGGGTGTGCTCATGGCGCGCTTTCGTCCTTGGACGAAGGCGGACTGCACACTCGGATCGAGAGACACGCTGCGCGTCAGCCGCTTCGCCGGTTCGCTCAAGGGATTGCGGGCGCCGCAACCACTTAGCAGCAGACACGCGCCGAAGATCGAACCCAGAACGGGGAAGAGACGACGGTGCGGGGCCATATGGTATCACTCCTCGTGGTCAGTTTCCTCAGCCCGCCCTGACGCATGCGCTTCGGGGACCGATACGGCGGTGCGAACCCGAAGCGAGACGCGCAGCTAGACGGCGAAATCCGCCTCTAGAGGGCGTTGTGTTGCTGAGGAATCCTCGCAGAGCGCCCCCCTTTGTCTGAGCATCAGGCGCGAAGACCGCTCGTTCGGTGCTCGGCTTGCAAGAGGGGTTGAGACCGAACCCGCTGATGTCATCACCAGAGACGTGGCGTACGCCGTCTGGCATGCCGGGATCCCTCATAGTCAGCTAGGCATTACTTCAGCTCACTGAAGGAACGGCAGGAGCGGAGGAATTTGGCGAGAAACACTGTGCGATGCGCTTGCCCTCGGACGCTAGATTATTCCAGAGGCTTAAGTGGGGAACTAGGTTCCCTTATTACTGAGAGCACGATGCTCTCGTCGGCAGCGTAACTCACGGCGGACCGGCTACTCCCGTCCGCTTGTTGCCTCTTCCGGGCTAAGACCTTGTGCGCCTTGTGGAAGCTAGCACCATTCCTCTAGGCGGTGCGGGCATTGCACTCCTATTGCCTTCTGAGCCCAACCTTAACTTGATGCATCTTGGGTAACTGTAGTCGAGTGGGGAGGACTGCAGCTCAAGTGACTGATATTATTGGGTTCTTGTTCGAACTTACGCTCATACTTTTGTTTGTCCGCAGTTTGTGGAGTTACATGCGTCCTGGTGGAAGGACACATGGGGAAATTCCGCTACTACTTGGGTCGCTAGCTGTAGCTGTGCTTGCACAAACCGTAGGAGCGCGGCTGGGGGTATCTGAGAACATCCTCACCGTCATCGGCGGGTCGCTGTTTCTGGCGCAAGCATACTTTCTGCTTCTCCTGGCTAGGCGATTCGCCTCGATTCGCGCTGCGACACTGACGGCTGCAGGCGCGGGACTGATAGTCGCCATTCTCTTTCTAATTGTCGGCAACCGACATCTTACGACTTTGCCCTTGGCTTTCATCTATGCGCTGTATCTTTGTACCGTCGGCTACGCCGTCCTGTTGTTTGTCCGCGAGATGCGAAGAAAGCGCGGAGTCGTGCCACGCAGGATGCTTGCCATCGCGCTGGGTACCGTCGCAATTATTCTCGCTATTCTGTTTCCGGCAGTATCGACCGCTCTGGGCTTGTCGCTCTCGCAGACGCACCTGCTCGCGGCCACGCTGGCGCTTGCCGCGAGCATCGAGTACGTCGTCGGCTTCACACCTCCGAGCTGGCTGCTGCGCCGCTGGCAGATGCCGGAGATCGCAAGTTTCATTCGAGACGAGTCAAGGGACCGCGACATCGACGCTGCAATGGCACGTCTTGCAGTCGTCGCGCTGCGCATCACGGGTGCCAAGTGGGTTGGGGTTATCCAGACGGTGGGCGTGCATGCATCCGCGCGGTGGTACGGGATATCTGACGAGCCGGAGCCGCCCCCGTCACACTTCGACGCCCGCCTCGGCGGACTGTTGGCCCAGGCAGCTACGGAAAGCAAACCAGGCGTCAGCCGGACGCTCGATGATCTACCCGAAGGGTTGCGCAGCTGGGTTGTGCAGTCGGGAGTGCAAGAGTACTCAGCGGTCCCAATCGGCAGCAGGGAGCACCAGGTCGGTTTGCTGCTCGTACTGGCATCTCGCGGGTTCCTATTCGCCCACGACGACGTAGACCTGTTGGTGCATCTGGCGCACCATACAGCGGTCACGGTCGAAAACGTGCGGCTCCTTGATGCCGCGACGCGCGAAGCGGCACGTCTCAGTGTGGTGAACGGCGTGATGGAGGCACTGATGCGTCCGCTCGATCAGGACGTGCTCGCTCGTGAGATTGTGCGCGCCATCTTCAACGCCGTCAGCGCGGATGTCGCCGAACTGTTCACGCTGGACCCGGACGGGCTCCTGACACGCATCGCCAAACTCCCGGAGGACGACACCCCCCTGCGCCTGTTGTCCGGCACGGGCGTCCCAGGGCTCGCGGCCCAGCAGCGTATGATGGTGTTTTCCGAGGATGTGCAAAGTGATGAGCGCTTCGCGCGGCGGGAGGAGGCGTTGCGAGAAGGTTACCGATCCGCCCTGGCCGTGCCACTCTTCGCTCAAGGCGTTCCGGTCGGCGTTTACACCTTAATTCATAAACACAGTCACTCTTACACCGAAGACGAGGAGCATATACTGCAGGCGCTCGCCGCTCCGATCGCAGCGGCTCTGCACAACGCCATTCTCCATCACACCGCCGAGAAACGCCTGCAGCAGTTTACTACATTGCACGAGAGCGCCGTCGCGCTAGCGGCCGAACGCTCCGTAGACGCGCTCCTCTCGCGGATCGCCGATGCGGCTCGGCGGCTGACAGATGCCCGATACGGCGCCCTGTCGACCTTAGACGAAGATGGAAGAATCGCGCGGTTCGTGACGTCCGGATTGAACGGAGCACCTAATAGCCATAGCCTGTCAATGCCGACGGGGCGAGGGTTGCTGGGTGATGTGCTGTATGGCGGCAAGGTCATACGGATCGCCGATATTGCCGCACATCCACGGGCACTCGGACTCCCCCCGGGACACCCTCCCATGCGTAGCCTGCTCGGTGTGCCCATAGCCTACGACGGCCAGACCCTTGGCATGTTATACGTTTCCGAAGCCCCACGCGAAGAATTCTCGGAAGTGGACGAGTCGGCGCTGCAGGGGCTCGCAGCCCTCGCAGCGGTCGCCATCACCAATGCGAATCTCTTCGCCCGTTTAGACGACGCCCGGCAAGCGGCCGAGCGGGCGAATGAGGAACTCGCGGATGCAAACCGCGCCAAATCGGACTTTCTTGCCAGCGTGAGCCATGAACTGCGCACGCCGCTGAACGCGATACTGGGGTTCACCGAACTCATGCTGGACGATGATGGCCTTGCGTTGGAGAGGAGAAGGCACTACCTCGAAACGGTGCATACGAGCGGTAAGCATCTTCTCAGTTTGATCAATGACATCCTCGACCTCTCAAAGATCGAAGCGGGCCGCATGGATCTCCAGATCGAGGACTTCGATGCGTCGCTTGCGATCCGCGAGGTGTTGACTGCGGTGGAGCCTCTTGCGACGCAGGGCGGCCTGCAACTCGCCGGGCAGTCCGAGCCCGGGATGCGCGTCCAGGCCGACCGGGGCAAGTTCAAGCAGATCCTCTACAACCTCATCTCGAACGCCATCAAGTTCACCGATAAAGGCGGCAGCGTCGAGGTGGAATGCCACCGCCGCGAGAACGAGTTCATACTCTCGGTTGCCGACACGGGTATTGGCATCGCACCTGATGATCAGCAAAGGATCTTCGATGCCTTTCAGCAGTTGGACGCATCCAGTGAACGGCAGTACAAGGGCACGGGACTGGGACTGGCGCTCGTGAGACAGTTCGTGTTGTTGCACAGCGGGCGTATCACGGTACAGAGCCAGCTCGGTCAGGGAAGCAGATTTGAGGTCTGCCTGCCGAGCCGTACAGGTATGTCCGACTCCGAGGTGGCAGCAGCGTCGACCCATGAGGTCACGGACGCTCCCCTCATTCTCGTTGTTGAGGATGATCCCCGCTCGGAAGCATTGTTGCGTCACTCGCTTGAGGGCGCCGGTTACCGGGTGGCAACCGCTCATAACGGCGAAGAGGCCCTCGTTAAGGCGAGGGCTCTGCTACCGACTGCGATCACTCTAGATGTACTGCTGCCCGGCATCGACGGCTGGGGCGTGCTGGAGGTGCTGAAGAGCGATCCGCAGACGCGCAACTTGCCGGTCGTGGTCGTCACCGTGGCCGACGACCGCAGGAGGGCGTACGCCCTTGGCGCATCCGACTACTTTGTGAAGCCGGTGAACCGGGACGTATTGCTGGAGCGGCTTGCACGCTACACGAACCTTCCCGGATCTCGGCGCACCGTGCTGGCTGTCGATGATGAGCAGGCCTCGCTTGATCTGACGGCGGGCATCCTGCAAGGAGCCGGCTACCGGGTCATCGTGGCCCACAATGGGGGTGAGGCCCTTGAATTGGTGCGGTGCGATCCTCCGGACGTCATCCTGCTCGATCTGCTGATGCCTGAGATGAGCGGCGTTGCAGTGCTTGCGGAACTACGGCGGATGGAGGCGACACGCGAGGTGCCCGTACTCATCCTAACAGCTCGCGACCTGACCGAAGAAGACAAGCGGCAACTGAGCGGAACTGCACTTGCAGTCCTGCACAAGGGCGAGCACGCCAATGCGGACCTAGTCCAGTGGATCAGGTTTGCACTGGGGATCGACAACATGGAGGAGCACCCATGACCGAGCAGCACAGGCAAGTGGTCCTACTGGTCGAGGACAACCCCGTGAATGCTGAGTTGGCACGTACCCTGCTTGAGCGAGACTGCTTCGAGGTGGTGCATGCCGCTACCGCTGAGTCTGCACTGCGCCTGGCGCAGGATGTCCGGCCCAATGTCGTGCTGATGGATCTTCGCCTCCCGGATGCAGATGGCCTTGCTGTTGTCCGCAGCCTGCGTGCGGATCCCACCTTTGCTCAGACTGCGATCATTGCGCTCACCGCGTACGCGATGGCTAGAGATGAGGAAGAGGCATTGGCGGCTGGGTGCGACGGCTTTATCGTCAAGCCGTTCGATACCCGGTCGTTCACATCGCGGATCCATAGCATCCTTCGGGCGCGACCTTCCTAAGACGCCCGTAGAAGGAGGTCTTCCTTTGGAACAGGCTCTAGAGCGCGACGCGGTATTGATCATCGATGATGAGGCCGTCAACCGCGAACTTTTGCGTGCTCAGCTGGAGGCTGCCGGCGTACGCACTCTCGAAGCATCCGGCGGGCTTGAGGGCATCGCCATCATCGAACGCCTGGGCACCGAGCTGGGGGCCGTTTTGCTCGACCTCCATATGCCGAGGGTAGACGGCTTCGAGGTTCTGCGTCGCGCGCGCGCGGCCAACCTTCCAGGACATTTGCCTATCATTGTCGTCACAGCCGCCAGTGATCGAGACTCGCGGCGTCGGGCAGCGGCCGTAGGTGCCGACGAATTTTTAACCAAGCCCGCAGACCAAATCGAGCTGGTCGCCAAAGTCCGCAACGCCATCCGCTGGCGTCGACTGTTCCGCAGGATGATCAGCGTCCAAGGCGTGCTGGATGGGCTTGCGATTGCCATCGAATCCCGGGACCACTACACCGAAGACCATACGCTACGCGTGTCCATGTACTCCCTCTGTCTGGCGGAAGCGTTGGACCTTTCACTGGACACGCGGCTGCAAGTGCTGGAAGGCGGTCTCGTGCACGACGTTGGCAAGATTGCTGTACCAGATGCGATTCTGCTCAAAGAAGGCAAACTGACCCCAGAGGAATACGAGATGATGAAGCGACACGTACTGGTCGGCGCGCAGATCTGCGAGGCGATGGGCGTAGACGCGATTACAGTCCAGCTTGTCCGACACCATCATGAGCGTTTCGATGGCAATGGCTACCCCGATGGTCTTGCTGGTGAGCGGATTCCCCTTGCCGGACGCATCGCCGCCGTCGCCGACGCGTTCGACGCCATGACATCGAACAGGCCTTACCGCAGCGCGCTATCGTGGGAAGCGGCAACCAACGAACTCAAGGGAGGCAGGGGATCCCAATGGGACCCTGCTATCGTGGATGCTTTTCTCGAAGTTGTGGCCACAAACGACCATGTGATGGGTGCCGCGCGCGAGGGCGGCTCCCGCCTGCACCATCTGCTACGGCTTCGCCGAGCGCACCTGCTTACGCGACTGGAGGTCCCGTCTGAATAGCAGGCCATCTCGGTTCTGCCGACAGATCCACCGGAACGGGAGCGTGAGGGTGGTCGCCAAGGTGTCCGTGGCCGCACCTGACAGGGCTGCGACGAACTTTGTACACGTTGCACTGGAGCACCTGCGGGGAACGTTGAAGGCGGGCCGCACACGGCAGCCCGCCTTCAACGGATGGGATTCAGGAGACGGCGCGAACGCGCTCTACACCGGCGACCCGCCGGCGCAGGGCCAGCTCGAGCTTCTGCTTCACCGTCAAGGCGGACATGGGGCAACCGATGCAGTGCCCCTTCAGCCGCACGAACACGTCGCTCCCCTGGACGTCGACGAGCTCGACCTCGCCGCCGTCCTGACGGAGCTGCGGTCGCAGATCCTCGATGACGCGCCTGACTTCCTCGAGCATGCGATCACACCTCCATGGTCCGATTCTAGCATTGGGGCCGGACCCTACGGCGTCGCTTCGCCCTTCGCCTCGACCTGGCCCTGCTGCGAGCGCCAATGTCGCATCACCCTCAGGTACATGTACCCGGCGACGAGGAAGATCAGGGGGGTGAACCACTGCTCGAGGGTCATGAAGCCGATGCCGAGGTAGTGGTTGATGTAGACAATGCCGTAGAGCGGGTTCTGCCGCACAGACTCCTCGATCAGACCGCGGAACAGCTGGTACCAGAGGTTGAACGTCCAGAACTGGTAGCCGTCCGGCAGCTTGCCGTACTTGCGCCTGATGTAGAAGTAGCGGAGCAGCAGCACAAGGCCGATCGCCGAGCCGATCAGCTGCGCCGGCCAGCGGAAGCCCATGCCGGTGAAGCGCCCCAGCACCTCGTGGTTGAAGATGTTGCCGATGCGCACCAGGATGTAACCGATCGAGAGGCCCGGCACCGCGAGGTCCAGAAGACCCTGGAACGGCAGGCGGTTGGCGCGGCAGCTGAGGTAGCCGCCGAGGAGACCGCCCAGGAGGCCGCCGTCCCAGGCGAGCCCGCCCTGCCAGATGCGGAAGACCTGCAGGGGGTCGTGGACGATCCAAAGGGGGTCGTTGGCGAACACGAACACGAGCCTGGCGCCGACCACGCCGCCGACGATCGCCCAGATGGCGACCGAGGTGATCGCGTTCTCCGTCCAGCCGCGATGCATGCCCTCGCGTACCATGTAGGCGGCGCCGAGCAGCATCGATACGGCCATGAATAAGCCATACCAGCGGATGCCGAACCCGCTCGAGAACTGAATGATGTAGGGATGGAGCTGCGGCAAATACATGTGTCTTGCGCCCACGGCCCCGGGGCCGCAGACCCTCCCCTCACCGGATTGTCTCGTCTTCCTCTGTCTCGGCCCATTATCATGGCTTGGGCGGCGCCCTGTCCAGTTAGGCTGAGCCAAAAGGCCCAAGGCCATCCCAGGCTGGAAGGCTTGGCAGCGGCCTGGTCGCGCACACTAGCAGGCGAGGGGTGCGGCCATCGGGCGTCCGATCGCGTTCGCGGGATACTTGGCATAGTATCAGCGATGGTCTACGCTAGTAGCCGAAGGTTGAAGGAGGGAACTCCCGTGTCCGAGGAAGCGGAGAAGGTCCTGGTGATCGGGTCGGGCATCGCCGGCCTGACCGCCGCCATCTACACCGCCCGCGCAAACCTGAATCCTTTGGTGCTCGAGGGCGACGAGCCGGGCGGACAGCTGTCCCTTACTTCGGAGGTAGAGAACTACCCCGGTTTTGTCGAGGGGATCAACGGTTTTGATCTCGTCCAGAACATGCGTCAGCAGGCCGAACGCTTCGGCGCACGCTACGAAGGCGGGCGCGTCGAGCGGATCGAGGCTGGGGCACCGCACAGCGTGGTGCTCGACGACGGCCGCACCATCAAGGCGCACGCGGTGGTCATCGCCACGGGGGCCACGGCCAGGTGGCCCGGGCTGCCGCGGGAGCGGGAATACATCGGCCATGGGGTCTCGACCTGCGCAACCTGTGACGGCGCCTTCTACCGCGGCCTCAAGGTGGCCGTGATCGGCGGCGGCGACTCCGCGCTCGAGGAGGCGCTCTTCCTGACGCGGTTCGCGACGGAGGTGCACCTCATCCACCGCCGCGACACCTTGCGGGCGTCGAAGATCATGCAGCAGCGCGCCTTTGACGAGCCGAAGGTCAAGTTCCACTGGAACACCGCCGTCGAGGGCTTCGTCGGTGAGCCGGAGGAGGGCCTCAAGGGTCTCAAGCTGAAGGACGTCGCGACCGGTGCCAAGGAGCAGCTGGACGTCGACGGGCTCTTCATCGCGATCGGCCACATCCCGAACACCCAGTTCGTCGAGGGCGTGCTCGCCCTCGACGAACAGGGATATCTGAACGAGAGCGTCGTCACGCACGTGCCCGGCATCTTCGCCGCGGGCGACGTGCGCGACCACGTCTACCGCCAGGCCGTCACCGCCGCCGGCATGGGCTGCCAGGCGGCCCTAGAGGCCGAGCGCTGGCTGGGCGCGAGCGCGCTCGGATAGAGACCTCGCCGCACGACCGAGGGCCTGCCCCATGTGGGGCGGGCTCTCGGTTTTCTGATGCCAGGAGATTCCACATGGGCCATGCAGCGTGGCCCTTAAAAGGCCGGACGGACGTAGGCAGATTAACCGACCGGCAGGAGTAATAAGAGAAAATGTCTCGATCCGTGAGGGAGGATCTCCTATGGCAATCTCGGCGCCTGCGACGGCCCTGGCTCTCCTGGATGCGATGGCGGCGGGCGATTTCTCCGCCCCGGAGCCCCAGACGGCGGACGCCTCGCCGGAGCTCAGGGCGGGTGCGCGCTCCGCGGAGAAGTGCCGGGAGCTCCTCTTTTCGACCGAGCAGGCCGCAAACGTTTTGACGCGCCGCGTGACGGAGATCTACGCGGATCACGAGGCGATGGCCGTCGCGGCCGAGGGCATCGCCGACGCGATCGCCCAGACCGCAGCCACCACCGAGGAACTGAGCGCCTCCGCGGAGCAGATGGCCGCCTCGAGCGCCCAGGCCGCGAAGCTCGCCGCGGAGGCGGCGGCGCGCAGCGAAGCAGGCACGAGGGCCATGCGGCAGGTGTCGGACAGCATGCAGACGGTGGTGGAAGGCAGCGCGCGCACGGCCGCGGCCAACGACGACCTGCGCCAGGGCTTCAGGCGCATCGCGGAGATCGTCCAGCTGATCAACGAGGTGGCGGGCCAGACCAATCTGCTCGCCTTGAACGCCGCCATCGAGGCGGCGCGCGCAGGCGAGCACGGGCGCGGGTTCGCCGTGGTCGCGGACGAGGTCCGCCGCCTCTCGGACCGGACCAAGGCGGCGGCGAAGGAGATCGCGGACACCATTGCCCAGCAGGCCCAGGGCATCGACGAGACCGCAAGGGCCGCCGAGAGTTCCGCATCCGCCGTGCGCGACGCGTCGTCCCTGATCACAGAGGCCCAGGCGGCCTTCGACCAGATCGCCGGCGCGTCGTCGCAGACGCGCGACCAGGTGGCGGAGATCGCGGCCGTCGCGCATCAGCAGGCGGCGGCCGTCGGGGAGATCGCGCAGCGCATGCAGGCCGCGCACGAGCGGATCAACCAAACCGCGACGAACCTGGACGCCGCCTCGAACGAGGTCCACACGGTCAGCACAGAGCTCGAGGCCCAGCGCGCGATGCTCGCCGCCTACAAGACGCCGCGGACCGACAAGGCTCTCGTGGCGCTCGCGGTGACGGACCATCTCCTGTGGCGCCACCGCGTGCACGCCATGCTCGCCGGGCGCCTGCGCCTGAGTCCGGGGGACGTCGGCTCGGCGGACGCCTGCCGGCTGGGACGCTGGTACGCCGCGGCAGACGGACACTACGGCAACCTGCCCGCGTTCAGGGCGGTGGCGGCACCGCATGAGGAGGTCCACCGCCTGGCGCGTATGGCGGCCGAGGCGTACGGACGCGGGGGAGCCTCGGCGGCGCGCGGCCTGGTCGAGGATCTGGACCGTCAGGCGGCGCATGTGGTGGAGGCCCTCGAGCAGCTCGGTGAGATGGTGGAGGACAGGATCCTGGCCTAACCGGTCCCAGCTGCCAGAGCGCCCGCATCGTACCGCATGACTCAGGGCGATGGAGGATGCGGACGGGCACCCAGTAAGGACGAGGTGGTAGGAGGTCCGACGGCGTACCTAACGGTATACGCGATTGCCGGGGGGGGGGCGCTCGTGACCGATCGTGACGTGCAAGACCGCCTCACGGAGTCCGCCCACTGGGAGCAGTACTGGTTGTCGGAGCGCAAGGCGCACCCCGACAGCTACATCTTCGATCCCATCCTGCGCCCGCGGCTGCCACGTGGCGGCGACTACTTCGAGATCGGCTGCACGCCCGGCAAGACGATGGCGTACTTTGCCCGGAACTACGGCTATCGCGTTTGCGGCATCGACTACGTCGGCACGGAACTTGTCCATGACAACATGCGGCGTTGGGACATCAAGGACTACGAGGTGGTCACGGCCGACTTCCTCGAGCACCGTTTCCCGCAGGAGCGCCTGTTTGACGTGGTGGGGTCCTACGGCTTCATCGAGCACTTCGCCGACGTCGAGGACGTGCTGCTGCGCCAGGCTGCCTACGTCAAGCCCGGGGGCTACCTGGTGGTGGAGGTGCCGAACCTGCGCGGCTTCAACACCCTGCTCTACCGCGTCTTCCTGCCTGAGGAACTCAGCGGGAGCAATCTCGCGGCGATGCGACCCGAGGCGATCACGGCGCCGCTTGTGGCGAGCGGATTCCAAATCGTCTACGGCCGCTACTTTGGCACGTGCTTTCTGCAGTTCGACGAACAGAACGGCTTCCTCGCCTCGCGGCCCTGGCTGCTTGGACTGGTTCGGGGCATGAAGCGCCTGCTCGCTGCGGTGCACCTGGACAATGTGCCGTCCGCGTTCCTGTCGCCCTACCTCGTCGTGATCGCCCGGAAGGACATCTGAGGGACGCATCGGGTGGCCCCGGCACCTTCGCGGCGAAGTGGGCCAAACGAGGCGAATGGACAGGACCATACGGACGTGGCCCCTAGACGTTTGACCCCTTTACTCTGGGAAAGCAAGGGAATCATCCCAACCCGGAGGGGGAGTCCGCCATGTTGTCGTTGCACCGGTCCAAGGTGTCCGCCGTCGAGCCGATCGCAGACCTTTCCGAAGGTCGGCACGAAGCCAGGGACGCGATCTCGCTCGCGTCCTCCATCGCGGGCGCCATGGGGACGCTCAACGACAGCGCGCAGGACATGAGCCGGCGCATCGTCGAGGTGCGGCGCGCCGTGGGCGAACTGCGCGACAGCACGGCGCAGCGCCCCGACCTCTTGCGGCGCGTGGAGGAGAACCTTGCCTTGCTCTCGCAGGCCTTCGACCAGGTTGCGAGCGGCGCGACCGAACAGGCGAACGCCACCACGGCCGCGCTCGGCCTGGTGCAGGAAGTGGCGAGCGAGGGCGGCCATGTCGAAGAACGCTCGCGCGAGGTGACGCGCTTCATCTCCGACGGCGTCTCGGACCTCGAGCACCACCGCGAGGAACTCGCCGAGGTGCTGACGGCGGTGCAAAGCGTGGCCGTCTCCATGCAGGAGGTGCGCGACGAGCTGAGGCACCTGCGCGAGGCGGCGACCGGCATCGGGGACATCTCGGACAACATTCTCGAGATCGCCTCTCAGACCAACCTCCTGTCGCTCAACGCCTCGATCGAGGCTGCGCGGGCCGGGGAGCACGGCCGGGGCTTCGCGGTGGTGGCGGAGGCGGTGCGCAAGCTGGCGGAGCAGTCCAAGGTGCAGGTGGCCGAGACCGGCGACCGCATCAAGCTGATCGACCAGGCGATCCAGCGCGTCGGCCAGGTGGTCGACAAGGTGGGCGGCGCCGTCGGACACGTCGCGGACCTCTCCGGGGGAGCCGGAGAGACGCTTGGCAGGATGGTCACGCTGATGCAGGGCACGCGCGATCAGGTAGGCGACATGGGCCAGAGTTTCTCGCGCGTCGCCGCGCGGCTTGGCAAGGCCGCGGAAGAGCTTGGCAACGTCGCCGCGGTCTCCGAGGAGAACGCCGCCATCGCCGAGGAGGTCACGGCGAGCGTGAACGGCGTCCGAACTCAAATGGAAGAGATGTCCCGCACGGTGGTCTCGGACAGCCAGGCGGCCGAAGAGACAAGCGGGCACGCCGAGGCGCTCGCGCTGCATGCGGATCGCCTCGCGGGCACGTCCGCCATCCTGCGTCTGATGGCGCAGGACGTGGCCGAGGTGGTGCAGGGCGGGGACCGCTCCTCCGTGATCCTGGCCATCGCCAAGGAGGCGAAGGACTACGCGCGGCGGGCCCAGGCGATCTTCGCGGGGGTTCCGCTGGAGGAGTACCAGCGTACGCGCTATCGCGAACTTCAGACGGCGGACGATGTCCGTAGCCTTTCGCGGCTGTTCCCGCTCCCGGGCGGGGCGAGGTTTCAGCCGCCCAAACTGACGTGCGGCTGGGACCAGCAGGTGGACGAGGCGCTCGGCACCCTGCTCGACGAGATCCGTCGCCGCCATCCGGAGTCCGGGACGGTGGCGTTCATGGATCTGAACGGGCTCTCGATCATGCAGGACTTCACCTGTCGGCAGCCCTGGACGGGGGATCCGGCCAAGGATGGAGTCGGCAACCGGGTGAAGCGCATGTTCGACGACAGGGCGTCGCTCGCCGCGGTGCGGGTAGGTCTCGATGAGCACGGCTGGCAGATGCCGCCGCAGAGCTCCTACCTGTCGCTCTGGCAGTATGCGCCTCCAGAGGACGACGGCCGCTTTGTCTCAAGCGTCTACCAGCGGGACACGGGCGAGATCATGCTGGAGGTGGCGGCACCCGTCTGGGCGCACGGACATCCGGTAGGGGCCCTGCGCTGGGTCCTCAAGGTGGACAGCTCGGGCCGCGCCAATGTGGCCTGAGACCCTGGACTTCCTGATGCGCAGGAGTGCCATCGCATGCGCTCGAACTAGTCCGTCCGAGCGAGGAGGTGTGCCGTGCCAGCGCCACAGAGGTTCCTGCAGGAACTGATCGGCAAGCCGATCCGCCTGCATTTCGCACGGGTGGAGTCCGCGTCGGCCGAAGGCCTGCTCGACGGTTACGACAACCTGGGCGTGCTTGTCCGCCGGGCGGACCGCCTGACCTTCTATCCCTGGCATGTGCTGCGGTCGATCGAGGTGGCGGAAGAGGACTGACGCCCGGTTTCCTCCCGGTCGGAGGCAGGACGGCCTTTGCGCTCAGAAGAAGCTGCCGAACCCCGACAGCCTCTGCAGGATGCCGCTGAGCATCAGGACCCCGAGCAGGATGAGGAGCGCGCCGCCGATCCGTTCGAGAAGGCGGGTGTGGCGCCTGAGGCCCGCAAGGCGGTCGACGAGGCGGTCCGCGAGGATGCCGAGCAGCAGGAACGGTACGCCGAGCCCCAGGGCGTAAGCGATCAGCAGGATGCCGCCATGCTGCCAGCTGCCCGTCTGCGCGGCCAGGATGAGGATGCTGCCGAGCCACGGCGTCACGCACGCCGTCCAGCCGAAACCGAACGCCGCGCCCACTAGCGTGGCGCTGCCGAAGCCCATCTGCGTCGGCGTGTAGTGGACGCGCATGTCGCGCATGAGCAGGCTAGGCTGCAGACCGAGCATGAAGAGGCCGAAGAGGATGACGAGCACGCCGCCGGCGTCCCGCAGGAGGGTACGCTGCTCGGAAAGGAGCTGGCCCAGTACCGTCGCGCTCAGCCCGAGCAGGATAAAGACGATGCCGAAACCCAGCACGAAGCCGACAGCGTTGACGATGCGCACATAGCGGCGCTCGCCGCCGCCAGCGGCGAGCAGGGCGAGGTAGCTGGGCAGAAGCGGTAGCACGCAGGGAGACGCGAACGATAGGATGCCGCCTAGAAAGGCGAGCGGCAGAGAGATCGTGGGGAACCCTCCCGTAAGCGGGTGGCTACGGCCAAATTCTCGCAGGGTCCGTCCGCCGGGTCAAACCGGTGTCGCAGCAGGATATGGTCCCGCGTTCCGATCATGACCGATCGTCGAGAGCCAGGTGGGACGCGCTTCGAGCGCTGGAGCGGCGCCCCTGGGACCCGAATGGATGAAATTACCGCAGTGCCTCGCGCCGTCGCACCCCCACAAAGGCGTCGGGCGACACGAACCCACTCCTATTGACACAAGTCATTTCTGCCTGATATTGTCGACCCACACTGAATACCCCGCGAAATGGCAAACAGCTCGAAAGGGCTGGACGCAAAGCTACGGGTCTAAGGCCGAGAGGGCTATGATCGCCGGGTTGCCGAAGGGAGAAGGTTTGGCCTCCCGATGGCTGTCGGGAGGCCTTATCGCTTTTTCGGGGCGGGGGGAGGAGGGGATATCGCGCTCATGGCCATACAGGTCTCCGCGTTCCTGTACCGTCTCAGGGCAGCCGAGGGTCAGAGCATGGTCGAATATGCGCTGATCATCACGCTGGTCGCGATCGTAGTGGTCGGTGCCGTCGTGCTGTTTGGCCAGGGTGTCAGCAACATCTTCGACTCCATCACCAGCAAGCTCTGACTCCGGGAGGGCGCCGCTCCGACGTAACTGACCTGTGGGTAGACGATGGTTTGAAATTAGGAGTTCCTAACCGCCGATGGCGCAGTGCCCTGCAGAGAGCCGCACGACACAATAGGACGGCACACGACGGCAAAAGCCACCCGTAACCGGGCTGTGGGTAGCGGCGGTTCCAGGCAAGTGACCGCCATGGTAGCATGGCCAAAGTCTGGTGGGCCATATGGCGGTTGCCGAAGGATGCACGACACAGGATCGTAGGTTCAGGTGCGACTGGAAATGCGGAACTGTGTTGCGTTCCGTCGAAACCCGCCTCGGTCTTCCCGACAGGATTCGGGAAGCCCTGACCTGAAGGAGACCTGGCGCATGCGCAACCTCAATGTTCTGATGAAACTCATGGCCGCTTCCGCCGTCGTCGCTGTGATCTTTGCGGCGTCCATCCTGTATTCCATCGTCTCCACGGCGGCGGTCAACGCCAACTACGCGCACATCCTGCAGAGCGCCGTCCCGAACGAAACGGCGGCGGCCCAGCTCGACACCGACATGTGGGGGGCGCTCGCCGAGGTGCGCGGCGCCATCGTGAGCGGCAACCCCGGCAGCTACCAGAGCTTCATCAAAGACGCGAAGACACAGATCGGCCTCCTCAAGAAGCTCAGCGTGACGCCGCAGCAGAAGTCGGCCTACCAGGCCCTTTCGGCGGACGTGTCACAGGAGCTCTACACGCTGGGCCAGGTCGAGATGTACGCCACCACGGGCCTCAAGCCCGAGGCGATCGAACTTCTCGGCACCTCGACGCCGACGCGCAACCAGATGCGGACGGACGTCCTCAGCTTCGAGCAGCAGACGGAACACGTCGTGGCGCAGACCGCCCAGCGGGAGCAGGGCGCGGCGCGTACCGCCCTGATCGTCGAGGTGGTTCTCGCGGTCGTGGCCATGGTGGTTGGCTTCCTGCTGATCCGCCGCATGGCGGCGATGATCGCGGAGCCCATCACGAGGATCGCGGAAGGCGCGCGGCGCATCGCCGACGGCGATCTCACGAGCGAGCGCCTGAGCGATGCGTCGGGAGACGAGCTCGGCGACGTCGCCAAGGCCTTCAACCGCATGACGGAAGACCTGCGCCAGATGATCGGGCGCATCCGCCAGGCCGCGCAGGAGGTCGCCACCGCAGGAGACCAGATGGCGTCCACCGCGGAGCAGGTGGCAGGGGCGACGGCGCAGATCTCGTCGTCGATGCAGGAGGTCGCCGCCGGAGCGAGCCTGCAGTCGCAGCGCGCCGACGAGACGGCGGGCTACATGGATCAGCTGAAGCTCGCGGCCCAGCAGGTGATGCAGGGCGCGAAGAGCCAGGCGGAGGACATCGCCCGGGCGACCGAGGTGGTGCGCCAGTCCGCCAAGGCGATCGAGCAGGTCGCGCGGAGTGCTCAGGAGGTCTCCGCGGCCGCCGCCCGCGCATTGCACGAGGCGGAGTCTGGCGGCTCCTCGGTGCGCCAGACGGTCGACGGCATCGCGCAGATCGACGAGGCGTCGCGCGAGGCGGTCGCGGCGGTCGAGGCCCTAGGGGCCTCATCGCAACAGATCGGCGCGATCGTCGAAGTGATCTCCTCGATCGCCGACCAGACCAACCTCCTGGCGCTCAACGCGGCGATCGAGGCCGCGCGCGCGGGGGAACACGGGCGAGGCTTCGCGGTGGTGGCCGATGAGGTGCGCAAGCTCGCGGAGAGCTCCGGCGAGGCCAGCGACCAGATCTCCCAGATCATCGAGACCATCCAGGGTCACGTCCATTCGGCGGTCGAGAACATGAACGTCTCCAACGAGCGCGTGCGCCAGGGCACCGAGATGGCCGGCAAGGCCGGAAGGGCTCTCGAGGCCATCCTCCAGGCGATGCGCGAGACGAACGGCTACGCGCAGGACATCTCCGCGGCGGCCGAAGAGGTCGCCGCCAGCACGGAAGGCGCGGTGCAGGCCATGGATGCCATCGCCGCGGTCGCCGAGGAGAGCCTGGCCGCGACGGAGCAGATGACGTCCCAGGCCATGGCCGTGCAGGAACGCGTGCAGGGCGTGGCCGCGGTCTCGGCCGAGACGGCCGCGGCCGTGGCGCAGGTCTCCTCCAGTAGCGAGGAGATGGGCGCCTCGGCGGAAGAGATCACGGCGACGGCCAGGCGCCTGGCCGATACCGCCGGTTCACAACGCGAAATCGTCCTTCACTTCCGAACTTAGCCGCACTGACCGATAGAAGGACTTAAAGGGGGAGTGCCGATGGCAGATGGCGACCAGGTACAGCTCGTGCTCTTCGAGTTGCACGGAGAGATCTACGGCGTCGAGGCCATGAAGGTGCAGGAGATCGTCCTGCGCGGGCGGGAGACGGCCATCCCCAGGGCACCACAGTACGTCATCGGCATCATGAATCTGAGAGGTCGGGTCATTCCCGTCGTCGATCTTCTGCGACGCTTCTCGCTCGGTGAAGCCGGAGATACCGCAACGCAGGTCATCGTGGTGGAAATCCGGGGCAGCCAGGTCGGCTTCATCGTCGACATAGTCACGGAGGTCCTCAACGTTCCCCTCGCCAAGATGGAGCCCCCTCCCGAAACCGTCGTGGACGGGCCCGTGCGCTCCGTCTCGGCCATCCTGCAGCTCGGCGACCGCCTAGCGAGCGTCCTCGACCTCGACCTCGCCTTCGCCTCGGAGGAACTTGCGGCCGAATTCGCCCTCGCCACCCAGGCTGTAGCGAGGTAAAGCGCCCTCGTCGACACGCTCTCACCCACGGTTGCGGCATGCCGTCGAAACGTCGGAACGTGTCGTCCCGTGGGAGGAAAGACCGCTGAATGCCGCGAAAATGGGGAATTGCCCCATCCGGCGATGGAGGGTGAATCAGGTGGATCTAGGTCTCTCGATCGCCGCAAGCGCCCTGGGCGCAACTGAACAAGGGGTCTCGATCTACGCGAATGACCTGAGCAATGCCAACACGACGGCCTTCGCTCCGGAAACCCCTCTCTTCGCGGGTCTTCCGGCGACGATCCAAACGGTGGCGACCACCGTACCCCAGGCCACGGCAACCCCTTCGCAAATCAGCCTCGGCACGGGTGTGGTGCTTGCAGGCGGCGACGTCAGTAGTGCCGGGCAGTCCCTGCAGGAGACCGGCGTCGGCACCGACGTGGCTCTGCAAGGTCCTGGCTATTTCGTGCTGCGCACGGCCGCCGGCCCCGCCTACACGCGGGACGGCAGCTTCGGCGTAGACGCCAAGGGCAACCTCGTGACGGAGTCCGGCGCGCTGGTCCTTTCGGCGCAGGGGCAGCCGATCTCGGTCGGCGGCGCCTCGTCCGCCGACGTGCGCATCACCGCGACCGGCGCGGTGCTCGCGGGCGGCAAGACCGTCGGGCAGCTCGGCATCGCCACCTTCCCCAACCCGAACGGCCTTGTGCCGATCGGGCAGAACTCGTTCGCCGCCGGCCCCAATTCCGGCATCGCCAGCCTCGGCGGCCTGCCGGGCGGCACGAGCCTTGTGCCGGGAGCGCTCAGTTCCTCCGGCACCGACGTCGCCCAGAGCCTCACCGGCCTCATCACGCTCGAGCGCAGCTTCCAGCTCGACGCGAAGGTGCTTGGCCAGGCCAGCCAGATGCTGAACTGGGCCGCCTCGATGGGTTAGACCGAACGATCCGCTGAAGGGGGGCGAGCTTACGGATCTCATCACACCTATCGCATTCGTGATCGCGGTTGTGGCCGTCGTGCTCGCCGACATTCTCGACGGCGGGACGATCCTCGGCCTGATCAACATTTCCGCCATGATCCTGGTGCTCGGCGGCACGATGGGTGCCACCGCCATGAGTACGCCGATGGTGGATCTGAGACGCGTCCCCGCGTTCCTCGGCAAGGTGCTGAGGCCGAAGGGGACCAACATCGACTCGACGATCGACGATATCGCCGCCCTCGCGGAAGTCGCGAGGCGGGAAGGACTTTTGCGCCTCGAGGACGAGCTCGGTCGCAGGCCGGTGACGGAGTTCCTGCAGCGAGGCGTCCAGCTGATCGTCGACGGAGCGGACGAAGACCGCATCCGCCTGATGATGGAGCAGGAGGTCACGATCTACGAGGAGCGCGAGCTCACAGGCGCCACCTTCTTCGAGACGGCCGGCGGCTTCTCTCCCACCCTCGGCATCATCGGCACGGTCGTCGGCCTGATCTCGGTGCTCTCGAACCTCTCCGACGTGCAGAAGCTGGCACCCTCGATCGCCACCGCCTTCACGGCGACCCTCTGGGGTATCGCGACGGCCAACCTCTTCTGGCTGCCGATCGCGAACCGCCTGAAGGCGAACCTGAAGCACGAGGTCCAGGCGCGGGAGATGATCATCGAAGGCTGCATCGCGATCGCGGCGGGGCAGAACCCGCGGCTGATCTCGGAGCAGCTTGCCGTCTACCGCATGCCGGGCAAGCCCGGCAAGGGCAAGAAGGCGGACGCGGCGCAGGAGGGGGAGGAGCAGCCTGAGCTGCAGCAGGTTGTCGGCCGATGAGCCGACGCAAGCGCGCGAGCGAAGCGGGTGGCGGGGGCGAGGGCGCAGGCATGCTGCGCTGGCTCCTGACCTATTCCGACATGATCACGCTCCTCATGGTCTTTTTCATCGTGCTCTATGCCGTCTCGCAAGTGGACAAGGCCCGCTACGAGGTCCTGATGAAGGCCTTGAAGCAGGTCTTGACGGGCCAGCAGGTGGTGACGCAGGTCGGCGGGACCGTCCCGGTGCCTCCGCCGGTGATCGGCAAGACGCCCACCACGGCGCAGACCGCCCAGCAGAAGGAGCTCCAGAATCTCGCCAAGGAGATCCAGCAGGCGGCTCAGCAGAGCGGGCTGCAGGCGGATGTCTCGGTGACGGTGGCCGCGGTCGGCGTCAGGGTCTCGTTCCTGAACGGCGTCCTCTTCAACCTCGGCCACGCGACGATCCGCACCTCCTCCTATCCGCTACTCGACCACATCGGCGCCATCCTGGCGACCGCGCCGAACAACGTCATCGTCGAGGGCTACACCGACGACATCCCGATCAACACCGAGCGCTACCACTCCAACTGGGACCTCTCGGCCATCCGGGCGACACGGGTCATCGAGTTCCTGATAGAGACGGGTCTCGATCCCGCCCGCTTCTCCGCCGAGGCCTACAGCCAGTACCGCCCGATCGCCTCCAACGCGACGGCGGCAGGGCGCCAGATGAACCGGCGCGTCGACCTCGTGATCCTGCGCTCCACGCCCTACTCCGTGGAGCAGATCATGGAGAACTACGACCAGATCCCCGGGACGCCGGCGCGGGCAGGACCATCGAGCAGCACACTTGGCAATCCGTCTGGGAGGTGAGCGCGTGCTGAGAGGCATCGACACGGTGACCGCGGGGATGGTGGCGGACGAGGGCTGGCAGACGATCCTCGCCAACGACCTGGCGCAGCTCGACACTCCGGGCTACAAGTCCGAGACGCCCGTCATCGGCTCGTTCGAGACGCTGCTCGTCGCGAGGACCGGCCAGGACGCGGGGCAGGTCGGCTCCCAGAGCGGTGGCGCGGCGATCGTCGCCACGACGACCGACTGGACCGAAGGGGCCCTGCAGGAGACCGGCAACCCCCTCGACGTGGCCCTCCAGGGCCCCGGCTTCTTCGCGGTGCAGACGCCGCAAGGCGTGCGCTACACCCGGGCCGGCGACTTCTCGCTCGACGCTGCCGGAAACCTCGTGACGCCGCAGGGCTACCTCGTCCTGAGCACCGCGGGCACGCCGCTCAAGGCCGGGACGAACGCGCAGATCGCACCGGACGGCACGCTCTCCTCGAGCGCCGGCAGCACGGGGAAGATCGGCGTCTTCAGCCCGGCGCTCACGGGCCTCGTCGACACGGGAGGCGGTATCTACCAGGCGACGGGGGCCGTGCCCGCGACGACCGGCGCCACTCTGACGCCGGGAGCGCTCGAGGCATCGAACGTCCAGGCGCCGGAAGTGCTCGCCGCCATGATCCAGGTGCTGCGGCACTTCCAGGCCGGCCAGCAGTTCGTCAGCGAGGACAAGAGCACCATCGACCGCTTCATCCAGGAGGCGTCCTAGGAGATGTCGTACGCGCCGCTCTTCCCTGCGGGTCCGGTGACGACCGTGGCGCAGGGGCTCGCCCAGAGCCCTGGCGCCGCGCAGCCCACTGCGCTGCAGGGGGCGTTGTCCGGACCGTCCGCCCAGAGCGGCGGGACGTTCCAGCAGGCGATCGCCGCGGCGGCGCAGGCCACGGGCCTCGACCCGCGGCTGCTCGCGGCGGTGGCCGCGCAGGAGAGCGGCGGCGATGCGAACGCCGTTTCGCCGGTCGGGGCGGAGGGCCTCATGCAGCTGATGCCCGGGACCGCCCAGGCTCTCGGCGTGCAAGACCCCTTCAACCCCACCGAGAACGCCATCGGCGGCGCGACCTACCTCAAGGAGATGCTGCAGCAGTTCCAGGGCAGCCTTCCGCTCGCCTTGGCGGCCTACAACGCAGGGCCGGGCGCCGTGCAGGAGTACGGCGGCATCCCGCCCTACCCGGAGACCGAAGCCTACGTGAGGGGGGTGCTCTCGTCCTACCAGGCGGCCATGGACGGGCAGCAGAAGTAGCATCCGGATCCGACTAAGGGGGCATGGCAGCGATGATGCAGGCGCTTTCCAGCGCGGTGGCGGGACTCGACGGCGAGCAGACCGCAATGAACGTCATCGGCAACAACATCGCCAACGTCAACACGATCGGCTTCAAGTCCAGCGAAGTGGACTTCACGACGCTTCTCTCGCAGCTGCTCTCGAGCGGCTCGGCACCGGTGATCGGCACGAACGGACCGGTCCTCGGCGGCACGAACCCGCAGGCCGTGGGACTCGGCGTCGGCATCGGCACCGTGACGCAGAACATGGCCCAAGGCAGCCTGCAGCAGACCGGCAACCCGCTCGACGTCGCGATCCAGGGCAACGGCTTCCTCGTGCTGCAGAGCACGCAGGGCACCGTCTACTCCCGCGACGGCGGACTTGAGATCGACTCGAACGGAGACCTCGTCCAGGCGTCCACCGGATCCCTCGTCGAGGGCTACCAACCCAGCATCACCTCGAGCGGCACCACCCCGCCCACCTACACCGTAGGCACGTACACGAAGCCGACCTACCCCACGACGACGGCGCCCAAGCCGATCACGATCCCGCAGGCGATCACCGTCACGGGCGGCACCGGCACCTACAACCTCGCGTCGGTCGCGATCGGGGCCGACGGCACCATCACCGCGACCTACCAGAACAGCAGCGGCGCTTCGTCGCAGGTGGTCCTCGGCCAGATCGCCGTCGCCACCGTGCCGAACGAGAACGGCATGATCCCGGTCGCTGGCAACGCGTACACCACCGGCCCCAACAGCGGCACGGCGGCGTACACGGGCCCGGGCACCAACGGCGCCGGCTCGTTCGCGATCGGCTCGCTCGAGCAGTCCAACGTGGACATCTCGCAGGAGCTGACCAACATGATCGTCGCGGAGCGCTCCTACCAGGTCGACGCGAAGGTCATCACGACGGCCGATACGATGCTCCAGTCCCTGATCCAGATCCAGTAATGAGCGCCTCGGGTCCGTTTCCGGGGGTGCTCCAGAGCGCCCTGCAGGGACTCTCGATGCGTGAGCAGGTCATCGCGCAGAACGTCGCCAACATCGCCACGCCCGGCTACCAGGCCCAGGACGTGCAGTTCGCGGCCACGCTGCAGCAGGCGATGCAGACCGGCAACGTCGATGCCCAGGTGGTCTCAGACCCCGGCGCGATGAACCAAAACGGCAACGGCGTCGACCTCGAGCAGCAGCTCGGTCTCATGAACCAGGTGGCCCTGATCCAGCAAGGGGTCATGAACCAGGTCGACGCGGACGAGCAGGCCACGAAGACCATCTTGAACGACCTCGGTGGCGCGGGAGTGTGATGACGTGAGCGTAGGTGCGGTAACCCAGGCGGCCCTGAACCTCGGCGTCGGCGGCAGCGCCGCCGCCGGCAAGTCGGTGGGCCAGGACTTCGCGCAGATCCTCTCGAGCGCCATCTCCCAGGTGACCGGGGCTCAGGCCCAGGCCAACCAGCTCGCGGCGACCTACGCCATGGGCGGCAACGTCACCCTGGAGCAGGTGATGCTCGCCACGAGCAAGGCGGAGCTCCTCGTCGAGACGGCGGGGGCCGTCACGACGCGGGCGATCTCGGCCTACCAGAGCCTGATGCAGACGAGCATCGGCTAGCGATCCAAATATCCCCGCGGCGGGGCGACTGGGGGGCGAGGCCATGGAACTTACCGGCAGGCGCAAGGCGGCCATTCTCATGGCCGGACTCGGGCCGGAGGTCGCCGCGCAGGTGTACAAGCATCTGGGCGAACAGGAGATCGAGCAGGTCACCGTGGAACTCGCGCGGGCGGAGGATACCCACGCCGAGGAGCGGATGGCCGTGCTCGAAGAGTTCCGCGACCTGCGGGAGGCCGGCGGCTACATCGACGAGGGCGGGCTCTCCTACGCCCGCGCGATCCTCGAACGCGCCCTGGGTGCCGGGCGCGCCAAGGAGATCTTGGACCGCCTCACCGCTTCCCTCGCGCCGCGGCCTTTCGACACCTTGCGCAACGCGGACCCCATGCAGCTCCTCACCTTCCTCCAGGGTGAGCACCCGCAGACGATCGCCCTGGTCCTGGCCTACATCCGCGCGGACGCCGCGGCGATGGTCCTGAAGAACCTGCCGCCGGACCTCCAGGCCGACGTGGCGCGGCGCATCGCCACGATGGAGCACACGAACCCCACCATCGTGGCCGAGGTGGAGGCGATGCTCGAGGGCAAGATGGTCACGCTGTTCGGCGGCGACCTCTCCCAGCCCGGCGGCGTCGACGTCATGGTGGCCGTGCTGAACCAGGTGGACCGCTCCACCGAGCGGACCATCCTCCAGAGCCTCGAGGAGAAGAACCCGGAACTCGCCGACGAGATCAGGCGCCGCATGTTCCTCTTCGAGGACTTCGCGCAGGTGGAGGACCGCTTCATCCAGCGCATCATCCGCGAGGTGGACCAGCAGGACCTGGTGCTCGCACTCAAGGGAGCGTCAGACACCATCTCCCAGACCTTCTACCGCAACATGTCGCAGCGCATGGCCGAGGTCGTGCGCGAGGATCTGAAGTTCCTCGGCGCGGTGCGCCTGCGCGACGTCGAAGCCGCCCAGCAGCGGATCGTCGCGATCGCCCGCCGCCTCGAGGAAGAGGGCGAAATCATCATGTCACATGGCGGAGGAGCCGATGAAATCATCTCCTGAGCGCGGGACGCGCGTGATCAAGGCCGAGAGGCTGGTGCAGCAGGGTCCGGCAGCCCCCCTGCCCGGCTCTGGTCCCGTGCGCCCGGCCGAGGCAGCTTCCGCCGCCGCAGCCGACCACATCATCCAGGTCGCCCGCCAGGTGGCCCGCGCGACGCTGAGCATCGCCCAGCGCGACGCCGAGCACCTGAGGCGCCAGGCGGAGCGCGAGGCGAGGCGCCAGGGCTTCGAGGCGGGCCGCAAGGCCGGTTACACCGAGGGGCTCAGCGCGGCGCAGCAGGATGCCCAGCGCATCCTCGCTCAGGCCGAGGCGTCCGCCGACGAAATCTTGAACCGCGCCCAGGCCGACATCGGCCAGCTCGCTTGCGAGGTGGCGGCGCACCTCATCGGCGTCCAGCTCATGCTCAACCCGGAAGTGGTCGAGCGGGCCGTGCTCGAGGTACTCCAGGAGAGCCCGCAGAAAGGCCCCGTCACCATCGAGGTCTCGCCCATGGATCTCGAGCGGGCCGTGAAGGCCCTGCCGGCCTTCCGCGGCGCCGCGGGCGCCAGCGCGAACGTCAGCGTCGCGGAGGATCCGTCGCTGCCGCAGGGCGGCGTCAGGGTCACGGGACCGCAAGGCGTCGTCGAGCGCAACTGGCGCGAGGGACTCGTCGCGATCTCACAGGCCTTCGAGGAGGTGGCGCGCCGTGGCGTTTGACCTCGATCGCTATCGCGACGCGATGCAGAGCGTGCCCGGCCGCCTGGAGTACGGCAGGGTGGTCGAGGCCGTAGGCCTCTCCATCCAATCCCTTGGACCGCAGGTATCCCTGGGGGAGCTCTGCTACGTCGAGCAACCGAGCGGCGAGCCTCTGCCCGCCGAGGTGGTCGGCTTCCGCGAGGGGCGCGTCATCCTGATGCCGCTCGGCCGCAGCCGCGACATCGCGCCGGGGGCTGCCGTGCGGCCGGCCCGCGAAGCCTTCACGGTTCCCGCGGGCGACGCCTTGATCGGTCGGGCGATCGACGCGTTCGGAGCGCCAATTGACGGCCTTCCCGCCATCCTGCCCGCAGAGCGCATCCCCACCGACCGCCCCGCGCCGAGCCCGCTCGAGCGGCCGCTGATCCGCGACGTGCTGCCGACGGGGGTCAAGGCGATCGACGCCCTGACGACGCTTGGCGCCGGCCAGAGGATCGGCATCTTCTCGGGACCCGGCGTCGGCAAGAGCGTGCTCCTCGGCATGATGGCCCGTGGCTCCGCCGCCGATGTCGCCGTGATCGCCCTCGTGGGCGAGCGCAGCCGCGAGGTGCAGGAGTTCGTCATGCGGGACCTCGGACCCGAAGGCATGGCGCGCAGCGTCGTCATCGTGGCGACGTCGGACGAGCCCGCGCTCGTGCGGGTGCAAGCCGCCTTCACCGCCACCGCCATCGCGGAATACTTCCGCGACAAGGGCAAGAGAGTTTTGCTCCTCTTCGACTCGATCACGCGCGTCGCGACAGCCCAGCGCGAGGTGGGGCTGGCGGCGGGGGAGCCTCCGGCCACCCGCGGCTACCCGCCCTCGGCGTTCGCCATCCTGCCGCGTCTTCTCGAGCGCGCCGGCACGGCGAAGGTCGGGTCGATCACGGGCTTCTACACCGTGCTGGTCGAGGGCGACGACATGCAGGAGCCGGTGGCGGACGCCGCGCGTAGCGTGCTCGACGGCCACATCGTGCTGACGCGCGAGCTCGCCGACGCCGGCATCTTTCCCGCGATGGACGTGGGCCGCTCGATCTCGCGCGTCATGCGCCAGATCGTCAAGCCGGAGCACCAGGAGCTCTCGCAGACACTGCGCGGGCACTGGGCGCTCTACGAGGATGCGAAGGACCTCATCCGCATCGGCGCCTACCAGGCCGGGGCCAGTCCCGACGTGGACCGGGCGGTTGCGCTCAGGCCCCGCATCATCGAGTTCCTGCGCCAGGACGAGCACGAGATCGTGCCGTTCGACACGGCGGTCGAGGGACTGCGGGAGATCTGCCGATGAGCGCCCAGGAGCGCCTGGAGCGCCTGCTTCGCCTGCGCCGGCACGAGCGCGACATGGCGGCCGTCGCCATGCGCCGCGCCGAGGAGCAGGCGGCGGCGGCAGAAGCCGCAGCGCGGGCGGCCCGCGAGCGGCGCGACGAGGCGGAGCGCCGGCAGGCTGCCGCTTCCAGGAGGCCGCAGAGCACCCACGACTTTCTTCAGGGTCGCTTCGAGGTTCTCGAGCGCATCGACGACGAGCGCATGCAGGACCTGCAGGAGCGGCGTCTCCACCGGGCGCTCAACCTTCGCCGCGGCGACCTGCGCCAGGCGATGGTGCGCGAGGAGCAGATGAAGCACCTCGACGAGAGCGAGCGCCGGCGTCAGCAGGCGGAGGAGCTGCACCTGGAGCAGAAGGCTTTGGACGACCTCAGGCGCGAAGGGGGTGGACGGCCATGGTGACGGCGACGATCGCGTCCCTGCCGGCGGCGGCGGGCGCCAAGGGAGCATCGCCGGCGAAGGCGCAACCGGGCTTCCAGGACGCCTTGCGCCAGGCCATGTCGACGCGGGAAGCGCCGAAGTCCGAGAAGAGCCACCTGACCAAGGAGGCGGCGGGTCTCTGGCTCGCCGTCGCGGCCCAGCCGTACGAACGGGTGGCAGCCTCCACTCAGACCCACGGCGGGCTTACCGCTCTGGCCAGTGGCCACATGGAGGCTGGGCTGACGAAGACGTCGCTGGCTGCCGCAGGTGGCACGGCCCCTGCAACTGGACGTCTCGAGGCCAAGGATGTGCATCCGGAAGCCCTTGTCTCGGAACAGGCGCACCTGAAGGTGAATGGCGGCGCGGTTCTTTCCTCCGTGCAAGCGAAGCCAGCGGCCGTAGGCCCGGCGGCCGCGTCGACCCAGGCCGTAGCCAAGACGTCACCGGATGTCAGCCGGAGCCTCGAGCCTGCGATGGCCAAGGCGTTGGCCGCCAAGGTCCCCACGGCCGCCTCCACCGGCGAGGGAGCCGCTGCGACGACGGTTGCCAGCCTTGCGCGGAGCCTGCCGACCGTGGCAACGCAGCCTGGCCGGATCGCCTTCCGCACCGCCTTCGCGTCGACGCCTGCCGAAGGCAGGGGTGCCAAGGAGGCCAACCCGTCGTCCGCGATCGCGAGCGCACCTGGCGTGCCCGAAGCTGCAACCAGCCTGCGGCAACCGGCGGGTGCCGCGGCCGCCGTGGCGGCACACGTCGGCGGGACCTCATCCCTTGGATCCCATGGGCGAGGCCAAGCGGGAAATTTGGCGAGAGACGGCGAACGTGGTCGACAGGTGGCGGTGCCGGGAACCCAGCCGGTCGCGGCCACGGCTGCCGCACCGCGGCCCTTTGGGACAGGCCCGGTGGACAGCGCGTCCGTCGCGGCGCAGGTGGCGGCGGTGGCGCAGCGCACCGCCGCCAGCATGGAGTCCGGGCCGGCCTCGGTGCGGCTGCAGCTTGATCCGCCGGAGCTCGGGCACGTGCAGGTCACGCTGCGTGCCGCGCAGGACGGCATCGTCGCCGTGCTGCGGGCGGCGAATCCGGCCGCGATCGCGCTGCTGCAGGGTGGACAGGAAGATCTTCGCCAGCGCCTCGGGGCGCTCGGCTTCAAGACCACAAGTGTCGAGGTGATTGCGGCGGACCGGCCGAGGATCGTCGTCGCAAGCAGCCGCAGTTCCGCCGGAAGGAGGCGCGACTAGATGTCCGTAGGCTCCATCGGGGGGTCGTCGGGTGGCACCGGCCAAGGCAACGGGACCTCGGTCGGGGGGCTCAACCAGAACGACTTCCTGCAGTTGCTCGTGGCGCAGATGCAGAACCAGGATCCGACGAACCCGGTGTCGAGCGACCAGTTCCTGCAGGAGATGGCCTCGTTCACCGAGGTTGTGGACCTCTCGCAGCTCCAGACCCTGACGCAGTCGCTCCTGAACAACGAGGTGGCGACGCAGGGACTCGGGCTGCTCGGCAAGCAGGTCACGGCCCAGACGGGTTCGGGTGGGCAGGTCACCGGCACGGTGACGGAGCTCACTATGGTCCAGGGCCAGCCGATGCTTACGGTCAACGGCACGCAGGTACCGGTCAGCCAGGTGGTTTCGGTCCAGTCGTAGGGCAGGACCGCGGCGCGAGAGGAGGGGGGACGGGATGGCGAAGGCGCGCGCGAGCGAGGTGTCGGGTCTCAAGGCACCGCCGCACGTCTACGACTTCCGCCGTTCCCGCCGACTCTCCGCGGATCAGATGCGATCCCTCGAGCGCATGCACGAGCATCTCGCGGGACTCCTCGGCACCTACCTCACGGCCTACCTGCGCACGCGCGTCACCTGCGAACTCAGGGACGTCGTACAGACCGTGTTCGAGGATGTGGTCCGCTCGCAGCCGGCGCGCAGCATCGTCGCGACGCTCGCGGCGGAGCCCCTGACGGGCGCGCAGCTCATGCGCCTCAGCCCGTCGCTCGGGCATGCCCTGATCGACCGCCTGCTTGGCGGATCCGGCGACGTGTCGGTGGACGACAGGACGTTCACCGACATCGACATCCACGTGCTGGAGCGCGGCCTGCCGGTCTTCCTCGAGGCTCTCGGCGAGAGCTGGGCAGGGGTGGAGCGCCTGCATCCCGTGATCCGCCTCCTGGAGGCCTCGCCGCAGTTCCTGCGCCTCGTCGGCCCGCAGGAAGCCATCGTGCAGATCGACATCGAGATCTCGTTCGCCCATCACTCGGGTGATCTCACGATCGTGATCCCCTACGAGTCCCTCAAGCCGATCCTGCCGAAGCTCACCTCCGTCGCGCTCTTGACGGAGCAGACGGAGGACCACCCGGCGGACATCGAGGGAGCGCGGCTGCTGCGCCAGGCGGCCCTCGGCATCGAGGTGGACGTCTCGGCCGTCATCGGCTCCACGACGCTGACCGTGGCGGACTTCATCGACCTCTCGGCCGGCGATGTGGTGATGCTGGACCAGCAGGCCGCGGTGCCGCTGGAGGTGCTCGTGGAGGGGCGCCCAAAGTTTTTGGCGAGGCCGTTCGTCAGGAGCCGAAGGATCTGCCTGATGATCGACGGTCGTATCGAGGAGAACGAGGGGAGCCAGGACCATGCTGAATGACCAGGACCTCTCCACCTACGGCATCGTGCAGAATCTGGCCTGGGGCGGGGCGGTGCCTGTGCTCGCGGACCGTTTGGGCTGGGATGCCCAGGCGGTGGTGAACCGTGTCAAGGAGGGAGAGGGGCCCAAGGCCCCCACCCGTGTCTACCGTTTGAGCGGGCAGCTCACGCAGGAGGGCGTGCTCGAGTTCGACGACGGCATCTACGCGGCCTTGCAGGAGGAAGGCGCCGACCAGGTGGCCGAAGCCTGCCTCAAGATGCTCGGCGAGGTGCTGCGGCGCGAGGTGGAGGTGCGCCTGGGACCGGTTCCCGAGGGGAGTTCCTCGCTGGACGGCAGTTGGGTGCAGACCTCCGTACGGGTGCTCGTCGGCGAGCAGAGCTACGAGGTGGCGCAGTACGTGCGCCCGACCGAGGTGGGCGAGGTGGTGGCGGCGTTCTCCGCCGCCGACCCTGCGCCTGAGCCGGAGATCCCGGCGGACCTCGAGGCGGCCGGCGAGGCGCTCCTGACCCCCGACATGCTGCTCATGGCCGGCATCTCGGATGCGGATCCGTCCTCTGGCGAGGCGGGCGCCGAGGCCTGGGGCGACGAGGAGACGGCCGCGGCCGCCGCGCCGCCGGCGATGCCGGAGGCGCCGCCTGTCGCCTTCGAGGTCCAGCAGTGGCCCGAGCTGCCGCAGGACCGACCGCAGCTCGCGCAGCCCGCCACGCTGGGCCTCCTCTACGACGTGCCGCTCACGGTGCGCGCGGAGCTCGGACGCACGCAGCGGCGAGTGGAGGACATCATCACCCTGGGACCCGGGTCGGTGATCGACCTCGACCGCATGGTCGGCGACATGGTCGACATCTACGCCAACGGCCAGTGGGTCGCGAAGGGCGAGGTCGTGGTGGTCGAGGAGAACTTCGGCGTGCGCATCACCGAGATCGGCACGGCGAGCGAGCGCGTCTCGAAGCTTCGCCTGCGGGAGGGAAGCTGACGTGCCGATCCTCCTGCAGCAGCAGGTACCAGGGGTTCCGCTCGGCGCCTGGATCGTCACGATCCTGTTCCTCGCGGCGCTCGCGGGCATCGCCTACTGGCTCGTGCAGATGGTCCGCCAGGGGCAGGGCCGGGTCGGGCAGGGCGCGGGCATGCGCGTCATCGGCCGCCTGCCGCTCTCGATGAACCAGTCCGTGGTGCTGGTGGCCGTGGGCGACGAGGTGCTGCTGCTCGGCGTCGGGCAGCGGGTGGAGCTCCTCTGGCGCATCGAGGATCCGGAGCTCAAGGCGAGCGTCCTGCGCGAGACGGCGCCGCAGCCCGGCGGGGTGCCGCTCGCGGCGACCTTGAGCCGGCTGCAGGACAGCGATTTCCGCGGCCTTCTCGAAGAGAGCCTCCGCCGCGTTCGCGAAGGGCGCAGCCTGCGCCGGGAGCGCGGCGACGACGATGGGTAGAGCCTCCTGGCTCCTCCTTGCGGTCTTCGCCGGCCTCCTGCTCGTGCTGCCGGGACAGGCCCTCGCGGCGACGCCGATTCCGGCGCCAAGCGGCCCGGCCGTCACCCACGCCCTGCAGGCGAACCCGCAGATCAGCCTTCTGGCGATGCTCTCCCTGCTCGCGGTACTGCCCGGCGTTGTGCTCCTGATGACGTCCTTCACGCGCATCGTGGTGGTGCTCTCGCTCCTGCGCACGGCGCTCGGCCTCAACCAGGTGCCGCCGAACCAGGTGATCATCGGACTCGCGCTCTTCCTCACCCTCTTCACGATGGCCCCTACGCTCACCAAGGTGGAGTCCGCGGCCATCACGCCCTACCTCTCGGGCAAGATCACGGCGACGCAGGCGGCCACCAGGGCCGAGACCCCAATGAAGCAGTTCCTCGCGGCCGGCACGCGCCAGCAGGACCTCGCCATCTTTCTCGCGGCCCAGAACGGCGGCAAGAGCCAGGTCACGTCGCTCAATAAGGTCCCCCTGACCGCCCTCGTCCCGGCCTACACCATCAGCCAGCTGACGATCGCCTTCGAGATGGGCGTCCTCCTCTTCGTCCCCTTCGTCATCATCGACTTCATCGTGGCCTCGGTGCTGATGGCGCTCGGCATGATGATGGTGCCCCCGACCCTCATCTCCCTGCCCTTGAAGCTGCTGCTCTTCGTCCTGATGAACGGCTGGGGTCTCGTCGTCCAGAACCTTCTCACGATGCGCTAGGAAAGGTTGTGGGGCTGTGAGCATCGACAGCGTCTTCGGCGTCGCGCAGAACGGGCTTCTGACGGCGCTGCTCGTGTCGGCCCCCATCCTTGGCCTCGTGCTGCTGCTGGGCCTCGTCATCAGCCTCCTGCAGGCCGTCACGGGCCTGCAGGAGCCGACCCTCTCGTTCGTGCCGAAGATCGCCGGGGTGGCGCTCGTGCTGATCGTGCTCGGCCCCTGGATGCTGATCCAGCTCGTCGACTTCGCGGCGAACCTCTACGCCCACTTGGGGGGGCTCGTCGGTCCATGAGCCTCCTGAGCGGGATCAGCTACACCGTCTGGGGACCGGCCGCGCTCATCTTCGTCCGCGTGGTGGCGCTGTTCGCCACCGCCCCGGTGACGGGCTCGCAGGTGCTGCCGCCGACGATCCGCATGCTGCTTGCGATGCTCGTCGCGTACTTCGCGCTCGGCCTTGGCGTGCCGGCGACACCGCCCCCGGAGGCGCTCTTCCCGCTCGCCCTCCTGGCACAGGTCCTGGTCGGGGTGGGGCTCGGCCTCCTCGCCACCTTGATGTTCACCCTCTTCCACACCGCGGGGGCCGTGCTCGACGCGGAACTCGGCTTCACCGTGGCGCAAGTCTTCAACCCGTTTTCGGCGGCCGGCACCGAGACCCTGATCGCGAACTGGTTCGACGCCTTCGGCACCTACCTGTTCCTGGCCGTCGGCGGCGTGCAGCTGATGCTGCTCGCGGCGGTGCAGAGCCTGCGCGTCGTGCCGATCGACATAACGCAGCTCGCGGTGCGGCAGGGGGCGCTCGCGGCGGGCATCCAGGCCTTCACCGCCAGCTTCCTGATCGCGACGGAACTCGCCGCCCCGATCGTCCTCGCCCTTCTCCTGATCGACCTCGTTGGGGCGGTGCTCGGCCGGCTGATGCCGCAGCTCAACGTGCTCTCCTTCAACATCCCGGTGAAGATGTGGCTCGGCATCGGCCTTGTCGCTGTGGCCCTGCCGCTGATGGTCGACGCGGCGCATCTGGGGCTTTTGCAGATGGGCCAGGACCTGACCCAGTACCTCGGAGGCATCTGAAGGCACAAAGTCCCAAGGGGAGGTGAGGCAGCATGGCGACACCGGAGCAGAAGACCGAAGCCGCCACACCAAGACGGCGGCAGGAAGCCAGGCGCCAGGGCATGGTCCTGCAGGCGCCGGGCGTCAGCCGGTCGCTCTCGGTGGCGGGTCTCCTGCTCATCGCCATGAGCGTCACCGGCTCCGGCGCGGGCATCTACGCCATGCTGCGAGAGAATCTCTCCGCGCCGGCCGTCACGCCCGTGCCCGGCATCGGCTGGGCCACCGGCGTGATGCAGCGGGTGATCCTGGGCACCTTCGAGACCGCCCTGCCCTTCCTCGTGATCGGCCTCGCGATCGCTCTTCTCGGTCCCATCCTGCAGCACGGCGTCGCGATGCAGCCGATGCGCTTCGACCTCTCCCGCGTCGATCCCACCAAGGGCTTTCAGAGGATGTTCTCGCAGCGCTCGCTGCTCGAAACGGCCATCGCCCTGGTCACGCTCCTGGTGCTGCTGCCGGTGGCGGGGCTGCTCTGGTGGAATCTCGTGCATCAGATCCTTGCGGGGCTCTACCCCCTGCCGGCTCTGCTCTCCGTCGCGTTCGGCGGCGCCCGCACCATCGGCTACGTGGTGGTGGGGGTGGCGATCGCGGCCGCGGCGGCCGACTACATGCTCGCGCGCAGCCAGTTCGAGCGGGACATTCGCATGACGCGGCAGGAGATGCGCGAGGAGATGCGGCGCAGCGAGGGAGACCCCCTCGTGCGCGCGCGCCTGCGCTCCCTGCAGCGCAGGGCGGCCCGCATGCGCATGCTCCAGCGGGTGAAGGAGGCGGATGTGGTCATCGTCAACCCGACGCACTACGCGGTGGCCCTCAAGTACGACGCGAAGTCCATGCAGGCGCCGGAGGTGGTGGCCAAGGGCCGCAACTACATCGCCGAGCGCATCAAGGAGGAAGCGATCGCGCAAGGGGTGCCGATCGTGCCGAACGAGGCCCTCGCCCAGGCCCTGCACCGCTCCGTCGAGGTGGGCCACCCGATCCCGCCGGCGCTCTTCCGCGCCGTGGCTGAAGTGCTCGCCTACGTCTACCGCCAGCAGGGCAAGGCACCGGGGGGTGGTAGCGCATGATGCGGCTCGGCCAGAGCGGCACCGTCCTCTTCGTCCTGGTCGTCGTGGTGATGCTCATAATCCCTCTCCCGACCTGGATCCTCGACGGCCTCATCCTCGTGAACCTCTCGTTCGCGCTTCTCATCCTGCTCGTCACGCTGAACGTCCGCGACCCCCTGCAGTTCTCCGCCTTTCCCGCGCTTCTCCTGATGACGACGATGTTCCGCCTGGCGCTCAACGTCTCGGCGACGCGCCTCATCCTCCTGCAGGCGAACGCCGGCACGGTCATCTCCACCTTCGGCAACTTCGTCGTCGGTGGCAACGCGGTCGTGGGCTTCATCGTCTTCCTCATCCTGATCATCGTGCAGTTCATCGTCATCACCCGCGGCGCCGAGCGCGTCTCGGAGGTGGCGGCCCGCTTCACCCTCGACGCGATGCCGGGCAAGCAGATGTCGATCGACGCGGACCTCAACGCCGGCCTCATCAGCGACCAGGAGGCGCGCCGGCGCCGGCGGCTGATCACGCAGGAGGCGGACTTCTACGGCGCCATGGACGGTGCCAGCAAGTTCGTCCGCGGCGACGCCATCGCCTCGATCATCATTGTGGCGATCAACATCGTCGGCGGCTTCGTCATGGGCATGGTTTTCCTGCATCTCGCCTTCACGCAGTCGCTTTCGACCTACACGATCCTGTCGGTGGGCGACGGCCTCGTCAGCCAGCTTCCGGCGCTGCTGATCTCGACGGCGACCGGTCTCCTCGTGACGCGCGCCGCGTCGGAGGTGAGCTTCGGCGGCGACCTCGTGCGCCAGATGCTGCAGGCGCCGCGGACGCTCTACATCCTGGCGGCGGTCATCGCGTTCCTCGGCATCTTCACGCCGATCTCGAAGCTCGTGGCCCTGGTGCTCGCCGCGGCCTTCGCGCTCCTGGGCTACCGCGCGCAACTCGGCAGCGCCGAGCTCGCGGCGGCCGCGGGGCCCTCCGTGGCCCTCGGGGCGAGCCGGGCCGAGGCCGCGCCAGGCGCGGCGCCGGAACCGGCGCAGGCCGGCACCGGCGTGCCGGGTCCGGTGGACGCGCTTGCGGTCGAGTTCGGCTTCGGCCTCCTCTCGCTCGTCGACAAGGCCCAGGGCGGCGACTTCTTCGAACGGGTGCAGAAGGTGCGCGAGCAGATGGCCGAGGAGTTTGGCATCCTGCTGCCGCCGGTGCGGGTCAAGGACAACCTGTCGCTCCCGCCCTCGACCTACCGCATCCTGCTGCGCGGCGCGGAGGTGGCGCGCGGCGAACTGATGCCGGGGCGCCTGCTCGCGATGGGCAAGGAGGGGGGGTCCCTCCCGGGCATCGCCGTCAAGGATCCCGTCTTCCAGCTGCCGGCACTCTGGATCGCGAGGCAGCAGCAGGACCAGGCGGTGCTGCAGGGCTACACCGTGATCGACACGGCGACCGTGCTGACGACCCACTTCGCGGAGTCGGTGCGCCGGCATGCGGCGGAACTTCTGTCGCGCGAGGACGCCAAGCGCCTTCTGGACCGCCTGAGGCAGGTGGATCCCGCGGCGGTGGACGAACTGACGCCGGGTCTCCTCTCGCTCAGCGCCATCCATAGAGTCCTGCAGGGCCTCCTGCGGGAGGGCATCCCGGTGCGGGACCTCGTCACCATCGTCGAGACGCTCGGCGACAGGGCCGGCGAGACGAAGGATCCCGAGCAGCTCACGGAGTACGTGCGGCAGGCCCTCGGCCGCCAGATCAGCCAGCGCATCGCGCCGCCCGGCGAGGTGCTCTACGCGATCACGCTCGATCCACGGCTCGAAGGCGAACTGCGGACAAGGGTACAGGCGCAGGAAGGTAGAACCTTCCTCGCATTGGACCAGGATACGGCCCTCAAGCTGACGCAGGTTGCGGAACGGCTCGCGCGGGATCCCGCGCACGCCGAGAAACCGACGGCCATCGTGGTGGCACCGATCCTGCGCGGCCACCTGAGACGACTCTTGCGCCCGGTGCTGGAGGATGTGCCCGTGCTGAGCTATCCGGAACTCGATCCAGGCATGCGTCTGCAGAGCGGAGGGGTGATCAGGCTTGACGACTAACGTGGAGCGCTTCAGGGCCTCCGACATGACGTCGGCCTTGATGCAGGTTCGGCAGGCGCTCGGACCCGACGCGCTGATCATCGGGACGCGCAGCTACCAGCCGGCCGGCATCCGCAAGCTCTGGGAGCGCCCCTACGTCGAGGTGTTCGCCGGCCGTGGCGCCCCATCCGCCTCTCCGGCTTCTCCAGCCGCGCCGACGCTGTCCGCTCCGACGGTGGCCGGCGCGCAGGCCGTAGGCGTCGTTCCGGCTGGCGCGCCCGTGGCCGTGCCGGCGGCGCCGCGCGAGCTCTTCTCGGGATCGACGTCCGACGCCGCCCTGGACGAGTACGAGCGGTGGCTGCAGCCGCGTCTCAGTCGCTTCGAGCCGCGCTCCCTGGCGCTCGTCGGCCCGACCGGCGGCGGCAAGACGACGACGCTCGCGAAGCTCGCGGCGCGCTACGCGCTCGACCGCGGGGAACGGGTCGGGCTCGTCACGACCGACACCTACAGGATCGGGGCCGTGCATCACCTGCAGACCTACGCGGAGATCATGGGGCTGCCCTGGAAGGTGGCGCAGGATCCGCCCGCGATGCGCGAGGCGGTGGCGTCCCTCGCCTACTGCGACCGCATCCTCATCGACACCTCCGGCCGCAACTTCCGCCGGGAGGAGGCGCGCCGCGAACTCCTCGCCCTGCTCGCGGCCGCGAATCCGGAGTCCGTGGAGCTCGTGCTGTCGCTGACGACCGGCAAGGAGGAGATGGAGGAGCTTGCGGGCTACTTCCAGGAAGGCCCCCTAACGCGGGTGCTTCTGACGAAGCTCGACGAGGCGAGTTCGATCAAGAAGCTCGTGACGGCCCTCAAGGTCTTCGAGCTGCCACTCTTCGCCGTCACGAACGGGCAGATGGTCCCGGACGACATCTGGTTCCCCGGCGCGCGCCAGCTGGCGCAGGCGATCGCGCGCGAAGCGGTGACCGTCGATGCATGACCAGGCGACCGCCCTGCGCGAGCGGCTGCGGCCACCGAAGCCGGTGGCGGAGGTGTGGGCCGTCGCCACCTTGGGTGGCGAGCGCGCCGCCCTGCAGTTCTCGCGCGAGATCCTCGAGGCCCTGAGGTCCGCGCCGCTCTCGGTGCGGCTCTGGGGCGGCGAGACCGACGGCGCAAGCGTCGTGCTGCTGCCCGCCGGGGAGGGGCGCAAGAACGTCCGGCGGCCGTACATGCGTGGCGCGCACACCTGGCTCCTGCTCTGTCCCGCGACGCCCACGGGGTATGCGGAGTGCCAGGCGCTCCTGGGCGAGATGGTCGACCGCTCGCTCCGGCGCGTCTACCTCGCGCTCTCCGGCGTCGCGTCGGTGCAGGCGGGCGAGGCCGAGGTGGAGAGGTTCAGCGGCATGCTCGGCCCCGCGATCCCGTACCAGCCCCAGCCGTTCGGCTTCTACGGCCCGAACGACCAGGGCCTCCTGACCTTGGCGCCGTCGGCCCTCAGGCGTTTCTTCCAACCGGGACGGTGAACCGATGCGGGAGAGACAGGACGCGTACGCGCGCTGGAAGAGCCCAGGACAGGACAGCCGGGAGGAGTACCTGCCGCTCGTCTACGAACAGGCGCAACGCATCCTCTTCCGCCTGCCGCCGGGGCAGCTCGAGCGCGACGAGATCGTCTCGTTCGGGGTCATCGGGATGCTGGAAGCCCTGGACCGCTACGACCAGGGTCGCGGCGTGCCGATCGAGGCGTACCTGAGGACGCAGATCCGCCGCCGCATCCTGGACGGGCTGAGGAGCCAGGATCGCCTGCCGCGCCGCCTGCGCGAGCGGGAGAAGCTGGTGCGCGAGGCCTACGCGCGCCTCGAGCAGCAGGAGGGGCGGACCGTCTCGGACGACGAGGTGGCGACGGAACTCGGCCTGAAGCCCGAGGACTTCCAGGATTGGCTCATGGATCTCTCGTTCACCACGCTCTGGTCGCTCGAGGTTCTGGGCGAAGAGGGGGTCGAACCGCTCGACGCGGAGCCGACGCCCGAGGCGGCGCTCGAGGCAGGCGAACTCCATGAGCAGCTCCGCTCCGCGATCGAGCGGCTGCCGAGAAGAGAGCAGGAGGTCCTGGCCGCCCACTACGACATGGGCTACAGCCTGCAGGAGATCGCGGCGGCCTTCGATCTTTCGGACCGCTATGTGGCCCAGCTTCACGCGAGGGCGGTCCTGCGCCTGAGAGGCGCTCTCAGCCGGTACCGCGCGCAGATGAAGGGGAGGGAACTCCGGTGATCCCTAAGGGGACAGGCACGCAGGGGGGCGAGCTCGAGGCGCTCCTGCAGCAGTTCAGCCAGTCGCTCGAGGAGGCAAACCGTGAGCTCCTCGACGCGGTGCGGACCGAGCTCCGCGACCTGCACGCGCGGGTGGGGGCCCTCGAGGGAGAACTGCGCATCGCGCGCATGCAGATCGAGGCCTTGCAGCAGAGCGCCCAGGAGGAGCGCCCGGCCGACCGGCCGGCGCCGGCGGTCGAACCGCCGAAGGAGCCGGAGCGGAGCCCCGAGGCCGAGCGCATCGCGGAGGAGATCCGCCAGCGGCACAAAGACATCTGGCAGCTGCAGAACGCGGGAGAAAGCCCCGCCGACGTGGCTAAGAGGACAAACCGCCCACAAGGCGAAGTAGAACTGATCATGCGACTCATGCGCCAGCGGGGCACGCCGGCGCCTGGGACAGGGAGGTAGGCAGAACCATGGGTCCACTTACAGCGATGGATGTTTCGACGTCCGGTCTCACCGCCTACCGCGAGATGATGGACGTGATCGCCAGCAATATCGCCAACATGTACTCCACGACGACGCCTTCCGGGGCGCCGTATCAAGAGGAAGCCGTCGTGCTGCAGGCTGGTCCGACCTTCGCCGCTACGCTCGGCCAGGTACTGCAGCCCCAGGGTGTCGAGGTGGCCGCGGTGGTCCAGGTGGGGCAGGGCACGGCAGGTACCGGCGCTGGTGCCGCCACGGTGGGACAGGCGACGAACGTCGACCTCGTCTCGCAGATGACCCAGCTCATCCTGGCGAGCCGCGCCTACGACGCGAACGCCTCGGCGTTCGCCGTGGAGAAGTCTGTGGAACAGAGGGCCTTGCAGCTTGGCCAGAACGCCTGAACCCGGGACCGCGTCCGCGGGAGCACCAGATCTCGGCAGAATCTTCGGCACCGCCCGCGACTTCTGGCAGCAGAAGGAACCGGAAGTCCGGCGGCGCTACATCACATGGGCCACGATCGCCATCGTCGCTTTGGCTGGCGTTGGCTACTTCACCACGCGAAATCCGTACACGCTCGTCTTCTCGAACCTGGCCCCGGCCGACGCCGGACAGGTGACGCAGGCGCTCACCTCGCTGAAGATCCCGTACCAGCTCGCGGGCACGAGTGTCTACGTCCCCGCGTCCGAGGCGGACCAGGCCAGGGTGGATCTCGCGACGCAGGGACTCCCTGCGCAGGGCTTCGAGGGCTACTCAGGCGTCCTGTCGAGCTCCGGCCTCGGCATGACCGACCAGCAGCTGAGCCTTGCGACCTTGAACGCCCTGCAGAACGACCTGGCCCAGACGGTGGAGTCCATCTCGGGCATCGCCAAGGCCAACGTCCTCCTGCAGCCGGCGCAGCAGTCCGTCTTCGTCGACCAGCCGCAGTCCCAGGCCACGGCGGCCGTCTTCGTCGACCTCGAGCCAGGGATCACGCTCTCGCCGAGCCAGGTGCTCGGCATCGAGGAACTCGTGGCGCACTCGGTGCAAGGGCTCTCGATCAATCACGTCTCGGTGGTCGACCAGAACGGAGACCCCCTGACCGCGGCGAGCGGTGCGGACCCCTCGACCGCGGGCAGCAGTGGTAGCGCGAGCGGCGAGATGGCTCTGCAGCGCCAGTTCGAGCAGAATCTGAACGGGCAGCTGACGGCGCTCCTGCAGCCGATCGTAGGGGCGGGCAACGTGGTGGTGCAGACGAGCGCCACGCTCGACACGACGCAGACGCAGACGCAGTCGAGCGTCGTGCAGCCGCTGAGCACCGGGCAGGGCGTGCCGGTCTCGAACCACACGATCAAGGAGACGTTCACCGGCACGGGCACAGCCCCGACGGTGTCGGGCTCCACCTCGACGCCGACCTACCCCGCCGGCTCGACCTCGGGGCAGAACAACCTCAACTACACCGACTCGACGATCAACTACCAGGTCTCGCACATCAACCAGACGATCACGTCGCAACCCTTCACGCTCAAGGGCCTGACGGTGTCGGTGATGCTCAACTCGACGGCCTACCACCTGACGGCGCAGAACCAGAAGGCCCTGCAGAAGCTCATCGGCACGGCGGTCGGGTACACGACCGCCCAGCTGACCCAGAGCGACGTGACGATCTTCTCGGCTCCGTTCCAGAAGGCCAAGGTGCCGACGTTCCCCACGACGTCGACGCTGCCCGCGTCGCCGACGACGCTGGGGGCGGCCGGTGGCGCGGTCCTCCTGCTCATCGTGCTCGCCTTCCTGCTGCTGCGCAGGCGCGGTCAGGGCAAGGCGCCCGCATCTCGAGTGCAGCGCCAGCCGCTGCAGCCAGCGCCCGAGCCGTTGCCGCCGGTGGCGCCCGATCCGACGCGCATGGTGATGGACCGGGTCAAGGACCTGGTGCAGCGCGATCCGGAGGAAGCGGCCAACCTGGTGCGCAACTGGCTGCGCGACGACACAAGACGGAGATAGCGAGCCCTGCGGCACAGCTACAGGGCGCAGATCGCACCCAGACGAGCCACAACGCCTCGCAGCGGCCAGAACGGTAGTTCCTGAGGCGCGCGAACGCGCGATAAGGAAGATAGAGGGATTCAGGCGAACGAGGAGGTGGGCAAGGTGAAGGTGGACGAGGTGTCAGGCATTCCCGAGGTACCGCAGGTCCGGCAGGGACAGGCGGCGCGGGAGGCCGAGCTGCAGCGGCAGAACGTGCAGCCGCCGACGCCGCCCGACCAGGTGGAGATCTCGCAGGCCGCCCGCTTCGCGGCCGCGCCCGATCAGGCGGCGCGGGTCGAGAAGCTGAAGGCCGAGGTACAGAAGGGCCTCTCGGTGAACTCGGACAAGATCGCGGCCTCGCTCGTCAGCCAGGGAGTCGTGCGTTGACGGGCGAAGCGGACCTCAGCGCCGCGATCGGCCTCTACGAGGAGCTTTCGGCCTTGCTCGGCGAGATCAAGGCGGCCGTCGTCGGCGCGGATACGGACAGGCTTTCGGCGCTTGTGCCGCAGCAGGAGGAACTCCTGCGACGCGTCGGCGCCTTGCGGTTGCCGGAGACCGGGCCGGACGACAAGGTGCACGAGCTCGAGCGGGCGGCGGCGGACGCCCTGCGGCGCAACACCCAGAACGGCGTCCTGCTCCGGGAGCAGCTCGCGCTCATCCAGGTGACGATGAAGGCGATCCTTGGCGAGGGCAGCGCGGTCAATCGGCTCGCCTGACCGCCAGGGTGCTGAAAGGGGGAACCGGGGTTGCCATCGGCATTTTTCGGCCTCGACATCGCGAACACCGCGCTCTCCGCGGCGCAGGTGCTCATGGATGTGGCTGGGCAGAACATCGCCAACGACGCGACGCCTGGCTACTCCCAGCAGGTGGCGAGCCTCGTGGCGACGCCGCCGTATGCCCAACCTGACATGGGGGGCCTTTACACGCCGCAGCTCGGGACCGGCGTCGAAGTGCAGTCGGTCAACCGGGTGCGGGCGAGCTATTTGGATGGACTTTTTCGCACGACGCAGAGCGACGAGAGCAATTACTCGACGCGTTCCAACTACCTGCAGGCCCTGCAGAGCGTCCTGAACGAGCCCGGCTCGAACGGGCTCACGTCGACCATGAACCGCTTCTTCTCGGACTACCAGACGCTCTCCCAGAACCCCCAGAGTTCAGCCGCCCGCACGGTGGTGCAGCAGGACGGTGAGGCGATCGCGGCCCAGATCCAGCAGATCTACCAGGGGTTGCAGAACGTCGGCCAGCAGGCGCAGAACCAGGCGACGCTGGATGTGCAGACCGTGAACTCGGATCTGCAGCAGCTTGCGAACCTTAATACCACCATCGCGCAGGCCCAGGCCATCGGCCAGCAGCCGAACGACCTTCTGGACCAGCGTGACAACCTCCTGGACAGCCTCTCGAAGCTCATCAACATCAATGTGTCGACGCAGACGAATACGGTAGGTTCCTACGTCACGTCGCAGGTGACCGTGACGACCCCCGCGAGCGGCGGAGGGGCCGTAAGTCTGGTGGATGGCGGCCAGTATGGCTCGGCCACGCTGACGCCGGCAAGTTCTGGACCTCAGTTTAGCCTGAGCGCCACCGACGCCGTGACGGGCACGTCGTCGGCCGTTGCGCCGACCGGCGGCTCGATCGGTGCCGCCTACCAGCTCGTGAACCAGGACCTGAACCCGACGCCTTCGTCCGGGACGAGCCTGATGAGCGAGTTCAACGCGGCCGCCCTGAACCTCGTCAACGGCATCAACAAGGTGCAGATGCAAGGCGTCTATCCCGTGTACACGAGCGGCAGCACCACGCCGTCCTCCTGGTCGAACGGGCAGGCCTTCTTTGTGACATCCTCCAACACGACTGGTACCCTGACCGCGTCCGACATCCCGGGCCTCGAAGTGAACCCGGCCATCCAGAGCGACATCAATCAGATCACGACCACGACGGAGCCGAATCCGGCCCTCGGCGACAACTCGAACGCGATCGCGATGGCCGACTTCGGACAGAGCCAGAATGGCCCGGTGCAGACCTACGCGTCCTTCGTCTCCGACATGGGAGCGTCCGTGGACCTCTCGCAGAACCTCCAGAGCACGTCGGATTCGCTGCTGAGCCAGATCACGTCCCAGCGTGAGCAGACGGCCGGCGTCTCGATCAACGAGCAGATGACCAATCTCATTCAGGCCCAGAGCATGTACACGGCCGCCGCGAAGGTCGCCGAGGCCATGGACAGTTCCCTGCAGTCCCTCTTGAGCGCGATTCAGCCGTAGATAGGACGTCCTGACGCTTGAATGGGGAGGGAGACCCGGTGCGCATCACGGATCAGATGATGTATCAAAACCTCACGCAGAGCATCGACCAGGCCCAGGCGGCGTACATCCGCACCCAGGAAGAGGCGAGTTCCGGCGTCTCCATCTCGCAACCGTCAGACAATCCCGCGGGCACGGCGGTCGTGCTCCAGCTGACGTCGGCGCAGCAGCAGGTGGCCTCCTGGCAGGGCAATGCCCAGGCGGTGCAGAGCAAGATGCAGACGACCGACCAGGCGATGGCCCAGATCGAGAGCGTGATCTCGTCGGCTCAGTCCCTGGCGCAGCAGGGAACGTCCGGGACCATGACCGCCCAGGATCTCACGGACCTTTCCCAAAAGGCCGCCTCCCTTTTGCAGCAGACGGAGAGTCTCGCGAACACCCAGTATGCCGGGGAGTACGTGTTCGGTGGCGTGGCCCAGCAGCCCCCCGTCGTGGGCGGCGCCTACAACGCTGCGGCCACGTCCGCGCCGCAGTCCATCGAGATCGGGCAGGGCGTCAAGGTGCAGACCACGGTCGATGGCAACCAGGCGTTCAACACCGCGCCGTCGAGCACGCCCAGCGACTGGACCACCTACCACACGTCACAGGCCACCCTCCTGAATGTGCTGTCGGCCCTGCAGTCCGATCTCGCGAGCGGCAACACGGCTGCCGTGGAGGCGGATCTGGGCGCGCTCTCGGCGCAGGGCGACAATATCTCGAGCCTGCGGGCCCAGCTTGGTGCCAACATGGAGCAGGTACAGGCGGCAGTCTCGCAGTTGACCACCATGAGCTCGACGCTCCAGATCGAGCAGGGCAACGTGGAGAACGTCGACATGGCCAAGGTCCTGACGCAGCTCACGGCCCAGCAGACGGCGTACCAGGCCGCGGTGGCGGCGGGAGCCAACATGAAGCTGCCCACGCTTGCCAGCTACCTCAGCTGACATATTGCCAACGACAAGAAGACGCCGCACCTCCCAGGGTGCGGCTTTCGCGTACGTCGATTAGAACTTGCCGTTGAGCAAACGGCCCGTCGCCTCGTGTCTTTTACCGAAGTTGCGCAGCAGCGCGCCTGTGATCCGGTGCTTCGTGGCAAGCTCGGCCGACACGCGCTCGAGATCCTCGAGCACGGTCCTGAGGGCGGGCAAGTCCTCCTGCTGGGGACTGAGGCGACCGAGGAGGGCATCCGCCTCCTGGTGCGCGCTCCTGAAGGCCGGCCAGTCATTGCGATCAAGCGCCGCCTTCTCCTGCGCGACCAGAGCGGCGAGATCGCCGACGTCCTGGCTAGGCATCGGAAGAGCCGCCGGCACCGATCCAGCAGGCCATGAGCAGTTCGTCGACGTCCTGGCCGTCGATGGAGTACTGACCCCTCCGCACCGATTCCACCTCGTAGCCGCTACGCTCGAACAAGGCACGGCCAGGGGTGTTCGTCGCCAGAACACTCAGGGTGAGTTTACGCACCCCCACCACCTGCGCCCAGTTGCGCATCGCCGCGATCAAGGCCTGGCCGACGCCCTGGCGGCGCCTGGACTTGTCCACGACAATCGCCATCGAGGACACGTGGACGAGAGATTCCGTGGTGCCGCGCGAAGCGTAGAGGTAACCAGCAAGGTCGTCACCGTCGAACGCCACGAGCATCAGGTGGATGAGTGGGTCGGCAGAGGCCGCGAACTGCGCCTGCGCATCGGCGGTCAGGGGGAAATGGTCGACGCCGAGGGAGCGGTCCTCTTCCGCCACCTTGTTCACGAGGGCGACGATACGCTCGGCGTCTTCGGGGCGTGCGCTGCGGACTGTCGTCGTAAGCATGGGCTAACCTCCGCTCGAACTGGAGCTTGAACCCGAAGAACTGCCGCCATTGAGCATGGCCGTCAAGAGCCCGGAAAGCTGGTTCTTCTGGGTCGTCACGGCCATCAGCGCCTGCATCTCCTGGTTGAACTGGTCTTGCAGGGCGTTCTGCTGAATGGTGATCAGGCTCTGCTCTTGCGTCTGTTCGTTGGTGAGGTCCGAGATCTGGCTCTGGATGTCGGTCTGAATGCCGGCGATGATGCCAGTGCTGGTATCGCCGTAGTTGTTGAGGATAGTCCCGAGCTGTGTGGCCACGCCGCCGCTGCCCGTGAAGATGGCCTGCAGTGCCTGGGCGTTCGCCGTGGCGGCGGTCTGGAACGTACTCGACGAGAACGCCAGCTTCGTGGTGTTGTCGGACTGCAGGTTGAGCGTGATGCCGGCGTCGGAGACGCTCTGGTAGCCGACTGGCGCGGAGGAGTTGCTCGACAGCAGGGCGGAGTTGATCTGCTGCATGATGCCTTCCGCCGTCGGATCGCCCTGCAGGATGGCGCCCTTGCCCGTGTCCTTATTGATCTCGGCCTGGAGGGCGTTGTAGTCACCAACGAACTGGTTGATGGCCGATTGAGCCTGGCTGGTCGAGGTGGTGACGGTAATGGTCGTGGAGCCGGGTCCTTGCAAGTTGAGCGTGAGGCCGGGGACCGTCGTGGAGTCGGTGCCGGTGGTGCTTGTTGTCTGCACCCCGTTTACCGTATACGCCCAAGACTTGCCGGTGTTGGGCTGCTCCGTCATCCCGAGACCCGTGCTCCCTTCGAATATGCCACTTGGATCGCTGATGTTGAGCGCCTCGTATTGGGTGGAATCCACGGCGAGGTAATAGGAGGTAACGCCGTTGTTCGTGCCGCTCATGACGGTTGCCGTGGCGCCGGCGTCGACGGCATTGATCTTAGCGGCGATGGAGTTCAGACTGTCCGTCGACGCGACGCTGATCGAGGTACCGTTGATGGAGAAGCTGCCCTGGAGGTTCAGGGCGTTGGTCGCAGACGTCTGGGACGAGCCGAGCCACTGGTCATAGGCGCCGGCTGTGGTGACATCTACGTTGTACGCTCCCGCCGTGGCGGTCGACGACGCGGTCGCTCCCACGACTCCCGTCGTCGAGACGGATGCAGCGGGTGCGGCCCACGTGGAGGCCTGGGACAGGGTGGTCGCGTCGCTTGCGAGCGCATTGACGTCAGATTGAATAGCGGACCAGGCTTGGGAGGTTTGCGTGAAGTTGGAGATCTCCGTGGATAAAGTCTGCAGGGGCTGTTCGAGCGCCGTCTCCTCTTCCTGCTGCAATTGCGAGAGCCCGGTCAGATTGAGACTGGGGTAGAGGGCCTGTAGGAGCTGTGGGTTATTGAGGAGACTTCCCAGTGGAGATGATCCACTGCTCAACGACATCACCCGCCTTCCGAGACGCCTTCGAACCCATCGCGGATATTGCTCAAAACCGAGACGACACGATCGATCAGCACCACGTCGTGTGATGTATTGGCCATGCCCAATGTCATTTCAGCCCATGCGTAGAGATCATTCAGGTTCTGGCCGAGTTCTCCTGCCAGGTCGCGCGCGGCGCTGCGCAACTGCATGAGGACCTGTTGAGCGGCGATCAGGTGCTTGTTGGATGTGGCGAAGTCACTTTGCATCAGTGCGCGCTGCCCGACCAGGATGGAATCCACCAGCACCCGGAGCAGGGTGCCCATGGAGGCCTCATCGGGGGCAGCTTCGCGTTGGATCCGGCGATACGCGTTGATACCGCTTGTCATTCAACCACCCTCACGAGCTATAGGTTACTGGGCGCAGGGCGTGGAGCTCTGCGCCCAGTGTCGTTGGTCCCGTCAGACCTTAGGGAATCAGCTTCAGGAGCGCCTGGGGCATGGCGTTGGCCTGAGCCAGCATGCCGACACCGGCCTGCTGCAGGATCTGGTCGCGCGTGAGCTGCGACATGCCCTGGGCGATATCCGCGTCCATGATCTGGGCGCGCGCCGATGTAAGGTTCTGCGAAGATGCCTGGAGGTCCGACGCGGCGAACTGCAAGCGGTTCTGGTAGGCGCCGATCGTCGCACGCTGGTTGGACACCGTGTTGATGGCATTGCCCAAGACCGTAAGTGCGGCTTGCGCATCAGACTGAGTGGTGATGTCCAGTCCTGTCGATGCAACGGCGTTGCCTGTGCCGTTCGTGTACGAAGTCGCAGCGCTGCCGCTCTGCACGATGTTGAAGGTTGCTTGGGTCGGCTGGGTTGTGATAGTCGGCTGCACGGTGCCGGACGCCGTATAGGTGTAAGCTGCGGCGGTCGTGCCGGCCGTATCACTCGTCAGTGTACTATTCGCAGCAAAACTTACCGAGCCGTTGCCCGATTGCACACTGATGGTCTGTCCGTGCGTGATGCCGCCGTCAATAGTGGTCGTCCCTGTGGAGGTTCCGCCAGTGAGCGTAAACGTGGTGGCGGTCGGGTTCAGCGTAAAGCTAGCCGTCTCGCTGCTGGCTCCGGCCGTAGACGTCGTGAGTGTCATTAGGCTGCCGCCAAGGTTGACGTTGTCGAAGGTGCCCGCGGTACCATTGTCGGCATAGGTCTGCGTTTGGCCGGTCGTGCTGTCCGTCACCGTTAGGGAAGTGGCACCAGCGTTTGCGGTAATGGTGAACGACTGCCCAGTGGTCCCTGTGTAGGCGCCCTTGATCGTCGTGAGAAGCGAGTTAGGGTCAGTGAGGTTTGAAACGGTCCAAGGAGCCACCGATGCGGTTAGTGTGTAGCTGCCGTTTGCAGCGCCGGCGGCCGTCACTAATTGACTTGCGTTGCCATTAACGCCCAGAGAGCTGACGATTCCGCCCTGGACGAGGGTGTTATACGTCTGGCCCGTAACGCCCAGAGAATACGCGTCTGCGGCGGAAATGGACACGCCGAGGGACTGATTCTGGTCGGCACCGATCTGAATCGACTGGTTTGTGAACCCGCCGCCCAGAAGGTTCAGTGTGTTGAAGTTCGTGTCGTTGGTGATCTGGCTGATCTGCTGGCTGTACTGGTTCATCTCGGCCTGCAGGGCGTTCAGGTCGGTGGAGTTGTTCGTGCCGGTCGCGGCCTGCGAGGCCAGGGACCGCATCGACTGCAGAATGCTCTGGATCTGGCCCAAGGCGCTGTCCGCGGTCTGGAACAGGTTGATGCCGGTCTGCGAGTTCTGGTAGGCCTGGTTCATGCCGCTGATCTCGCTCTGCATCTGCTGCGCGATCGCGAGCCCCGCCGGGTTGTCCGCTGCCGAGTTGATCTTCAGACCTGAAGACAACTGCCCGAGGACATTGGTCATGTCGGCCTGCGTGTTGCTGAGGTTCAGCCACGCATTCATGGCGGCGACGTTCGTGTTTACGAACATGTCCTTTCCGCGCCCTCCGACGCGGATTTCCCTTCCCTTCCCTGAAAAATCTTCTCCCCCGTCGAGGAGATTCTGGAGGGGAACCCTCGAGAGGTTCTACCTCTCCTATCGGACATGCCCCAGGGAAGTGGAGAGCCGAAATTTCGCCAATAGAACCTCCAGACTCGTATAGAAGGCGTCCGTCGTACGATAGCGGCCCCAAACCGCCGGAAATCTCGCCTTTGCTTCTGCTTCTCTTGGCTAAAGCTTACGCATGGCCTGCAGACGCTTGCGTTCCTGGCGCAGCACGTAGGCGATGACGCGATCCTGGTCCATCTCCTTGATCTCCATGAAATCGCAGCCGATCAGGCGGCCACCCTGCGGTGCCTCGCCGGCGCGTACGACGTACATGGTGAGGGGGATGGGGGCACCGCTTTCGAGGAAGAGCGTTGCGGAGACGATGTCCTGCTTCATGATGCCGGAGTCCTGTGGGCAGTGCGCGAGAAGGCCGCAGCCCGAGAGGTCGATCGCGCGGCAGGCCGTCTCGCCGATGATGAGAGGAAGGACCACCGGCGTGCGGTGGAAGCGCCGCTTGGCGAACCGCTGGATCATCAGAGGCTGCCTCGCGGTCACACTTCCCTCGGGCGAGACGGACAGGACGTCCAGCTCCGCCACCAGAGTAGCCGTCTCGGTGTCGATGCGGGCGATGATGTGGCTGCCAGCAGGGAACGGCACGCCGCGCCACCGTCTGCCCACGGGGGTAAACGTCAGCGAGCGGCCATCCTGTTCCGCAAGCGTCGCCGGCAGCACCACAGGGCCGTCGGGTGTGGCACGCTCGAGCGACACCTCGGCGCCGATCGGAAACTGGGGTAGTTCTTCCATGCGATGGGCCTCCCGCAGGATGGCTGGCTCAGGCGTCTTGTGAGTTCGCAGGATAAAGTCTTTGGGTAGAGAATCAGGAGCGCAGTTCTCGCGCCCACGGTAGCAGATGGGCTAAAGTGGTTACAAGCGAGAATGGTACATTAGGACCTATTCGACGCAGAGTTCCCCATTCATGCTGCATTTACGATGATGGACGAAGGATCGGAGGTGACGACGATATGGCCGAAGATCCCATGCTGAGCCAGGCGGAGATCGATGCTCTTCTTCGCTCGCTGCAGGACGAGCCGGCGCAGCCGGAGGCCCCGGCGGGGGCAGCGGCGGCTGTCGCAGCAGAGGCGGGCCCTCCGGCAAAGGCAAGGACAGGGGTCCCTGCGCATGCAGCCTATGATCTGCCGCCCGGATTTGGCCTCCTGCTCGGCGTGCACGTGTCGCTCTCCGTGGAACTGGGCAGCACGGTGCTGGAGCTGGGGGAGCTCTTGCAACTCGGGCGCTCCTCGCTGATCGTGCTGGACGGCCGCGTCGACACCCCCCTCATCCTGCGCATCAACGGCGTGCCCTTCGCCGAGGGTGTCGTCGTCGAGACGAACGGCCGCTACGGTCTGCGCATCACGGAACTCTTGCAGCCCGAGGAAGGAGCCAAGGCATCTTGAACGTCGAGTGGATCAACCCATTCATCCGCGCCGCAAACCACGTGCTCGGGGAGACGGTCTCGTTCAGCCCCGCGGAGCTCGGCCAGCTGCTCGTCGAAGAGATCCCCTACACGACGCAGGACGTCACGTGCATGCTCGGCGTCTCCGGCGTCCTCTCGGGCTCCGTGCTCCTCGGCATGCCGGACTCCGTGGCTTCGGTCATCGTCGAACGCATGGTGGGACAGCCAACGCCCGTCTCGGATGCCCTGGGGGAGTCGGCGCTCGGCGAAGTCGTGAACATGATCTCCGGGTCCGCCCTGCGCTTTCTCGAGAGCGCGGGCTACACCTGCACCATCACCCCGCCCGTGGTCATCCGCGGACGGGGTGCCGTCATTTCCACCGCGGCCAAGAAGCGGATCGTCGTTCCCATGCGCTATGGCGACGCCCTGATGCATCTCGCGGTGTCCCTGCAGCAGGGCTGAGGAGGACAAACCCATGAGGCGCATGCGCCTAGGGGTGGGCGCCGTAGGGTTCACCCTCGCGGATCCCCCCACCGACGCGACGGGACGGCCGCTGGCGCCGCGCGGCACCGTCATCGATGCGGACCTTGCGCGCCGCCTGCAGGAAGCGGGCGTCCACATCGTTTTCGTCGAGGACCCCGCCTTCCAGGACCTCCAGTTCTCCTCGCTCGTCTCGCCGCCGACGCTGCGCCTCGCCGGCGCCGTGTTCCACGAAGCCCGCGAGCGCCTGCAGACGCGGCCCAAGGAACCCTTGCCCTACGTGCCCTTCTTGCACCTGGCGCAGGCGGTGATCCAGGATTCCTTCGATACGCCGCTCGACGTGGCCGCCGTGCTGCACCCGCAGAATCAGTCCCAGCGCGACGAGATCCACGCCCTCAACCGCGCCAGCCTGGCGGTGCGGCTGGCGCAGGCCATGCGGCTGCCCCGCTACGCGGGGGACCTCGCCGCGGCTGGACTGGCCTGCGACCTTGGCATGCTGCTCGTGCCGCAGGACGTGCGATGGCGCCAGGGCGCCCTGACGCAGGCGGACATCGAGGCCTTGCACGCCCATGTGGCGTCGGGCCTGCGCTACGTGGAGGCACGAGAGGGCTGGACCGCGGTGACGCGGGCGGCGATCGCCCAGCACCACGAGCGGATGGACGGCAGCGGCTACCCGAACCGCATGCGCGGCGACGAGATCCACCCGACGGCGCGCATCCTCGCGGTTTGCGACGTCTTCGCGGCGATGCTGCTGCCGCGGCCGGACAGGGGCGTCCTCTCGCCGGAGGAGGCTCTGGCGGAGGTGGACGGCGCCGCCGGCAGCCTCTTCGACTACGACACGGTGGTCGCGTTCCATCACATGGTGCCGCCGTTTCCGGTTGGGACCGAGGTGGAGCTCTCGACCGGCGAGCGCGCCGTGGTGCTGCGGGTGCCCACGGGCCTCAAGGCGAGGCCGCTCGTTCGGGTGTTCATGGACAAGGACGGCAACCGCCTAGAGGAGTTCGCGGAGCTGGATCTCAGCCAGCGCGACATGCAGGCGACAACCATACTTCGCGTGATCGCTTAGCTGGATCGTCCGGGGGGAAGACGCAGTGGCCAAGATCCTGGTGGTGGACGACGCCATGTTCATGCGCAGCAGGCTCCGAGGCCTGCTCGAGGGAGCGGGACATGCCGTCGTGGAAGCCGCGAACGGCAAGGAGGCCGTGGAGACCTTCGAGCGCGAGCGGCCGGCGCTCGTGTTGATGGATGTCACGATGCCCGAGATGGACGGTCTTGAAGCCCTGAAGCGCATCCGCCAGGGAAATCCAACGGCCCGCGTGATCATGTGTTCGGCGCTCGGCCAGCAGTCCATCGTGCTGGAAGCGATCAAAGCCGGCGCCAAGGACTTCATTGTCAAGCCATTCAGGCCGGAGAAGGTGCTCGAGGCCGTCACCCGCCAAGTTGTGGGCTAAGGCGTTCAGACTTTTCTATTACTACTTACGGTATAATTTGTTCGCCCAAAACTTGGGGATCGGGCGCCGGGGGATGAGCCTATGAGCGACGGGGATCTGCAGTTCGTGCTCTTTGAGATCGAAGGCGTCCGGTATGGCGTGGAAGTGGAGAATGTCCTCGAGGTCATTACGCGCCCCGAGGTAAGCCAGGTGCCGTCCGCCCAGGATTTCGTCCAGGGCGTCATCAATCTTCGGGGCAAGGTCTTGCCCGTCATGGATCTGAGACGCCGCTTCCGCCTAGGCGGAGACTCCGCGCGGTCGACGCACATCGTCATCATGCAGCTGCACAGCGAGACGGCCGGGATCGCCGTGGACGGGGTGTCACAGGTGGTGCGCATCCCCGTCGAGTCGATCGAGCCGCCGCCCGCCGCGATCTCGGGACCGCAGGCGCGCTATGTCGTGGGCATCGCCAAGCTGCCGGAGTTCCTTGTCGTGCTGCTGGACCTCCAAAAGGCGTTCGAGGAGTCCGACATCGCCATCGACGCCGCGAACCATGCGGCCGTCGGCCCGGGTGGAGGCTACGCCGCCATGCCGGGCGAGGCGGGGAAGCGGGGGGCGGACCATGGCGAATGATCTGGGCTGGTCCCTGACCGAAGACGATCGCCAGCTCTTTCTCGCGGAGGCCGACGAACTCGTGCAGGTACTCGAGTCCGGGGCGCTCGCGATGGAACAGGGCGGCATCGCCGACGAGACGTTGCAGGCGATGTTCCGCGCCGCGCACACCTTGAAGGGCAACGCTGGCCTGATGGGCGAGCAGGGGCTCGCCGACCACATGCACCATCTCGAGGCGCGCTTCGACGACCTGCGCTCGGGCCGCGTCGCCCTGACGCCCGCCATGATCCAGGCGGTCCTGAGCGGCATCGACACGATGCGTGATCTCCTGGCCATGTTCGCGCGCGGCGAATCGCCCGCGGCCCCGACGGTTCCCGCCGAGGCGGAGGTTGCCGCGGCGGCGGGCGAGACTGCGGCGGCCGGGCCTGCGGTGGAGGGAGACCTCGCCGTCCAGGCGAGCGCGGCCGCCGCGGGCGGACCGCGCTACCGGGTCCGCCTCGATGTCAGCCCGGACTGCCCGATGCCGGCGGTGCGCGTCTTCCAGGCCTACCAGGCCCTCTCGCGGATCGGGCGCATCGAAACAAGCCAGCCCGCCCAGGAAGCGCTGGCCCAGTTCCAGGGCTACACGGCCGACCTTGTCTTCATCCTGGAAGCCGCAGGGGCAGCCTCCGCCACGGAGCAGATCGCCGAGGCACTCGAGGGCGTCGACGATATCGCGCTCGCGCGCGCCGAAGAGGAAAAGCCGCAGCAGGCGGCGCCGAACACCAGCGGCAATGGCGCGAACGGCGGTGGCGGCGACAGCCTCGAGCAGGCTGGAGCGCAGACGGTGCGCGTGCGCGTCGACCTGCTCGACCACCTGATGAATCTCGTCGGCGAACTGGTGCTGGACCGCACCCGCGTCGCCGACCTGATCAGCCACCTCGAGGGGGGGCGCGGGCGCGAGGGCAAGGACCAGGACCAGGAAGAGATTAGGAACGAGCTCTCCCGCACGTCCGTCCACCTCGGCCGGGTCACCCTGGATCTGCAGGAGAGCATCATGAAGGCCAGGATGCTGCCGATCGAGCACCTCTTCAGGCGCTATCCCCGCCTTGTCCGGGACCTCGGCCAGAAGGCCGGCAAGAAGGTCCAGTTCGAGATGACCGGTCTCGACACCGAACTCGACCGCATGGTGATGGACGAGCTCGGCGACCCGCTGACGCACCTCCTGCGCAACGCGGTCGACCACGGCATCGAGCCCGCGGATGCGCGCAGGGCCTCGGGCAAGCCGGAGACCGGGCGGGTGCGCCTGCACGCCGGCACCGAGGAAGGCTACATCGTCATCGAGCTCACGGACGACGGCGGCGGCATCGACGTGCAGCGGGTCAAGGAGGTCGCGCTCCAGCGCGGCGTGATCACGCCGGAGCAGGCCGAGCAGCTGACCGAGCGGGAAGCCCAGGAACTCATCTTCGCCCCCGGCTTTTCGACGGCGAAAGAGGTGACCGAGATCTCCGGGCGCGGCGTCGGCCTGGACGCCGTGCGCAGCTCGCTCGAGCACCTCTCCGGCCTCATTGAGATCGTCAGCCAGCGTGGCGAGGGCACCACCTTCAGGCTGCGCATCCCGCTGACGCTCGCGATCATGCGGGCGCTTCTGGTGCGGACGGGCGAGGAGATCTACGCCCTGCCGCTGAGCGCGGTGCGCCAGATCGTCAAGCTGACAGGCACGAACGTCCAGCAGACCTACGGCCGGTCCCTGCTGGCCGATCGTGGACAGCTGATTCCCTTGCAGGGCCTCTCGAAGCTCTATGGCGCCACCGATCGCGAGGGCGAGAGCTTCGCCGTGGTCGTGGGCAGCGGCCGGCAGCAGGTGGCGCTCAGGGTGGAGGCGCTGCTGGGGGAGCAGGAGATCGTGCTGAAGTCGTTCGGCGACTTCCTTGGAGCCGTGCCCGGCCTCACCGGCGCGACCATCCTGGGGGACGGCCAGCTGGCGCTCGTGACGGACGTGCGCTTCTTCCTGCAGGGCAAGGACGCCTCATGAGGCAGAGCGCCGATCCGCACGCCCTCGGCCCGGTGCTCGCCGACCTTCTCGGCGTGCCCGTGGAACTGAGCGAGCTCGGCCGGCACGAACTCAGTCTGCGCGCGTTGCCGAACCTGGCCGGCCCACCGGACGACCCCTCGGTGGCGGTCTACCTGACGGACGAAAACGGGCGCGGCGCGCAGATCCTGCTGCTCTTTCCGCTGCCGGACGCCCGGGCCTTGGGAGACCTCATGCTCGGCGAGGGCGCCGGCTCCGAGGCGATCCTCGACGCCTGCCGGGAGGTCGGCAACGTGATCGCCGGGCGCTTCCTCTCGGACCTGGCCGACCTGGAGAGCGGCCGGCTGACGCCCACGACGCCGGTCTCGACGGTGGACATGGCCGGGGCGGTCATTAGCTCCGTACTCGCGAACTCGCCCCAGGGGACCAGCGTCCTCAGCCTGGGCATCCGCATGCACGCCGCCGACCGCCGTATCGGCGCGACCCTCATTCTCATGCGCCTGGGGTTGGCGCCATGAGCCACCCGCTATCGGTGGGGCTCGGGGAGGTGCGCCTGAGCCGCAAGGGGGTGGAGCAACTCTCCGTCTTCGGCCTCGGCTCGTGCGTCGCGGTCTTCCTCTACTGCCCGACCTGCGAGACCGTCGGGGCGGCGCACGTCGTCCTGCCGAAGAGCCCGGAGTCCTACCGGGGTGATGGGAGCGAGCCGGGCCGCTATGCCGACCAGGCCATTCCGCTCCTGGTCGATGAGATGGCGAGGGCCGGCGTGCCCAGGTGCCAGCTGCGCGCGGCGATCGTCGGCGGAGCCGCGGTGCTCGGCTTCACGAGCGCGATCGGGGACCAGAACATCCAGGCCGTCCGCGAGGAGCTGGGGCGCGCCCGCATCCCGATCGAGCAGGAGGACGTCGGTGGCAGCCGGGGCCGCACGGTCGTGTTCGACGCCGCCGAGCGTCGGCTCGACGTCAGGGTGCTGGCGGCACCCCACACCAAGATCTGACCTTTTTCCGACTTGCCGCGCAGTGCAGGAGGTTCTTCGACATGCTTCAGGGTACCGTGCGCGTCCTCATCTGCGACGACTCCGCCGTCGCCCGCCAGTTCATCGCCCGCGCCGTGGAGAGTGTTCCGGGCATCGAGGTCGCCGGTCGTGCGGGCAGTGGCGAAGAAGCCCTGCGCATGGTCGCCCTTGTGAAGCCCGATGTCATCACCATGGACGTCGAGATGCCCGGGATGGGCGGCATCGAGGCGGTGAGGCGGATCATGCGGGAGGTGCCGACGCCGATCCTCATGGTCTCGAGCCTGACGCGCGAGGGCAGCCGCGTGACGATGGAGGCTCTGAACGCCGGCGCCCTGGACTTCGTCACGAAGGCGGCGAACCAGGACGAGGCGCAGGCCCTGGCACGGGTCGTCGCGGAGAAACTCTTGCAGCTCGGAGAGCGCGGACGCCAGGCGCTCGTGCCGCATGGCCAGCCGTCGCCCCCGCCTGCGCCCAGCAGGACCGCAGCCCCCGCGGCGCCGCCGTGGCGCGGACAAAGCCCTCTTGTCGTCATCGGCTCGTCCACGGGTGGTCCGAGGGCGCTCTTCAACGTCGTGCCGCGCCTGCCCGGGGGCTTTCGCCCGACGGTCCTGATCGTGCAGCACATGCCGCCCGGCTTTACGAAGTCCCTGGCGGAACGCCTGGACGAGCAGGGCCCCCTGCCCGTGCGGGAGGCCGAGGACGGCGAGGAATTGCGCGAAGGCGTCGTCCGGGTGGCACCGGCGGGCCATCACATGGTGGTGGCGGGTCGGGTCCTGCGCTTGCAGGACACCCCGAGCGAGCATGGCGTGCGCCCTGCCGTCGACGTCACGTTGCGCACCGCGGCCGCGAGCTATCCCGGACCTCTGGTGGCCGCCATTCTCACGGGCATGGGCCGGGACGGCACCGACGGGGCGCGCCGGGTGCACGACGCGGGCGGCCGCGTGATCGCGGAGTCCGAGCGCACCGCGCTCATCTACGGGATGCCGAAGTCGGTCGTCGAGGCGGGCGTCGCCGATAGCGTCGCGGACCTCGGCAACGTCGCGGACGAGATCGTCCGCTTCACGGAGGAGGTTTCGCGTGGCCACTGACGACTACCTCGTGTTGCAGCAGGCGATTCGCCAGCGGCTCGGGCTCGATCTCAGCCAATACAAGCGCGAGCAGATGGAGCGCAGGCTCAGGGCCTACGCGCAGCAGCACGGCTACGGCAACCTCGATGGGCTCGCGCGGGCGCTCGGCCAGGAGCGGCCGCTCGGCGGCGAACTCCTCTCGTACCTCACGATCCACGTCTCCGAGTTCTTCCGCGACCCCGACTTCTTCACGCGCCTGCGCGAGCTCGTCGCCACCCTGCCGCAGACGGAGGCGCTCAAGGTCTGGAGCGCGGGCTGCTCGATCGGCGCCGAGGCGTACTCCCTTGCGATGCTGCTCCTCGAGGAGCGGGGACTTGGCCGCGCACACATCCTGGCGACCGACATCGACGACAAGAGCCTTGAGCGCGCCAACGCGGGCGTCTACCGCGAGGAGGACCTGAAGCGCGTGGACCACGGGCGCCTGCAGCGCTACTTCGTCCAGGAAAGCGGCCAGTTCCGGGTGCGGGAGGACCTGAGGCGCTTCATCACCTTCCGCCACCACGACCTCCTGCGCGACCCCTACCCGGAACAGCAGGACCTCATCCTCTTCCGCAACGTCGCGATCTACTTCACGGAGGAGGCCAAGACGCAGGTGCTGCAGGGATTCAGCCGCGCGCTCGCGCCGCACGGACTTCTCATGGTCGGCGCCACGGAGGCCATCTTGCGACCGCAGGAAGTGGGTCTGCGGCAGGTGCGCCCGTTCTTCTTCGCCCGCGCCTGACCGAGGACACCGGCCGCAAGGGCTTTAAGCCGTGGGGAGAACGTCAAGGCAAGGAATCCATGGGGGATCCTGCGAAACCGTACCGTTAGCAGCCTTGGAAGGGACGTGCCCGGTTGCCCTACGAACCCCTCAGCAACATGCAGGTGCGTATGCGCATCAAGGACCGGGACCCCGCCTTCACCGCCTGCCCTGTGACGGCAGGCGGTGGGCGGTCGCTTCTCGTCCAGGTGCCGCGCGGCGACGGAGGCCTGCCGTGGGTGCCACCGGGCACCGAGGTGGAGCTGTTGCGCAAGGATGGGCTGAGATTAGTCACGGCGACGGTGCGGGCACGCACCCTGCGTCCCGTGCCCAGCTTCGCGGTGGAGCTCGCGGAGCCCCTGATCCAGGATGTGCTCTACACGCCCAAGGAAGGGCGCGCCATCCTGGTCACCGGCGGCAAGGGCGGCTCCGGCAAGACGTTCGTGTCGCTCGGCCTCGGCCTGCTCCTGGCCCAGCAGGGAGCTCGCGTGGCCCTTGTGGACGCGGATCTTGGCACCGCGGACATCGCGGTGAACCTTGGCCTGCCGCGGGAGCCCCACCTCGGCCATGTGCTGGACCGCAAGGTGTCGAGCGAGGCGGCCCTGCAGCAGGCGGTGCGCCCGAACCTCGCCGTGCTGCCGGGAGCCATGGGCGCGAAGTGGGGAGACCCCTCCGTCTGGAAGCTCGGCCATCTCCTGACCGTCGTGCAGGAACTGAGACCCGCCTACGACTTTGTCGTCCTGGACTCCCGCGCCGGCGTCGGACAGGACGTGACGGCGCTCTGGCAGGGCGTCGACCGCGTTCTCTTCGTCACCATCGACGAGCCGGCGAGCATGGCCGACACGTTGAGCCTTCTGCAGGCGTTCGGCGAATCGGGACGGCTGCGCTCGGGGGCCCTCGTGGTCAACCGGGTGCACAGCTACCGCGACGCCTCCGATCGCCTGCTCGGCTTCGCGCGCAGCGTGCGCGAAGAGACCGGCAAGGAGATCCCCCTCTGGGGCGTCCTGCAGGAGGATCCTCGCGTGCACGCCTTGGCGGCCGAGGGCAAGCTCCTGATCGAGGCCTACCCGCTCGCCCCGACCACGGTGGCCCTGCGCCAGCTGGCGGCCCGGGTGCAGGCCTGAAGGCCCTTGCAGGAGCATCCCGGGCGACCTGGAATGACATCCTATCCGCAGGATGGTCCGGTCCGGGGTGTCTGCCCGGCGGCGGCCCTTCGCGGAGAAGGGGGAGGGTTCCATGTCGAGACTAGAGGCGGGCGACCGCTTTCCGGAACTTTCGGGCCTCGGCCCCGTCAATGCTGAGCGCGGCAAGAGGGCGTTCGTGCTCTACTTCTTCCCGAAGGCCTTCACGGGCGGCTGAACGATCGAGGCGCAGGACTTCGAGCGGTCGCTCGACGAGCTGGGCTCGAGAGGCTTCCAGGTGTTCGGCTGCAGCACGGATCCCGCGGACGTCAACCAGCGCTTCCAGAAGGAACTGGGGGTGCGCTTCCCGATCCTGTCCGACGAGGGCGGGGAGGCCGCAAAGGAGCTCGGCATCCTGGGCGACACCGGTTACGCGAAGCGCACGACCTACCTCGTGGACGCCGCGGGCGCGCTGCGTCAGGTGTGGTACGACGTCAAGGTGGACGGCCATGCGGCGGCGGTGACCAAGGCGGCGGAGAGCCTGAGTTAAGCCTGACAACGCGCGCGAGGGGCGACCCGTGTGGGGTCGCCCCTTCGGCGTCGTCCGGCTCAGGAAAGGTGATCGGGCCCGTGGCCAACGGCCATCCTGCCGGACGACTCGCTCAGCTCTTGCGGGCAGGGCAGGTGCGGATACCGAAGAGCCGGTAGAGGGCGCAGAAGCCAGTGACGCTGGTGATGAGCGCGATTGCCGCAAGGATCCAGAGGATCCACTGCGCGGCGCCGTGCTGACCGAGGGCAAAAACTGCGAACACGACCGCGAGCACGATGCGCACGATGCGGTCCAGGACACCTTCATTGACGGCCACGGCGGCACCTCCTGTCGTTCGGAGTATGTGACTCCGCCGTATCCACCGTCTGTATGATTTAATACAGCGAGGTACTGGCAGGCACTCGCCATCGCCGTGGCTTACTTGGCTACACGGCCTTGAACGCGCGGCGCTATAGACGCTCGGACGGTGGTGGCGATCACGGGGCCTTGCTCCGTCTGCCCAGTCGCACCTCGATCGGCTGGCCGCGGCGGTAGCGCACCAGGCCCTCATGGCGCAGCGCGGCCAGGTGTGCGCTGACCTGCTCGCGCGTCGTGAAGACGCGTCCGGCGATCTCCTGATGCGTATGGAGGCCCCCAAGCGGGGCGAAGCCTTCCGCATCCACCGTGGATGTCGCCTCGCGCTGCAGGAAGTTCCAGAGCCGATCACGGACGGACGACGTCGCAACCTCCTGCAACTGACGCTCCAGTTCCGCCAGGCGGTGGGTGAACATCTCGACGATCTGCCAGAGTCCCCCGCCATCCGCAAACCGGGCCAGCTCCGCGAGGCCGATCCGCGCCACGCGCGACGGCTCCAGGGCCACCGCCTGCTCCTGGCGGGCGCGAACCTCGCAGAAGCACAGCTCGCCGAAGGATTCGTCGGGCCCGACATCCTGCAGAATGAACTCCTGCCCGTCACTTCCGACAATGCTCGTGCGCACCTTGCCTTCGAGCAGAAGGTAGAAGTGGTCGGTCGGGTCGCCCGGGCGATAGAGCTGCGCTCCCTTGGCCACCTTGCGCACCGTCGCGTGCGGCAGGCCCAGTGCGAGGTCGCGGGCAAGTGCCGTCAAGGCGCCACACTGCCTGTGGTGCGCGAGGTGAAGGTCCGGCACGGGCTGTCGCTCCTTTCCCCTGGGGACCCGTGGCTACGCGGGCAATCGACACCGCTGCGGGCGGTACTTCATCCGAACCCAGCGCACCGTTCGAACGCGGCGGGCACTACGCGCCCGCTGGCCCACCGCGTCCCCTTCTGCCGAATCGGCGTGGCAGCTGCCTGCTGTACGGTGGATGGACGCCTGTGACGGCCCACCGTGTCTCATGGCCTAATGACAAGCACTTCGACGCCCACGTCCAGCTTGGACCAGTTCCGATCAGCCGTGATGGCCAGGGCCTGCTCAGCCTTGGCCAACTGCAGGCAGGCTCGGTCGCCAAGGGATAGACGGGCGTGGCGTGTCGGGACGCGCAAGTCTGCGGCTCCTTGCGCCTCTTCCGTGCCGAAGTCACGCACGGTGATCGGTAGCAGGCCGCACGCCGCCTGCGCTTCGTCAGCCGGCATGCCTGCTTCCTGAAGTTTGGCAAGCACCTCGGACAGGTTAACGGCGCTGATCTGGGCACCGGGGAGATGATGAAGCACGAGGTCCGCACCACGCTCATGATGCACGAGCGCCAACAGCGCCGAGGCGTCCAGGACGGCTGCTCCCATGGCTAAGACTCCTGCTTGCGCTGGCCCAGCAAATCTGCGGCAAGATCGAGGTTCCTCGGCACATATCGGTCCACCAGGCCCTGAGCGCGCCGAACCGCCTCCTCGGTCTTCATGAGGCGCAGAGAACCGTCCTCCAACATGAGAACGAGTTCGTCTCCTTCGGCCAGCGACAGCACTGCCCGGTACTTCGATGGGATGACGACGCGTCCGCCAGATCCCAGGCGTACACGCTCACGAGGCATGGTACCACCCCAGGCTTGAATATGGCACAGACCAACAACTATGACAACACGAGAGGATGTGTCACTTGATCAGCGCTGTGCCACGTCGATTCACCAAGCCATGCCTCACTTTCCTGTGGGCCCGCGGTGCCCCCTTCTGCCGAAGCGACGGATGAAGGCGGCGACGAACTCCCGCGCCTTCTGTTCCGGGAACGGCTCCACGAAGCCGTACCGCGCGTGCTCGTAGGTGGCGACCCACTCCTCGTCCCAGCCCTGGCTCCTGGCGTAGCTTCTTGCGGTGGTGCAGGGGGGCAGGTCATGGCGGCGCACATGCAGCCCGACCGCCTGCCGGACCATCCGGCGCGCCCCTTCGCCGTAGTCTGGCGCGTGACGCCTTCTCTGCACCCCTGACCGGACGACGTCCTCTTCCTGCCCGGGCAGGTTGGCATCAGGGCTCTCGGCGATCTCCCGCACCTGCAGACGCCGGTAGAGGAGGTAGACGAGGGCGACCAGCAGGAGGACGCCCAGCACGATCAGAGCGATGTCGAAACGGTGCATGAAGACGGTCGAGTAGGTGCGGTGCGGGAAGCGTGGCTGGACGGAATGGATCTTACTCTTGTTCTGATTCGCGAGCCTCGGATGATGGCCGAGAAAGAGGCCGACGAAAAACTGCACGATATAGCCAATGACGTAGGCGATCGGCTTGAAGATGGCGACGAGCAGGGGCTGCAGGAAGTCGAAGACGTGGTGCTGCGCCGCGAAGCGCACGGCGCCGATGATGGCGGCGATCACGGCCGCGACAGCCGCGATGACGCCCGATATCCTGAGCCCCGGCTGTGCGCTGCCCGGGCGGGCGTCTCCTGCCTCACGGCTGTGGGCGAGCGGGAGACCCGCCAGCGCGCCGACGAGATACAGCACGACGCTGAGACCGATTAGCCAGGGGCTTGGCTGACCAACCAGCGCGCGCGCCAGTACGACGAGCAGCAGGATGGGCATGCCGCGCTTCTGCTCGGCGCGCAGGAAGGTCACCGTGGCATGCTGCGAGAGCGTCAAGGCTCTTGCGCTCTGCAGCAGCAGGAAGACGACCGCGAAGAAGAGGTTCCCGGTCGAAACGAGGAGGGCCGAGGAGGCCGCGACGACCACGGCGGCCGCGATGCTGAGGCCGCTGCCGCGCGGGCGGGCGAGGGCCGGCAGCAGGTAGGCGAGGGCGAAAAGCCAGAAGGGCACGTTGACGCCGGGCCAGGCCGCCAGGGTGTAGAGCACGGCACTCGTCCAGCCGAAGGCCATGAGGTGCAGGCTCAGCCGCGGCACGCGGCTCAGGTAGGTGTTCATAGCGCGACCGAGAGCGGCCGCACTCGGGGCGGGATGGCCGGGTCGCCTTCCTGGGCGGGGCCGGTCTGCAGGAAGAAGGTGCGATGGTCGCGGCCCGCGCGCATCAGCGCGAACTGCAGGTCCTTCGTGAGATACGGCGCGATCGCGACGACCTGCACCTGGTAGTCGAGCGTCGGCAGCTCCTCGAGCAGGATAAGGGGCAGATTGCGGAAGAGTCCCGGTGGCCTCAGTTGCGCGAGGGCGGCCAGAATGCGTCCGAGCTGCTGCGGGCCGCTGCGCGGGCGCTCGCGTACGGAGAACGGCCGCTTTCCGGCCGCCTCGCTGAAGACCCCGGTGACGTAGAGCCCGACGGCCTGGCCGCGGTCGATCAGGTGGTTCGCAAGGCTCGCGGTGATCTCGACGGTGCGCTCGAGCAGTTCCGTGTCGATCCCGTCCCAGGGGTTGCGCGCGGTGGTGGGGTCGAGGAAGATGGCGGTCTGCGCCGTCGCCACCGTCTCGTAGGTGCGCACGAAGAGCTCACCGCGGCGGGCGCTCTGGCGCCAGTCGATACGGCGCAAGGGGTCTGTGGGCTGGTACGGCCGCGGCCCGAGGTAATGGCTCTGCTCGTCGAGGAAGGAGCGCCCGCGCCGCTCGCCGAGCGGCATGGCCTCCCTGATCTCCGCGTGGATGTCGTGCAGGCGGGGGTAGCAGAGGAAGTCCGTTTCGCCCGTGAGTTCGTGGCGTGAGTCCTCCACCCCGAGGGGGTCCGTCAGGTGGACCGCGACGGGGCCGATGCGCTGCAGCCCGCGCTGCGGCACCTGCAGGTCGATGCGGCGCTCGAGCCGCTCGTGCGCCGCGAGCCAGAACGGCAGCAGCAGCACGGCGTCACTCGGCGACGTCTGCATGGCAAGGCCCGGCGCCTGCACCTTGCGTGAGAGATGCAGTTCGAGGCGCAGCCAGGGCAGCGGCAGGCGGCTTCGGCTCTCCAGCCGGACGCGCAGCTCCACCGGCCGGTCCGGGAACACGCGGCGCGGTGCCGCCCGCAGGGAGACCGACAGCGAGCGCCACATCCTCGTCCGATAGTACCAGGCAACCCGCGAGGTGGCGAAGAAGATGGCCAGCAGGCCCACGAGCAGCCAGTCGCCGCGCCAAAGTGCGTAGAGCAGGGCCATCGCCCCAAGGAGGTCGAGGCCTGGCCGCTCCCAGGCGCGCGACGATGCGGACCCGTCGCTGTAGGTCTGGCGCCGGAAGGTGCCTTCCAGCCTGCGGATCATTTGAGGCCCTGACCTTCGAACGGAGCCGGCAATTCCTCGAGCGTCTGGCTGATCACTTCGCTGCGCGTGGTGCCGCCGAGTTCGGCGCTGGCGTCGAGCATGATGCGGTGGGCGAGCACGGGTTCGGCGAGCCCCTGGACATCATCCGGCACGACGAAGTCGCGCCCCTCCAAGAGGGCCTGCGCCCGGCAGGCGGCGGTTAGCGCCAGGGTGGCGCGCGGGCTCGGCCCGAGCGCGATCCCAGGGCGGGTGCGCAGGGCCCGCGTCACCGAGACGATGTACTGCAGCACAGGCTGCGAGACCTCGATGTCTTGTACGGCGCGCTGCAGGGCGAGGATGCCCTCCGCGTCCGTCACCTGCTCGACCGACGGCAGAAGGTCCTGGCCGGCGCCGCGACGCACGAGTTCGCGCTCGGAATCTTCATCGGGGTAGCCAATGGCGATGCGCAGGAGGAAACGGTCGAGCTCGGCCTCGGGCAGGGGGAACGTTCCTTCCTGCTCGATCGGGTTCTCGGTGGCGAGGACGAAGAAGGGCTTCGGCAAGGCCATCGTGTCGCCGTCGATCGTCGCCTGGCGCTCCTGCATCGCCTCCAGGAGGGCGGACTGGGTGCGCGGCGTCGCGCGGTTGAGCTCGTCCGCCAGGAGGACGTTCGTGAAGACGGGGCCGGGGCGGAAGTCGAAGCGCTCGTCACGGCGGTTGTAGACGTTGAGACCGGTGACGTCCTGCGGCATCAGGTCCGGGGTGCACTGCAGGCGCTGGCTTTCGAGCGAGAGGGCGCGCGACAGGGCGCGCACGAGCATGGTCTTGCCGACGCCGGGCACGTCCTCCAGCAGGACATGGCCGCCGGCGATAAGACCGGTGAGGACCCGTTCGATGACCGGCCGCTTGCCCACGATGACCTTTTCCACCTCGTCCACGATACGGTGGCCGAGTTCCTTCATCTCCGACATCTGACGCCTCCTGACCTACCATCATGAAGAGAGTACGATGCGTGGGGCTTGGCCCCTGCTGGCCGAAGCGGATGCGGGGGTCCGCTGCTCAGGTTGCTGAGCAGAGCAGGGAACGACATGTCCAGGATCGAGAGCAGCGGCAGGACCGCGTTGCGCACGACGTGGCGCCGGGCCACGAGGCGCTCCGTCTGGCCCTTGGCCCTGGCCGTGCGGACGTAGTCGGCGAGCAGGGGCCCCCTCCATCGCGGCACCGCAGGTGGATCGACCAGCCCGCCACCTTCGTGAGCGCCACGCTCAGGACGGGGATACTCATGTAGAGGGCCGGGTCGCCGGCTTCAGCATCGCGGCCACGTCGTACGTCGCGCTGCAGCGCAGACGACGGGGCCGTAGAACGAGAAGAGGATCAGAAGGAGGAGCAGGCCGGGGACCGATCCGGAAGTCGGGCTGCCTTGCGAGCCGCCGCCATGGCCTCGCTGCGGCTGGGGTCGGATGCGCCTGCGGGATGTCTTGTGTGGCGAGCGACCGCATCACGCCAGAAAAGGTATATTGCAACAAGTGGAGGAAACTTCTGCACAAACGCTGGCAATCCTGTAGCCGTCAAGGCAGCGCTGCCTGTCGGGCCAAGCGGCTCGCGGTTACGCGCCCCAAGCGGTGGCCGCGACCGGTCCGCCCTGCGCCCGGATTCTTGACGATGGCATGGTACGATTTAATGGCGGCCTTAGAACGCTTGTGTATCTTGTGTCCAGAGACACGAACAAGGAGGTTATGGCCAGCATGCGACCAAAGGTACTGCTCTCTGTGCTGGGTGTTGCCCTGTTGAGTTCCTTGGCGACGCTCGGCGTGTCGTCCGTGCTGGGCACGCCCACGCATGTGCCGATTGTCACGGCGCAGAGCAGCCAAAGCGTCCCGATCACGACTTCGACCATCCCCGACATGGTCGCCCAGACCAACCCCGCCGTCGTACAGATCAACGCGATCCAGACGCAGACAGTGCAGCAGTCGTTCGGCTTCGGGTTCGGAACGGCGCCGCAGACCGAAAGCTCGTCGGTGCTCGGCAGCGGCTTCATCATCTCGTCGAGCGGCGACATCGTGACGAACGATCACGTCGTCAACAACGCGCACGACATCACCGTCACCGTGCTCGGCTACTCGACGCCCTTCAAGGCGACGGTGGTCGGCACCGACTACAACCTCGACCTGGCGCTTCTCAAGATCAGCGCGCCGAAGCCGCTTCCGTACTTGACGTTTGCAAATCCGTCCGGCATCCAGATCGGCCAGTTCGTCGTCGCGATCGGCATGCCGTACGGCCTCAGCCACACGGTGACCTCCGGCGTCGTGTCGGCGCTCGGCCGTCCGCTGCAGATCGGCAACCGCTCCTACCGGGACCTCCTGCAGACCGACGCGGCGATCAACCCCGGCAACTCCGGTGGACCTCTTCTGAACCTGCAGGGGCAAGTGGTCGGCGTGAACACGGCCGTCAACACGCAGGGCCAGGGCATCGGCTTCGCCATCCCGGTCAACACGGTGACGCAGGCCCTGCCGTACCTCGAGCAGGGCAAGTCGGAGCCTGAGCCGTGGCTGGGCGTGGCGGTCGAGGACGTCGCGACGGCGCAGTACATCCCGCAGGGCTTCACGGGCGGCAGCGGCGTCCTGATCGACCAGGTGGTGTCCGGCGGTCCGGCGGCCAAGGCCGGCATCCAGGCCGGTGACGTGATCGAGGCCTTCAACGGCCAGCCGACCCCGACCACCGACAACCTGATCGAGGACGAGTACAGCGTGAAGGTCGGTCAGACCGTCACCCTCAAGCTCTGGCACCAGGGCTCGATCGAGACCATTCAGGTCAAGATGGGCAACATGCCGAACCAGGGCAGCTGATCGGACCAGACGCGAGTGGACGGGGCGGGCACGCAATGGGCGTGCCCGCCCTTCTTCCATGGATCGTGCTGGCCTGAGGCATAATGAGCGGCAGGGATTGCCGAGCTTCAGACAAGGCCTCGGCGCAGGTGCGGTCGCCCGTACGGCGAAGCCTCCACGGTACGCACTTTTACCCGCGAATGCGACAAGGAGCCGAGATTCTTGCAGCGTGCACGTCTTCTGACCACCCTGGCGGGCCTCGCCGTCGCGGCGTTCGTTTTGGGCGGCTGCGGCATCAGCGCGCAGACGGTCGGACCAGTCGCCGAGCCCTCGGCGACCGTCCGCCCGCTGCTCGTCCAGACGATCTATACGGCCGTGGACTTCGTCGGCCGCCATGGCGTGCTGGCCGGCTACGAGCAGACCTTGGCTGGTGGCCCGACGACCGCCACGCAGACCGTGGAGACCGTGCCTCGGACGAGCGAGATCCTGCGCACGTCGGACGGGGGACGCACCTGGCAGCGAACGTCCCTCGGCAATTGGCAGGTCTCGGCGGTCGTCATGGTCACGGCCAAGGTCGGGTACCTGACGGCCATGGGTCTCGACGGCGGCTATGCCGTGCTGCGCACCGCGGATGGCGGCCGCAGCTGGCGGCGGGTGATGCGGCCGCCGTTCCAGCCGACGGTCGTGGGCGTGTTCGGCCCAGCGAACCTGCTCGTGCTGTCGGGTGGCAGGCTCTGGTCCACCGCGGACGGCGGCCGGACGTGGCACAGCCTGCGCCCAGGTATTCCGGGCATCACCGCGGCGGACTTCTCGTCTCCGCTCACGGGCTACGCCGTCGCCGGCACGAGCATCCTCGCCACCGAGGACGGCGGCGTCCACTGGCAGCGGCGCTACAGCCTGCCGCAGGCCCTCGTGCTGCAGCTCGGACCCGCCACCGGCGCGACGATCGACGTGCCGTCCGGCGGGCGGGGCTGGGCATCCTTCACCCTTTCCGCCTGCTGGCCCGGTGGCTGCCCCAACGTGGTCCTGCATCAGGGCCTGGGCGGCGGCTGGCGGATCGTGAGCGGCGAGGATGCGGGTCCCTTGGGCGGCGTCACGGCGTCCGAGGACCGCTTCCCCGGCGGGGCCCTGTCGCTTTGGGCCACCGGGCCGGAGTCCGCGGTTTGGAACGGCGCGGGAGGGCTCTGGCAGACGGCGGACGGGGGCGCGACATGGCAGGAGATCGGCGCACCCAAGGCGCATCAGCCGAGTCCGCCGTTCGTAGCGGTCAGCGGTGTGCGGCCGGGCGATATCTGGGCGGTCGGACAGGACCAGTGGGGCGGTTACCTGCTGCACGACACGGAGACAGGCTGGGAGCAGGTGCGGCCCGAGCCGTTCCCGGTCTCGGCCGTGGACTTCGTCACGCACCAGGTGGGCTATGGCATCGGCCTCAGCTGGAACCCGCACGCCATCGTGGGCACGAGGGACGGCGGGCGCTCCTGGACGATGCTGTCCCTGGCCGGCAGTGGACTGCCGATCGCCCTCGACTTCCTGAGCCCCGACCACGGCTACCTGGTCACGGCCGGGGCGGGCGGCAGCCTTTTCGAGACCAGCGATGGCGGCCGGACCTGGCAGACCGTGGCCACCTTCGCCTCGCCGGCGGCTGCCCTCACGTTCCGCAGCGGTATGGAGGGCGCCGTGCTGCTCGAGACCGGTCCCGGCTGGCCGCTTCAGTTCGTTCTGCGCGAGACGGCGGACGGCGGCGCGACGTGGAACGCGGGGAGCATCCCGAGAACGCTCCAAGACGCCCTCGCCACCCCGACCCCCGTCGCCGTGACGTCCGCCTCGGCCATCCTGCCGAGCCCGGTCGACGGCTATTTCCTCGCGCTCGTCGGCGGGGACCCGGAGCTCTGGCAGCTACGGGCGGGGAGCTGGTCGGCGCTTTCGGTGCCGCCCGGCGAGGCGTCGCGCGGCAATGGGCCCGAGCAGTACCAGGGCGGCTCGATGTCCGAGGGGCCGGCGGGTGACCTCTGGCTGGCCCTGCAGCCGGCCTGGACGGGGGCGCCCGTGCGGATCATGCGGCGCCAGTCGGGCGAGTGGCGGACCTATGACCTGCCGCTGCCGCTGCGTCTCAACCTGCCGGCGGGGAGTCAGGCGATCTCGGCCTTCGGCCCTGGCGACGCCGTGCTCCTCACGAACCTCGGCCCGCTTGAGACGAAAGACGGCGGCCAGAGCTGGCAGCGGCCCTGAGGCGGCGAGGACCGCCGGGACATGGGCGACGACAGATGAAGCGGGGAGCCGTCCGCAAGGGCGGCTCCCCGCTGGCTCCGAGTGGCTACTTGCCGAGCGCCTGCGCGAGCGATGTGATGTCCGGCACGCCGAGGCCCGTGGCCGCATCCCAGCCCGGGCCGGCGCTGTAGTACCAGTTGTCGCCGGCCGTGATGTCGCGCATGCCCTGCCCGTGCAGGCCGTAGAGCTGCGGTGGCAGGAAGCCGAGATCCGTCCCGGTGGACTGGTTCAGGAGCGCCGCGATGCCTGCCCAGTTCGGCGAGGCGAAGGAGGTGCCGCCCCAGCCGTCGGTCCAGGGCGCCTGGGCGGTCGTCTGCACCGACGAGCTGTCGTAGATCGAGTAGCCGGTGAAGGGGTCCGCGTTCAGGGAGACATCCGGTACGCCCTTGCCGGTCTGGTTCTGGAGCTGCCCGCCGTAGCTCTGCTGCCACGAGGGCTCCGGCGTGTAGAGGCTGAAGCCGCCACCCGAACCGACAGGGTAGAAGGCCTTCCTGGCCTGCGTCTCGTTCTGGAAGCCGAAGTAGCCTGTGCAAGGCACCAGGTAGTCCCAGCCCCAGGCCTGCTCGGTCGCGGGCATGCAGGCAAGTTCCGAGGGCTGCGGGATGCCGGAGATGCCCTGCGTCTCGTTGGCGCCCAAGGTCGTGCCGCCGACCGCCGTGACGTAGGCGAGTGCCGCCGGCACGTCCACCGCAAGCCCGTTCTGGCCGTAGTAGCCATATGCGTCGTAGGCGCCGGAATCACCCGACGCCGCGAACATCGAGATACCCTCCGCGGCGCCCTGCTCGAACTGCTGATCCTGAAGCTCGGCGTAACCCGGCGTCGTGAACTGCTCCGCTTCGCCCCAGGAGACGGAGGTCACGTTCGGCACGCTGCCGTCGTAGCCGTTCACGACGGCGTTGAACACGTCGATGAAGCCGTTGTTGGTGTTCGGCGCGACGTAGACCTCGATGTTCGCCCCAGGGGCCATCGAGCCGGACTGCTCGACGTCGAGCGAGGTCTCGGAGCCGCCCTGGCCGGATCCCGAGACGCCACCGGACCCGATCGTCTGATCGACGCCGATCTCCTTGAGCGAGCCCGTGCGGTGCACGCCATAGGACTTCCAGAAAGCGGGCGGGTCGGCGGTCAGGAACGGCGCCAGGGTAGCGATGGCGATCGTCTGCCCCGCGCCGGTGAGGTTCCCCGCGTTGTAGATCTGCCTGGTGTTCTGCGGCGAGAGGCCGGTCGGGCCGTTGCAGTCGCCGTAGCCGGCAAACGTGCATGTCACCTGGTCACCGGCTTTGGAGTAGCTCGCCGCGTTCAGCGACATGGCGTGGATGCCATTGAAGGTGATCATGCCCGAGATGCCCGAGACCATCGACTGCAGGTCGTAGCCGTCATAGCTTGTGGGCAGCTGCGGATCGCCCGTGTTGGCGAGAAACGAGCGCCCCTTGTACTGGTATTGGTTCACGGGCACGGAGAACGCCTGCTCCACCTGCCCGACGCTGCCGTCGACGTAGAGGTAGTCGTTCGCGGTGTAGCCCTGGGGGTTCGTCTGGCTGGCCGTCAGGCCGTAGCTCTCGAGGTACTGCTCGAGGGCCGCGATCGCCGGCGCTGGCTGCACGTACTCCGCGTCGAACTGCTGCGGTGTCAGGTACTCGTGATAGTACGGACTATGCGGCGTGACGGTGTCGAGGATGAACTGCGGCAGGCTCGGCATGCCCTTCGGCGTGACGAAATTGAGGCCGAGCAGGATCTCGATCTGGGCCGATTGCGACGCGGGGCCGTTGTTCGTCGACTGCCCGAGCAGGGCGGACGCCGTATTGCCCTTGAGCGGAGCGTTGCCGGACGGCTTCGCCGCCGCGGCGCCGACGCTGCCTGCGATCAGGGCCGCCGCGGCCAGGGCCGCCAGCAGACCGCCCGGAAGCAAGGTTCTGCGCACCTTGAAACCCTCCTCGTGAGGCGAGTGTCTGGGAATCCTGGTCCGAAGTTACACTCTCCGATCCGCGATTCCTCCCTTGTACCACTATGCGGCAATGCTTCGAGGCCAGTACAAAAGCGGCCCGCCGGCACTGACCGGCGGGCCTTTCGAGGCTGGTGCGGGGATTTGACGGTCAGTGGCCGCCGACGCCGAAGTAGGCCTGGCGGACGGCGTCATCCGCCTCGAGTTCCTGGACGGTGCCCCGGAAGGAGATCCGCCCGCCGTCCAGCACGTAGGCCCGGTCGGCGATCTCGAGGAACTTGACGTTCTGCTCCGCGATCAGCATGGTCGGGCCGTTCTCGCGCAGGTTCCTGAGCACCGCGACCACCTCGCCGACGAAGCGTGGCGAAAGCCCCGCCGACGGTTCGTCCATCAGCAAGAGGCGCGGCGGCACAACGACCGCCTTGGCTACGCCGAGCATCTTGCGCTGGCCGCCGGAGAGGCTGGCGGCGCTGGCCGAGTGGAGCTTAGCGAGGTCGGGGAAGGTCTCATACAGTTCCTCGATGCGCCGGCGGAGTTCCTGTCTCGGCAGCCCGAAGCCCCCCACCTGCAGGTTCTCGTCGATGCTGAGGTTCGGGAAGACGCCCAGTTCGGTCATGTAGTGGATGCCGCGCTGCACCCTGCGATCCGGCCGCAGGCGCTCCACATGCTGGCCGCCCAGCGTGATCTCCCCCTTCAGCAGGGGCCTCAGACCCATCAGGGCCTTCAGGAGGGTGGTCTTGCCGGCGCCGTTCGAGCCGAGCAGCACCGCCACCTCGCCCTGCTGGAGCTCGAGGTCGACACCCCAGAGCACCTGCAGTCTGCCGTAGGCCGCCTCGATGCCGCGCGCGGCGAAGAAGGGCTCCATTGCATCAGCCTCCAAGGAAGACCTCGACCACCTTCGGGTCCTGGGCCGCGGCCTCGAGTTTGCCAAAGAAGATTTCCGCGCCGGCGTTCATCACGACGACGTCGTCCGTAACCTTGCCGAGGAAGCCCATCAGGTGCTCCACCACCAGCATCGTGATGCCATCCCTGCGCAGGGCGTTCAGCTTTTCCGCGACGAGGTCGAGGTCCGCCGGGCTGAGACCCGCCCCGAGCTCGTCGACCAGGAGCAGCTGGGGATCCGTGGCGAGCGCGCGGCCGAGATCGAGAAGCTTCTGCTGCGCGGTGTTGAGCGAACCCGCCTCGCGGTCCGCGAGCTCCGCGAGATCGAGGAAGGCGAGGATGTCGTCAGTCTTCCGTCCACTGCGCCGGCTGTGGCCCAGGGCCACCTCGACATTCTGCCGGACCGTGAGCGAGCCGAAGGGCTTTGGCACCTGGAAGGTGCGGTTGACGCCGAGGTGGCTCATCTGATGCGGCAGGCGTCCCGTCACGTCCTGCCCGCCGAAGCGCACCTTGCCGGCGGTCGGGGCGTAGATGCCGGAGATGATGTTGATGAGCGTCGTCTTGCCGGAGCCGTTCGGTCCCACGAGACCGAGCGCGCCACCCTTCGACACCTCGAGGTTCACACCGCGCAGGGCCTGGAAGCCGCCAAAGCTCTTCTCGACGCCTACAACGCTCAGGAGAGCGTCAGAGGACATGGCTGCCCCTCCTCTTCAGGAGCGATGCGGCGCCATCCGGCAGGAAGAGTACGAGGAGGATGATGAGAAGCCCGTAGATCAACTGGAAGTATTGGGGGTCGGAGATGCCGATCGTGTTGTACATGCCGTACAGCACGACGCTGCCGAAGAGCGGGCCGAGCAGGGTGCCGGCGCCGCCGAACAGCGTGAACACGATGGCGAAGATGCTGATCGAGAGCGAGAACACGGCGTCCGGGTAGAAGACGGAGGTCTGCCAGGCGAAGGCGCCGCCCACGAGGCCCGCGATGCCTGCCGAGATCATCCAGGCGAAGGTGCGCTGGCGCACCACCGGCACGCCGGCCATGGCGGCCGAGACCGGGTCGTCGCGCATGGCCTGGAGCGCCGTGCCGAAGCGTGAGCGCCGGATGTAGAGCACCACCGCCACCGTGAGGGCCAGGATCACCACCATGACGTAGTAGCTCAGGGTGGGGTTGAACTGTGACACGAGCTGGATGCCGTACGGGCCGTACGTGACGTTCTGCAGCGCCGGGTTCGAGACGATCAGATAGACCGCCTGCGACGCGGCGAGGCTCGCGATGGCGAAGTAGGCGCCGGAGAGGCGCAGCAGCGGCGAGAGCACAAGACCGAGCAGCACCGCGATGGCGCCGCCGCCGAGGAGCGCCAGGATGGGTGGCCAGTTCAGATGCAGCATCAGGAGCGATGCGCCGTAGGCACCGATGCCGAAGAAGCCGACGTAGCCGAACGGCAGATAGCCCGTGAAGCCGTACAGGATGTTCACGCCCTGGGAGAGCGCGATGTAGACCATCATCTGAAAGAGCAGCGTCTCATTGCTGTAGGCCTGGGGCGCCAGGACGAACGCCAGGACGACCACCACGACGACGACGGCGTCGACCCAGCGCCGCCTAAGCACTGCGCACCTGCCGGCCGAAGAGGCCGCTCGGCTTGACGAGCAGGACGAGGAGCAGGAGGAGGTAGGGCAGGAGGGCGGACCAGGACGGCAGGTAGGTCTGCATCAGCATCAGGGCGATGCCGTAGATGAGACCGCCCGCCACCGTGCCGACCGGATTGCCGAGCGAACCGAGCACGATGACCGCGAAGGCCGTGATGGTGAGCCCGACGCCAAGATCCGGCGTGATGCCGCCGAGCATGAAGGGCGCAAGAGCCCCCGCCGCCGCCGCCAGCCCGAGTCCGATGGCAAAGGCGATGGCCGAGACCTTGTGCACGCTGATGCCGCTCACCTCGGCCTCCTCCCGGCTCGCCATCACCGCGCGGGTCGAGTAGCCGATGCGCGTGCGGTAGAGGTAGAGGTAGACGAGCAAAAGCGCCAGGAGGCTGACGAGGCCGCTCACCACCCAGACCGCCGGAAAGGGCTGGCCCAGGATGCTCACGGGCGCCTTGCCGAACACGGGCTCGTAGATCGACTGGGTGTTGTTGCCGAAGCGCATCACCGCGAGCGCCTCGATGACCTGGGAAAGCCCGAAGAAGAGCACAAGCGAGATCATCTCGGGGTCCTTGGTCGCGGCGATGCGGGGCACGAGCACGTAGTAGAGGGCGATGCCCACCGCGAAGATCAGCACGGCCACGAGCACGAGCGACCACAGTGGGTGCAGGTGCCATGCGGAGAAGGCCGTGACCGCGGCGAAGCCGCCGATCATCACGAAATCGCCGTGCGCCAGGTTCACCATCCGCAGGACGCCGAAGGTGAGGTTGAGGCCAAGGCCGATGAGGGCGTAATAAAGGCCGAACAGGACACCGGCGATCAAGGCGTAGAGCATGGCTGCCTTCCTTTCGGCATCCGCCGGGGATGGCGCCGGCTGGCCCTCCCTGGGGCGGGCCAGCCGGCGTCGCGTCTAGATCCGGACGGAATCGGGGCTCACGATCAGTGGACCGCGGTACCGGTGGCGACCGAGGACGGGAAGACGATCACGGTCTTGAGGCCGCTGCCGGAGGCCTGGATCTGTCCGACCGGCAGGGTCTCGCCCATCTGGGCGCCTTCCTTGTTGATCGTGAAGTCGCCGTCGAGGGTGAACATGTGGATCTTGCCGGCCGCGGCCCTGAGGTCGAGCTGCGACAGGGACTTCGCCGTCTCGAGCGTCTTCTGGATCGCGAGGCCCGTGTTGTAGCCGGCGATGTCGAGGAAGTTCGGCGCCGAGCCGTTGGCGCTCTGGAACGCCTGGGTGAACTGCGAGATGGTCATGCCGTAGTTGACGCCGCTGTTGTAGGCGAGAAGCGGCGGCGTCGGGTAGGTGTAGGTGTCGGTGAGTGTCTTGGCGCCGACGTTCTGCTCGAGCAGGCTGAAGAGCTGGCCCGGGAAGATCGTGAAGAGGAAGCCGAAGTGCTGACCCGAGGCCGCGAGGTTCTGCAGGAAGGCGATGTCGTTGTTCGGGTAGCCGAGCTCCAGCACCGCGTCGGGGTTCGTGGCGGCGATGTTGTGGATGATGACGTCGTAGTTCGAGGTGGTGGTGGGCACGCCCTGGTTGTAGACAGGGGTCACGCCGCCGGCCTTGAGCTGCGTCGTCAGGGTCTCATCCTGCGACTGGTCGAAGTCGTTCTCGGCGTAGACGATCGCAACCTTCTTGAAGTTCTGCGCCAGGAGGTACTTCGCGAGGTTGTCAGGCCAGACCGCGGAGGTGGGCAGGCCGGTCAGGACGATGTACGGGTTCGTGGGCGTGAAGAAACTGGCGCCCGTCCCGGTCGGGTCGAACAGCACCATCTTGTGCTCCTGGGCGATCGGCACCGCGACCGATGTCAGGACGGAGCCGAAGTCCGAGACGAGGATGTTGACCTTGTCCTGCGTGATCAGCTGCGTGTAGAGCGTCTGGGCTGTGTTCGGGTCGCTCTGGTCGTTGTAGTCGACGAGCTTGACCGGAATCTTCTTGTTGTACGCCTTGACGAAGACGCCGCCATCCTTGTTGACCTGGCTCATCCAGAACTTGAGACCCGCGAGTTCAGGAAGGGATGAGGTCGCGTACGAGCCCGAGCCTGCGTAGAGCGTACCGATCGTGATGTCCTTCGGGGCTGTCGATGACGTTGTCGTGCTTGTGGTCGAGCCACAGCCTGCAATCAGCAGCGCTGCTACGCCGGCCAGACCGAAAAGATAGCGCCTCAACTGCTTCACTGATTCTGTCGCCTCCTCGAAGCTTCTTGGTGCCCGGACGAGTGGTCTCCGTCCACCTTGGTCCATAAAGGATTATATCAGCGCCAATCGCCGTCGCACACATATGGGATAAAGCACTAACGATGTGGGGCCATTCGGCATGAGCCATCGGGAATAGCCGCTGAGAAGCGCGTCTCCGCCGGATTTCGACAAAATTAATGCTTGGGGGCGAGGGCCACACGGAAATTAAACGCCTGCGTCAACCAGACCAGGCGAGCAGGAACTAACGGACCGCGATCGAATTCCCTTCATGATTTCGTAACTTCAGAAGAATTTGCCTAAGCGAAGGAAGGAGGGACGGCGGGACCCGATCCGGGCGGTGTACGGCCTGACACGAGATCCCATGCAGTCTGGAGGTGCCCCGTGTTGAAGACAACCTGGCAGCGGATCGTTACTCTGGCGGCAGCCGTCGTCATTCTCGGCGCCGCCGCAGGGTGCGGCAGTCAGACATCCTCCACATCACCGTCGAAGGGACCCGTGCAGGGCGGCACGCTGTCCATCGAGGTCTCCGCTGACCCCGTCGGCCTGGACCCCGCCACGACCCTCGACAACGACTCCGGTTACGTGCTCGGCACGCTGTATGACGGCCTGACGTCCTACGGCGTCGGCAACACCAAGGTCGAGCCTGGTCTCGCCACGAGCTGGCAGATCACGAACGGCGGCAAGACCTACATCTTCAACCTGCGCAAGGGCGTGAAGTTCTCGGACGGCACGCCGTTCAACGCGCAGGCCGTCGCCTTCTGGATCGACCACATGATCAACCCGAAGAACCCGGACTACTACGGCAACCTCAAGGGTGCCGAGACGTTTGTGCCCTTCACCTGGGGCAACGTTACCGGCACGCAGGTCCTGGGACCGTACAAGATCGCCATCAACATGAGCCAGCCGAACGGTGAGTTCCTCGCGGACCTCGCCATGGTCTGGAACGGCGTCACCAGCCCGAAGATGCTCAAGACCTACGGCACCGACGCCTGGCAGCACCCGTCCGGCACCGGCCCGTTCACGTTCGTGCGCTGGGTCAAGGGCCAGTACATCGAGGTCAAGGCCAACCCGAACTACTGGGGCGGCAAGCCGCACCTCTCGGAGATCCTCTTCAAGATCATCCCCGACCAGTCGACGCAGCTGCTGTCGCTCAAGACGGGTGCCATCAACATCCTGACCGACGTGGCGCCGAGCGAGATCCCGACGATCAAGGCCGCCAAGAACCTGAAGCTGATCGCGGAACCGGGCCTTGACGACAACTACATCTCGCTGCCGGTGCAGACGCCGCCCTTCAACAACCCGCTCGTCCGTCAGGCTGTGAACTACGCGGTCAACAAGCAGGCGATCGACCAGCACCTCTACGGCGGTTACGCCCAGGTGATGAACTCGCCCTTGCCGACCGTGGCCTTCGGCTACGACAAGAGCATCCCCGCCTACCCGTACAACGTCCAGAAGGCCAAGCAGCTGATGCAGCAGGCCGGCTACGGCAAGGGCTTCAGCTTCACGATGGACGTCTACAACAACGCCCGCGGCTACAACCCGATCGGCGGGCCGGAGCTCGCGGTGGCCATCCAGAGTTACCTCAAGGCGATCGGCATCAACCTCCAGCTGAACGTCCTCGACCCGAGCACGTGGCTCGCGCAGGCGCGTTCGAACAGCTTCAACAAGATGTCGCTCGCGGGCTGGACCGGCGACAACGGCGACCCGGATGACATGATCTCGCCGCTCTTCAACGGCAACGCGTTCCTGACGGGCAACTTCTCGCACTACAGCAACCCGACGGTGAACCAGGACTTCGCGAAGGCCCTGCTCACCTCGAACCAGTCGCAGCGCGCGGCCTACTACGACCAGATCCAGAAGACCATCATGAAGGACGCGCCGGCGATCTTCCTCAACTACACCGACCTGATGCGCGCGACCACGTCGAACGTGCACGGCTTCGTGCCCAACCCGACGTTCTTCTACGTGAACATGAACCAGGTCTGGCTCTCGAAGTAGAGCGTAAGCAACGCGATCGAGGGGCGGCCTGGCCGCCCCTCGCCGCGGAGGGGAGCGTGACGCATGCTCGCCTATGTGGTGCGCCGACTGCTCTGGGCGATTCCCGTACTGCTCGGCGTGCTGATCGCCGTGTTCATCGGCCTGCATGTCGTGCCCGGGAACGTCGCCCAGTCGATCGCCGGCGCGCATGCCACGCCGGCGCAGATCAAGCTCCTGACGCATCAGCTCGGTCTCGACAAGCCGCTCTGGGTCCAGTTCTGGGCCTATTTCGTGCAGATCGTGCAGGGCCACTTCGGCACGTCGCTGCAGTACCACAATCCGGTCACCGAGGACATCGGCCAGGCCTTTCCGATCACCCTGCAGCTCACGATCGCCGCATTTCTCATCGCGGGCGTGGTCGGAGTCCTGGCGGGCGTCCTGGCAGCCGCCTTCCGCAACACCTGGATCGACAGCGTGATCATGGTCCTCGTGCTGGTCGGCATCTCGATGCCGATCTTCTGGACCGGCGTCATGCTGATCCTGGCGCTCGGTGTCGACATCCCGATGTTCCCCTTTTCGAGCGTGATCACGGCGGGCACCGTCCTGCCGCACATCACCGGCATGCCGCTCGTCGACGCCCTGCTGAGCGGCAACATGGCCGCCGCCGGCGACGCGTTCAACCATCTTGTGCTGCCCGCGATCACCCTCGCCACCTATCCGATCGCCTTCATCACCCGCATGACGCGCGGCGCGATGATCGAGGTGCTTTCGCAGGACTACCTGCGCACCGCCAGGGCGAAGGGCCTGCGCGAGCGCGCCGTCGTCTGGAAGCACGCCCTGCGCAACGCCTCGCTGCCGATCGTGACCGTGCTCGGCGTGCAGGTGGGCGCGCTGCTATCCGGGGCCGTCCTGACCGAGACGATCTTCGCGATCCCAGGCATCGGCCGCCTGATGATCCAGGCGATCCTGTTCCGCGACTACCCGCTGGTGCAGGGCATCGTGATCCTCGCCGCGACGGTCTTCGTCCTCGTCAACCTGATCGTCGACCTCATCTACGCCCGCCTCGACCCGCGCATCCGCTACAGCTAGGAGGGACGGACCATGGCCTTGCCCATTGTGGAGCTGCAGGGGGAGGAGACCAAGGCGACGTCCCCCGTCTCGGAAGGCGGACGTGCCTGGCGGCATTTCCGGCGCAACCGCGGCGCCGTCATCGCGCTCTGGGTGCTGGGCATCGTGGTGCTGGCCGCGATCTTCGCGCCCTGGATCGCGCACCAGAGCCCCTATGCGCAAAACCTCGCGAACGCCCTCCTGGCACCCTCCGGCGCCCATCTTCTCGGCACCGACGAGTATGGGCGCGACGAGTTCGCGCGCGTGCTCTTTGGCGCCCGCACGGCGCTTGAGACCGGCCTCGTGGTCGTCGCGATCTCGATGACTATCGGCACGCTCTGGGGCGTTCTCTCGGCCTTCTACGGCGGCATCTGGGATATGTTGCTGATGCGGGTGGCGGACGTCTTCATGGCGTTCCCCTTCCTGCTCCTGGCCCTGATGATCGTCGCCGCGCTCGGACCGGGCCTCGTGCAGGCCGAGATCGCGATCGCCATCACCTACATGCCCGTCTACGCGCGCCTCGTGCGCTCCGTGGGACTCGGCCTCAAGAGCCTCGAGTTCGTGCAGGCGGCGAAGTCGGTGGGGGCGCGCGACGCGACCATCATGCGCCGGCACTTCCTGCCGAACCTCCTGCCGACTCTGCTCGTGCAGGCGACCCTCAACATCGGCACGGCGATCATCGACGTCGCCGGCCTCTCCTTCCTGGGCATGGGCGTACAGCCGCCGACGGCGGACTGGGGCGCCATGCTCTCGGACGGCCAGAACTTCATCCTGACCTCGCCCTGGCTGGTGCTGGCGCCCGGCATCGCGATCCTGATCGTGGTGCTGGCGGCGAACCTCGTGGGCGACGGACTGCGCGACGCCCTCGACCCGCGCATGAGGCACCAGGCCTAGACGTCCCGAACGCAAAAGGAGATGACCCACGTTGTCTGAAGGCCTCAAGGACTTCCGCGGCCGCACGGCGTTCGTCACAGGAGCGGCCCACGGCATCGGCCGCGCCATCGCGGTGCAACTCGCGAGCCGCGGCGCCCGCATCTATGCCGCGGACGTGCTGGAGCAGGACCTCGCTGAGACCAGGGCGGCCGTGCAGGCGGTCGGCGGGGAGATCGTCGCCGTCGGACTCGACGTGACCGACTCCGCCCGCGTGACCGAAGCGATCGACGGGGCGGCCGCCGGCGGCCTCGACATCCTCGTCAACGTGGCGGGCGGCGTGCTCGGCCAGGTCGGGCGGCCGATCGAGGAGATCTCGGATGAGGACTTCCTCTCGATCGTTCGGGTCAACCTGCAGGGCGCCTTCCACACGACCCGCGCCGCGGCGCCGCACATGAAGGCGAAAGCCTACGGGCGGATCGTCAACATCTCGTCGGGCGCCGGCCGCTCGGTGAGCCTGACGGGCATCCAGGCCTACGCGGCCGCCAAGGCGGGGCAGATCGGCTTCACGCGTCAGATGGCCCACGAGCTCGGCCCCTTCGGCATCACCGTCAACAACGTCGCGCCGGGGTTCGTGCGCTCGAACCCCACCACCGAGCGCCAGTGGCAGTCCTACGGCGAGGAGGGGCAGGCGAAGCTCCTCGGCGCGATTCCGATGCGCCGGCTGGGCCGCGCGGAGGACATCGCGAACGCTGTCTGCTTCTTCGCGTCCGAGGCGTCCGGCTGGATCACCGGCCAGACGCTGAGCGTCGACGGCGGAAGGTTCATGCAGTAGGGAGATGCACGACGTGTCGCGCCAAGCGAATACGCTTCAGTCGCTCGATGAATTGTGCCGTCGGATCGATCGGGACCGGCTCATCGCCACCACCCGGGACGTCTCCCAGGAGGTGCGGCTTTCGGGCAGCCCGGAAGAGAGGCGAACCTTCGAACTTCTCAAGAGCCGCCTCGAGGCCCTCGGCGCCCAGGTGCACCTCACGGAACACCCGGGATATGTGAGCTGGCCGGGACAGGCGAGCCTCGAGGTCTCGGGCCTCGGCAGCCTGCCCTGCATCACGCACGCCATGGCGAGACCAACGCAGGGACTCGAAGGATGCATCGTGGACCTCGGCGCCATGGCCCTGGACGAGGTCGCGAAGACGAACGCCCAGGGCAGGATCGTGCTGCTCGACGGCGTCGCGAATCCCGCCCGCGTCAAGGCGGCGGAGGCCGCCGGGGCAATCGGGGAGATCTTCGTCAGCGGCGAGCGCCGCCACGAAATGATCATCTCGCCCGTCTGGGGCAGTCCCGGCGCCCAGGACCTCGCGCGCCTGCCGAAGACGCCGTCGGTCTCCATCGACCAGGCGACGGGGGAGATGCTGCGCCGCCACCTCCAGAAGGGGCGCGCCCGGGCGACGATCCGCGCGGAGGTGGACACGCGCTGGCGCCAGTTGCCGCTCTTGCAGGCAGACATTCCGGCGCCGGACGGCGAGCAGGACTTCGTCCTCTTCTCGGGCCACGTGGACTCCTGGCACCTCGGTGCGATGGACAACGGCAGCGCGAACGCCTTGATGCTCGAGATGGCGCACCTGCTCGCGCCGCTCAGGGACACGTTCCGGCGCGGACTGAGACTCTGCTTCTGGTCCGGGCACTCGCACGGCCGCTACGCGGGATCGGCCCGCTACGCCGACGAGCACATCTTCGAACTGCGGGAGCACTGCGTCGTGCACGTCAACGTCGATTCGCCCGGCGGCCAGGGCGCGACCGACCTCAGCCACGCCATCGCGAGCGCCGAATACTGGCTCCTCGCGCGCGACAGCGCAGGTCCGGAGAGCGATGTCCCCTACGTCGGCACGCCGCCGCTCCGGGCCGGCGACGAATCGTTCCTCGGCATGGGCGTGCCGGCGCTCTTCATGGAGGTCTCGGAACAGCCGCCGGGCAGCGAGGGCGGCTCCGGCGTCTCGGCCGGCGGCGGACTCGGCTGGTGGTGGCACACTCCCGAGGACACCGTGGACAAGCTGGACCCGGACTTCCTCGTGCGCGACGCGCGCATCTACCTGCGGTCGCTCTACCGCCTGCTGACGGAGCCGGTGCTGCCGATGCAGGCGGCGGCGGCCGCCGAGGAGGTCCTGAGGGAACTCGAGGCGCGCGCCCGGGCGTCGGGCGGACGCCTGGACCTCGACCTGCCCATAGGGCTTGCGCGGCAGCTCGTCCGCCGCGCGCGGGAGCTGGACGCGGAGGCTGAGGACCTGCGTGGGGCCGCAGAGGACGTCGATCCCAGACAGGCGCGCCGGGTCAACCGGCGGTTCATGGGCCTGCAGCGGGCCTTGGGGCCGGTCCGCTACGCCTGTCAGGGCCCGACGGGGCAGGACCCCGCTCTGGCCCAGAATCTCCTGCCGGGGCTCGACGGGGCGGCCGTGCTTGGCGCCCTTCAGGACGGCGATCCCATGGCGCTGCACCTTCAGGTGGACCTCGGACGCGAGCGCAACCGGATCGCGCTAGGGCTCATGGAAGCCCTCAAGGCACTGCGCTGAAGGAGGACGCGAATTGCGGTATCTTGTGGTAGGAGCGGGTGCGATTGGCGGCACGATCGGCGCGTACATGGTGCGCGCCGGCGAGGAGGTCGCCTTCACCGACAAGGATCGGGACCACGTCGAGGCGATGCGCCGCCAGGGCCTCCAGATCCAGGGCTACGAGGAGACCTTCTCCCTGCCCGTGCAGGCGATGCAGCTCGAGGAGCTCGCGGACCTCGGGACGGTGCCGGAGTTCGTGCTGCTCGCCGTCAAGGCCCAGCACACCCGCGAGGCGCTCATGGCCGCCATGCCGGCGATCGGCCCCACGACGGCCGTCGTCTCCCTCCAGAACGGGCTCAACGAGCTCACGATCGCGGAGATCTGCGGCAGCGAGCGCACCATCGGCTGCTTCGTCAACTTCTCGGCCGACTACCTCGGCCCGGGAGTCATCCATTACGGATCGAGCGGCGCGCTCTACATCGGCGAACTCGACGGGCGCATGACCGATCGCCTGAGGGCGCTCGGAGAGGCCCTCCAAAAGTTCGGCAAGGTGCAGCTGACGGAGAACATCTGGGGCTATCTCTGGGGCAAGCTCGGCTACGCCAACATGCTCTTCGCCACGG
>JAJZAT010000040.1 GCA_021799275.1 Bacillota bacterium
TTGCCCGCCCCACAACCCGCCGCCATCTGCTACTCAGGTGGGCTGGCCAGAAGGATTCCTCACCGTTCATCCGCAACCAAACATTTGTGGTTGACACCATTCCGTCACCCGTACCGTCATTGGGCCAACTGTTGCCCCTCTGTCATACCTGAGTTTCGCCAGCTAAGGGCCGAGATCCGCTCTGGGAGCGGGTTAGATGGCGAGAATAGTGTTGTGGCACGGCGGCATCGCCGTCGTCCTCGCTGACCACCCTGCTGCGCCCCGAACCAGGGCCCTTGCCGCCCTGGTCCGACGGCGAGACTTTGACGCGATGGCCGGCGGCGGCGCGACCCTCGACGTCACCGGCCAGGTCGGCTTGGGCCCTCTGACGTTGGGCACCTCCAGCCTCTCCGGCACCGTCGACCTGTCCAATGGCTGGAACGATTTCACGGGCACCACCGTGGCTTATGGCACCTTGCAGGACGGAGCCGCGAACGCCCTGCCGAGCACGACGACGCTCGACGTCGCCTCGGGCGCGACGTTCGACCTGTACGGCAATGACCAGACCGTGGCGAGTCTGGGCTCGAGCGCAGGCACGATCACCAACACCGGGTCGGGCGGATCCACCCTGACGGACTACCAGTTCGGGAGCGTCAGCGTCCCGGCGACTTTGACGAACGGGACCGCCCCGCTGAACCTCGTCATGGCCGGCTCCGGTACCCTGACGCTCACGGGTTCGAACACCTACACCGGCTCCACGATCGTCCAGTCGGGCGTGCTCCAGGTCGGGAGCGGCGGCGCCCTCGGCTCGTCGAGCGGGGTGACGGTGGTATCCGGCGCGACCCTCGACCTGACCGGTGGCGCCTGGGTCCCGAGCAGCATTGCGATCACCGACCTGGCCGGTACCCTCGAGGCGACCGACATCTCGGGCATCGACACCTGGGCGGGCCCGATCACCCTGGACAGCTCGTCCGGTGGGACCCTGGCCGCCGGCGCCGGCTCCACGCTCACCGTCAGCGGAGCGGTCTCGGGAAGCGGCAGTCTCACCGCAGGCGGGCCCGGGATGCCCGGCATCGTCGACTTTTGGGCCGCCAACACGTACGCCGGGAGTACGACCGTTGAGAATGGGACGCTCGAAGTCGGGAGCAGCGGGGCTCTCGGCTCGTCGAGCGGGGTGAGGGTAGGCATCGGCGCGATCCTAGACCTGACCGGCAACGTTTCCGTCCCGAGCAGCATTGCGATCACCGACCTGGCCGGCACCCTCGAGACGACCGACGCCTCGGGCATCGACACCTGGGCGGGCCCGATCACCCTCGACGGCTCGTTCAGAGGGACCCTGGGCGCCGGCACGGGCTCCACGCTCGCCGTCAGCGGCGCGGTCTCGGGCGGCGACCTCAGCGCGGGCACCTCCCGCCTGACCGGCACCGTCGACCTGTCCAATGGCAGAAACGACTTCTTGAGCACCACCGTGGCTTACGGCACCCTGCAGGACGGCACCGCGAACGCCTTGCCGACCGGGGCGACACTCGACGTCGCCACGCGGGCGACGTTCGACCTCTACGGCAATGACCAGACCGTAGCCAGTTTGGGCTCGAGCGCAGGCACCATCACCAACACCGGATCGGCTGGATCCACCCTGACAGACAACGAGGCCGGGACCGCCAACGTCCCGGCCACCCTGACGAACGGGACCGCCCCGCTGAACCTCGTCATGGCCGGCTCCGGCACCCTGACGCTCGCGGGCTCGAACACCTACACCGGGTCCACGATGTTCCAGTCGGGCGAGCTCCGGGTCGCGAGCGGCGGGGCCCTCGGCTCGTCGAGCGGGGTGACGGTGGGCACCGCCGCGACCCTCGACCTGACCGGCGGCGTTTCCGTCCCGAGCGGCATCCCGATCACCGACCTGGCTGGCACCCTCGAGACGACCGACGCCTCGGGCATCGACACCTGGGCAGGCAGCGTCACTCTTGACAGCTCGTCCCGTGGCACCCTGGCCGCCGGCGCCGGCTCCACGCTCGCCGTGAGCGGTGCCGTCGCAGGAAACGGCAGTCTCGCCGCAGGCGGTCCCGGCATGTCCGGCACCGTCGATTTCGAGGCCGCCAACACATACACCGGCGGTACATCCGTCGAGGACGGGACGCTCGAACTCGGGAGCAGCAGCGCCCTCGGCTCGTCGAGCTGGGTGACGGTGGGTAGCGGCGCGACCATCGACCTCACGGGCGATGTTTCCATCCCGAGCAGCATGGCGATCACGGATCTCGCTGGCATCCTCGAAACGACCGACCCGTCGGGCACCGACACCTGGGCCGGCTCGATCATCCTCGACAGCTCGTCCGGTGGGACCCTGGGCGCCGGCACCGGTGCCACGCTCGCCGTGAGTGGCGCCGTTTCAGGCGGCGGCCTCAGCGTGGGCGCTACCAGCCTGACCGGCACCGTCGACCTGTCCAATGGCGCAAACGATTTCACGGGCACCACCAGCGTGGGTTACGGCACCCTGCAGGACGGAGTCGCCAACGCCCTGCCGACCGCGACGACACTCGACGTCGCCTCGGGCGCGACGTTCGACCTGAACGGCTACGCCCAGCAGATCGCGAGCGCGGGTTCCGACGCCGGCGCGATCACGGACTCTGGCACCGCCGCGGACTTTACGGTCGGGGACCTCCAGGCGGATGACGCGGTTGGGGAGACCATGTCGGGATCCATGAACCTCGTCGTTGATGGCCACGGCCACACGCTGACCCTGTCTGGGACCGACACCTACACCGGCACGACGACGGTGGCGAGTGGCGCCCTCGATGTGACCGGTTCCCTAGCGAGCGCGGTGACCGCCACCTCGGGCGCGACCATCGAGGGCACTGGGACCGTCCGCGGTGCGAACGCAGGAGGCGGGGTGCTTGAGCCGGGGGACGCGGGTTCGCACGAGGGCACGCTAACCTCAAGTTCAGGCGCGGACCTCTCCACCGCGGGCTCCATGCTGACCGTCATCATCGGCGGCACGAGCGCGGGCACCTACGGCCAGCTCGCGGTGAACTCGGGTACGGCAAACGTCACCGGCGCGACCTTGAACGTGAGTTTCAGCAGCGGCTTCACTTCGGCGGCGGGCGACACCTACGACATCGTGGTGAACTCGAGCGGCAGCCCCGTCACGGGGACCTTTGCCGGCCTCCCGAACGGCGGGAGCGTGACGGTGGACGGAAGGACGCTCAAAATTAGCTACTCGGGCGGCTCCTCGGGCCACGACATCGTGCTCACGGACAGCCCCCCCGTCCACGTCAGCACAGGCGGTGGTGGCGTGACGACTCCGACAGGGGTGTCCATCCACGTCAGTCCGACCTCCGTGACGCAGGGGCAGAGCGTCACGTACTCGGCCACAGTGACCGCCGCCGCGGGCGCCGCCGGCACCCCGACGGGCACCGTAGCGTTCACTGCGGGCTCGACGAGCCTCTGCACGGCCAGTCTGACGGGTTCGGGCGGTACCGCGACCGGCTCGTGCACCGCCACGACAGCACCGGTAGGAAGCGACACCGTAACGGGTGCATACTCGGGTGATTCGAACTTCGCGGCCTCCACAGGCCTAGCGACCCTGACCGTGACCGCCGCGCTCAAGCCGACTGTCTTTACGGACGTGCCGCAAAGCTACTGGGCCTATCAAGCCATCGAGACGCTGTCGGCCCAGGGCATCGTCAGCGGGTTCCATGGTGGGACCTTCCGGCCGGACTTGGCCGTGACCCGCTCGCAGTTCGTCAAGATGCTGGTGCTTGCGCTGAACCTGACCCCCATCAGCGGCAAGACGGACTTCGCCGACGTGTGGCCGGACTCTTGGTTTGCCCCCTACGTGGCCGCGGCGGTGAAGGCGGGCATCGTGCAGGGGCTCACCGCGACCCGCTTCGCTCCTGGCGAGACGATCACGCGCGAGCAGATGGCCGTACTAATCGCTCGGGCGTTCAAGCTCGACAAGACGCAGGCCCTCCACTTCAGCGACGGCAAGCGGATTGGCGCCTGGGCCCTGCAGGCGGTCGAAGAGGCAGTGGCGGCGGGCTACATGTCGGGATTCCCGAATGGCACGTTCCAGCCGCTTGGCGAGACAACCCGGGCTCAGGCAGTGAAGGTGCTGTTCACGGCGCTCAAAAAGATGCGGCTCTGAGCAGGTGCCCCTGCCCGGGTAGTCCGCGCTGTGGGCCCCTCCCCTTGCGGTGAGGGGCCCTTAGGCTGTCGGGAACTGCGTTGCGGTCAGCTCTTGGGCTGGACTGGCGCACGCTTGGATCTAGGGTCTTCGCGACCCTTGTCACGCTCCAAGTCCAGGATGTGCCCAAGACGCTCTGCGATCGGAGCGGACGGCCTGTTGCCCGACGAGGCACCCGCTACGGCAGTGGCAGGAGGAAGACGCCGGCCGTGGCCGGCACACCGGAGGGCAGCGTCACGGTATGTCCATCCGAAGTCTGCAGCACGCTGCCACTCTCTGACACCGTGACGGTGCTCTGGCCACCCGCGGCGGTTTCTGTCACAACGACGGCTGAGCCGCTATTTTGCACCGAAACTTTGCGCACGACGCCCGAGACAGCCCGGAGCCCGCTCGATTCCGCGAGCAGGGTCCAGTCGCTGGCGTCCTGGCGCACCAGCGTAAGACCGCTGTGGCTGAAGTACGTGGCGCCGTCCACGCTCAAGGCGCCAGAGTTCGGCAGCACAAGCTGCGCTGCGAACAGCATCTCGGCGAACTCGGCGCGGGTGACCTCCCCGAGCGGGTTGAACGTGGTCTGGGAGGTGCCCTGCACGATCCCCGCCTGCACCGCACTCAGAACGCTTGGCGCCAAGGCGGCCGGCACGTCCGTGAACGGGTTCTGGATGGTGGCGGGTGGCAGATTCAGCAGCTTCACAAGCCACTGCACGGCCTGAAGTCTCGAGGTGGGGGCACGCGGAAAGGTCGGGGAGACACCCAGCGTGGCCGCCATGGCGACATACGCCTGGGCGAAGCCATCCACCTGCGGCGAAGGATTCTTGGGGTACTTCGGGCTCCAGCCGAGGGTGCGTCCGATCAAGGTGATGGCTTGTTCCTGTGTCACCATGTCCGACCCGCCAAGGTGGCCGGGAGCCACGCCGAGGAGAATGCCTTCGGTATTCAAGAACGCAACGGCAGGCAACGCCCAGCTGCCGACCTTGGCCGCAGGGAACGGCTCCACCGACGGTCCGCCGGCCAGAACCGGAGCTGCAGATCCCGCGATCAGCATGACGATGCCGAGGAATGCCGCCGAAGAAGCCTTTCGGTGCACTGCGAGCCCTCCTGAAATCGACAGCCCAAGCCAGCAGGCTGACCGATCTAGTGCGCTGGGAATTCGCTGCCAGCCCAGAGGGACCTGCATGGCGCCGACCGCCAACGGCTGCGAGCAGGGCCCTGTGCCTTTATCCGGGCTGAGCCATAGGCAAGCTGCCCACCCGTTGCCGTCGTAGCGTGGGCTCCGCGCGGACTTCCGGTTTCTCGCGGCGAGCGCTATCTCTCGCGCTGGGTGCCACCAGCAGGTGAGCAGTCTTGCTCACCATCCATGGGGATGGTATAAGAATGGTGAAGGGAAGGCGATGAGATGGCCGAGTCCGAAAAGATCACCATCAACGTAAGCGTTGTGGATCTGGGTTCGGTGGATCTTCTCGTGGACCAGGGCTTCTACGGCAGCCGTACGGACTTCGTCCGAGCGGCCATCCGAGCGCAGCTGGATAAGCACGCCGACCAGGTTGACCGCATCGCGCATACGAAGACCATGGCGATCGGAGTCGTCAAGATCGGTAGAAGAGATCTGGAGGCTGCGGCGCGACGGCACGAGCGGCTAAAGCTGCAGGTCATGGGCGTGCTGATCATCGACCCCGACGTGCCGGCGGCCTTGTTTACCGAAACGGTTGAGGCTGTTCAAGTCTATGGTTCGGTCAGGGCTTCAGGGGTGATCCGGAAGGTCATCGAGGCGATGAGCCCGTCCGAGTGATCTGACGGGACCAGCCGATCCCGATGGCCCGAACCGAGTCCGCACAGGACGCCGGCACCCTTGGCATGCATCAAGACCCTCTCCTCGAGGACGACCGGCTCTGCTTCGGATGGGTAGCAAGACGCCCAGGGACCCCGGCATCGCCGGAGTCCCTGGGCGCTACCGCTTCATGCGCTTGTGGCTATGGTCCTGCCGCGCCTGAGACTGATGTCGCCGGACATCGTCCGCACCTCAAGCGCCACCTTTGGCCCTTCGCCGCCGACAGACTCCACCGAATCCGACAGCGCGATCTCGGACCGCACGTCTCCGCTGCGGGTCTCCGTGTCCACGGCCACCCGCGATCCCGGCGCGATCCCAACCTCCACGTCGCCTGACATCGTCTCCACCGTCACCTTGCCACTCAGGACCGAGAGCAGCTCGGCATCTCCCGAGTGGGTGGCGATGCTGCCACCGGCGAGCAGCTCATGCACCATTACATCGCCGGACGACGTCCTCACGTCGAGGTTGCCCGCCGCGGTCCAGACCTGTACCTCGCTCGAGGATCCCCTGAGCCTCGCGTCTCCCTCCGCGGCACGCACGCTGATGTCTCCGGACTGTGCTTCAAGGCTGAGCTCGCCCTTGGCCCGCTCGACGTCGATGTCGCCGGATGCGGTGCGCACCTGCAGCGAGGCGAGAGCCTCGGCGACATGCACATCGCCGCTCGCGGTCGTGACGGACAGGTTGCCGGTGAAGCGCGCCAATTCCGCGTCGCCCGAGACGGTGCGGATGAGGCCTGTGGCATACTGCCCTTCCGCCCGCACATCGGCCGACGACGTCGTGATCTCGAGCGACGTGCCTTCCGGCACCCGGACCAGCACATCGACGCCGTAGTTGCCAAAGAGGAATCCGCGGCGGGGAGAGGGGACATCGACGATGACCCTCTGGCCGTCCCCATCCTCGCGGCAGTCGACGTGGGTCGCTTCCACCTGGGCCTGGGAGGCCGCGGAGATCGCCCGCAGCTCCACCTCCGTACGCCCTGCCGCTCCCGTCTCCACCCGCACTTCGCCAGCCTCATCGCTCACCTGGAGCTTCAGGGCCCGAGGCGTCTCGAACTCATACATGCGAAGGCACCTCCATGATCAGATTCAGGCCTTGCCGTAGCCCCTGAGGCGCCGACCGCTTTCCCGCGATCGGCTGCGCAGCCCGTCCGTCAGCTGGTTCACGATCCAGGAGTTCAAGGAGACGCCGGCATCCTCGGCCGCACGTTCGGCCCGCTCCTTCAGGCCCATCGGCAGCCGCAAGGTCACGCGTGCCTGCTCGCCGTCGTCCGCAGGAGCGATGGGCGCCGGCTCCGCGTTGACGTAGACGAGCTCCGGGGTCTCGGCCGACGTGAGGCGCACCTCCACCAGCCCTGCCGGCAGCACCCGGGAGAGCTCGGCGGAGAGCTCCGTGACGAGGGAAAGCAGGCGCACCGACACAGTGCCCGATGCCAGCGGAAGGACCTGCGCCAAGCGGTCCCCAAGCGCGGGATCGATGCTCTGGACGGCTCTTTGCAGGTCCGAGAGGATCTCCTGCGTCACTGTTGACATCTTCATGACGTCACTATGACATCACTGTGACGAGAAAGCAAGCGTGCGCAGGTGTGAGATGAAACGCACGTTGCGTGTGATATATGACCTGCTGAATCAGGATTCACATACGATAGTCGGGATGGACCAACAGTAAAGCCGCCTGGCCGTTTGGGCCGTTGGAGGTCGAGATATGGTTTCTTCCCGCATCCCGGGCCTGCATCGCCTGGATCGCACGGAGAGGATCCGGCGTCTGCGCGACGAGGGCTGGCTCTCGGACACGGAGGCCAGGAGCCTCGCGGACGGCGGCGCGCTCGATGCCGCCTTGGCGGACAAGATCGTCGAGAACGCCATCGGCGTCTATGGGCTGCCGCTCGGCGTCGCCGCCAACTTCCGCGTCAACGACCGGGACTACCTGATCCCCATGGCCATCGAGGAGCCGTCCGTCGTCGCCTCTTCGAGCCATGCCGCGCGCATCGTGCGGGCGGCAGGCGGTTTCGCAGCCACCTCCACTGGCCGACTGATGGTCGGGCAGGTGCAGCTCCTGGACGTGCCGGATCCGGAGGCGGCGGAGCACGCGCTGCGCCACCACGCCGAAGATCTGATCGAGCTCGCGAACTCCCTGCATTCCGCAATGGTGCAACGAGGTGGCGGCGCGCGGGGCATCGAGGTGCATCACGTCGGCGCGCAGGGAGGGCAGGCGATGCTCGTGCTGCATCTCCTCGTCGACACCCGCGACGCGATGGGCGCCAACACCATCAACACGATGGTGGAGGCGATCGCTCCGGCCGCCGAGAGCCTGAGTGGCGGGCGGGCGTGCCTGCGCATCCTGTCGAACTACACCGACAACTGCCTCGCGCAGGCCTCTTGCACCATCCGTCCGGACCTCCTCACCACCGGAGACTACGACGGGCCTGAGGTGATGGACGGCATCATCGAAGCCGCGCGTCTGGCGGAGTGCGACATGCACCGCGCCGTGACGCACAACAAGGGCGTCATGAACGGCGTCGACGCGGTCCTGATCGCCACCGGCAACGACTGGCGCGCCATCGAGGCCGCGGCCCATGCCTACGCGAGCCGCCATGGCCGCTACGGCTCCATGACGACCTGGCGCAAGGACCAGGAGGGCAACCTTGTCGGCACACTCGAACTGCCGATGCCGGTCGGGATCGTGGGCGGCTCGATCGGGCTCAATCCCGGCACCAGGGTGGCGCATGCGCTGCTCGACGTGGCGAGCGCGGAAGAACTCGCGCAGGTCATCGTCGCGGTGGGGCTTGCGCAGAACCTCGCGGCCCTCAAGGCCCTCGTGACGCACGGCATCCAGCGCGGGCACATGGCTCTGCAGGCGCGCTCGGTGGCGCTCATGGCCGGGGCGTCCCCGGAGCAGGTCGACCGCGTCGCGCAGGAACTCGTGAAGAGCGGCGACATCGCGGTGCGGCGCGCCCGGGAACTCCTGGCGGGTCCGGCATGACGGCGACCATGGCCATGCGCGGGGTGTCTGTAGGCGAGGCGCACGCCAAGGTGATCGTCGTCGGCGAACACGCCGCCGTCTTTGGTTACCCCGTGCTGGCAGCGCCGCTGCCGGCGCTCAGCGCCCGGACCGAGGTGCGGCAGGCGGATGGCCCCATCGGCCTTGTCTCCCCGTTCTACACCGGGCCGCTCCGTAGAGCGCCAGCTGTCTTCGACGGGATCAAGGCGCTCCTTGAGGCCGCACGCGCGAGACTTGCGCTGCCCCATCGGGATATGATCCTGAAGCTCAGCTCGAATATCCCGATCGGCCGGGGGCTCGGATCGAGCGCCGCGCTTGCCGCCTCGCTCGTCCGGGCGCTCTACCGAAGCTGCGGCGAAAGCCCGGACCCGTTCACGCTGCTCGACCTCATCGACATCGCGGAAACCTTCGCGCACGGCTCCCCAAGCGGTGTGGACGCGGCGGCCGTCGTGGCCGGCGGAATGATCTCCTACCGCAAGGGCCTGGCCGCGACGCCTGTCAGGACGTCGCGGCCCCTGCACTTTGTGGTCGCTGACAGCGGCATCCCATCGGCCACCCGCCAGGCCGTCGCGGAGGTGCGCCGCCGCCTCGCGCGGGCGGCCGCCGACACCCGTCTGCGCCTCGGCGAGATCGGCCGTCTCGCCGAGGTGGCCGCGGCCGCCGCAAAAGAGGGCGACGCCCGTCGGCTGGGCGAGACGATGAACGGCGCGCAGAGGGAACTCGACGCCCTCGGCGTATCGCATCCCGTCCTAGACCACCTCCTGCTGGCGGCTGGCCGGGCCGGGGCCTTGGGCGCAAAGCTGACGGGTGGCGGCCAGGGCGGCTCGGTCCTCTGCCTTGCGGAGGACCTTCAGGCGGCGGAACGGATCGCCCTTGCGCTGCGCTCGCAAGGGGCGAAGGCGACCTGGCTCGCAGGCACCCGCGAGGAGGCGGCCCTGTGAAGAGCACCACCATCGAGCGCAAGCGTGAGCACCTCGAGATCTGCCTGCATGACAAGGTGGAGATGGAGCGCGGCGCCGGTTTCGAGCACTACAGGTTCCTGCATGAGGCCCTGCCGGAGATCGCACCGGAAGACGTGGAGCTCCGCACCAGCTTTCTCGGCCGGGAGCTCGCGCTGCCCTTCATCATCTCTAGCATGACCGGCGGCGTCGAGCGGGGCCTTGCGATCAATCGCCATCTCGCGGGGGCGGCCAAGACGCTCGGGATCGCCATGGCCGTCGGCAGCCAGCGCGTCGCGCTTCGCCATCCCGAGGCGGCCAAAAGCTTTGCGGTGGTGCGGGAGGTGGCCCCGGACATCCCCGTCTACGCGAATCTCGGGGCGACCCAGCTGAACCGCGGTTACAGTGTCCTGGAGCTAGGGCGGGCGATCGACATGATCGAGGCCGACGGACTCTTCCTGCACCTCAATCCCCTCCAGGAGTCGATCCAGGAGCGGGGCAACACGGACTACCGCAACCTTTCGGAGCGCATCGGCGAGGTGACAGGCGGCCTCGACCGCCCGGTCCTGGTCAAGGAGGTGGGGGCAGGCATCTCGCCCCGTACCGCCCGCCTCCTCGCCGATCAGGGCGTTGCGGCGATCGACGTGAGCGGTGCCGGCGGCACGTCCTGGTCCAAGATCGAGGCCCTGCGGGCAGAGGACGCCGAGCGGCGGGAGCTCGGCCTCGCGTTCGCCGACTGGGGCATCCCGACGGCGCAAAGCCTAGTCCTCTGTCGCGCGGAGCTGCCCCAGCTGCCGCTGATCGCGTCGGGAGGCATTCGCGACGGCATCACGGCCGCCAAGGCCCTCGCGCTCGGCGCGGACCTTGTCGGACTCGCCCTGCCGCTCCTTGGCGCCGCCGATCAGTCCCAGGCGGCGGTAGAGCAGGTGCTGAAGCGTTTCGCGCGGGAGCTGCGCCTCGCCATGTTCCTGGTCGGAGCGAGAGATCTCGAGGAACTGCGCCGGGGACACCACCTCGTCGCGGAATTGCCCTGATGCGGGCGACGGCGGTCGCGAACCCCAACCTGGCCCTCGTCAAGTATTGGGGCAAGCGTGACGAAAAGCTTATCCTGCCGCAGCACGGCAGCATCTCCCTGACCTTGCAGGGCCTCGAGACCCGCACCACCGTCACTTTCGACCAGACCCTCGACCACGACGACCTTTGCGTCAACGGCGAGCCCGCCAGGCCTACGGGGCGCGTCCTGGGCCTGCTCGACGGCGTGCGCGCGCTGGCGGGCAGCGCCTGCCGCGCCAGGGTGGAGTCCGAGAACAGCTTCCCGACAGCCGCCGGGCTGGCCTCGTCCGCGTCTGGGTTCGCGGCGCTCGCGCTCGCGGCGAGCAGGGCGGCGGGGCTCACGCTCGATCGGCCCGGTCTTTCGCGCCTGGCGCGCCAGGGCTCAGGCAGCGCCTGCCGCTCGATCTACGGCGGCTTCGCCGAGTGGCTGCCCGGGAGTCGTCCCGACGGCAGCGACTCCTTCGCCGAGCCCCTGGCGCCGGAGGAGCATTGGGACCTCCCCGTGCTGATCGCGCTGGTCCGCTCCGGCGCCAAGGAGGTTTCGAGCTCCCAGGGCATGGCGCGCAGCGTCGCGACGTCGCCCTTCTACCCGGCCTGGCGCCGGCAGGTGGATCAGGACCTGGACCTGGTGCGGCGGGCCATCGCGGAGCGGGATCTCAATCTCCTCGGCCGGGTGGCGGAGGAGAACGCCATGCGCATGCACGCCGTCGCGATGGCGGCCGAGCCCCCGATCCTCTACTGGTCGCCGGGTACGATCCAGGTACTCGAGAAGGTTCGCGCGCTGCGCCTGGCGGGACTCGCGGCCTACCCGAGCATGGATGCCGGCCCTCACGTGCATGTACTCACGTCCCGGGACTCTGTCGCCGCGCTCAGGGTGGAACTCCTCGCCCTCGGGGAGGTCTCGGAGGTGCGGCTGAGCGGACCGGGGCCAGGGGCGCGCCTCCTGGACGTCGCAGGGCCATGACGCGGGACGTCGCGGCAAGGGCCCCCGGCAAGCTCGTTCTGGCCGGCGAGTTCGCGGTTCTGGAACCGGGCCACCCAGGCATCGTCGCTGCCGTCTCGCGGCATGTCACGGCGGAGCTCTCGTGGGGCGAAGCCGTCCTCGAGGCCCAGGGGCGCACCTGCGCCTGGGCACGGGATGCCGGGGCAGTGCGGGCGGCCGTCCCCGATCAGCCGTTTCCGCTGATGGCGCAGGCAATCTCGGTGGCCTTCGCCTTTCTTGAGGCTCAAGGCGTCCGCATAGGCAGCTTCACGCTGCGCCTTGTGAGCACCATGCACGATGAGACGGGAGCGAAACTGGGCCTCGGGTCGAGCGCCGCCACCGCCGTGGCGGTGAGCGCGGCGGTGCTTGCGGCCTTTGGCAAGTCCGTGGACCGCCCGACCCTCTTCAAGCTTTCCATGATCGCGCATCGGCTGGCCCTCGGTCCCGGGTCCGGCATCGATGTGGCGGCATCGGTCTTCGGCGGGCAGCTCCGCTACACCGGCGTGGCCCAAGGCTGGCTGCAAAGGCTTCTGAGCCGCGGCGGACTGGCCGCGACGGGCGAGCTTGCGACGAGGGCATGGCCGGGCCTCACCTTCGAGCCCTTGCCCGAGCCACCCCTTGCGCTGCGGGTCGGGTGGACGGGCGAGCCCTCGTCGACCGGGGACCAGTTGCGGCGCCTGCGGCGCCGGCGCCGCTTCCACCCGCAAGCGTACGGGTGGTTCCTCGCGGAGAGCGATGCGGAGGTGGCGACCTTCGTGCATGCCTTGCGCAGCGCGGACGCGAAGACCCTGCTCGAGGCGGTGCAGGGGCTCAGGCAGGCCCTTTGGCGGCTGAGTTCCGAGCTTGCCGTGCCCATCGAGACGGTGCGGCTCTCAGAGCTTGCGGATCTGGCGGAATCCCTGGGCGGCGCGGGCAAGTCCTCAGGCGCCGGCGGCGGCGACTGCGGCATCGCCTTCGTGCCGGACGAGGCGGGCGATCAGCTCGAGCGCCTCTGGCGGGAGCGTGGGATCAGGCCGCTCGACCTGCAGGCCGGTGCGGACGGCGTCCTTGTGGCGAAGGGGCAGGCGGTCTCGTGAGCTCCCGGCTTTGACGCCCAGGGCCTTCACTTGGGCACGGAAAGCGCGGCAGAGGCTGCGCGGCGCAGGCGGGTCTCGTGACCTATTTCTGACTGTAGCGCTCGACTATTCTGAAGTTGCGGCTGCTGGCTCTGGTCCCGACACAGAGCCCGCAAAGAAGGAATGCGCAGTGGCAAGCCCGCTGCTCGAGATCAAAGGCCTTTCGGCCGGCTTCCATACGGCGGACGGATTGCTGGTGGCCGTCGACGACATCTCCTTCAGCATCGGTCACGGCGAGACCGTGTGCCTCGTCGGTGAATCCGGGAGCGGCAAGAGCGTCACGTCGCTCTCGGTCATGCGTCTTTTGGACTACAGCGGTGGCGAGATCCTGGGCGGGGAGATCCTGTTCGAAGGCCGGAATCTCGCCAAGGCGAGTCTCGACGAGATGCGGCGGATCCTCGGCAAGCAGATCGGCATGATCTTTCAGGAGCCGATGTCGGCTCTGAACCCCGTGTCCACCGTCGGCAGCCAGATCGCGGAGGCCGTCACGCTGCACGAGGGCAAGACGGCCGAGGAGGCGTGGCGGAGGGCGGTCGAGCTGCTGCGTCTCGTAGGCATCCCGAACCCCGAGGCAAGGGCCCGCCAGTACCCGCACGCATTTTCCGGCGGCATGCGCCAGCGCGTCATGATCGCCATGGCGCTCTCCTGCAATCCAAAGCTCCTGATCGCGGACGAGCCCACCACGGCGCTCGACGTAACGACGCAGGCGCAGATCCTCGCGCTTTTGCGCAGGCTCGGGCGCGAGTTCGGCATGTCCGTCCTGCTGATCACCCACGACATGGGCGTCGCGGCGGAGATGGCCGACCGCATCGTCGTGATGTACGGCGGCAAGGTCGTCGAGGTGGGGGAGACCGAGCAGATCTTTGATCAGCCGTACCACCCCTACACGGCGGGCCTCCTGGCCTGCGTGCCGCGCCAGGACGGCAGCCGCGGCCAGAGGCTGCCGAACCTCGAAGGACGCTTCACGCCGCGCTGCCCCTACATCACCCCAAAGTTCACGCGCACGGAGGACCCTGCGCTCACCGATCCCAAGGGCGACGGGCACCTCGTGGCCACTTGGTACAACTATGAGCCCAGCGTGGCGACGGCCAGGATCGCGGCAGAGCCTAGCGAGGCGGTGCGGCGGGCCGAAAGCGGCTCTGCGCCGCTGCTCGAAGTGAGCGAGATCAGGAAGTACTTCCCGATCAAGGGCGGCCTCTTCAACCGGACGAGGGACTACGTGCGGGCCGTCGACGGCGTCTCCTTCAAGATCTATCCCGGCGAGACGCTGGGCCTCGTCGGCGAGTCCGGCTGCGGCAAGTCGACACTCGGCCGCGTTCTCCTGCGCCTGCAGGAGGCGACGGGCGGGCAGGTCAAGTTCGCAGGCCGGGATCTCGCGGCCCTGTCGCAGCGGGATCTGAGGCAGCTGCGCCGCGACGTGCAGGTCATCTTCCAGGATCCCTATGCGTCGCTCGACCCGCGTCTCAACGTCGGAGAGATCATCGGCGAGCCGCTCGAGATCCACCATCTCCTGACGGGCAGGGCCAAGGAGGAGCGGGTGGCGCAGCTGATGCAGCAGGTGGGCCTCGACCCGCGCTGGCGGACCCGCTACCCGCACGAGTTCTCCGGGGGACAGCGCCAGAGGGTCGGCATCGCCCGGGCGATCGCCTTGAACCCCAAGCTGATCGTCGCGGACGAGGCCGTCTCGGCCCTCGACGTGTCGGTGCAGGCCCAGATCATCAACCTGCTCGTGGACCTGCAGCGGGAACTTGGCCTCACCTATCTCTTCATCGCCCACGGCCTCTCGGTGGTGCGCCACATCTCCACCCGCGTCGGCGTGATGTACCTCGGGCGCCTGGTGGAACTCGCGGAAACGGACGAGCTCTACGAGAACCCGCTCCACCCGTACACCCGCACACTGCTCTCCGCCGTTCCCGTTCCGGATCCCCATGCGCGCCGCGATGATTTGAGGATCGCGTCCCTCGAGGATCTCGACAAGCCCCGGCCGGCCTGGGCTACCGCAGGCGGCGAAGGCTTCACGCTCCACGAGGCGTCTCCCGGCCACTGGGTCGCAGGCGAGTACCTGAGCTGAGGGAAGGCCGGCGGGGCCAGCCGCGGGGGCGTGAAGCCCCGGGATTCTGCGCATGCTCAGGGTGTTGGAACCTTGACCCGGCCTTTGGCATGGAAGGGTGGCTGAGGTGCCCTGCGCGCGAGAGACGCTGCCCGCCCTCAGGGCAGAGGGACGCCGGTGCACGGGATCGCTTCGAGGCCTGCCCAGCCTGCGTCGCTTGGGGCCCTACGCCACCTTTACCCCGGATACTTCGCCTTCGTCATGGCGACTGGCATCGTCTCGACCGCCGCTTCGCTCTTCATGCTGCAGACCTTCTCGGACCTTCTCCTGCTCGCCGCGACCATCGGGTACGTCCTGCTGGTCGCGCTGTATCTCGCGCGTCTGGTCCTTTGCCCCGTCGAGATGCGCGAGGACCTTGGCGCCCCCGGCAGGGCGTTTGGCTTCTTCACGTTCGTCGCGGCCTCGAACGTGCTCGCCGCGCGCTACGTCGCCGCGGGCGAATTGCGTATCGCCCTGATCCTCGGCGCGATCGGCGGGCTGTCCTGGCTCTATCTGACGTACACCATTCCGGTCGGCCTGATGCTGGACTCGCAGGAGCGCCGGCTCGGGCCGAGCGTCAACGCGTCCTGGCTGATCTGGGTCGTGGCGACACAGTCCGTCTCGACCGCCGCGTCCGTCTTCTCGGCGCAGGGACCGTTCGATGGCGCTCTCCTCGCGTTCATCGCGGCGATGTTCTGGGGCATCGGCGCCGTGCTCTACCTGATCCTCATGGCGACCATCACCGCGCGTCTGCTGCTGGCGCCGATGACGGGCTCCGAGCTCACCCCGCCCTACTGGATCAACATGGGCGCGACCGCCATCACGGTGCTCGCCGGGGCGCGCCTCCTCGCCCTGCCCCTGCCGGGCGAGCTCCGGGCGATCGAGCCGGTCATCGTCGGTGTCTCCTTCATGTTCTGGGCCTTCGGCAGCTTCTGGATCCCGGCGCTCGTGCTGTTCGGCGTCTGGCGCTACAGCCAGGGGAGGTCGCCGCTCGTCTACGAGCCGGCGCTTTGGAGCCTCGTCTTTCCGCTCGGCATGTACACCACGGCGACCGAGTTCTTCGGGCGGATCGCGGGACTGCCGTGGCTGCCGCCGCTCGCCCGGGGCTTCAGCTGGATCGCGTATGCGGCTTGGATCATCGTCTTCCTGGGCCTGGTGGCGGAGATCCTCGGCCGCCACCCTCTCGAGGCGTAGCCGGGGGCCCGGCGACCAGGCGGGTACCTGGCCTCGGCGTCCGGGCGTGCCGTCCCGCTCGCGTGGCACATAGCACCCCACGAGTGGATATTCCGGCCTCACCGAACATGGTGCGCTCCGCCTTATTCGGGGTCTGGGTCGAGACCCTGCTTCCTGCGCACAGTGCGCAGCCCGTCGCGAATCCGGTACTGGATCGGTGCGCGGCGCAGGTAGCCGAGGGGAAAGGTCCAGATGTGGACGAGTCGCGTCCAGGGCGAGATGGCGAAGAAGGTGAACGCCGCGGCGATATGCAGTTTGAAGATCAGGGGCACACCGCGCATCAGGGCGATGTTCGGGCGCAGCACGAGGATGCTCCGGATCCAGGGGCCGATCGTGCTGCGGTAGTGGTAGGCGCCGAAGAGCCAGTCGTAGACGCCGGTGATGCCCATGCCGAGCCCCACCGTGACGACGAGGGCGAGGAGCGCCACGAGATCGCTGGTCGAGGTGCTGAGCAGCACCCTCTTCACCGAGAGGCGGCGCACGATCAGCAGGAAGAGACCGATCAGGGCCGCGATACCGGTGATGCGCCCGCCCGCGACGGCCACGAAGTGGTAGGCCTCCTGGCCGACGCCGAGGGCCGCGTAGAACTCCTTCGGGATCAAAAGGCCCGCGATGTGGCCCGCGAAGACGGCGAGGATGCCCCAGTGGAAGAGGGGGCTCGCGACGCGCAGCTGGCGCTTCTCGAGCAGCTCGCTCGATTTCGATGTCCAGCCCATGGGGTCGGTCGAGTAGCGGAAGAACAGCCCCACCACCAGCAGGGTCAAGGTGATGTACGGGTAGATGATCCAGAGAAAGACGTCCATGGCCTCTCCTCTCGCCCCAGACTAGGACTGGGCGTGGTGCAGTGGGTAGGGTACGTCGTCCGCGGCGGCGCTACGCGCGGCGGGCGGCGCAAGATCGCCTTCGTCCTCGGACCCGGGCAAGACCGTGCCTGCGGCGGCGAGCAGGAAGCGGTAGGGGCTCTTCGCCCGCGAGAGGTTCTTTGTGAGCAGAGCGATGCTGCGCCCGACGCGCGCGGCGAGGTCGTCCCCGCTTATCGGCCGCACGGCGAGGAGCTCGAGCAGGAGCGGCAGGTAGTCCGGCAGCTCGTCCTCGGGCGCCTCATAGCCGGACTCGCGCGCACGCCGCTTGAGGTCCAGGAGGAGCTGGGCCCGCTCGGGGCCTTCGCCCGCCTCGTGGAACGTGAGGTAGAGCGCGTTCTCCGCGCGGAAGTCGAAGATCTCGGAGTAATGCGCCTCGAGCTCGGCTCCCGGCAAGGTCCGGATCTCCCGGAGAAAGCGCCCCAGGAGGTCCTTGGCCTCGCCTGCCGAGAGACCTTCTATGGCCCGATCGAACTCGGCAAGCAGGGCACGCCTCGTCTCGTCCGGGTAGCCGAGCAGGAGCGAGGCGAGCTTCAGGACCTTCCGCGTTCCCGTCATGCCTGCGGCCTGCGCTCGCGCGCCCGCGTCAGGAGGCCCTCGGGCGGGATGAGCTCGTCGAACGACGCGGCACCTTGCGCCCGCGCGACGTTCGGGTTGCCCTCGCGCCTGGCCGTGGGGATCACGTAGCGATCCTGGTATTTGGCGACGGCGAGGAGGCGAACCATCTCCTCGACGTCGCCCGCCGTGAGGCCGGCGGCCTCGAGGTAGGCCGGATCCTCGGGGAGCCCGAGCATGCGCCGGCGCGTGTGCATGCGCATCGCCGCGAGCTTCAGGAGCACCCTCCGGATCACCGCCGTGTCCCCGGCCGAGAGCAGGTTCGCGAGGTACTCCTGCGGGATGCGCATGGCGTCGATGGCCGGCAGCACCTCGGCGGCGTCAAGGCTGCCCTTCGCCTCGAGCGGCTCGAGCATGGGGCTCAAGGGCGGAATGTACCAGACCATCGGCAAGGTGCGGAACTCGGGATGGAGCGGAAGCGCGATGCCCCAGGTGACGGCGAGCTTGTAGACGGGGGAGTCTTGCGCCGCTTTGAGCCAGGCGTCGTTGATGCCGTCGGCCCGGGCCCTCTCGATCACCTTGGGGTCCCGCGGATCGAGGAAGAGGGAGAGCTGCGAGCGCAGCAGATCCTGCTCCCGCTCGGCCGAGGCCGCCTCCTTGACGCGGTCCGCGTCGTAGAGCAGGACGCCAAGGTAGCGGATGCGCCCGACGCAGGTCTCGGAGCAGATCGTTGGCATGCCCGCCTCGATGCGCGGGTAGCAGAAGGTGCACTTCTCCGCCTTGTGGGTGCGCCAGTTGAAATAGACTTTCTTGTAGGGGCAGCCGCTGACGCAGTAGCGCCAGCCGCGGCAGGCCTCCTCGTCGACGAGCACGATGCCGTCCTCCTGGCGCTTGTAGATCGCCCCCGAAGGACAGGAGGCGACGCAGGAGGGATTGAGGCAGTGCTCGCAGATGCGCGGCAGGTAGAACATGAAGGTCTGCTCGAAGGCGAACTCCACCTGCTGCTCGATGCCCCGCAAATCTGGGTCGAAGCGGCAGCGCTCGGGTGCCCCCGCGAGGTCGTCCTCCCAGTTGGGACCCCAGTCGGGCTGGTCGATCGGCTCGCCCGTGAGGTGCGAGCGCGGCCTGGCCACCGGCAGGTGGTCGGTGGGTGGGCTTGTCGATCACGGTGGAGTAGTCGTAGGTCCAGGGGGCGCCGTAGTCGTCGATCTGGGGCAGGTCCGGGTTGTAGAAGAGGTTCAAAAGGCGCTTCGCCGCCGAGCCGCCGCGCAGGACGAGCTCGCCCTTGTGCAACGTCCAGCCGCCCTTCCTGTCCGCCTGGTCCTCCCAGCGCCTGGGGTAGCCGAGGCCCGGCTTCGTCTCGACGTTGTTGTAGTACATGTACTCGGCGCCGATGCGGTTCGTCCAGGTGTTCTTGCAGGTCACGCTGCAGGTATGGCAGCCGATGCACTTGTCGAGGTTCATCACCATCGCGATCTGCGCCTTAATCGACAAGCCAGCGCACCTCCCCCAGGCGCCGCACGACAACGAACTCGTCCCGCTGGTGCCCGCACGGCCCGTAATAGTTGAAGCCGTAGCTGAATTGGGCGTAGCCGCCGATCATGTGGGTCGGCTTCGGCACGATGCGCGTCATGCTGTTGTGCACCCCGCCGCGATCGCCTGTCACCGCAGTCGCGGGTATGGCCACCGTCTGGTCCGGCGCGTGGTACATGATCGAGACCCCGACGGGGATGCGGTGGCTCACCACCGCCCGCACCGCCGTCGCCCCGTTGCGGTTGAAGACCTCGACCCAGTCGTTGTCGCGCACGCCGATCGCCTCGGCGTCCTTGGGGCTCAGCCAGATCACCGGCCCGCCGCGAAAGAGCGAGAGCATGGTGAGGGTGTCGCCGTAGGTGGTATGGATCGACCACTTGTTGTGCGGCGTCAAAAAGCGCAGGGTGACCTGCGGGCGTTCCTGCGCGGGTCCTTCGCTGCCCTTGGGAAAGGGCGGCCGCTCGAGCGGCGGCCGGTAGAGGGGCAGCCCCTCACCGAAGTCCAGCATCACCTCGTGGTCCATGTAGAACTGCTGGCGGCCCGTCACGGTGCGCCAGGGGATGCCGAAGTCGACATTGCTCGTGAAGGGCGAGTAGCGCCGTTCGTGCGTCTCGATGCCGCTCCAGGTCGGGGCGGTGATCGTGAGGCGCGGCTGCGCGACGAGGTCGTTGAAGGAGAAGAACTCCTGCTCGCGCCCGTCGGCGAGCTGCGCGAGAGTGAGGCCCGTCGTCTTCTCGAGCGCGTGCCAGGCCGCCACCGCGCGCCGCCCGTTCGTCGTGCCGGAGAGGCGCAGGATGGCCTCGGCGGCGTTGCGGTCGTCGGCGAGCGACGGGCCTTTGGGAACGCCCTTGGCGGGCGAGGGGCCAAGCGCCGCGAGAAGCTGCCCGTACGCTTCCTCGGCGGATGAGACGACGCCCTTCGCGGACTGCTGCACGGCCCTGGGGCCCAAGGTGATCATGCGGTCGTAGACGAGGGAGAAGTCGCGCGGCAAGAGGAAGAAGCGCGGCATCGTCCTGCCCGGCACCGGGTCCGTCTCGCCCGTGCGCCAGTCCCGCACCTTGCCGAGCGGCTGCGCGAGCTCCGCCTGGGTGTCGTGCAGCAGGGGCGCCATCATGAGGTCCTGTTGGGGCGCGAGGTGCTCCTTCGCGAGCCGCGTGAAGACCCTCGCGATCTCGGAGAACGTGCCCCAGTCGCTCCTCGCCTCCCAGGGTGGCGAGATCGCTGGCGTGAATGGGTGGATGTAGGGGTGCATGTCGGTCGTCGAGATGTCGTGCTTCTCGTACCAGGTGGCGGCGGGCAGCACGATGTCGCTGAAGAGGCCGGTGCCCGTCATGCGGAAGTCGATGTCCACAAGAAGATCGAGCTTGCCCCGCGGCGCGGGCTCCTTGAGCTGCACGGTATGGAGCCCTGGATCGTCCTTGGGCTCCGCGAGGATATGGCCACCGGCCCCCAGGAGATGCTCGCGGAAGTACTCGTAGCCCTTGCCGTTCGACGTCAGGAGGTTGCCGCGCCAGACGAAGAGCACGCGGGGGAAGTTTTCGGGCTCGGACGGGTTTTCCACCGCGAAGCGGAGGTCGCCCTTCTGAAGCCGCTCCGCCACGTGCCGCGCGACCTCTTCGTCGGTCGCGCAGCCCGCGGCCTCGGCCTCCTTCGCCACCTCGAGCGAGCTTTCGTTGAACTGGGGATAGGAGGGGAGCCAGCCGAGCCGCACGGCGAGGGCGTTCATGTCCGCCGCGTGGAGATTCGCGAACCGCCCGCCGAGCGGCGACGAGACGTCGAGGAGCTTCGTGTCGTCGTAGCGGTACTGCTCCGTCGCGAAGTAGAAGAAGGACGTGCCGTTCTGCCAGCGCGTCGCGGGCAGCCAGTCCGAGGCGAACGCGAGGGTGCTGAACCCCTCGAGGGGGCGGATCTTCTCCTGGCCGACGTAGTGCGCCCAGCCGCCGCCGTTGACCCCCTCGCCGCCTGTCAGGAGCACGAGGTTCAGGATCGCGCGGTAGGTCATGTCGCTGTGGTACCAATGGTTGACGCCGGCACCCATCGCGATCATCGCGCGGCCCCTGGTGCGCGCCGCGGTGTCCGCGAACTCGCGCGCGACGGCGATGGCCTGTCCGCGCGGTACGCCCGTGATCGCCTCCTGCCAGGCCGGCGTGTAGGGCGTGGGGTCGTCGTAGTCCTTGGGGTAGTCGCCCGAAAGGCCGCGGGCGATGCCGACGTTCGCGAGCATGAGGTCGTAGACCGTAGCGACGATCAGGTCGCCGTCCTTGGTCCTGAGCCGCCGCACCGGCGCGTGGCGCAGGAGCACCTGCCGTTCGCCGTCGCCGAAGTAGGGGAAGAGGACGGGAAGCGTCCCGTCCGGGCCGTGCAGGAAGGTGAGCTCGGGTTCGATCTCCTTGCCGTCCGGCGACTCGAGTCCGAGGTTCCAGCGGCCCGAGCCGTCCCAGCGGTAGCCGATCGTGCCGTTCGGTGCGAGCGGTTTGTCCTGCCCCTCGTCCCATACGAGCGGCTTCCACTCGGCCCGCTCGGCCTCAAGTCCGAGGTCGGCCATGTTGAGGAAGCGGTCCGGGGCGTAGCCGGCTTTCCCGCCTGCGGACGCCTCGCGCAGCAGGACGAGGAATGGCAGGTCGGTGAAGCGCCTCGCGTAGCCGAGGAAGTAGTCGCAGGGATGCTCAACATAGAACTCGCGCAGCACGACGTGGGTCATCGCCATGGCAAGAGCGCCGTCCGTGCCGGGCCTAGCTGGCAGCCAGGTATCCGAGAACTTGACGTACTCGGCGTAGTCCGGGCTCACGGCCGCGATCTTGGTGCCGTGGTAGCGCGTCTCCACCATGAAGTGGGCGTCCGGCGTCCTGGTCTGCGGCAGGTTCGTGCCCCAGATGATCATGTAGGCGGCGTTGTACCAGTCGCCGCTCTCGGGTACGTCGGTCTGCTCGCCCCAGATCTGCGGCGACGCGATCGGCAGGTCGGCGAACCAGTCGTAGAAGCTCAGGACGGTGCCGCCGATCAGCGAGAGGAAGCGCACGCCCGACGCGTAGCTGACCATCGACATCGCCGGGATCGGCGTGAAGCCGACGACGCGGTCGGGGCCCCAGCGCTTGATCGTGTGGATCGTCGCGGCCGCGATCATCTCCGTGACCTCCGCCCAGGTCGAGCGGACGAGGCCGCCTTTGCCGCGGGCGGAGCGATAGAGCTTCACCTTCTCGGGGTCCTCTACGATGGAGGCCCAGGCCGCGACGGGGTCCTGGCCCCCTTTGCGCGCCTCGCGCCAGAGGTTCAGAAGGACCCCGCGCACGTACGGGTATTTGACGCGCAAGGGACTGTAGGCGTACCAGGAGAAACTCGCGCCGCGCGGGCAGCCCCTCGGCTCGTACTCCGGCGTATCCGGGCCGAGCGACGGGTAGTCGGTCTCCTGTGTCTCCCAGACGATCAGTCCGTCCTTGATGTAGACCTTCCAGCTGCAAGAGCCAGTGCAGTTCACGCCGTGCGTCGTCCGCACCTCGCGGTCGTGCTGCCAGCGGTCGCGGTAGACCCGCTCCCAGTTCCGGTCCCGCACCGATTCCTCCGACCAGCCTTCGGCGGACAACGGGCCTTTCCTGAGGTAGGCAAGCGAGCGGTAGAGCCCTGATGTGCGGGGGATGGCGACCACCTCCTGAACGTCGCGGCGGCCACCCGGCAGAGGCGGCGCCAAAGCGGGCGGAACTCCGGGTTCGAGGCAGGGGCCTCTCGCCGCGGACGTTCCACCATCGGTCAGGGGTAGGTTGCCAAGGCAATCCTTTGCTATGCGCGCACGACTTGCGTGCCATGGGGGCGTCGGCTGGCGCGGTGCTCGCCTTGAGAAGGCGCAGCCGTGCGAAGGGCCGGGACCCGCCGACCCGGGAGGCAGTTGCAGAGACCGGCCGCGGCCTAGCGAGCGTCCCCGGACATCCGGTCGGAGGGGCCCCGAGTGGTCAGCGGCAAGGGATAGTCCCGCCAGGAGGGAACGCGTCGGCTCAGCAGGTGGCAACTCGTGACGGCCACCAGCGTAAATGGCAGCACGACCGCGAACGGGAAGATCAAAGACGTGTGAAGCATCAAGGGATACATCGATATGGCGACTCCCGGCGGATGATAGATGCGAAGCAGAGGCAGGACCACCACCATGAGCGTCGCCACAAGTACGGCGTAAACCGGGCCATGCCCGATCAGCGCCACTGCGGTGCCGACGGTCGCCCCCAGCGTAGTGCCCAGGACGACCGGAATCGGCTGCGCAATGGGAGACTGGGGCAGCAGCAACAGGATGGTGAGCGTGGCGGCAAACGGTGGTACCAGCCATACGAAGGTCGCCCGATCGAGCGCCGCCAACAATAGCAGGATGGCAAGGAACCAAAGTGCCTGAAGCCAAGAGACCTGCCCGTGGTAAAGCCAGTTCGTCCAAAGGTATCGTTGGCCATGTGACGGAGTTCTGATCTCGCTTGCCTCCCTTTCCTTCCCATCCCCCCGCCATGCTAACACGCGCCAGGCGCAAAGTTCCGCCCGTGGGAACCTGCCGGACCGTTTCACCGGCCGGGGTCGGACGGACGATGCAGCAGCATCGCCGCCGGGCGGTGCTGCTCCCTTGCGCGTCCGGTTCGAGGAGTTTTTCGGCGCGCCGCGGGAAGGGCCGGCGGTATGCTCCTCGGCCGGCGTCGCACAGACGTTGGCGCGTTTAGGGAAGGCGGGGCCCGCCGTCACCAACGCGAGGTGTGCAAGATCACGGCGGGCGTCACCCGGGACATCGACGCTGTGACCAGGTGGATCAGGTCCGCCAGGAGATCGTGCCAGATCCCGATCTTAGGGGGAGTGACGCTTCATGGGGCCCAGCGTGGGGCGGCAGTTCGCCATTTTGGTCTTATGGATCGCCTTGTCCCTGATCGTGATCATGCTGCAGAGCACCAATCGGCCGCGGAACCGCCTCATGCGACACAGTTTCGCCATCTACAGCCCCAAGGGTTTCCTTCTGGCGCAGGGGCGGGCCATACCGGACTACAAAGAACGTCCTCCACTTCACGTTTCCGGGATCCAAGTGCCTTGCTCGGGATCACCGCAACGTGTGGGGTTTCCTTCGGCTGGGCGAGGGGGCATGGACCGGTGAAGCGGGACGGTACCCGCGCCGGGCGGCAGACAGGAACTCCGGACACACAATGCGCGACGTCAGGCGCGCCGATCCTCGGGCCACTTGCCGCCTGCCCGTACTTTCAGGGCCTTGGAGAGCCGGAGCAAAGGCAGATTGCGGCCGAGGGCCACGTGCGCTCGCTTGCGCCCGGAGAGGTGCTGTTCCGCGAGCAGGAGCCTTGCGCGGGGCTCTGGCTGGTGCTCGAAGGCAACGTCCTGCTCGTGCGTGGCGACCGGGGCGGTCGCGGGCAGATCCTGCGCCGCTGCGGGCCGGGGGAGACGCTGAACGACGCGCCGGCTTTCGACGGCGGCGACAATGCCGCGACCGCGGTCGCTGAGGGTGCGGCCAACGCGTTCGTGATCGGCCACCGGGAACTGCGGGCACTGCTCGGCACGTTTCCGAAGATCGGGATCGCGGCGCTCGAGCATCTCGCGGGGCGGATGCGCCACCTCGTCGAACTCGCCGGCGACCTCGCGCTCCTGGGGGTGCCGGCGCGCATCGCGAAGCTGCTCCTGCGGCTCGCGGATCCCGACGGGCGGGTGCCCGAGGACGTGACGCAGCAGGAGATCGCCGAGATGACCGGCACGGTGCGCCAGGTGGCGAACCGGGTGATCGCGGAGCTTGCGCATCTGGGCGTGCTCGAGGTGGAGCGGGGGCACATCCGCATCCTCGATCGGGCGCGGCTTGCCGCGCAACTCGGGGAGGAGCAGCCGGAATAAATCCTGAGCGCTGATGTCACTTTTGTTGCGGAAACCCCGCTGCGGGATGCCTATGATGGAGGGCGCGCAGGGGCGGGGTATTTTCGCGCCTGGCCAAGGCGAGGGCAACGAAAGGTGGCTCAGGGCGTGGTGTATCTCGACAACGCCGCCACCAGCTACCCGAAGCCCCCCGCGGTGCTCGACGCGATGCGGGCAGCGATCGAGCGGATCGGCGCGAGTCCAGGCCGCGGAGGCCACCGTCAGGCGATCGAGGCGGGGCGCGCCGTGTTCCGTTGCCGGGCGGCGGTCGCCGATCTGATCGGGGCCTCCGAGCCCGAGCGCGTCGCCTTCACGAAGAACGCGACGGAAGCGATCAATACGGCGCTCTGCGGCGTCCTGCGCCCCGGCGATCGCGTCGTCACGACCGACATCGAGCATAACGCCATGTGGCGCCCGCTCTGCCGGCTCGCGCGGACGGGAGTCGAGGTGGACGTGGTGCCAGCGGAGCCCGATGGCACGGTCGACCCGGAGCGGATGCTGCGGGCGATCGGGGAAGGCACCCGGCTCGTCGCCCTGACCCATGCCTCGAACGTCCTCGGCGCCCTGGTGGACGTGCGCCCGATCGCCGCGGCGGCGCATGCCGCCGGTGCCCTGGTCCTCCTGGATGCGGCGCAGACCCTGGGAGAGCGGCCACTCGACGTCGAGGGCCTTGAGATCGACCTCCTTGCGGCGCCAGGACACAAGGGCCTCCTTGGTCCGCAGGGTACGGGATTCCTCTACGTCGGCCCGCGAGTGGACGCCATCGAGCCGCTCACCTTTGGCGGCACCGGCAGCCGCTCGGAGGAGGAGCAGCAGCCCGACGTCCTGCCGGACCGGCTCGAGAGCGGAACGCTGAACCTTCCCGGGATCGCAGGCCTTTCGGCTGCTCTCAGCTACCTTGCGGAGCACGGCGACGCGGTGAGGGCAAGCGTGCGGCAGCGGACGGCGGAACTCGTGACGGGCCTTTCCGAGATCGCCGGCGTTCGCCTCCTGGGGCCGCGAGAGGGCGCCGTTCGCGCCGGGCTCGTGGCGTTCACCCTGGGGCAGACCGATTCGGAGGAGGTCGCGGCGGCCCTCGACCAGCGGGGCGTCGCCTGCCGCGGCGGGCTCCACTGCGCGCCGCAGGCCCACCGCAAGGCTGGCACGCTCGACCGCGGGGCCGTGCGGCTTTCCCCTGGTCCCTTCACATCGGCGGAGGACGTCGAGACGGCCATCCGGGCGGTCGACGCACTCGCGCGGGAGGTCTTGCCTTGACCGACTATCTCACCTTTTCCTCGAACAGCCTCGCCTTCCGGGCCGAGCAGGCGCTTCTTGCGGCAGGCATGGCCGTAGCCGTCGTACCCCGTCCGCCGGGCATGGTCGGGCGCTGCGCCCTCGCCCTCAAACTTCCGCCTGGCTGCCTCGAGGGCGCGCAGCGACTGCTCGCCGCGCGGCGCATCCCGATCCTCAAGATCCACGCACTTACTGCCTGATGGAGGTGACGCCTGTGGCGACGCCCGCGACGGACCCGTCGGATCTCACGAGCCAGTTTCTGAATAAGTTCATGCTGCCGAAGATCGCGCTCACCATCATCGGCATCGCCTCGCTCCTCGGCGTCTCCGTCACGAGTTGGCTCGAGGGCATCCAAGACCCCTTCGCGATCGCGGCACGCTGGCTGATCTTCGCGACCCTTGGCGTCCTGCTCGGCTCGAGCCTCTGGGAGAACGCTGAGAAACCGGGTATCTTGAGCCACCAGGTCGAGCTGTCACGGTAGGATATGGTACGTGGTGCTCACGGGGAGGCGCGAATCAGGTGTCCGAGGCCGCAGAGGATGCCTTGGCGGCGC
>JAJZAT010000011.1 GCA_021799275.1 Bacillota bacterium
AGCCTGTCCCCGATTCTGAACGGCGGGTCCCATCGCGAGTTCGTTGCCTACCACCCCGAACTTACGATGCTACGCCTGCCTCACATTGTCAACCGCCTGCACTCTGCTCGCGGACGGCTCCTAAGCAGAAGAGTGGAGCCCGCTGTCGCACGATGTTGCGGCGGCGGCTGCTTTCCCGGCTGATGGGATTGCCAGGATTGGTAACACATGACGATGAATGGAAGATCATCTCCAACGGAAAACTCATACTTAAGCACAGGGTTGTTTGCTGGTGCAGAGAATAAGACAATGGTTCTCAAGCAGCTTGGCAGGAAGGCGTTGGCAAAAGGGGGGCTCGACGATCGCGCGGGAAGACCTCAGAATCGTCGTCTTCCCGGAGCGCAGCGGTAGCGTACGAGAGTGGCGATGGCAGGACCGGCACCGCCTATGGCTAAGCATCGCGTCCGCGGGGGCGGCGTTGCTGGTTGCCGCGGTCGTGTTCCTACTTGTCACCGCATACCAGGACATCGCGACCACCAGTCACCTTCGCACGGAGTTGGCCGCGGCCGCCAAGGTGCGTGTAGACAACCGCATTCTCCGGGAACAGCTCGCTCAGGCTCAGAACGTCAATAGCCGGGCCCTCACGCAGGTGACGGCCATGGCCGCGGACATCCAGCACGTCGAGAGGCAACTCGGCCTGCACTTCCAGACGAACGACACGGGTCTCGGCAATGTGCTCAGCCGCTTGAACGCGTTGCACGAGCAACTGCCGACCGTTCTCGCCGCGGCCAAGACGCGCGACACCTACCTGCAGCACCGTCCCGACATGCTGCCGGTCCAGGGGCCGATCAGCTCGTGGTACGGCTGGCGGCCCAACCCCTTCACCAACACCGGCAGCGAGTGGCACCCGGGTCTCGACATCGCGGTCCCGATGTACACGCCTGTCGTGTCGGTGGGCGCCGGCGTCGTGACCTACGCCGGGTGGAAGCCCGGCGGGTACGGCTACTATGTGCAGGTGGACAACGGTTACGGCATCTCGAGCTTCGTCTCGCACAATTCGCAGGTCCTCGTCCACGTCGGCCAGCAAGTGAAGCGCGGACAGGAACTCGCGCTTTCGGGTTCCACGGGCCGCTCGACAGGTCCGCACGTCTATTTCGGCATTCTGGTGAACGGTGCCTCGACGAATCCGTGGCCGTTCATCCACGACTCTCCCGCGGAGGTGAAGTGATGTCCCGCATGTTCACGAACCAGCGGCGCGGCGAGGAGGGTCCCACCGAGCCGATGGTGGACCAGACCGCCACGTACATCGGCAGCGATGCTTCGGTGGAGGGGACGGTGCGTGGCAGGGGCCTCTTGCGCATCGAGGGCCGCGTCGCTGGCCAGGTCGAGCACGAGGGCACGGTCGTCGTCGGCCAGAAGGCCGAGGTGCGCGCCAAGCTGCGCGTCAAGGAACTCGTGGTCCAGGGGTACGTGGAAGGATCGATCCACGCCGACCGCTGCGAGATCGCAGAAACGGCCCGCATCGTCGGCGATGTCCGCGCGCAGCGCCTGGCCGTCGCGGAAGGCGCATCGATCCATGGCGATCTGGCCGCTAACCTGCCGGAGGACGCGGATCCGTCGGCGGCTCGCGGGCGGGCTGCGGAACTGGAGGAAGTGCCGCAGGAATCCTGAGGTACCAATCCAGGGAGGCGCGCCGAATGCCGGCGCGCCTCCCTGTTCGCCTCGGCTGGCCAAGCCGTCCGCGATGGTGCACGATGGTTGTGCTCGGGGAGGGGATGGCTCGTTGGAGTTTCAGCTCGTTTCGCCCTATCAGCCCGCCGGCGACCAGCCCAAGGCCATCGGGGCGCTGGTCGAGGGGCTGCAGGAAGGGCTTAAGGAACAGACGCTCGTCGGCGTGACGGGATCGGGCAAGACGGCCACGATGGCCTGGACGATCCAGCAGATCGGGCGCCCGGCCTTGGTCCTCGCCCACAACAAGACCCTCGCCGCGCAGCTCTGCGGCGAGTTCCAGTCGTTCTTCCCGCATAACGCCGTCGAGTACTTCGTGTCGTACTACGACTACTATCAGCCCGAGGCCTATATCGCCACGAGCGACACCTACATTGAGAAGGACGCCACCATCAACGACGAGATCGACAAGCTGCGCCACGCCGCCACGACCGCTCTCTTCGAGCGGCGCGACGTGATCATCGTCGCCTCCGTGAGCTGCATCTACGGCCTCGGTTCGCCCGAGGACTATCGGGACCTCTGCCTGTCGCTGCGCCAGGGTCAGGAGCGCGACCGGCGGGAGATCCTGCGCAAGCTTGTCGATATCCAGTACGACCGCAACGACATGAATTTCACCCGCGGCACCTTCCGGGTGCGCGGCGAGGTGCTGGAGATCATCCCCGCCTCGAACGAGGAGCGGGCCATCCGCATCGAGTTCGATGGCGACACGATCGACCGCATCCTCGAGGTGGACGTGCTGACGGGCGAGGTGCTCGGTAGTCGCCACCACGTGGCGATCTACCCGGCCTCGCACTATGTCACGTCGAGGGACAAGCGCCAGAAGGCCATCATCACGATCGAGCAGGAGCTCGAGGACCAGCTGAGGGCGTTCCGGGCCCAGGGCAAGCTGCTCGAGGCGCAGCGGCTCGAACAGCGGACGCGGCACGACATGGAGATGCTGCAGGAGATCGGCTTCTGCCCCGGCATCGAGAACTACTCGCGCCATCTCACCGGCCGGGAGGCGGGTCAGCCGCCCTACACCCTGCTCGACTTCTTCCCTGAGGACTTCGTCCTGTTCGTCGACGAATCGCACCAGTCGCTGCCGCAGGTGCGCGCCATGTACGCCGGGGACCGCTCGCGCAAGGAGTCCCTGGTGGACTACGGCTTCCGCCTGCCTTCGGCGTTCGACAACCGGCCGCTCAAGTTCGAGGAGTTCATGGCCCGTCTGAACCAGGTCATCTATGTCTCCGCGACGCCGAGCGAGTTCGAGCTCTCCCGCTCGTCGCGCGTCGTCGAGCAGATCGTGCGTCCGACGGGGCTCCTCGACCCGCAGGTCGAGGTGCGGGGGACGAAGGGGCAGATCGACGACCTCCTTTACGAGATCCGCCAGCGCACGCAGAAGCATCAGCGGGTGCTGGTGACGACCTTGACCAAGAAGATGGCGGAGGAGCTCACCGACTACCTCAAGGAGGTGGGGGTGAAGGTACGCTACATGCACTCGGACGTCGAGACGATCGAGCGCATGGCCATCATCCGGGACCTCAGGCTCGGCGTCTTCGATGTGCTGGTCGGCATCAACCTCCTGCGCGAGGGGATCGACCTGCCGGAGGTGTCGCTGGTCGCGATCCTGGACGCCGACAAGGAAGGCTACCTCCGCTCGACGACGGCGCTCGTGCAGACGATGGGTCGCGCCTCGCGCAACCTCGACGGCAAGGTGATCCTCTACGCCGACCGCGTGACCGACTCGATGGCCCGCGCCATCAACGAGACGGAACGCAGGCGCGGCCTGCAGGCCGCGTTCAACGAGGAACACGGCATCACGCCGCAGTCGATCGAGAAGGCCGTCCGCGACGTCATCGAGGCGACGAAGCCTGTGACCGTCGATGCGCTCAACAGCCGCACGGCGGAGAGCGTGCGCCCCAAGGACGTGCCAAAGCTCCTCGAGAAGCTGCGTCGCGAGATGCGCGAGGCCGCGAAAGGCCTTGAGTTCGAGCGCGCGGCGGTATTGCGCGATCTCATCGCTGAGCTCGAGACAAAGCGTCAGGAGGCCCGTGCCGCGAAGCGCTGACTTGGGGGTGGACTCGTGGCCTTTGCGGTGCGCGAGGCGGTGCCGGGCGACGCGGCAGCGATGCTCCGCTACGCCGAGACCCTGTTCGCCGAGCCGGGCCTCGACCTGCCCGTGGCACCGGGCGAGTTTCACCTGACCATCGCTGACGAAGAGGCGGTGATCGCGGATCACGCCTTGCAGCCGAACGCGGTCTTCCTGCTCGCGGTCGCCGGGGACGGGGCCATCCTCGGCATGTTGAACTGCCATGGGAGCGCGCGCAGGGCCCTTCGCCACAGCTGCGAGATGGGCATCTCGGTCGCCAAGGATCACAGGGGCCAGGGAATCGGCAAGGCGCTCATGCAGGCCATGCTGGACTGGGCCCGCTCGGCCGGAGTCCGCCGCATCGAGCTCAAGGTCTACGCGCGCAATGACCATGCGATCCATCTCTACCGCTCGTTCGGCTTCGCAGCCGAGGGGCGTCGGCGCAGAGCCGTCCACCAGGACGGGGAATACCTCGACGACCTCGTCATGTCGCTCCTGCTCTGATTCCTGAGGAGGTCCCATGGTGGCAAAGATCCGCGACCTCCACTGGCGCCTGGCCCTTTGCTACGGCCTCCTTGCCTGCGTCCTCATGTGGGCCGACTTTCTCGTGACGGGCGGGGCCGTGGGCGACAAAGGGGAGTTTCCGCCGGCTCTCGCGTTCCTTGTCGGCGCCCTCGGCTCTGGCGTCGCCGGATACGTCGCGAGGCTGAGGGGGGCCGACCTTTCGGCCTCGGCCCTCACAGGCCTCGGGACAGGGGTCGTGGAGGCGTTTTTTTACGGCTTTCCCCACAGCGCGCTGCTGCTTCTGAACCGCGGCTACATGCGCTGGCTCGAGACGCTGCCGCGCGCCAGGGTTGGCAGGTATGGCATCAACCTTGGCTATCTCCACAGGCTCTCGCAGCTCGGATCGGGCGGACCGCCCGCTCTGCCGGCGTGGGAGCTGCGGCTTATTGCGGCCCTGGCCGGGGCCATCCTGGCCGGTGCGTTTCTCGGCGCCGCGGCAGGCTCGATCGGCAGCTCGTTCACGCAGCGGAACCCGCTGTAGGGGCCACTCGGGAAAGGCGCTTGCACGTTCGGCGGCGCGTCGTGCTAGAATGCTGATGTTTAACAGACTTAACGTTTGCCGCCAAGCAGCGTGCCGGGAGTGGTGCCCATGACCAAGCTGACAGCGTTTCTGCGGCCCTACAGGGCCTTTGTCACCGTTGTCGTCGTCCTGACCTTCGTGCAGACCTTGTCCAGCCTCTATCTGCCGAACCTGATGTCGAACATCGTGGACACCGGCATCATCCGCGGCGACCAGGGCTACATCCTGCGCGAGGGTGGCCTGATGCTCGCCGTGACGGTACTCGGCGGCATCGCCAGCGTGATCGCGCGCTTCTACGGCGCGAAGGCCACGGCAGGCTTCGGCCAGCTCTTGCGCAGCCGGATTTTCGACCATGTCGAGCACTTCACGCTGAAAGAGTTCGACCAGATCGGCACGTCTACCCTGATCGTGCGCAGCACCAACGACGTGATGCAGGTGCAGCAGTTCGTCAACATGCTGCTCTCCATGATGGTCATGGCGCCGCTGACGGCGATCGGTGGCATCGTTCTGGCCGTGCGCACCGATGCCCCGCTCTCCCTCGTCATCGTGGTCGTCGTGCCCACCATGGGTCTCGCGATCTGGCTCCTGATGCGACAGGGTTTCGCCCTCTTCCGCTCGATCCAGAAGAAGGTGGACCGTCTGAACCTCGTCCTGCGGGAGAACTTGACGGGCGTGCGCGTCGTGCGCGCGTTCGGCCGCGTGTCCTACGAGGCGGACCGCTTCGACCAGGCCAACCTGGACCTTACCGACACGTCCGTGCGGGTGTTCCAGATCATGGCGACCCTGATGCCGGTCGTGTTCCTGATCATGAACCTCGCGATGATCGCCATCGTCTGGTTCGGCGCGGACCAGATCAACGCGGGGCAGCTGCAGCTCGGGAACCTGATGGCGTTCATCCAGTACGTGATGCAGATCATGTTCGCGGTGATGATGGTCTCGATGATGCTGTTCATGATCCCGCGCGCGCAGGCATCCGCCGTCCGCATCCAGGAGGTGCTCGACCTCGAGCCCGAGTTCCGCGATCCCGAGTCGCCGAAGGCGTCTCTGCCGGGCCCCGGGACCGTCGAGTTCCGCCATGTCACCTTCTACTACCCCGGCGGCGAGGAGCCGGCGCTCCAGGACATCAGCTTCACGGCGAAGCCCGGCCAGACGACCGCGATCATCGGCGGCACGGGAGCGGGCAAGTCGACGCTCGTGAGCCTGATCATGCGCTTCTACGAGGTCGGCGAAGGCAGCATCCTGGTCGACGGGGTCGATATCCGCGAGATCCGCCAGCAGGACCTGCGGCAGAAGTTCGGCTACGTGCCGTCGAAGGCGGTGCTCTTCACCGGGAGCGTCCTCGACAACATCCGCTACGGCGATCCCGACGCCTCCGCAGGGGCGGCCATGCACGCCGCCGAGATCGCCCAGGCGAGCGAGTTCGTGCTGGACATGGAGGGAGGGCTGGACGCGGAGATCTCCCAGGGCGGCGTCAACCTGTCGGGCGGGCAGCGCCAGCGCCTCGCCATGGCCAGGGCGCTCGCGCGCAAGACGGAGATCTATCTCTTCGACGACAGCTTCTCCGCGCTCGACTTCAAGACCGATGCCCTCGTGCGGGCGGCCCTGCGCCGCGAACTCCACGGCGCGACGGTCATGATCGTCGCGCAGCGGGTCAGTACGGTCATGGACGCCGACCAGATCCTGGTCCTGGACGATGGACGACTGGTCGGAGTCGGCAGCCACCGCGAACTGATGGCCACGTGCGACGTCTACCGCGAAATCGTCTCGTCGCAGCTGACCCCGGAGGAGATCGCATGAGCCGTGACGAGAGCCAGAGGCCACAAGGCGGCGTGGCGCGGCGTCCAGGAGGCGGCGGCCATGGGTTTGGCGGCGGTGGCGGACCGATGGGCCTCGCACGGCCGGTCGAGAAGGCCAAGAACGCCAAGGGCACCGCTGTCCGCCTCGCCGCCTACTTCCGCCCGAGTCTGCCGATCCTGGGCGTGATCCTGGCCGCAGCCATCCTGAGCACGGTGTTCAGCATCTGGAGCCCGAAGATCCTCGGCAACGCCACCACGGTGCTGTTCGAGGGCTTCGTCGCGAGGCTCCGCCACGTCCCTGGCGGGGGCGTGAACTTCAAGAAGATCCTTCAGCTCATGCTCGAGCTAGGGGCGCTGTATGTCGCGAGTTCCGTCTTCTCCTGGGTGCAGCAGTACCTGATGGCCGGTGTCGCGCAGCGCACGGTCTACACGATCCGGCGCCAGGTGATGGAGAAGCTCACGCGCCTGCCGGTGCGCTTCTTCGACGAGCACCCGCACGGCGAGGTGCTGAGCCGGTTCGTGAATGACTTCGACAACATCTCGAGCACCTTGCAGCAGAGCCTCACGCAGTTCGTGACGGCGGTTGTCACCTTCGTTGGCGTCGTCGTGATGATGCTGACGATCAGCCCGCTCATGACGCTCGCCGTGGTCATCACCCTGCCGCTCAGTTTTTTCGTCACCGCGACGATCGCCAAGCGCTCGCAGAAGTACTTCCTCGAGCGGCAGCAACGCCTCGGCGTCCTGAACGGACATGTCGAGGAGATGTACACAGGCCACCTGATTGTGCGGTCCTTCGGGCACGAGCAGCGTTCGGTCGATGCGTTCGACCGCATGAACGAGGAGCTCGCGGACTCCACCTGGAAGGCGCAGTTCGTCACCGGCATCATCATGCCGCTGATGAACGTGATCGGGAACTTCGGCTACGTCCTCGTGAGCGTGATCGGCGGCATCCTGGTGGTGCAGCGCAGCATCCAGATCGGCGACATCCAGGCGTTCATCCAGTACGCGCGCCAGTTCTCGCAGCCGATCACCCAGATCGCCAGCATCTCCAACACGATCCAGTCGGCGCTCGCATCCTCCGAGCGCGTATTCCAGATACTGGACGAGCCAGAGGAGTCGGCCGACCCGGAACTGGCGCAAGCCCCCCAGGCGGAGGGCCACGTGACGTTCGAGAACGTCTCGTTCCGCTACGAGCCCGCGAGGCCTCTGATCGATGACATGGACATCGAGGTGCGCTCAGGCGAGACCGTGGCGATCGTCGGACCGACCGGCGCCGGCAAGACGACGCTCGTGAACCTGCTGATGCGCTTCTACGACGTCGACAAGGGCCGCATCCTCCTGGACGGCAAGGACATCCGCAGCCTGCCGCGGCCGGCGCTGCGCCACATGTTCGGCATGGTCCTCCAGGACACGTGGCTGTTCCACGGCACCATCCGCGATAACATCGCCTACGGCCGGGAGGGCGCGACGCCCGAGGAAGTGGAGGCCGCGGCGCGGGCCGCCCACGCCCACCACTTCATTCGCACCCTGCCGCACGGCTACGACACCGAACTGAACGAAGAGGCATCGAACATCTCGCAAGGCCAGCGCCAGCTCCTGACGATCGCGCGCGCCCTGCTCTCGGGCCCGCCCGTGCTGATTCTCGACGAGGCGACGAGCAGCGTCGACACACGTACGGAGGTGGCGATCCAGGAGGGCATGCACCACCTGATGCAGGGCCGCACCAGCTTCGTCATCGCGCACCGGCTCTCCACCATCCGCGGAGCCGATCACATTCTCGTGATGCAGCACGGGCAGGTGGTGGAACAGGGGCGCCACGAGGAACTCCTGCGTCGCCGCGGCGCCTACTACGAACTCTATCAGAGCCAGTTCGCGGGGCAGGAGACGGAGGGCGAGTCCGCCTCCTAACGCTCAGTGCGCGTGCAGGGCCTCCTTCGGTCTGGCTTCGAGGCCTTGCGGGTAGAAACGGCGCAGGCGGTCGGCCGCCTCTTCGACGGCGTCGTCCGGGGCCGTCAGGGAGATGCGGACGTACGCCTGTCCCTGCTGGCCGAATGCGCTCCCCGGTGTGACCGCGATGCCCGGGCCACGCAGGAGCTCCTGCGCAAAGCGTTCGCCCGAAAGGTCTCGAGGTGCCCTCAGCCAGAGGTAGACCGTAGCCTGCGGGTGGGTGACGTGGGCTCCGAGTTCCTGCAGCGTGTCGTAGAGGATCTCCTGCCGATGCCGGTAGCCCTCGAGGCGTTCCTCGATGGCCATGTCCTCGTGCGGATCGAGCGCCGCTCGTCCGGCCGCCTGGATCGGCAGGAACGTCCCGGCCATCACGTTCTCGTGCACCTTGCGCAGCGGCGCCAGAAGATCGGGATTGCCGACCGCGACGCCTAGGCGGTAGCCCTGCATGTCGTAGGACTTCGAGAAGGTGAAGAACTCGATCGTCAGGGCGTCGGCGCCCGCGATCGGCCTGAGGGCCCGGGCGGGCTTCGGTCCCTGCAGGACGATCTGGGCATAGGCGAGGTCGTAGGCGATGAGGAGATCCTGCCGGCGGGCAAACTCGACCGTGTCCTCGAGAAAGGGGAGGGGGGCCACCGCGCCGGTGGGGTTGTGCGGGTAGTTGAGGAACATCAGTTTTGCGCGCTGCAGCCGCTCCTGGTCCAGGTCCTGATAGCTCGGCAGGTAGCCGAGCTCCGCCCTGAGCGGCATTGCGACTGGCTGCGCGCCTGCGAGCGCGATGCTCGCGCGGTAGGTCGGGTAGCCGGGATCGGGCAGGAGGCCTACGTCGGTCGTGTCGAGGTAGGCCAGCGGCAAGAGGGCAATGCCCGTCTTGGAGCCTTCGAGGATGAGCACATGTTCAGGTGTGCATGGCGCCGAGTAGTGTCGTTCGTACCATTCGGCGAAGGCGCGACGCAGCGCCATATCGCCGTCGTAAGGCGGATAGTGGTTGGATCCCGGGTTCTCGGCGGCCTTCACGAGCGCGTGCACGACCATGGCAGACGGGTCCCAGTTGGGATCGCTCTGGGAAAGATCGCAGATGGTCCGCCCCGACCGCTCCTCGCGCGCGATCGCCTCGTCCAGTTCTCCGAAGATGTACCGTTGCACCGTCCCGATCCGATTGGCCGCCTTTGGCATTTCGGCACCTCCTCCCGGTAGCATTTCCGGGATTCTCCGTTTGAAACAGAACAGATGTACGTAGGTTCTGTGCTATACTTTAGCTCGAAGTGTTGCGCCAGGAGGAATCCGATTGTCGGGGGAGATCGTGGTCCGCGGGGCGCGGCAGCACAACCTCAAAAATGTCGACCTGACGATACCGCGCGATCGCCTCGTCGTCGTGACCGGCCTTTCCGGCAGCGGCAAGAGCTCGTTTGCCTTCGATACCCTATACGCCGAGGGGCAGCGTCGCTACGTCGAGTCCCTCTCGGCCTACGCCCGCCAGTTTCTCGGGCAGATGGACAAGCCGGACGTGGACTCGATCGAGGGCCTGAGCCCGGCGATCTCGATCGACCAGAAGACCACGTCGCGCAACCCGCGCTCGACGGTAGGAACAGTCACCGAGGTCTACGACTATCTCCGGCTTCTCTACGCCAGGGTCGGCCACCCGCACTGCCCGAAGTGCGGCCGGCCCATCGAGCAGCAGACGGTCGAGCAGATGGTCGACCAGGTGCTCGCCTATCCGGAGGGAACGCGGGTGCAGATCCTGGCACCCTTGGTGCGAGGGCGCAAGGGCGAGCACGAGCGCGCCCTGCAGGAGGCCAGGCGCGAGGGCTTCGCCCGTGTCCGCGTTGACGGCGAGCTGCGCGAACTCTCGGAAGACATCCAGCTGACGAAGCAGAAGAAGCACACGATCGACGTCGTCGTCGACCGGATCATCGTGCGTGAAGGCATCCGCGACCGGCTCGCGGACTCGTTCGAGACGGCCCTGCGCCTGGCCGACGGGCTCGCGCTGGTCCAGCGCGGTGAAGACGACGACGTCGTGTTCTCCCAGAACTACGCCTGCCCCACCTGCGGCGAGAGCCTCGCGGAACTGAGCCCGCGCATGTTCTCCTTCAACAATCCCTACGGCGCCTGCCCGGCCTGCAGCGGCCTCGGCTTCCACCTCGAGCCCGACCCGGACTTGATCGCACCGAACGCCAAGCGAAGCCTGCGCGAGGGCGCGATCGCCCCGTGGGCGACCTCGGAGTATTACGGCCAGCTCGTGCTGGCGGCCGCTGCGGCGATCGGGGCGGACCCCGACAAGCCGTGGGAGGATCTCCTGCCCGAGCAGCGCGACCAGCTGCTCCTTGGACTGCCGCAGCCGATTCCGTTCCACTACGTCGGCGCCTGGGGACACAGGCGCGGCCACACGCATTATCAGGGACCGCTCGAGTTCATCCGCCGGCGCCACCACGATGCGTCGACCGACACGCAGCAGCAGGAGTACGAAGCCTACATGACGCCGGTCGCCTGCACGACCTGTGGTGGCAAGCGGCTGCGCAAGGAGAGCCTTGCGGTCACGGTGGGCGAGACGTCGATCGCCGCGCTCACCGGGCTTTCGGTGCACGAGGCGCTCGCCTTCGTGCGCTCTTTGAACCTGAGGGACATGGAGGCGCGCATCGCGCGCGACGTGCTGCATGAGATCGCCGAGCGCCTGGGCTTCCTCGAGAGCGTCGGCCTCGGCTACCTCACGCTCGACCGTGCCGCGGCCACGCTGTCCGGCGGCGAGGCGCAGCGCATCCGCCTCGCGACGCAGATCGGGTCGGGGCTGGTCGGGGTGCTCTACATCCTCGACGAACCGTCGATCGGCCTGCACCCGCGTGACAACGGCAAGCTGCTGCAGACGCTCTGCCGCCTGCGCGACCTCGGCAACACGGTGCTCGTGGTGGAGCACGACGAGGAGACGTGGCGCGCCGCCGACTACCTGATCGACTTCGGCCCAGGCGCTGGCGAGCACGGCGGCGAGATCGTGGCGCACGGTACGGTCGAGGACGTGGAGCGGTGCCCCGAGTCCCTGACGGGTCAGTTCCTCTCCGGCGAACGCCAGATCGGCGTGCCCGAGGTACGCAGGCCGCTCGGCGACCGCTGGCTCACGTTGCGGGGCGCAAACGGCAACAACCTCAAGGACATCGACGTGCGCCTGCCGCTCGGAACCTTCATCTCGGTGACCGGCGTGTCTGGCTCCGGCAAATCCACCCTGGTCAACGACATCCTCTACCGCGCCCTCGCGATGGAACTCAACGGCGCCCGGAGGCGCCCGCTGCCGTTCCGCGGCATTGAGGGTCTCGAGCACCTCGACAAGGTCGTCGACATCGACCAGGACCCGATCGGCCGCACACCGCGCTCGAACCCGGCCACCTACACAGGCCTCTTCGACCTGGTGCGCGAGGTCTTCGCGCAGACTCCGGAGGCGCGTATCCGCGGCTACAAGCCGGGCCGCTTCAGCTTCAACGTGCGCGGCGGCCGCTGCGAGGCGTGCCACGGCGACGGCATCCTGCGCATCGAGATGCACTTCCTGCCGGACGTCTACGTGCCGTGCGAGAGCTGCAAGGGCAAGCGCTACAACCGCGAGACGCTCGAGGTGCGGTTCAAGGGCAAGACGATCGCCGACGTCCTCGATCTCACCGTGGACGAGGCGGTCAAGTTCTTCGAGGCGCAGCCGCGCATCCGGCGCAAGCTCGAGACGATCTCGCAGGTGGGACTCGGCTACATCAAGCTCGGGCAGCCGGCCACGACGCTCTCGGGTGGCGAGGCGCAGAGGGTCAAGCTTGCGACGGAGCTTTCCCGACGGCAGGACGGCCGCACCTTCTACATCCTCGACGAGCCGACGACGGGGCTCCACCCGGTGGACGTGGAGCGGCTGCTGGACGTGCTGCACACCCTGGTGGACTCCGGCAACACCGTGCTCGTGATCGAGCACAACCTGGATGTCGTCAAGACGTCCGACTACATCGTCGATCTTGGCCCGGAGGGCGGCGACGCCGGCGGACGCATCATCGGCGAGGGGCGCCCCGAGGAGATCGCGGGTCTGGCGCACTCCCACACCGGCCGCTTCCTGCAGGGCGTTCTGCGCCACCAGCCGCTCGCGGGCGACTGAGATGTTCGAGGAGCTGCGCGACGCCTCCCGGGCGATGCCGGAGCGCCCTGGCGTCTATCTCTTCCGCGCCGCGGACGGCACGGTGCTCTATGTCGGCAAGGCGAAGAACCTCAGGGCGCGCACGCGCAGTTACTTCCAGTCCTCGCGCGGTCTCGCCGCGAAGACGATCCACCTCGTGCAGGACGCCGAGCGCCTCGAATTCATCGTCGCGCGCAGCGAGGTGGAGGCGCTTCTTCTCGAGCAGAACCTGATCAAGGAACACCGGCCCAAGTACAACATCCTCCTGAAGGATGACAAGCACTACCCGTACCTCAAGATCACGAACGAGGAGTGGCCTCGCCTGATCGTGGTGCGTCGGGTGCTTTCTGACGGAGGGCATTACTTTGGCCCGTTCCCGAGCTCGAGTCGCATGCGCGAGACCCTGCGCATCATGCGTCGAGCCTTCCCGATGCGGACATGCTCGGATCAGAAGCTGAAGACAGCCACCAGGCCCTGCCTCATGTATCACATCGGACTCTGTCCTGGCGTGTGCGCCGGGCTCATCACGCATGCGCAGTATGACGAGACGGTGCGCCAGGCGATCAATTTCCTGTCCGGCCATCCCGAGGAGCTGCTCGAGCGGTTGCGCGGCCAGATGGATGAGGCGGCGGATGCCCTGCGCTTCGAGGAGGCCGCACAGCTTCGCGACCGCATCCGCGCCGTCGAGTACGTCACGAGCCCGGTGCAGCAGGTGGACTCGGGCAAGGTCCAGGACCGCGACGTCGTCGGCCTCGCCCGCGAGGGCGGCCAGGCCGTGGCGCAAGTCTTTCGGGTACGCGAGGGCAAGCTCGTGGGCCGCGAGCGGTACGTGCTGCGCGTGAACGATGAGGACAGCGACCAGGAGGTGGTCGCAGCCGCGCTGGCCTTGCATTACGCCCTCGAGCGGCCGCCCCGCGAGGTGCTGGTGCCCTCGGCGCCCGACGACTCGGACGTGGTGGCCGAATGGCTGCAGGAACGCAGAGGCGCCCAGGTGCAGCTTAAGGTGCCGCGCCGGGGTACGGGGCAGACGCAGTTGCAGCTTGCGTCGGAGAATGCCCGCGTGGCCCTGCAGGAGATCGTGCTCGCCGACCGCGAGGGGCGGCCGCGTCGCATGATGGAAACCTTGCAGGAGGCGCTTGCCCTCGAGACACTGCCGCGGCGCATCGAGGGCTTCGACATCTCAAACACACAGGGGCGCGAGAGCGTCGCGTCGATGGTGGTTTTCATCGACGGTGAGCCGGCCTATGGCGAGTATCGGCGCTTCCGCATCAAGACCGTCGAAGGCCCGAACGACTTCGCTTCGCTCGCCGAGGCGGTGGGTCGGCGCTTTCGGCGGGGACAGCGTGAGCAAGGAGAGGGAGGCGGCAAGTTCGCCGACTTTCCCGATCTCCTCCTGATCGACGGCGGCAAGGGCCAGCTGAGTTCGGTGATGTCCGTGCTCCAGGAGCTCGGCCTCCAGGACCTGCCGACCTGTTCGCTCGCGAAGCAGCAGGAGGAGATCTATCTGCCGAACGAGTCGGAGCCTCTGCAGCTCGGGGAAGGGCACCCGGGGCGTACGCTCCTGCAGCAGGTGCGGGACGAGTCGCACCGCTTCGCCTTGGGGCTGCACCGCTCGCGGCGTTCGCGCGCCCAGCTGCACTCCCGCCTCGACGACGTTCCGGGGATCGGCCCCAAGCGCCGGCGCGCCCTGATCGAGCGCTTCGGCTCGCTGCGGGGCGTTCAGGCGGCGACGGTGGAGGAGATCGCGGCCGTACGCGGGTTCACGTTGAGCCTCGCGAAGCGGCTCAAGGAGGAGATCGGCTAGCATCGGCCGCGTCTCGGAGACATAGGGAGGCAAAGGCCCCGCCGCGGCGCTCGCGGCGGGGCCCACTAGCCTCGGATCACCTGAAGAGGTCGGCCTGCACCGTCGGCCAGAACTGGCTGTCCTCGGCCCCGAGGTACCAGAGCGCGATGCCGCCGAGGTGGTCTTGGCGCACGAGGCGGAACTTCGGCGCCGCGCTGTAACTGTCCTCGAACCAGACGTCGTGCGACCCCGAGGTGTAGTACGGCTCTTCGGCCGTATTGCTCCAACCGAGCTGCACGCCGCCGGCGTTGATCTGCGAGATGGCCTGGCTCGCGGTGACGGTGGGGATGCCCGGCTGCGACCAGTCGTAGCCATAGGCGGCGATGCCAAGCAGGATCTTCGAGGCGGGCATCTGCGTGCGGGCGTAGTTGACGACGTTCGTCACCCAGGGCAGGGCCGCGATCGGCCCGGCACCGCCCGGAGGGCAGTGCTCATCGTAGGTCATCAGCACGACGTAGTCCGAGACGCGGCCGAGGGCGGCATAGTCGTAGGCGTCGGACTGGTCGCCGACCGGCAGCTGGCTCGAAGTTCTCGGACCGACGGCTACGGTGGTCAGGATGCCTCGCGGCGCGAGCTGGGCGTGGACCACGGAGACGAAGTCCACGAGGCCCTGCGCGTCGGTGCCGTCGATGCTCTCGAAGTCGATGTTGACGCCGTCCAGATGGTTCTCAAGGACGGTGTTCACGAGGTTGCGCACGGCGGTTTGGCGCAAACCCGGATTCACGAGGATGCGGTCCTGGGCCATGTTCGTGACGAGCACGAACACCTTGCGCCCCAGGCTGTGTGCCTGGTCGACGATGCTGGCGAGATTGCCCCCGCTACGGTGCTGCACGCTGCCGTCCGCGTGGATGCCGAACCAGAGTGGTGCGATGGCGCTGATATCGGCATAGTGCGCCGACAGGCTCTCGGCCGACCCGCTCCCAGGCAGGTAGTAGCCGAGGACGAACGGCCGGGCCGCGTCAGCGGCGGCTACCGGCGCGGCGCTGGCCACGACGGGCGCCGACAGGATGGTGGACGCTCGATGGGCCGTCTTGGTGCGCGGCTGCGGCACGGAAGCGGTCGGACGCCTGAGAGCCGCCACGTGCGGGTGAGCCGCCCTGGGCTCAATGGCAGGCCCAGGGACCGCTGCGGCCGCTGACGATTTCGGCGCCGTGGCAACACGCGCCGTGGCAACGCGCGCCGTGGGGTGGGCGGAACTCAGGGCGGCCGCCGCCACCAGCGTCAGCGCCGAGGAGATCGCAACGGTCAAGGCGGTGCGCAGATGGACTCCTCCTTGCAACCGACAACCTGCAACGTTCTATTAGTTGACGTAAGACATTTTTTATGTCGAGTAACCCTTCGGGCCGTAAGAATGGACGAGCGTGGAGGAACTGGGTCGGGGTGCGTCGCGTGTGGTTGTCCGCCAGATTTGAGAGGGATGGGACCGGGTGCCTGTGAAACGCCCCAATCTGGCCGCATGCGCCGAATACTGTGACGAGCGCCTCGCGAGGACATGGCGGGCGACCTGTGCGCCAGGGACGTGCGGCCGCTTGGCGGCCGGAGACCCCAAGCGTCGAATCCCGCACGGGCACAACCGTCGCGAGTTGAGCGAACAAGCTCTCTCGGGGTACGATCGAGTTGCCTCGAATCCTGTCAAGGAGGAGGCCGCGCGCGTTCGGCGGCCGACATGCAACATGCTTGCCAGGTGGCTGATCTCCGCCGTCAGCATCTACGTCGTCGCTCTGCTCGGCATCGGTGTGCAGGTGCGCAGCTTCTGGGCAGCGCTGCTTGCGGCGATCGTGCTCGGACTTGCCAACCTGCTGGTGCGGCCAGTTCTGCTGCTTCTGACCCTGCCGATCAACCTGCTCACCCTGGGCCTCTTTACGCTGGTGGTGAACGGGATCGTCTTCCTGATCGCGGCCGCCTTCACGCCTGGCTTCCAGGTGCGTGGCTTCTGGCCGGCGATCCTCGGCGCCCTCCTGGTCGGCATCCTCAGCGCCCTGCTCGGCGCCATCTGGCGGGCGCTTTGACAAGGCTTGTGGCGGTGGACCTGGACGGCACGCTGATCGCCCGCGACGGGCGCGGCGCGCGGGAAGCCAGGGAGCCCTTCGCCGAACTTCAACGCCAGGGTATCGAAGTGGCCATCGCCACCGGGCGCATGGTCCAGTCGGCCTTGCTCGTCTTCCAGGACGCGGCCGTGGAGCGAGGCTACATCATCGCCCTGAACGGTGCCGAAGTCTGGTCCTACCCGCCGGGCGACGGTCCGATCTGGCAGCGGGGGATCGAGCCCGCCGCCGCTGGCCGAGCGGTCGAGATCTGCCTTTCGGCGGGCGCGGAGGTCCAAGGCTACGTGCATGGGGAACTTCGCATCCTCAGACGAACGGCACGGACGGAGGCCTACGCGCGGCGCACGCGCGTCGCTGCGCACCTGGTCGGTCAGGAGCAGATGTCCGAGGGGCCGCAGAAGCTTCTCGCCCTGCTCGACCCGGCTGCGACCGGGCAGCTGATGGACAGGCTGCGCCAGGAACTCGTCGGGCGCATCGAGTGCTTCCGCTCCGAACCGGACTTCGTGGAAATCGTTCCGCCGGGTGTGGACAAGGGTGCGGCGCTGCGGGCCCTCGCAGAGCGCCTGCGGCTTTCGCTGACGGAGGTCGCGGCGGCGGGCGACGGCGAGAACGACATCGAGATGCTGCAGGTGGTCGGGCGCGCATTCGCGCCGCGCACGGCCGCCCAGGCGGTGCTGCAGCTTGGTCCGACCCTCCTGCCGCCGCCGCCGGAGCTCGCCGACGCTCTCGCCAAGGAGCTCGCGCGGTGAGCCTGCGCTTCGGGCGGCCCGAGGAGGCCGGACTCGATCCTGAACGGCTCGACCAGGCACGCCTTGCCCTCGTGGCGGGCAGCGAGCGGGACGCCTTCCCTGGGGCGGTCGCGCTTGTCGCGCGGCGGTCGGTGATTGCGGTCGCCTGGGCCATCGGTTTGCGCCAGGTCGAGCCGGCCAAGGCGATGACCATGGACGCCGTGTTCGATCTCGCCTCGCTCACCAAGGCCATGTGCACCGCGCCGGTCGTGCTGCGGCTGGCCGCCGAGGGCGTCCTTCCTCTTGAGACGCGCGTGGCCGCCCGTCTTCCTTGGACCGAAGGCAGCTTCGTCGGGGAGCGCTCGCTCCAGGACCTCCTGACGCATCAGGGCGGGCTGCCGCCGTCCGCCGACATCGGCTGGGCCCAGGCGGCGCCCGAGCGGCACCGCCAGCTGCTGCAGGCGATCGGCGAAGCACCGCGCGATGGCGTCGTCTACTCGGACCTCGGCTACTACCTGCTGGGCCTCGCGGCCGAGGCCGCCACGGGCGAGAGCCTCGACGGGCTGTTCCAGCGCATCGTGCGCGAACCCCTTGGACTCCACGGCACGCGCTTCTGGCCGGTTGGCGATGACGTGCTGCTGGTGCCGAGCGAAGAGCGGGAGGGCGTGACGCTGCGCGGCATCGTCCACGACGGCAAGGCCCGGCTGATGGGGACGCCGACGGGGCACGCGGGGCTCTTCGCCCCCGCCCTCGACGTCGCCATCTACGCCCAGGCCCTGCTCGACGGCGGCCTCGGTCGCCTCGGCCGCATGCTGCCACAGTCATCGGTGGAACTGATGCTCACGCCACATACCGCGACTGTCGATCCGCGCTCCCTGGGGCTATTCTATTGGGGAGGCCGGGACGACCCCGCGTGTCGGCTCGACCTGTGGGGGCATACCGGATTCACGGGGACGTCGTTCGCCCTGAGCCCCAAGGAGGAACTCCTGATGGTGCTGCTCACGAACCGCGTCCACCCCGTCAGGCGGCCGGAAACTGAACTCAGGCAGGCTCGCCAGCGCTTCCACGAGGCCGTGCTCGCAAGTCTTTGCGACTGAGGCCGGGAGGAACGTCATGGACTTCGTCGTCGTCACGGGACTTTCTGGAGCCGGCAAGAGCCAGGCCATGCACGCGCTCGAAGACATGGGCTACTTCTGCGTCGAGAATCTGCCCCCCGATCTCGTGGGCAAGTTTCTCGAACTGCTTGACGCGCAACAGCGTATCGACAAGGTGGCCGTGGCCATCGACACGCGCGGCCAGGCCTTCTTCGATCGCGTGCTCGGCGCCCTGACGGCCCTGGCCGAGCGAGGCATCCGCTACCGTATCCTCTTCCTCGAGGCCCGGGAAGAAGTGCTCCTGCACCGCTACAAGGAGACGCGCCGGCGCCACCCCTTGGCCGCCGAGGGCCGCGTGCTCGAGGCCATCCGGCTCGAGCGGCACCAACTCGAGGAGGTGCGGGGCTGGGCGCACATCGTCGTGGACACCTCGGACCTCACGCCGCGGCAACTGCGGGCCGAACTGGGCCGCATCTTCACAGAAGCGGACGGTGGGGACTCTCTCCTCGTCCAACTCGTCTCGTTCGGCTTCAAGCACGGCCTGCCCCTCGACGCCGACCTCGTATTCGATGTCCGCTTCCTGCCGAACCCGAACTATGTCCAGGAACTGCGCCACCGCACGGGTCTCGACGAGGAGGTGCGGGAGTATGTCCTCCACTGGCCCATCGCGCAGGAGCTTCTCATGCGCCTCGCCGGACTCATCGACTTCTTGCTGCCGCAGTACAGCCAGGAAGGCAAGTCGCAGGTGGTGGTGGCGATCGGCTGCACCGGCGGGCAGCATCGCAGCGTCGTGATCGTGGAGGAACTCGCCCAGGCCCTGCGTCGATCGGAGCGCCGCATCAGCGTGGAACATCGGGATCGCGCACGCGTGGCGGGTGCCCCGTGAGCGGCCGCGCCCTGCGCTGGCTGATGCCGGGCCTGCGTTTCAAGCGCTGGCTCGGACTCCTGATCGTCGCGGTCGCCCTGGCGGCGGTCGGGGCCGTGCTGATCGTCCGCAGCTGGGGTGTCCCGCACCGGCACGTGAGCCAGGACATGGCTCTGGTGCTGGTCGGTGTCGTGGTGGGCATCTACGCGGTGCGACAGCTGATCACGTCGGTGGTGACCGCGCTTGTCCCGACCGAGCACGGGGAGATCGCGGAGTCTTACTGGCGCGCCCGCGTCCTGCTGCGCGGGCCTCGCATCGTCGCCCTCGGCGGCGGCACTGGCCTGCCCGTGCTGCTGCGCGGCCTCAAGCAGTACAGCTCCAACATCACCGCGATCGTCGCCGTCACGGACGACGGCGGCAGTTCCGGGCGCCTGCGCGGCGAACTCGGGGTACCGCCGCCCGGCGACCTGCGCAACTGCCTTCTCGCCCTGGCGGAGACGGAGCCGCTCCTCGAGCAGCTGTTCCAATACCGCTTCGATTCCGGCGAAGGCCTCTCCGGCCACGCGTTCGGGAACCTCTTTCTCGCCGCCATGTGCACCGTCACGGGAGACCTGCAGGAGGCGATCCGGGCGTCGAGCCGGGTCCTCGCCGTTCGCGGCAAGGTGCTGCCGGCGACCGATGACGAGGTCGTGCTGCGCGCGGAGCTCCAGGACGGGCGGGTCATCGAGGGCGAGTCTCTCATCCCCGAGGCACGCGGCGTCGTGCGTCGCGTGATGCTGGATCCCGCCACGGCGTCGCCGACGGGCGAGGCCCTGCAGGCCATCGCCGAGGCGGACGTGATCGTGCTGGCGCCAGGGTCGCTCTTCACGAGCCTGATGCCGAACCTCCTGGTGCGGGGCATTGCGGAAGCCATCCGCGCGTCCAAGGCGCAGCGCTTCTACGTGCAGAACATCATGACGCAGCCCGGGGAAACCGACGGCATGACGGCGGAGGAGCACCTCGAGGCGATCGAGCGCCATGCGGGTCCCAGGCTCGTCGATTGCGTGGTACTCAACGAGACTCCGCTCGACAGGGAGACGGCCGCCCGCTACCGCGAGCGCGACGCGGAGGTCGTGCAGTGGAGCCATCAGGGGCTGGAGGCGGCGGGCTACGAGGTCCTTTCGGGTCCTCTGCTCGCCCAGGACAGCCGCTACGCCTGGCACGATCCGCTGGCGGTGGCGCGCCTCATCCTGCAGCGCTGGTCGCGCCGCAGGCCTGAGCCGGGGCGGCTTCTCGACATTTTCATGCTGCGCGACCAACTGCGCTCGGAACAGCGATGAAGGGGCAGCTCAGCCAGACGCTGAAGGTGAAAGAGGAGATCCTGGCGGGAACGCATGCGCGCAGCTTCGAGCGCGGCCTCTTGCGAGGGCTGCTCGATGCCGGACTCACCTCCCTGGCGGACGGCACCCCCGCGGTGGCGGTGGATCGAGCGCGGACCGTGCGCGTCGCGCATCGCGTCGCGGCCGAGCAGCTGCAACTGGACGCCACGGTGCTCAAGCGCCAGGGCGGCGCTCGCGGCCGGCGCTTTCTGCTCGCCTTCCCCGGGGCGCAGGAAGCTGTCGGCCGGTTTACGGAAACGCCGCCGCAGCGGCTCCCGGCACTGGCACGCCGCGGTTACGTTGCCGGTCTCTTTTTGGTCGTCGGGAGCCTGACGCCGCCCAGCACCGGCTATCTGATGGAGCTCAGGCTGGCGCGTCCAGCCGTCGCGGCCGCGGCCGAGTCGTTTCTTATCGGTTTCGGCCTTGCGCCGCACCGCCGCCTCAGACGCGAGTACAGCGTCGTATACCTGCGGGGCGCCGATCAGATCGCGGAGCTTTTGAGCCTCATCCATGCCCAGGAGGCGCGGCTTAGGCTCGAGGACGCGCGCAGCGTGCGCAGCATGCGCGGCACGGTGAACCGCCTGGTCAACGCCGAGTCCGCCAATGTGGAGAAGTCGGTTCGGGCGGCCATCGCGCACAGTGAGTGGATTCGCAGGTTCGCGTCGCAGCGCGGGCTCGAAAGTCTGCCGCCCAAGCTTAGGGAGGCTGCCCAGGCGCGGCTCGACGATCCCGAGGCGCCGCTCGAGGAGATCGGCAGGCGTCTCGGCTTGACCAAAGCCGGTGTGCACTACCGCCTGCGGCGCATCGCGGAACTGGCGATGGCCCGCGATAAGGAGCGGCAAGAACGCGGAAGGATGCTGTAGCTGTGAGAACGATTCGGCGCATGGCCCCGGTGGCGCTCGCCCTGCTCGCCACCCTGTCCTTGGTCACGGGCTGTGGCAGCCAACCGACCGTCAGACCGCGGCCGCTCGGTAGCCTCACGCTGGCCCTCGTGGGCCGACCGGCCACCATCGACCCCCTGCGCCTCGCGGACGCGAGCGGGGTCGCGCTCGACAGCCTGATCTACGACGGCCTCGTGCGCATCGGGCCGAACCTCGAGCCGCGGCCCGACCTCGCCAGCCGTTGGCGGGTCTCGGATCGCGGCCGCCTGTACACGTTCCACCTGAACCCGAAGGCGCGGTGGCAGGACGGCGCAGCTCTCACGTCGCAGGATGTCGCGTACAGCCTCCGGGCCTATCGCAATCCCGCGAACGGTTCCGCCCTGGCGGCGGAACTGGCGGTGGTCAAGGCCGTGCGCACGCTCGGGCCACGTACCGTGCAGGTTCAGCTGGTGCGGGCCTACGCGCCCTTCCTCGCACAGATCGGCGCCTTGCCGGTCCTGCCCGCGCATCTGCTCGCGACGGCGGGCAGCGGCAAGGCCCTCCTGGCGCAGCCGGACCTCACGTCGCGGCCTGTGGGCAGCGGCCCATTCCGGCTCTTGCGCCTCAGCGCCTCAGGCGCCCTGCTCGCGCGCAACCCGCACTACTTCCTCGGCGCTCCGAGGCTCGCGCAGGTACACGTCACCTTCAGCCCTTCCGCGACCCAGGCGCTCGAGGCTCTGCGCCAGGGCAAGGTGGACTACGCGCCCGTGCCCGACCTTGACGCCAAGGCGGTATCGACCTGGCCGCACATCCGCGTGCGGCATGTGGTCGGGCTGCAGTTCGCGTCGCTTGTCTGGAATGTGGACCTGCCGCCCTTTTCGAGCCCCGCCCTGCGGCGCGCCCTCTATTTCGCCGTAAACAGGGAAAAGATCATTGAGACGGCCCTGGGCGGCTACGGCAGCCTAAGCGACGGTCCTGTGCCGCCTTCGTCCTGGGCATACGACCTGAAGCTCAGCCACCGCCCCTACGATCCGAGCCGGGCGCTCTCGCTCCTCGCAGCGCTCGGCTGGCATCAGGTGCGTGGGGTGCTGCGCGGGCCGAAGGCTGAGCCTTTGCGCCTGACGATCCTGACGACGGGAGGGGTTCCTTCGCGCACGATGGCGCTTGGCCTCCTGGTGCGCAACCTCGAGGCGATCGGCGTCCAGGTGACGGTGCGCAGCGAGGCATTCCCGCGCTTCCTCGACGACTACATCGCGGGCGACTTCCAGGCGGCCTTCGTGGAGCGGGGTCTCTCGGCGGATCCCGATGTCACGGCGTACTTCGGTTCGCCCAGGATCAACGCATCCGGCGAGAACGCGGGTGTCTATCGGAACGCGGCAGTCGACCAGGCCCTGGTCGCCGAGCGGGCCGCGGTGGACCAGTCGGCGAGAAGGACGGCCATTTGGAGGATGCAGCAGGCGATGGCCTCCGACCCGCCCGCGCTGTTCCTGTACTTCCCGTACGCTGTGGTCGCGCTTTCGCGCCATTTCGGCAACTTTGCGCTCGATCCGTCAGGCCAATTCTGGGACGCGCAAGACTGGCAAAGGCAGGGGGCGTGATTGTCCGTGCGGAGGCGCGAGAGTTTCCGAGCAGGAGCGAGAGAGCGATCCGTATCTCTGATCGCCGTGCACCGCGCCAGAATGACCATGTACCCGAAAGCAGGCGTCTTTCACTTGTGAACTTGTGCTACAATGAGCACGGTTTCCGCTTGGCAGGCGCAACTTGGCGAAGTGGGTGATCATTTGGACCTGCGGTCGGTGTTCGCGGACGTCGCGACCGACCTCTCGGACGTCGAGCGGTTTCTGGGCCAGATCCTGGACGAAGGGCCGCAAGCGGTCCGAGATGCGGCTTCGCATCTGTTCAAGGCGGGGGGCAAGCGCCTCAGGCCCGCCCTGGTGCTCTTTGGCGCCAAATTCGGCCAGTACCGGTACCAGGACGTCCGTGGCGTGGCTGCGGCTGCAGAACTCATTCATATGGCAACGCTGGTGCACGACGACATCATCGACCGCGCCGATGTGCGGCGCGGTCAGCCGACGGTGCACGCCCTCTGGGGCGAGCAGGCCGCGGTCCTCACGGGCGACTATCTCTTCGCCAAGGCCTTTTCGCTGCTGTCCGAAGCCCCGGTGGGCGGGGTGGTCGGCGTCATGGCCGACGTCGTCTTCCGCATGTGCTCGGGAGAAATCGCGCAGAACGTGGCCGCCCGCCAGAACACCCTGCCCGACGAGGGCCAGTACCTCGACCGCATTGCGGCCAAGACGGCGGTGTTCATCGCGCAGAGCTGTCGCGCTGGCGCCATGGCGTGCCGTGCCGACGCAGCCGTGCAGCAGGCGCTCTACGACTACGGGTACGCGATGGGCATGGGCTTCCAGATCGTCGACGACCTGCTCGACCTCACCGCGGAGCCGAAGACCCTGGGGAAGGCGATCGGCTCGGACCTCAGGGCCCATGTCATCACGCTTCCCGTGATTCACGGCCTCCAGGCCTCGCAGCGCCGCTCCGAACTGCGCACGATCGCGCAGGGGACTGAAGTGAACGGCGAGTCGGTGCAGACGGTGCGGGAGATCCTCGAACGCGCGGGCAGCTTCACCTATGCGGAAACCCTCGCGAAGAACTTCATCGACGAGGCGAAGGCGAGCCTGGCGAAGCTTTGCGACCTGCCCGCCCGCGCCTCGCTGCTCGCCATGGCAGACTTCGTGCTGGAGCGGCAGTTGTGAAGCCGCAGCGCAAGGTGCCGGCCGTCGCGGTCCGGCGCCTCCCTCTTTATCTGCGCGTGCTCGAGGATCTCGGGCGCGAGGGCGTCGAGGTGACATCGTCGGCGGATCTGGCGCGCAGGTCCGGGTACTCTTCGGAGCAGATCCGCAAGGATCTTGCCTATTTCGGCGCCTTTGGCACGAGGGGACTCGGCTACGACGTCGGGCAGCTCAGTCAGCAGCTGCGCCGCATCCTCGGTCTGACGGGACCGGTGCCGGTGGCTCTGGTAGGGGCCGGCAACCTCGGCACCGCGCTCATCCATTACACGTCGCGCAACTCGCGCGACGCGTTTGTCGCCGCGGTGTTCGACCAGGATCTAGCCAAGGTGGGGCAGGAGATCGCCGGCGTCACCGTGCAGCCCATGTCGGAGCTCCTCGCGACCGTGAAGGAGCTCGGCGTGCGCATCGCCGTGATCGCCGTGCCGGAGGAGAGCGCGCGCGAGGTCTTCGACCAGCTCTGCGATGCCCAGGTGACGGCCGTGCTCAACTTCGCGCCGGCCAAGCTCGAGCGCCGGCAGGTGAGCGTGCAGAACGTCGATCTGACGACGGAGCTTCAGTCGCTCGCGTACTTCGCGCTAGGCGCGGGATCGGAGCGTCACTGATGGCGGAACAGTGGATGATCGCCGCACGCAAGCCGGAATCGGTGGTGCAGGTGCGCGTCGAGCGCCACCCGGCGCTCGCCTCGGCAGACCAGGGACGCTACAAGGGTCTCGAGAAGCCGAGCGCAATCCGTGCCCTGGGAGAAAACTTCCGCCTCGACCAGTTGCCCTACCTGCTTGCGTTTTCGGGGGACAAGCCGCTTGGCGCGGTGAGCCTCGCGCTGTACGGTGACGACCTCCTGCTGCTCGGCTTCGAGCGCCAGCCGGACCTTGGACTGCCCGGCGTCTGCGCGGCCATCCTGGATGAAGCGCTCGCGGTGGGCCGGGAGATCGGGCGCGGACGGCTGCTTGCGCCGCTTACGAACGCCGATGCCCTGCCGCTTTTCTTCCTGCAGGCCGAGGGTTTCTCGCTCGTAGAGGTGAAGCCTTACGACGGCCCGGAACGCCAGGGGCTCGGAGGCGTCCTGGCGACGCATGAGCTTTTGCTCGAGAGAGTGATCGGCTAACAGGACGAGGGGGGAGGAAAGCCGTGCTGCTGACCCTGGAGAGCATGGGCCTGTGGGACTACATCCGTGCTGTCCTGGACATCCTCATCGTCGCCTACCTCTTCTACCGCACGTTCGCGGCACTGCGCGGCACGCGCGCCATCCAGCTCGTCAAGGGCATCCTCCTGCTCGTCGTGGGCACGGAGGTGGCCGGCCTTCTTTCACTCTCCGCCACGCATTACGTGCTGCAGACGGCGGAGCTCGCGCTTCTCGTCGCCGTGCCGGTCGTGTTCCAGCCGGAACTCAGGCGGGTGCTCGAACAGATCGGCCGCAGCCGCATCTTCGGCGGGCAGGGACTCCTGCACGACATGACCGATGTGGCGTTCCGGCGCATGCTGGACGAGCTCGTCAAGGCGACCCGCATCCTCGCGAGCGATCACGTCGGGGCCCTGATTGTGCTCGAGCGGGAGACGGGACTCAAGGACCTCATCGAGACGGGCGTGCCGATCGACGCCCAGATCAGCTGGGAGCTCATCGCCAACGTCTTCACGCCGCGCACCCCTCTGCACGACGGCGCCATGGTGGTGCGCGGCGACCGCGTGGTCGCGGCGGCCTGCTTCCTGCCGCTGTCGGAGACGCTCGGCCCCGCGTCCGAGTTCGGCACGCGCCACCACGCGGCGGCTGGCGTGAGCGAGCAGTCGGACGCGATCGCCGTCGTCGTGTCCGAGGAGACCGGCACCATATCGCTCGCGGAGGGCGGCCGGCTGATCCGCCACCTGGATGAGGCTTCCCTGCGCCGGCTGATCGAGGCCGCACTCAGGCCGCCGGAGCGCAAGCCCATCCTGAACATCAGGAGGGCGTAGCGCATGCTCGACCGCTGGCTCGACAACGACTGGGTGCTGCGCGTGCTCTCGCTGCTCCTCGCCATCGGCATCTGGGCTTCGCTGCTGCACAACCCGAACCCCACGGTGGTCCGCAAGTTCCACGCGCTGCCGGTCATGGTGCAGAACGCCGGCCACCTGCACGTTCAGGTGCGGCCGGTGTCGGTCGCCGTGGACATCCGGGGCCCGGCCGACATCGTGGACCGTCTGCAGCCGAGCGCAATTCGCGTGGTCGCCGACGTACCCTATGCACAGCCGGGCAGCTATAGGGTCAAGCTGAACGTCGACGCGCCGGCGGCGGGGACTCAGGTGGCCAAGGTGCTGCCTGACGAGTCGACGGTGAAGCTCATCGCACCTTAGTAGACGGTTCAGGAGGGCACGGAGTTGCGACTTTTCGGCACTGACGGCGTCCGCGGCGTAGCCAACCAGGATCTCACCCCAGACCTCGCACTGTCCCTGGGACGGGCCGCGGCCAGGGTTCTCGGCGGCGGAGGCGACACGCGCATCCTGGTCGGGCGCGACACGCGACTCTCCGGACCGATGCTGGAGTCGGCGCTGGCCGCCGGACTCATGTCCGCCGGCGCCGAGGTGGTGCTGGCCGGTGTGCTGCCAACGGCGGGTGTGGCCTACCTCACCGAGCGTCACGCCTTCCATGCCGGCGTGATGATCTCGGCGTCCCACAACCCCGTGCCGGACAACGGCATCAAGTTCTTCGCGGCCGACGGCCACAAGCTCCCCGACGAAGTGGAAGACCGCATCGAAAGGGAGATGGGGGAGGCGACGGCCAGGCCGGTGGGCGAAGGCGTGGGTACGGTGCGCCATGACGGCCTGCTGCGCGAGGAATACCTTGGGCACCTGACGGAACTCGTCCAGAGGCCCTATACCGGCGGGGTGGTGCTGGACGCGGCGCACGGGGCCGCCACCGCCGTGCTGCCGCTCGCGTTCTCGCCCGCCGCGCGACGTGTCGCGGTGCTCTGCGCGGAGCCCGACGGCGCCCGCATCAACGTGGACTGCGGCTCGACGGCTCCAGACTTTTTAAGGCGACACTACCGGGAGTTCGGCGGCACGGTGGGCCTCGCGTTCGACGGCGACGCCGACCGCCTGATCGCGATCGACGAGGAAGGCGAGGTCTGTGACGGCGACGTCGTCCTCGCGCTCCTGGCCACGTGGCTCAGACAGCGGGGGGAACTTGAGCCCCGCAGGGTGGCGCTCACGGTGATGTCGAACGGCGGCGTGCGCGACTTCCTGGCGCAGGCAGGCATCGCGACCTCCGTGACCCGCGTCGGCGACCGCTACGTCATCGAGGCGATGCGCAAGGAGAACATCCTCCTGGGCGGCGAGCAGTCCGGGCACATCATCTACCGCCGTGCCAGCACGACGGGAGACGGCCTCGCGACCGGCATCCTGCTGCTTTCCGCGCTGGAGGAGACGGGCGTGCGCCTTGCGGACTTCCGTCGGCGGGTGCCGCATTACCCCCAGCGCCTGCGTAGCGTGCGGGTGGTGGACCGCGACCAGGCCCTGGCCTCCCTGCCGTACCTCGAGGCCCTGGCGTCCGCCGAAGCGTCGCTGGGCGGCGCCGGGCGTGTCCTGGTGCGGCCATCGGGCACGGAGCCCGTGGTGCGGGTGATGGTCGAGGCGCAGCAGGAGGATCTCGCAGACCTCTGGCTTGAGCGGCTTTGCGAGGCATTGCTGCAGAAGGTGTAGGGTGGCGGCTTGAGGCGTCCCCGCCCAAAGCGACACCAAGGCCGGGGCCCGATCAAGGGCCCCGGCCAACGTCTGTCCGCTACTCGAGGAAGTCCTTCAGCTGCTTGGCGCGGCTCGGGTGGCGCAGCTTGCGAAGCGCCTTCGCCTCGATCTGGCGGATGCGCTCGCGCGTGACGCCGAACGCGTGGCCCACTTCCTCGAGGGTACGGGCCCGCCCGTCCTCGAGGCCGAAGCGCAGTTCGAGCACCTTCTGCTCCCGTGGCGTCATGGTCGCCAGAACCTCGCCGATCTGCTCGCGCAGCAGGAGGTAGCTCGCGGCGTCGGCCGGAGATTCCGCATCCTCGTCCTCGATGAAGTCCGCGAGGTGCGAGTCCCCTTCGTCGCCGATCGGCGTCTCGAGGGAAACCGGTTCCTGGGCGACCTTCATGATCTCGCGCACCCGGTCGGCCGAGACGTCCATCTCGTCGGCGATCTCCTCGGCTGTCGGCTCTCGTCCGAGGTCCTGGAGCAGTTGGCGCTGGGTGCGCACCAGGCGGTTGATCGTTTCCACCATGTGCACCGGGATGCGAATCGTCCGCGCCTGGTCGGCGATGGCGCGCGAGATGGCCTGGCGGATCCACCAGGTGGCGTACGTGGAGAACTTGAAGCCCTTGCGGTAGTCGAACTTCTCGACGGCCTTCATGAGGCCGAGGTTGCCCTCCTGGATCAGGTCCAGGAAGTGCATGCCACGGCCGACGTAGCGACGGGCGATGCTCACGACGAGGCGCAGGTTCGCCTCGGCCAGCTGCTTGGCCGCAGACTCGTCGCCCTGCTCGATGCGCTGCGCCAGCTCGACCTCCTGCTGGGCGTTCAGCAGAGGGACGCGCCCGATCTCCTTGAGATACATGCGCACCGGATCGTCGAGCGCGATGCCGTCGGGCACACTGAGATCCAGCTGCTCGTCGAGATTATCGCCGTCAGGCTCGTCGTGCGGCTCGTCCTCGGCTTCGCCCTCCGGTAGCGGCAGCGCGTCGAGTCCGCCGACCGCCTCGTCGCCTTCGCGCTCGATCAGGGCATGACGTTCGAGCTCGGCCTCGTGGCCTTCGTCCGGCGAGAGGTCGGGCAGATCCGGGAATGGTCTCTGATCCATGGGTGCATCACTGCCTTCATGCCATTGGCGCGAGGTAGGCGGTTACGCCTGGTGGACGATCTGAAGCCACGCTCGTGCCTGTCACCGGGAGGTCGCAAGCCATGGGCCTGCCGCGGTGCACGTCAGCGGCGTGGCAAGAGACGATCGATCACCGCAGACTGGTACAAGGATGCCATGAAACCGCACAAAGTATTAAATACACCATAGAGCAACGGCGTTGTCAATCACGCGTGCGGTTCGAACCCCAGTGTTCGCTGTGCGCCGCGCGGATCCTGCAGGATGTTCGACAAGTTGTGCCAGGTTGCGCCCGAGCGGCTCCACGGCTCGATCCCTGGATCAGTGGTTCGGCAAGTCGCGGCAGGTCCCTCTTTCCTGGACGGCCCGCACCAAGACTCCAACGCTGCTCTCATCTAGGGGCGGATCGACAGCGCCCCGAGACGGCTCGAGGCGGTCCAGGAGGCGCCTCCGGGCAGCAGCTGCATGCCGCTCAGCTGCCAGGGGAGGTCAAGATTCGGCGCGTTGACGAGACACGTCATCGGCTCCGGGCAGAAGAAGCCGCTCTTGGCGTCTCGGTTCCAGAGCATCCAGGCGCGGAACTTGGGGTCGGTCTCGTAGACGACGTCCACACCGAGGGCGCGAAAGCGGAGGCGGCAGAGGTTCGGGCCGCCGAGCGGCACGGCGCTGAAGAGGGCGTCGATCGCGTGGGCGAAGGGGTCGCCATGCCTTGCGGCGATGCCTTCCTCCATGTCGTCGCGTGCGATGGTTTGCCCGGTCGGGAGCTTGCGAGGGGAGAGCTCCCACTTGTCGCCGATGTTCATGGCGAGTTCGCACGGTCCCGCGTCGCCGCTCGCCCCGGGGGGCGTCCGCAGGGCCGTGTGGAAGCCAAGCAGCAGCGGCATGGGCGAACGCCCGTCATTCGTCACGCGCACCGTCCAGGTGAGCCCCTGCCGCGATAGCCGGTAGTCGAGCTCCAGCGTCAGGAGATGCGGGAACCATGCGAATTCCTCGTCTTCCTCGCGCAGGCTGTGCCGCAGGCGAAGGACCGCTTCCCCTTCGCTCGGGCCGCGTTCGGCCACATCCCATCGGGCACCTGCGAAGAGACCGTGCAGGCGGTTGTGGAGCTTCGGCTCGTTGATCGGGAAACGGTAGGTCACGCCGGCCGCCGTGAAGGTGCCGTCCTCGATCCGGTTGGGCGGGAAGAGCAGCGGGATGCCGTAGGGGATCGGATCGCGGCGGTAGGCCGTGAGATCCCCGGATGTCTCGGCGAGCGGTTCGCGCAGGAGCCTAAGCCCACGCGCCTGGTCGCGCAGGGCGACGACGTGGCCGCCGATGCCGGGCAGGACCCACGCCTCGTAGGACGCCGCCCGCAGGACGATCGCGGGCTCGTCGCCGTACGGACTGTCCATGACCGAAGGGATATTCACACAACACTCCTCCTTCAGCTGCTAACGCGACTGCGCGGAGCGCCCAAGCGCTCCCGCCGCCTGCTGCAGGCGCGCCGCCGGACTTCCGGCCGCGCCGCCATGGAAGCGGCCTCGCGGGTCGTGGGCATGGTGCGCGAGCTTGGCGACATGGGTGCGGCCTGGCCGCGTTAGCGCCACCGCGGCGAGGGCGGCACCCAGCAGCGGGCCGAGCAGGTAGACCCAGAGGACGCCGAGCGTATGGGCGGGCAGGGCGGGACCGAACGAGCGGGCAGGATTCATCGACGTGCCGCTCCAGGGAGCCTCGAGCGCGACGAGGCAGGCGACGAGCGGCGGCATGAGGGCCGGCGTGAAGGCCCGCAGCCTGTCATGGCCGACGAACCAGAGGATGCCGCCGACAAGGGCGAAGGTGGCCAGCACCTCGCCGAAGACCGCAAGCCAGGGCCCGGCGGCGGAGGGGACGGTCGCTCCAAAGAGCACCGTGCCGCCGAAGGCGCCCCAGACCGGCCGCAGCGCGAGTCCGGCCAAGGTGGCACCCAGGAACTGCGCGAGCGTGTAGCAGGCGGCGTCCAGCGGCGACAGGCTGCCCGAAGCCCAGAAGGCCCAGGAAAGCACGGGGTCCAGGTGCGCCCCCGAGATCCGGCCGATCGGACTGAGCGCCAGGAGGGCGCCGACGCCACCGAACAGGAAGCCGGTCACGAGGCGGCGCAGGAAGGGGTCCGGCAGCAGAACGGCGGCCGGCGAGCCCTGCCCGAAGTCGAAAATGACGACGGAGAGCCCCAGGAAGACGAGCAGGGCGGTGCCGATGAACTCGGCCACGTAGGCCGGCCAGTGCAGGGTACGGTGGTGCGAGGCGATCACCTCCAACGCGATAAGCGGTCCGGGGGTGCGGAGCGTGTGCCGGAAGGAGAGGTGAAGGTATGGCATAAGCGTGTTCTATTTTTAGCATAACAAAATGTGGTGTGATCGGCGACCGGGACCTTGGCTGGCATGGACCTTACAATGGTGGGGAAGCGAAGATGCGTCGGCGAACGAATCCATAGGCTACGCGCCGATATCTATAGTGATTAGCTTAGTTGTGGATATGATGTGGAGTATGGGTCTGCGAGGAAGTGATAATTGCCCTAAACGGGGGTGGTAATGTGCCTGTCTGCCGTGCACTATGCAAGCGCCTTGTGCGCTGGATTGTTGTGGGGGTAGCCGGGCTCGTCACCGCCGGCTGTGGCAGCCACTATGTCGTGCTCCACCCCGCCGGGCCCGTCGCGGCCGAGGAACTCCACCTGATCGAGATGGCCGGTGTCGCGATGGGCGTCGTGATCCTCTTTGTGCTGGTGCTCTATGCGGTGACGGTGCTCCGCTTCCGCGAGCGCGGAGGGGGGCCGTACCTGCCGCAGTGGAACGGCAGCCGCCGCCTCGAGGTGGGGCTGTTCGCGGTGCCCCTGATCATTGTCGCCTTCCTCGCGGTACCCACTGTAACGCAAACGTTCGCTCTGGACCGTCTGCCGCCCGGGCGGCACCACCTGGTGATCGACGTCACGTCCCTCGACTACAAGTGGCTGTTCTTCTACCCGCGTCAGCGCATCGCCACGGTGAACTACGTGGACATCCCGGCGGGCACGCCGGTACTCTTCGAGCTCACGGCCGATTCGCCCATGAACACCTTCTGGGTGCCGCAGCTCGGCGGCATGGAGTACGCGATGCCGGGCCGTGTGCTGCCGCTCTATCTCGAGGCTGGGCGAACCGGCGTGTTCACAGGGCGCAGCGCGAACTTCTCGGGCGTGGGATTCGCGCACATGGTCTTCACGGTCGACGCCGTGCCGACAGCTCGCTTCGACCGCTGGGCGGGGTCGGTGCGCAGGCGGGCGCCACCCTTGACCAGGGCGGGATACCGAGGGCTGCTCGCCGCAAGCGAGGCGCCGCGGGAGACGTTCTCCGGCTATCCGAGCGGAGCGTTTCCGCAAAGCAGCCACGGCTTCACCCTGCAGGGGGGCATGTACGTGTCGCGCTGACGCCCGCACGACTTGAAGGGAGGGGAGAGCGCGTTGACCCACCTCCTGGCGCAACTTTTTCCCCCGTCGGTCCTGCGTCCCATGGAACTGGGCGCCGACGCCTCCATCGTGATCGCGACCGTGGCGATCGCTGCGTTCCTGACCCGCAAACGCCGCTGGGGCTGGCTCTGGCGCGAGTGGCTGACGACGGTGGACCACAAGAAGATCGGCATCATGTACCTGATCGCCGCCATGCTGGGTCTCTTCCGCGGCGGGGTCGACGCGCTCCTCCTGCGCACGCAGCTGGCCGTGCCGCAGAACACGTTCCTCGGGGCGGAGCATTATAACGAGATCTTCACGACCCACGGTACGATCATGGTCTTCTTCATGGCCATGCCGTTCATCTTCGCGCTCTTCAACATCGCGATCCCCCTGATGATCGGCGCCCGCGACGTCGCCTTCCCGCGGCTCAACGCGATCAGCTTCTGGCTCTTCGCTTTCGCCTTCCTGCTCTTCAACATGTCCTTCGTCGTCGGCGGGTCGCCGAACGCCGGCTGGACGGCCTACGCGCCGCTGACGGAGTTGCGCTTCAACCCGAGCGTCGGCGAGAACTATTACCTCCTGGCGCTGCAGATCTCCGGTATCGGCACGATCGCTACGGGGATCAACTTCCTTGTCACCATCCTGCGCCTGCGCGCGCCGGGCATGACGCTGATGCGGATGCCGCTCTTCGCCTGGTCCGCCTTGATCACGTCGTCCCTGATCATCTTCGCGTTCCCCGCACTGACGGTGGCGCTCGCGCTCACCATGCTGGACCGGCTGTTCGGCTCGAGCTTCTTCACCATCGGCCATGCGGGCATGCCGATGATGTACGTGAACCTCTTCTGGATCTGGGGGCATCCGGAGGTCTACATCCTGGTCCTGCCCGCCTTCGGCATCTTCTCCGAGGTGGTGGCCACGTTCTCCGGCAAGGCCCTCTTCGGCTACCCGGCGATGGTCGGCTCCATGATCGCCATCAGCCTCTTGAGCTACGGCGTCTGGGTGCACCACTTCTTCACCATGGGCGCCGGCGCCGCGGTCAACGCGTTCTTCGGCATCTCCACGATGCTGATCGCCATCCCGACCGGCGTGAAGGTCTTCAACTGGATCTTCACGATGTGGGGAGGGCGCGTCCGCACGACCTGCGCGATGCTCTGGCAGCTCGCGTTCATCCCCACGTTCGTGATCGGCGGCGCCACGGGCGTCATGCTCGCCGTCGTCCCCGGCGACTACCAGTTCCACAACAGCTACTTCCTCGTCGCGCACTTCCACAACGTCCTGATCGGGGGCGTCGTGTTCGGGCTCTTCTCCGGCCTCTACTACTGGTGGCCGAAGATGTTCGGCTACACCCTGAACGAGCGGCAGGGCAAGTGGGCCTTCTGGTTCTTCCTGATCGGCTTCTGGGTGACATTCTTCCCCCAGTACCTGCTCGGGCTCGAGGGCATGACCCGGCGGATCTACATCTACCCGCACGGGCTCGGCTGGAGCCTGCCGAACCTCGTGTCCACCGGGGGCGCCTACGCCATGGGCGTCGGTTTCGTCATCCTCGTCTACAGCATCGCCTACAGCGCACGCCACAAGGACCTCGACCTGACGGGAGACCCCTGGGACGGCAGGACGCTCGAGTGGTCGATGCCCTCCCCGGCGCCGGAGTACAACTTCGCCGTCCTGCCCAAGGTCTCGACCCGCGACGCCTGGTGGACGATGAAGCAGGCGGGCAGGACGTCGATCCGGCTGGGGGAGATCGAGCCGATCACCCTGCCGAAGAACACCGGCATGCCGTTCCTGCTCGGCCTATCGTTCTTCGTCGCCGGACTCGGCGCCGTCTTCAGCTGGTGGCCCGTGGCCTTGGCCGGCCTTGGCGGGGTTCTCGCGCTCCTGGTCTGGGGCTGGTTCGTCGAGACGGGCGACCACGTCATCCCGGCCCACGAGGTCCGCCGCAGCGAGACCCTGCCGGGGAGGCTAGAAGCATGATCGGGCAGGTGCAGACCGATGCAAGGGAGAGGCCGCTCGAGTTCAGGGACCGGCGGGACAACCTCGCCATCCTTGGCTTCTGGTTCTTTCTCGGCTCGGACGTGGTGCTCTTCTCGTGCCTCTTCGCCGTCTACGCCGTCTTCCAGGGACGTGTCGCCGCCGGACCGACCCCGCGGCAGCTCATCAGCCTGGGCCCTGTGCTGGTCGAGACGGTGGCCCTCCTGACCAGCAGTTTCACCTGCGGGCTCGCGATCGCGGCGATGCGCCGCGGGCGCACGGGGCCGCTCGCCGCCTGGCTCGGCGTCACCATGCTGCTCGGCGCGGGCTTCGTCGGCATGGAGATCCACGAGTTCGCCACGGATGTCCGGCTCTTCGGCACGTGGCACCAGAGCGGCTTTCTCTCCGCCTTCTTCACCCTGGTCGGCACGCACGGCGGGCACGTCTCGTTCGGTGTGCTCTGGGGGGCCGCGCTGCTCGTGCTGCTGTGGCGGCAGGGTCTGACACCGCGGGTGGCGCGCAGGCTTTACACCTTCAGCCTGTACTGGCACTTCCTCGACATCGTCTGGGTTTTCATCTTCACCGTCGTCTACCTCGCCGGAAAGATCACCTGAGCTGAAGGGAGGTGCTGGCCATGCCGCACGCTCGGAAGACGGAGAGAGGCCTCCTGTCGCTCGGAGGCCTCCTGCTTCTGCCGCGCTTCGAACACTCGAGCGGCCCCTGGCCGCAGATCGTCGGCTATGCGCTATCGCTCCTGCTCACCCTGGCGGCGACGCTGCTTGTCGTGCATCACCTGATCGCGCCGCTCTACCTGCCGGCGGTGATTCTCTTCCTGGCGGTGCTGCAGGCGGGCATCCAGCTCGGCCTCTTCATGCATCTGCGGGAGGGTGTCGGTCCTTCGTGGCAGATCGTCGCGCTCGTACTGGCGGGCATCGTGGCGCTAGGCATCGTGATCTTCTCGATCTGGATCATGGCGTTCAAGTCCGGCGTCTCTTGAGATCCTTGGCCTGCACCCGTCCGCGGCTTTGGCCAAGATCCGCTCAGTCCCGCTGGACGATATGTCCGATCTCTGTGGGGAACTCGCGCAGGCCACTCGCCAGGAACGTCGGGTAGAGGCGGATCTCCGCCAGCGTCTCGAGGGATTGCCAGCGGAATACAAGCGGCGGATCCCGGTCCTCCTTGAGGCCGGGGAACTCGGGCACGGCGGGCAGGGGATCGAGCGCCTGGACGCTGTAGTACAGCGAGATTTCGTGATACGGCTCGCCCGGAGCACCGAAAAAGTTCTCGACCAGCCAAAGCAGGCGCACCACTTCCACGCGGACGCCGATCTCCTCCCGGAACTCGCGGACGAGGGCATCCCTCGAGGTCTCGCCGAATTCGACGCGGCCTCCAGGTAGAGCCCAAAAGTCGTCGTCGGGTGCCCTGTGGATCAGGACAGAGGTTGGGCGCGTAAGGACGGCCGCGACACGATAGTTGAAGACGCCGTCGTCGGACCGAAACGTGAGCATGGACTTCGGCCTCCTTGGCCTCGCAGATGGCGAAGATGAGTTCAGCCCCGAACCGCAGCAGCACCAACCGACCCACATGCCCGTCGAGGATTTTGCCAAGCAGGTGTGAAGGCCTTCGGGCCCTGCAGCCTGGGAGCGATGGAGGTTGCAAGCGGACCATTTGACCCCTCAAATTGCCTTGAAGGCTCCTTCGTCCACCGCGACCGGCAGCTGCAACCGGCCTACCGCCGTGCCCATGAACCAGAGGGCGAGCAGCAGATTCCCGCCGGCCGCGATCCAGAAGGCGAGCCTGGTTCCGGCAGCCATGGCCAGGAGGCCGAAGCCGACCGTGCCCAGGAGCCCGAAGAGCCCGGCGAAGAACTGCATGCCGCCGTTCACCCTGCCGAGCCAACGGTCGGGGGTCAGGCTCTGGCGCAGCACCGTCTCGTTGATCTCGTAGATCGTGCCCGACAGGTCGCCGAGAAGTTGGGCCAGCGCGAGGGCCGTGAACGCGAGCCAGAAGCCACCGCGCGCGACCGGAACCAGGATGCCGACGAGGCCGCTCACGAGCATGCTCAGGGTGAGCGCCCGGCCGATGCCGAAGCGACGCACGACCCGCTGCGAGATGCCGGCGGAGATCAGAGAGCCCAGCCCGCCGAGCGTGACCAGGATGCCGAGCGCCAGAGGGCTCAGGTGCAGGGTGCGCAGGGCGTAGAGCTCGTAGAGGGCGGCGAACGCCCCGCCGAACAGGTTCGAGACCGCGAGGACCGTCGCCAGGGGGCGCAGCAGGGGGTGGCGCAGCACGGCCCTCAGGCCCTGCGCGGCCTGTGGCAGGGGCTCACCCTCGGGTGGTGCCGCGAGTGCCGGCTCCGGCCTGCGGATGCCCGCGAGCGTGAGCGCCGAGACAAGGTTCGCAAGCGCGTCGAACAGGATGGCGACCGGCGCGCCCAGGGCCTGGACCAGGGCGCCCATCACCGTGGGACCGGCCGTCTCGCCGACAGCACCGGCCGCGTAGACGAGACGATTGCCTGACTCCAGGCGGCCGCGGCCGACGAGGGCGGGCAGATAGGCCTGGTCCGTGATCTGGTAGGCGAAGCCGATGCCCGCGACAAGCAGCGACACCACGACGAGCTCCAAGAGGCTGAGGCGGTGCAGCAGGCTCAGCACGGGCACCGAGAGCAGCAGCAGGAAGCGGCAGGTGTCCATCGCGATGAGGAGGGGCCGGCGGCGCATGCGGTCGGTCAGGGCTCCCGCGTGGGCAGAGAGGATGAGTCCCGGCAGCTGCGTGGCGGCGGCCATGATGCTGACGCCAAGTGCCCCGGTGCCTAGCGAGAGGATCGCCGTGATCGGCAATCCCTCGCGGCTGATGCGCGAGCCGATCTCGGCGACCACGCGACCGGACAGGAACCAGCGGATATCGCGTTCACGGAGAAGGCCCTGCGCCTCGGACTCGGATGTCGGCATGTCTTCGGGCTTCGCCCCGAGGCCGAGCGGCACCTGCCGTAGAGGCTCTCCCACAGGGGGCTGCAGCGCCCAGACGCAGGTTTCGACACGGGATGCACGAAATGCGCCAAGGGACTTGCGTTGCCGCCGGCGCCATCGCCGCGGCGAGCAGGAGGGAATTGCGATGCCGATCGAGCCGTCGAGGCACTTTACCGGTCCGCGCGTCTACCTCGAGCTTCTGCGTCGTGAGCACACGCTGGAACTGTTGCGCTACCGTCGGGAGAACTTCAACTTCTTGCGCCCGTTCGAGCCTCTGCAGGACGAGCGCGAGCTGGTGGCCCCCGAGCAGGAGGCGTTGATCGCCAGCTACCTCGAGCGCGCCTCGCGCGACATGAGCTACCACTTCGGCATATTCCTGCAGCAGGGGGGGACCTTGGTCGGGCGCTTCAACCTCAACAACATCGTGCGCGGCGTGTTCCAGAACGCCTACGTAGGCTACGCGCTGGACGAAGGGCATCAGGGGCAGGGGCTGATGACCGAGGCGGTCGCGATCGGTTGCGAGATCGGCTTCCGCATGCTGTCGCTGCATCGGCTGCAGGCGGCCACCCTGCCCTGGAACAAGGGCTCGCAACGCGTGCTCGAGAAGAACGGTTTCCGCCGCGAGGGCTACGCGCCCGGGTACCTCAAGATCGCGGGCCGCTGGCAGGACCACGTGATCTTCGCGAGGCGCATCGACCAGGATCTCGACCTGCCGGGCGAGCCGCCGCAGGCAGGCGAGTCGCTCTGAAACCGGCAGGCCTCTGCGACGGTCCATAGGGTGTGGGGTGAGGGAAGATGGGTGAAACGTCAGAACCGGGCCAGCCGAAGGCCTATTGCCGTGCCTGCGGCCAGGAGATCGACCCGCGTGCGGTGGTCTGCGTGCACTGCGGCGTACCGACCGGAGTGGGGCCACGGCCCTACGATCCCTACGCGAAGGATTGGCTCGTGGCCCTCTTGCTCTCGATCTTTGTCGGCGGCCTCGGCGTCGACCGCTTTTATCTCGGCCATATCGGCACAGGCATCCTCAAGCTGATCACCTTCGGCGGCTTCGGCATCTGGTGGCTCATCGACGTCATCCTGATCGCGACCGACAGCATGACCGACGGCTATGGCCGGCCGCTTTCGCACCGGACGGTCTGACCAATCCACCCCGGCTGGAGGTAGGGGTATGCGGCGCGCTGCGCTGACGGCCGTTGCGATCGTCGGCGGCCTGATGATGGGAGCGGCGGCATGCGGACCCGCCCTGGACCCGGAGGGCGATGTCAGCTCCGCCACGCCGCGGCCCACCACCGCGCTCTCCGTCTACTTCGAGCGGTCAGGCGGGCTCCATGCCCTCAGGCGGACGGTTCCTGCGACGCGGGCCGTGGCGACGGCAGCACTGCGCGAACTGCTTCAGGGACCCAGCCCGAGCGAGCGACTCGCCGGCTACCGCTCGGCTATTCCCAACGGCACCCGCTTGATCGGCATCACCATCCAAAACGGCATCGCCACCGTGAACCTGAGCGGGCGCTTCGCGAGCGGTGGCGGCAGCCTGTCGATCCGTGGGCGCCTCGCGGAGCTCGCGTTCACCGCAACCCAGTTTGGGGCGGTGCGGGGCGTGCGGCTCGAGCTCGATGGAAAGCCGGCCTCGATCTTTTCGGGTGAGGGCCTTGTCCTCGACCACCCACTGCGGCGGTCCGCGTTCCAGGACCTTCTGCCGCCGATCCTGCTCGAGGGGCCGCTCTCCGGTGACCGCGTGCGGTCGCCGCTTCGGGTGCGCGGCAGCGCGAACGTCTTCGAGGCCACCTTCCGCGTGCGCCTGATCCGGCCGGGCGGGATGGTCGTGACGCAGCGCCTGGTGCGGGCGAGCGCAGGAACAGGAACGCGCGCTAACTTCGACGTCCGTCTGCGCTGGCCCGCGCAGGTATCCGGCCCAGCCCGCCTGCAGGCGGAGGTTCAGTCCCCGAAGGACGGCACGTGGCGCCTCGTCGACGAGAGCCGCGTGACGATCAGGCCCTGATCGGCCGCTCCGCCCCTTGCGCCTTGTCCCGGCAGGTGTAGTAGAATAACAGCCTCACTGCCGTGCGCACGCTGTGCACGGCCGCTTGCCCGTGTCCCACGGGCGGCAGAAGGAGGGACTATGGGGGATCGCGAGCCCGGCCGCTATCTGACTCTGCCTGAGGAGCAGGAGGTACTCGACGCGACGGTCGAGGGCCTCACCTACCTCCTCGAGGCCACGCGCGAGGAGCGCAAGGCCCGCGAGGCGGAGTTCCGCCGCACGCAGGACGCCGTGGCCTGGCGTCTCGCCGGCTACCGCCGCGAGCGCATCGTGGACCTCGAGCACGTGGTCGTCTGGCGCCAGCGCCCGTACTACGCGCGCATGGACGTGCAGGCGGACGGCCAGGACGACATCGAGCGCTACTATCTCTCCGAGGTGCTCGACGACTGGACCGACCTGTCCGCCGCGGGCGGCGCCCAGATGATCCACTGGACCGTGCCGATGGCCCGCGCGTTCGCGGAGCAGCCCGTGGAGATCCAGGTGGGGTCGTTCCGCGGGCGCACGCTTCTCAAGCGCCGCTTCGAGATCCGCGACCTGCGCATCGTGGATATGGGCGATGCGCTCTCGAGCTACGAGGATGGCGGCGCCTTGTCGGGCGATCCGTTCCTGGGACGCGTCCTTGCGATGGCCGGAGACAAGGCGAGGAACATCGTGCGCACGATCGGCCGCCAGCAGAGCCAGGCCATCTTCGAGCGGGTGCCGCTTCTCGTGGTGCACGGCGTGCCAGGCTCCGGCAAGACCCAGATCGGTCAGATGCGCGTCGCCTACCTTGTGACCGATGCCGCCATCGACCCGAGCCGCCGCCTGACGGCGGAGGCCTGCCTCATCCTCTCGCCGTCGCATGCCCTTGTCGATTACATGGAGGCGGTGCTGCCGAGCTTCGGCGTCCGTGGCGTGCAGCAGGAATCGATCGACGAGTGGTTGGCGGTGTACGCCGGCGTGGACCTGCCGGCCGGGCCCTCCGACCCGCGACGCGGGCTAGAGGACTTCGCGAAAGCCCAGGAGGATTGGCTCGGGCGGCAGGTCCAGAATGGCCTCACGAAGATTGCGTCGGGTGGTGCCGTGACGGGCGACGGCTGGCGGATCGAGCCCGAGGACCTCACGGCCGCGACGCAGGCTCTGACGCGGGACGCCTACGATGCGATGCGCAGGGCTCTGCGCGAGCGCATAGCGAGACCGGCCAAGGAGCGCGTCCTCCGGAGCCTCGCCATCGGCTGGGACGACAGCGACAAGAGCCGTTACCGCCAGGTGGAGGGCGAGATCGACCATGCGGCGGAGCTCCTCATCGAGCGTCACCTGCCCGAGCTCACACCTCTCCAGGCGCAGCTCGCGCTGCTGAGCGAGACGGGACAGGACCCCAGGATCGGCCGCGACGATCTCCCGGCGCTGGCTCTCTGGCAGCTGCTCCTCAGCGGTCGCAGGCTGCGCGGGCTGCATCATGTCGTGGTGGATGAGGGTCAGAACGTGGCGCCGCTCGCCTATATCGTCCTGAGGCGCGCCGTGCCCCAGGCCACGTTCACGGTTCTTGGCGACCTGGCGCAGCGCGATCCCTTACTCACCGGCCTTGGCGACTGGAGCGATCTCTCCCGGTTCGGCTTCGCCGAGCCCGAGGTACGCTATCTCGGCATCAACTACCGGTCGACGCCCGCCATCGTGGATCTTCTCAACATCCTTGGACCCAAGATGGACCTGCCCTTCAGGCCGATCGAATCGGTGGAACGGGAGGCGCCCCCCGTGGTGGCGGTGGCGGTAGCCGACGGACTCGACATGGCGGACGTGGCGGTGCGGCTGCTGCAGGCCCTGCCGCACTCGACCTCGGCGATCCTCTGCGCGGACCCGCGCCGCCTTCCGGCAGTGCGCAAGGTCGCCGGAGACGTGGCCTTCGCGGAGGGCAGGGAGCCCTTCGTCGGCACGCGGACCGACGCGGCCGGCCTCGAGTTCGATCTGGTTCTGGTGCTAGACGCCGACGGAGAGTCCCTGCCCGAGACGCCGGACGCCGCCTCGGACCTCTTCGTGCTTGCGAGCCGTGCGCAGAACCGCGTGCTCCTCCTCCACCAGGGCCCCCTGACGCCGCTCCTCGCGGGCGCGGCGGTCCTGCAGGAGGCCGTGACCGAACTCGCGGAGACGGAGATGGTGGGCAAGGAGAACTCCCCGTCGCGGTAGCCCGGGGGGTCAGAGGTAGGACGAAAGCTGCTCCGCGTTGCGCTCGAGGTCCTCGCGGCGCCCCTTGAAGGCGCAGTAGGCGACATGGCTGAGGCCGATCTGGATAAGGCAGCAGCGCAGGCGCTGCTCCGCTAGAGTCGGCGGCCCGCCATGGGCCCGCCAATGCCCTTCCACGATCGCCGCGAGGTCGACGTCCTGCCACGCCGGGAACCACGGCCACCAGTAGAGGAGCCAGGCGATGTCGTAGAGCGGATCGCCGTACATCGCGTTGCCCCAGTCGATCACCCCGCGAACTTGTGCCTTGTCTGCCAGCACATTGCCCAGGATGTCGCCGTGCACGATGTGGCGGAGATTTGGCAGATCCGGCGCAAGTCGCCCGAGCGTCTCAAGGCCCCGCTCGAACGTTCGGGCAAGTTCTGGCGCCATCACCTCGAGCCGCTCGCGCCAGCCCGCGAGCCGCCCGCCCTGATCGGCTACGGCGAGCAGGGCCTCCGCCCATGACGCGTTCTCTCCGCTCCCGTCCGGGCCCCAGTGGCCGAAGCCCTGCGTACCGTAGATGTCAACGGCCCGCAGGGCTTCGAGCACCTCGAGCAGGTCCGGCAGGGCACTCTTGATGCCGCACGCGTCAAGGCCTTCCAGAGGTGCCCCTGGGATCCGCTCGGAGACGCAGTAGAAGCCGCGTGGCGCCTCCCCGACCTCAAATACCTCGGGGATGGGGAGGGCCGCGCAGGCGTAGGCGGCCATCACGCGGTCCTTCTCGAAGTCTTCCCGGTAAGGTCCGAAGCGGACGACGACGTCGCGCCCGTCGAGGCGCAACGCGTAGGCCCGGGACCACTCGCCCAGGCCGAGCGGCTCGAAGCCTTGGGCCCGTCCGTCGAACCGCGATTCCAAGAAGCGGCGCGCCTTGAGGTCGCGTTCATCCATTGGCCGCATCCCTCGTCATGTCTGTCGGTGGACGATCGTGCGCAAGGAGCCGCCTAGTCCTCGTGCGCCAGCGGCACGCCGCGGAACATCCCCCAGAGCACCAGGTCGTAGGCGGCCTTGAGCGCTCCCGCCAGGATGAACGGCAGGCCCATCGCCGCCACGGTCAGGGCGACGCCGGTGATCGCCGGCGAGACGGCCGACGCGGTGCCGCGCACGGCGGCGGTGACGCCCGCCGCCGCTCCGCGCTCCTCGGGTGCCACGAGGGCCATGGTGTAGGCCTGGCGCGTCGGCACGTCGAGCTGCGAGAGGAGACCCCTCAGCACGAGCAGCACGGCGGCCGCGGGAAAGCTCGGCGCGAAGGCCACGAGCAGCAGCAGGACGTTGGACGGCAGGTGCGTGAACACCATCGTATTGAGAAGTCCAAAGCGCTTCGCGAGCCACGGCGCCGCGAGCTGGGAGACGGCCATGGCGAGGTTCGTGGCGAAGAAGAGCACCCCCGCCGCGCCGGCCGCGATGCCGAAGCGCTCGTGCAGCCAGAGCACCGCGATGCCCTGCGCCACGAGCCCGCCCGCCAAGGCGTCGACGCCGAACAGGGTGGTCAGGCGCAGCACGATGCCCTGACTCTGCCGGAGCCGCCCGTGCGGTGGCTCGCCGGTCGCCTGGCGTTCCTCCTCCACCGCGAGCGAGAGCCCACTGTAGAGCCAGACGAGCCCGAGGCCGATCGCCGCGTAGAGCCAGAACGCCGCGGCACTGTGCAGGCTTGGCGGCAGAGCGGCCGCGGCCAGTGCTCCGAGGGCCGCCGCCAGCGCGGCGGTCATGTTGTAGCGGGCGTAGAGCGCCATGCGGGTCTGGCCGTCGCCGAGGTGCGCCAGGGCCGCCTGCTCCAGCGGCAGCATCGCCGCGACATCCTTGCCTGTGGGGCTGAACGTGGCCAGCAGGCTCGCCAGAACCAGAACCGGCAGGGACGTGCTCGCCGCGAGCAGGACTCCACCCAGCACGATGCCAGCCGCGAGCAGCATGAGGCTGCGGCGCCGGCCAAGCGCGGCACCAATACGGCCCGCCACTGCGCTCAAGGCGCCGCTCGCCAGCAGCGCGACGGTGAAGAGTAGGCCGATCGTCACCGGCGGGAGGCCGTGCAGGCGCCAGTAGAGGGCCACCTCGACCGATACGAGACCGTAGCCGAAGCCGCGCAGGGCGGTCGCCGCGATGATCCGCGTGGCGTCGCCGCGTCTGGCAGGCTGCGCCACTAGGCTTGCACCTGCGCCTGGCACCAGCGGTAGAGGGCGTCGTAGAGCGGCGTCTCGAGCTGCAGCTTCTCGCGGTCGTCCTCGCCGTGGAGGAGGGCGAACCCGTGGGCCGCCGCATAGAGCCCGGCCGCTTCCGGGACGATGTCCCTGTCCGCGGACACGTCCGCGCCGTGCACAATCTTCGCGAGGCGGGCGAGCGCCGGATCCTTGAGTCCGTACTTGACGATGATCGACTCGAAGCTGCAGCGCCCGTCGACGTGGCCAAGCTCCACGCCCTTGGCGTCGAACGGGATCGCCCCTTCCCGCTCGGCCACCGCCATGACCTCGTCGCCAGGGACGAAGAGGAATTCCGCCTCCTGGTCGACGAAGCGCCGGATCAGCCAGGGGCAGGCGATGCGATCGACGTTGGCGTTCTTGCGCGTGACCCACTTCATGCACGCGACCTCCCAATCGGCTTCCTGCCGTCCACCGTAGCACCCGGAAGGGCGACGGAACAAGCAGACCGGCGCTCCTCCAGGTGGAGCGCCGGTCTATATCAGGGCAGGAGCTTCCCCACGATCGCGTCGAGGTCCCCGAGGTCGCGCATCGAGCGGCCGAGGTGACGTGCGGCCTCCTGGCCGTCCCGGCCGTAGGCGACGATCCCGGGCAGGCGCCCGAACGCGAGTAGGCGCCACTCCTGGCCGAAGCGGGAGAGCAGCTCGCCTGCGGGGTCCGGGATGCCGCGAAACGGGATGGCGTGCTCCCGGAAGTAGGCCTCGAACCTCTCAGGGCTGTCGGGCCCCACCGCCACGACCTCGACACCCTTGGCTCTCAGGTCCGGATAGCGCCGTGCGAGCTCGCCGAGCTCCTTGCGGCAGTAGGGTCAGGCAAAGCCGCGCAGGAGCACGACGATCAGCGGCGCGGCCTCCAGAAGGTCGCGGTCCGTGACGGCCGCCCCGAGATGGTCATGCATGGAGAACTCCGGCAGTGCCATGGCCTCCCCCTCCGCCACGGGATACCTGTGTGTCTCGGCTCTTCTCCGCCCGCCCAGCCGGGACCTGCGCCCTCAGCGGGCGCTCAGGGCCTTCCGCCCGCCATGCAGGATGCGGGTCCAGCGGACGAGCTCCGTCACCAACTGGCCCACGACCTGCCGCGTGTCCTCGTCCGTCAGGCGGCCATCGGTCGAAAACTTCGCCTGCGGGTCGCGCACCAGCACCTCTGGCTTGTTCACAAGGTGCATGTTCGTGAACACCGCCACGTGGCGGAAATGGAGCTGCGCGCGGACCGTGCCGAAGGTCCCTTGCGACGCGCCCATGATCGCGACAGGCTTGTCATGAAGGCCTGAATCGCTCACGGGTCTGCTCGCCCAGTCGAGCGCGTTCTTGAGCGCCCCCGTGAGCGAGTAGTTGTACTCCGGCACCGCGAAGAGAAGGCCGTCCATGCCCTTCAGGCGCTCCCGGAATACCTGCACCGCCTCAGGCGTCGCCGGTCCGTCGAGATCCGGATTGTAGAGCGGCAGGTCGGAGATCGGGATCTCCTCATAGGTGATGTCCTCCGGCATCAGTCCGGCTGCGGCGCGCAGCAGCATCAGGTTGTAGGAACCCGCGCGCAGGCTGCCGCAGATGCCGCCGATGCGGATCTTGCCTTCGTCCATGGGTGGACTCCTCCCCGGTCGTAGAAACTATGAATAACATAGCGCTTTGGGTATGGCTGTGCAACTAGGCCTTGCCGCGTCGACAGGAGGTTGGCCAACGGACAGGAAATTGATCCGTGGGGAGTGGACATTGGCGAGGAGGCCCTGCACTTGCGTTTCAAGGTTGTCCATGCCGCGGATCTTCACCTCGACACGCCCTGCAGCGGGCTTGGCCGGACGGCGCCCGCCGTGGCGGAAGCCCTGCGCGACGCGTCTCTCCACGCCTTCGAGGGACTTGTGGACCTTTGCCTGCGCGAGCAGGCGGCGATCCTGCTGCTGGCGGGAGACGTTTATGACGGGCAGGAGCGCGGCATCCGTGCCGAGCGGCGGCTCAGGGCGGGCCTCGAGCGTCTGGGCGAGGCCGGTGTGCGCACCTTCGCCGTGCACGGCAACCATGATCCCCTTGCCCAGGGTGCGGGACCCGCGTGGGGAAGCGGCACCTACGTGTTCCCCGCCGACGATGTGGTGGCGGTGCCTGTGGAAGTGGCGGGCAGGGTGGTCGCCACCGTGCACGGCATCTCCTTTCGCCAGCGCGAGGAGCACCGCAATCTGGCGCGCCTCTTCCGTCCGAACGGGGAGGGCCTGCAGATCGGCCTCCTGCACGCGAACGTCGGCGACCCGCAGCACGCCCCCTACGCGCCATGCAGCGTCGATGACCTGCGGGAGGCGGGCATGGACTACTGGGCGCTCGGCCACGTGCATCGGCGCAGGCTCGTTCTCGAAGGCGGCCCCTGGGCTGCCTATTCCGGGGTCTTGCAGGGCAGGAGCCCGGCGGGTGGCGAGCTGGGACCCAAGGGAGCTCTGGTGCTGGATTGCGACGATCGGCTCGGTGTCCTCGAGCCACCCCGATTCGTGGCCCTCGACCGGATCCGCTTCGAGACGGTCCAGGTGGACCTCTCGGGAGCCATGGACCTGCAGGAGGCGATCGACAGGATCGAGTCGGCCGGCCGTGGCGCCGCCCAAACGGCGGAGGGACGAGCCCTGATCCTGAGCGCCACGCTGGGCGGGGATTTCGGACCGGATGCGGAGTTCCAGCTGCGCCAGGGCGAGATCCTGCAATCCCTGCAGGAAGCGGGCCTCGCGCAGGACCCCTTCGTTTGGTGGGACGCGCTCGAGCTGCGCACGCGGCCTCCCATCCGCCGCGACGAGATCCGCGTCGGCGGCGATCTCGCGGCGGAGGTGCTGGCAGAGGCGGACCGCCTGCGCGCCTCCCCCGAGGAGCTCGGTGGTCTTCTCGCTGCACTTGAGCAGGAACTCACGCGCTTTCCGGTGCGCGACGCGCTGCGGATGGATATCCCCCCCGCTGGACTCCTGTCCGAGGCCGAGGAGATCTGCCTCAGGCTCCTCACAGGAGGTGACGGGCGGTGATCCTGCGCGGCTGGGAGATCGAGGGCTTCGGCGTCTTCCGCGGCATGGCGCTGTCGGACGTCCCCGAGGGTCTGACGTTGGTGCTGGGGCCGAACGAGGCGGGGAAGTCCACGCTGCTCGGCTTTCTGCGCTTCATGCTGTTCGGCTTTCCGCGCGGGGAGCAGCAGAAGTACCCGCCGCTCCAGGGCGGGCGCCACGGGGGACGGCTCACGTTCGAGGACGACGAAGGGCTCTGGACCCTCGAGCGCTTGCAGGGCCAGCCGCTGCGTCTCTGGGCGCCGGATGGACGCCAGCTTGGCGAGGACGGACTGCGGAGCCGGCTTGGCGGCCTCGATGCGGACATGTTCCGCAGCGTTTTCGCCTTCAGCCTCTACGAACTGACGGACCTCGGGACGCTCGACCGCGAAGAGGTGCGCGACCGCCTGTACTCCGCGGGCATCACCGGCGCCGGCCGCAGTGCCGCCGGGGTGCTCGCCCAATTGCGCAAGGGCCTCGAGGCCTACCTGCGCCCGCGGTCCAAGGAAGGCCAGATCAACAAGCTTAGCGATGCTCTGGTCACCGCACGGCGGGAACTCGCCGCGGCGACGGCCCTGGCCGGGCGCTTCGGCGAGATCGAGGCGCAGCTGGCCGCGGCCGACGAAACGGTGCGGGACCAGGGCGAAGAGGCGCGTCGCCTCGAGCAGCAGCGCCGCCACCTCGAGCGCCTCGAGGGACTCTATGTGCCCTGGAACCGCCTGCAGAGGCTGGAGCAGGAACTGGCGCGGGAGGGTGAACCCCTGCGTCTCGACCGGGCGCTGGTTGAGAGGATCGAGGGCGCCTCGGACCCCCTCACGGAGTGTGCGAAGGCCACGGCCGCCGAGCAGGCCGTCTGCCGGGATCTGGAGGAGCGGATCGCCCAAGAGGGCCGGCTCGTCGACCGGCGCATTCTGGAGGTGGCGGATCCCCTGCAGGCTGCGTTGCATGAGCTCGCGCTCCAGCGCGACCGCTTGGGCCGCAGCGAGCGCCTCGGCCGGGACATCGCGGGGCAGGAGGGCCGGATCGCGCAGCTGGCCAGGGAGCTCGGCGTCGCCCCGACGGCCGACCTGCCGCCGGTCGAGCAGAGCCAGGTGCGGGCCGGCGAGGAACTGGTCGAGCGGCTGCGCGATCTTGGTCAGGCTCGCGTCCGGCGCGAGGAAGAGGAAGAGGCCGCCCGCGGGACGCTAGCGAAGGCGGAGAGTGACGCCCGGGCCGCGGCGGAGCAGGCGGGGCGGTACGAGGAAGTGCCGGATGCCGAAGCCTACCATGCGCGGGATGCCCTCCTAACCCGTCACAAGGAAGCCATCGAAAATCTCGCGCGGCGACGCGGGCAGCTGCTCGCGCCGAACCTGCTCGCCATCGCGTTCGTCGTGGTCGGGCTTATCGCCCTCGCCTACGGCCAGTGGCCCTTCGCGGCCTTGGCGCCGATCGGCCTGATCGCCTTCGCCGTCCTCCTGCTCGGCCGCCCTGGTCAGGAGCTCAGGCGTCTCGCGGCGGAGGTGCGCGATTCCCAGGAGGCCTTGGGCCTCGGACAGCCGCTTCACCTCTCCGCCGCCGTCAAGGAGCTCTCAGACCTGCACGCGCAATTCGGACGCGTGATGGCCGCGGGCACGGCCCGCGAGCGCCTGCGCGCCGCGGACGAGCAGCGGCAGGCCACCGGCCGCCTGCTTGCGGAGTGCGGCAGGCGCCGCGAGCAGGCCATCGCCGCGGAGCAGGAGGGGCTCTCGGCGCTCGCGGCCTTCAAGGCGTCCATGGCTGTGCCGCTCGACGTGCCGCCGCAACACCTTCCGTCCCACCTGCGCACGGTGCAGGCTCTCGGGGCGGCGCAAAGGGAGCTCGCAACCCTGGAGACGCAGCGGGCGGACGAGGAACGTGCGATCGAGGCATGGCAGCGGCAGGTCACCGAGATCTTCCTGCGATTGGGCCAGGCGATGCCCGATGCCCGGGAGGCGGTGCCCGAGGCGATCGCCGCTCTCGAGGTGCCCCTGCAGGCTGCCCGGCGTGGCGAGACCGCCCTCAGGCTGCTTGAGGAGCAGCGGCGCGTGGCCTTGGAGCAGGCGGAACTCCTGGCGCAGGCGGAAGCCGCGGCGGCGGATGCCCTCGCCGAGAGCCTGCGGGAGGCGGGCCTCGAGGACGTCGGCGCGTTCGAGCGGTGGCGCGAGGCCAGCGGGGCGTACGAGCAGAAGCTGCATGAGCGCGACCTCGCGGCGGCCGCCTTCCGCGACCAGGTTGGGGCATCGGCGGACGCGTTCGTCGAGGAACTGGCAGAGGGCGGCCCCGAGCTCTGGCAGACCGAGCGCAGCCGGATCGCGGAGAGACTCGACGAACTCAATCGCCAGCGGGACCTCGCGCTGCGTCAGAGCCAGGACCTCCTCCGGCTCAGAAGCGAGATCGCCGAGTCTTCGGACGTGCCGGTCCTCGCGGCGCGCTGCCTCGAACTCGAGGAGGAGCTCCGACGCGCGGCCGAGGCCTGGCGCGCCCAGGCCCTCGCGGGCCGGCTCCTCGAGCGCACCCTCGAGACCTATGTGCGCAGCCGCCAGCCGGAGGTGCTGCGGATCGCGTCGCAGGCCCTGCGCGGCATCACCGCCGAGCGCTACGTCGAGGTGCGGCAGCGCAGCGACGGCCAGGGGCTCCTCGCCGTCGGGCCCTCGGGCGCTGTGAAGGAGCCGCACGAACTCAGCCGCGGCACCCAGGAACAGATGTATCTCGCCCTCCGGCTGGGACTCGCGGCTTCCTACGGAGAGCGCGTCGCGGCGCTGCCGCTCGTGCTCGACGACATCGCGGTTAACTTCGACCCTGCTCGCCAGGCGAAGCTTCTCGAGGTGCTCGGACGGTTCGCCGCGGAACCTCGCCGGCAGGCGCTCTTCTTCACCTGCCACCCGTCGCTCGCGCAATTGGCCGCAGGCGCTGTGCCACGGCTGCGGGTGATCGAGCTCTCGGCCCAGGAGAGCCAGGCGGAGGTGGCGGCCGCGAGGGATGGACCGGTATCGGAGCGCATCGTCGGTCTCTTGCAACCGGGCCCATTGACGCTCAAGGAGATCGCGAAGAGCCTGGGAACCAAGGAGAACGAGACCCGCGCAGCGCTGCAGGCACTGGTCGCGGAGGGCCGCGTAGCCGCGATGGGGAACGGACGCGGCCGGCGCTACGGCATCGCCTGAGGAGGAGTGGACATGGATGCGGTGCACGTCTTCGAGAAGCCCGGCCGCGTGTCGGATCATTGGACCCCGAAGATCGTCGCGCAGTTCAACGGCCACGACATCCTGGTCGTCAAGATAAAGGGAGAATTCGTCTGGCACCAGCACCCCGACACGGACGACTTCTTCTTCGTCCTGAAGGGCCACGTGGTGATCGAGCTCCGGGACGGTCAGGTGGAACTCGGACCCGGGGATCTCTACGTCGTGCCGAAGGGCGTCGAGCACAGGCCCGTCGCCAAGGAGGGAGCCGAGCTCCTGCTGATCGAGCCGGAGGGCACGCCGAACACCGGCGATCCCGAGACGGCGGTCGCCAAGCACTGGATCTGAGGGCCGTCCGGGAGCTGAGGCAATGCGCAAGACCCTGCCCGCGTGGGCGCTTCTCGGCTTTCTGCTCGCGGCTTGCGGCACGCCTGCGGCCTCCGCCACCCTGAGGGTCGGCAGCCGCATCGGTTGGCACGGCCGTGCCTATGAATTGATGACGAGGCTACCTCGCGCCGATCTTGGCCCGGGGATCGGCGTGGTCGCCGCGACGGGGCAGGCCGAAGCACGCATCGGCGTTTATCTGCTGAAGGCCGGCCAGGCGCCGTCTGAACTGGCGTTTGTCGGTCAGGGCAATCACGTCTACGAAGGACACGAGCTTTTGGCGGCGACGGGCACTCACCGGCCGCCCACGGCTCTTTCGGATAGAAACGATTTTGCCGTCTCGCAGGACGGCGCGCTCTGGCTGCGCAAGGGCGGCAAGGGATGGTCGGCGCTGCCTACGCCTGTCTACTCCGACATCGCTCTCATGCCTAGGCTCGCGCTCATCGCCACTTGGGATCCCGTCACCCACGAAGTTGTGCTCACGCGGTTCGCCGCGAGCGGCGGCCTCGAGTTCGTTCCGATCCGGCTTCCGACCTGGTCGGTCTCGCCGAACTATTCCGTTGTACCATCGCTTTCAGCTCGCGGTGACGGCTGGCGCCTGAGCATCACCGTCTACTTCGCTGGCATGGAGCAGTCCGTGCCGCCCAAGGCAACATTCCTGTTCGCGTCGACCGACGGACGCAAGTGGACCGCGCAACATGACAAGTAGCCGTTGGCTGCGGTCCAGGACGCTCGCCACGCGGGCGGATCTGCATGGGCCTGACCGTTTCCAGACGTGGCCCGGCTCGGTCGCTGTCGCACGGCTTTACCGCGAGCCATTGCTCGTGACGCTACGTCACGTGGTAGAACGGGATCGAAGGAAGTGTCAGGATGCCTCGCAACACATTGACGATCGGTGCGCTGGCCGAGCGGGCGGGCGTCAGCGTGCGGACTCTGCAGTACTACGACCGCGTCGGGCTGCTGCGGGCGGCGACTAGCGAAGGCGGTCGACGCCTCTACACGCCGCGGGATGTCGCGAAGTTGCAGCAGATCCTCTTTCTCAAGTCGTTCGGTCTGTCGCTGCAGGAGATTGCCGAGAGCGTCTCGGATCGGCCGTCATCCGACGACCTCCTGGCCGTGTTCACGCGGCAGCGTGAGCTGCTGGGGCAGCAGGTCGCCAACCTGACCCGGGTGATCGCGGGTCTCGACACCGTCATCGCGGAGCTGGGCCTCGGACAGGAACTGAGCCTCGACCGACTCGTCGCGATCGTGGAACTGATGCGGCAGGGCCAGCCCTATGCCTTCGTCGCCAGCTACTTCGACGATCGCCAGTACCGCGGCATCGCGGAGCGTTTCGCGGACCCGATGGCGGTGGAGCAGTTTCTGCCGCGGGCCAGGGAGAGCTTTGCGCGGCTCGAGGCGTTGTACCGGGCGGGTGCGGACCCGGAGGGGCCCGAAGGGCAGGAACTCGCGGCAGAGTGGTGGGACCTGGTGCAGGAGTTCGCCAAGCCCGATCCAAGCCTGCTCCGTTCGATGATCCGTGCCGGCATGGACATCGACCGCTGGCCCGAGGCACCCGGCTACTCCCGGGAGGCGATTCGCGACTTCCTCGGCGCGGCGCTGCAGCGCTACCTGCGGGACCGGGGTGTCGAAATTCCCGGGGTAGAGGAACGGGACCATGACTGAGCCCGTGGTGGCCATCGAAGGGCTGCGCAAGTCCTACGGATCCGTCCTCGCGGTTCGCGGCGTCGACCTCGACGTGACCAAGGGCGAAGTGTTCGGCCTGCTCGGCCCGAACGGCGCCGGCAAGACGACCATCCTGGAGTGCCTCGAGGGGCTGCGCCGGGCTGACGCCGGACGCCTGCGGGTAGCCAGCTGCGACCCGCAGGCCGAGGAAGGGCATCTGCGGCGCCACCTGGGCGTGCAGCTGCAGTCGGGCACCCTGCCGGGCGGCCTGAAGGTGAAAGAGGCCCTTGGCCTCGTCTGTGCCTGGCACGGCATCGAGCAGCGGCCGGACCTCTACGACCGCCTTGGCCTGAGGGAACTCTTGCACCGGCGCTTCGCGCAGCTCTCCGCCGGCGAGCGGCGTCGGGTGGAACTCGCGCTGGCTCTCGTGCACGATCCCGAGGTGATTGCCCTCGACGAGCCCACCGCCGGTCTCGACGTGGAGAGCAGGGCCCGACTGCACGCCGAGGTGCGCTCTCTCAGCGCTGCGGGCGTGACGGTGCTGCTGGCTACGCACGACATGGCGGAGGCGGAAAAGCTCTGTGACCGGATCGCCATCGTGATCGGAGGCAGGATCGCCTTCTGCGGCACGCCCGACGCGGTCACGGCCGCGGGAAGCAGCGAGACCCGCATCCGCCTGCGCACGCGCCTTGGTCGCCTGCCGGCGGCGGACGTCGGCCTGGCGCGGTTCTTGCGCGTCAAGGGCGACTACCGCGAATGGACCTGCACCGATGCGGCCGCCGCCGTGACCGACATTCTGCGCGTCGTCCAGGTGGAGCACGACGTGGTGGAGGACTTGCGCGTGGAGCTGCCGACCTTGGAGGAGCGCTTCCTCGAGCTCGTGAAGGAGGCGGAGCGGGCATGAGGGCGCTCGGCGCGCATCTCTGGCTACAACTGCGGTTGGACGTGCGCGAAAAGGGCACGCTCCTGAACTTCTACCTGGTGCCGCTCGTCTTCTTCTTCGCCATGGGTGCCGTCTTCGCTTCGATCGACCCGGCGCTGCGGGCGGTCCTTGCCGCCTCCATGACCGTGTTCGCCGTGACGATGGGAGCCATCATGGGCGTGCCGACGCCGATCGTGCGCATGCGCGAGGCGGGCACGCTGCGCACCTTGCGCGTGAGCGGCATCCCGCGCCGTGCCGTGCTCGCCGTCCAGGCAGTGAGCGCCTTCTTCCACCTGCTCTGCGTATCCCTGGTCATCTTCGCCCTGGCGCCGCTCGCCTTCCAGGCGCCCTTGCCCCAGGCGCCAGGGCTCTACTTCGCGGTGGTGGCCGTGCTGCTCTTCGCGAGCATCGGTCTTGGACTGCTGATCGGTGTCGTGGCGCGCGACCAGGCATTCGCGACCATGCTTTCCATGATCGTGTTTCTGCCCTCGGTGCTCCTGAGCGGCATGATGTTCCCGGCGAGCCTGCTGCCTCGGGTGTTGCGGTGGCTCGCCCTCGCCCTGCCCGCGACCCATGCGGTCCAGGCCTTCGACGGCCTCGCCTATGGGCTGCGCACGGCCCAGAACCCGGCGCTGTCCCTGGCGACCGCAGGGGGAATCGGCGTCATCGGCTGGGTCCTCGCGATCTGGAAGCTGGAGCGTGCCGCCGACATCCAGGCGTAGCCGGCAGACTGGCATCGGCCGGCTTCAGCGCAGAGCTGCGAACGCGCCGAGCGCGAGGGAGAGCAGGAGCCCGTTCAGGAGATGCAGTCTCGACACTTCCGGCAGCAGGCGGCGCAAGGACCCCATTCTCCCCACCCGCAAGGCCGAGGGCAGCAGCAGGACGGTCAGAACGGCGGGCCAGGGCAAGAGGCCGATGGCGGCGATGGCTGGCCAGACGACGGCGGCCAGCGCCTCCGCACGCAGGAAGCTGAGGCCGCGCTCCTGCCCGAGCAGGATCGCCAGGGTGCGGCGGCCGCGTTCCTGGTCGCTCTCGCGGTCGCGCAGGTTGTTGGCCGTGAGGATCGCCGCGACGAGGAAGCCGACGGAAACCGACGCGGCGACGGCGGCCGTCGAGAGGTGCCCCACGGCCGCCACTTCGCTGACCAGCGTCTCGAGCACGCCCATGAGCAGGAAGACGGTCAGCTCGCCATAGGGCGTCGCGGCGATCGGTCGTGGCCCGGCGCTGTACAGCACCGCGACGAGGATGCTGAGAAGTCCTAGAAGAACGAGGAGCGGACCCCGCGCCAAGGCGAGGAGGCAGCCGAGCACGAAGGCCAGGGCGAAGGTGGCGATTGCCGCCGTGAGCACGGCCCTCGGCGACGTCTCGCCCTGCACGATCACCCCGGCGATGCCTGTGAGCCCCGTGTGGTCGACGCCGCGGCGGAAGTCGAAATACTCGTTGGCCATGTTGGTCGCGATCTGCAGCAGCAGCGAGATGACGAGCATGTCCAGGGCCAGAAGAACGTTCACGCGGCCTGAGAGGGCCCCTGCGGCCGTCCCCACCAGGACGGGCACCACCGCGGCGCTCAGGGTGTGGGGGCGCGTCAGGCGCCAAAGCTGTCCGACCGTCATTCCGATGGCACCTCCGGCCTGAGGGCCGCACGCACGAGCTTGCCGCCGGCGTTGCGCGGCAGTTCGGACACGAAGCGGATCTCGCGTGGGATCTTGTAGCCGGCGAGCTCCCGTCGCAGGAAGGCCCTCAGGTCCTCAGGCGATGGCGGGGTACCATCCTTGGGCACGACGGCGGCCGCCGGCACCTGCCCCCAGACCTCGTCGGGCGCGGGATAGACCGCAGCGTCCTGGACGCCCGGGTGGCGGCGGAGCGCCGCCTCGACCTCCGCCGGATAGACATTCTCGCCACCCGACACGATCAGGTCCTTGCGCCGGTCGAGCACGTAGAGGTAGCCTTCGGGGTCCAGGTAGCCGATGTCGCCCGTGCGCAGGAAGCCGTCCTTGAACCGTTCGCTGGTCTCGTCCGGCCGGTGGAGGTAGCCGGGGATTACCGTCGGGCCCCGCACGAGAATCTCGCCCGGTTCGCCCGCCGGCAGGACGAGACCCTGGCCCTCGATGCGGATCTCCGTCAGGAAGAGCGGCCGACCCGCCGAGCCGACGTGTTCCTCGGCCTCTGCCGGCGGCAGGGTGGCGGCCTGGGACGCGGTCTCCGTGAGGCCGTACGTGGACGCCAGAGGCCAGCCCGCCGCAAGGGCGCGCTCGAGCAGGTCCCTGGGCGCCGGCGCGCCGCCGAGCAGCAGGAAACGCAAGCTCTTGGGCGGCGTGACGCCCGCCTGCATCAGGCGTTCCAGTATCACGGGCACGAGCGAGACGCAGGTGGCGCCCTCCTCGTGGAGACCGTGGCGCACGGCCGCCACGTCGAAGCCGTCCTGCGCCAGCACCGCGCCGCCGAAGAGGGCGGAGCGCAGGAGGATCGAGAGGCCGCCGACATGGAAGAGTGGCATACAGAGGAGCCAGCGGTCTTCGGGCAACGCGCCGAGCCCCATCGCCGAGGTCACGGCGGCGTAGAAGAAATTGCGCCTCGTCAGCATGGCGCCCTTGGCCGGACCGGTCGTACCGGAGGTGTAGACGATGGCGGCCACCGCGTCGGGACGGACCGGGGTCGGCTCTACCGGCGCCCCGGCGTAAAACGGATGCCGCTCGTCCGGCGCCTGGGGCAGCAGCCAGCGGGCGAGCCCGAGCTCCTGCGCGAGCCCTAGCCCCGTTTCGCTCTGCGGCGCACCCACGACGAAGAACTTCGGCCGCGCGTCGAGGAGTTGCGCACGAAGTTCCGCAGGCGTCAGGCGCGTGTTGAGCGGGACCAGCGCGGCGCCGAGGCGCAAGGCGGCATGGAGAAGCACGGCAAAGTCGAGGCCGCCTGGCATGAGCGCGGCCACCCGGTCGCCGGGCCCGATGCCCGCGGCCCTGAGGCCGCCGGCCGCCTTCGCCGCAAGTTCATCCAACTGCCGGTAGGTGACGTCCCGCCCCTCGGCGCGCAGAGCGAGGGCCCCAGGCGATCGCTCCGCGCGCCTACGCAGGAAGTCCGGCAGGATCGAGGACTCTTCCAGTGCCTCCGCCATCTCAGGGCAGGCGAGGGAACCGGCCGAAGTCCGGCTTGCGCTTCTGCAGGAACGCTTCCTTGCCTTCCTGCCCTTCCTCCGTCATGTAGTAGAGCATCGTGGCGTCGCCCGCGAGCTGCTGCAGGCCCGCGAGACCATCCGTGTCGGCGTTGAACGCCGCCTTGAGGAAGCGCAGGGCGAGCGGGCTCTTCTCGAGGATCTCCTTGGCCCAGCGGATCGACTCGGCCTCGAGTTCCGCGAGCGGCACCACCGTGTTCACAAGGCCCATCTCGAGCGCTTCCTGCGCCGAGTACTGGCGGCAGAGGTACCAGATCTCGCGCGCCTTCTTGTGCCCGACGATGCGCGCCAGGAGCGTCGCGCCGTAGCCGGCGTCGAAGCTTCCGACCTTCGGGCCGGTCTGGCCGAACACGGCGTTGTCGGCGGCGATGGTCAGATCGCAGACGAGGTGGAGGACGTGGCCGCCGCCGATCGCGTAGCCGGCCACCACGGCGATGACGGGCTTGGGCAGGGTGCGGATCTGGCGCTGCAGGTCCAGCACGTTCAGACGCGGCACGCCGTCGTCGCCGACGTAGCCGGCCTTGCCGCGGATGCGTTGGTCGCCGCCCGAGCAGAAGGCGAGGTCGCCCTTGCCCGTGAGCAGGACCACCCCGACAGACTGGTCCTCGCGGGCGCGGCGGAAGGCGTCCTCGAGTTCGAACAGCGTCTTGGGCCGGAAGGCGTTGCGCACCTCCGGCCGGTTGATCGTGATGCGCGCGATACCCTCGGCGCGCTCGAAGATGATGTCCTCATAGGTTCCCAGCTGCTCCCATTCCATAAGCGCCTGCCGCCGGAGGCCGCTGTGCGGGCCCCTCCTCCTGGCGGCCAACTCCTTTCTTCTGTCCCGCCGTGGTGACCGCGGCGGGTGGGGACTTTGGCGACTCCGCCTCAGGTCTGGCGGAGGAACTCGGCGACGTGATCGGCGAACAGCCGTGGCCGCTCGAGATGCACCGTGTGGCCCACCCGCGGCACCCGGATGAAGCGGGCGTCGGGCAGGTGCTCGGCCATCCTCGAGAGGATGGCGTCGTACTTCCTGTCCTCCATCCCGCCGATCAGGAGCGCCCTTTGGCGGATCTCGGCCAGCTTTGGCCACACATCCTCGTCGACACCCGCGCCCGCGCCGCGTAGGCTGCCGGTGAGTCCTCCGGGCCTCTGGCCGAGCTTGGCCAGCCGCATGGCCTCGAATCGCCTGGGCGGCAACTGGCGCAGGGTGCGGAAGAGATCCTGCCCAAGCCAGCGATCGACGAACAGTTCGAGGCCGTCCCGCTCGATCGACTCGGCCAGGGCGAGATCGCTTTGCCGCCGCCGCTCGCGCTCCAAGGGATCCTCGATCCCCGGCGACGTGCTCTCGAGCACCAGGCGACGGATTCGCCCCGGTGCCAGGAGGACGGTGCGCAGGGCAATCCGCCCACCCATCGAGTAGCCCAGCAGATCGAAGCTCTCAAGGCCGAGATGGTCGGCGACAGCGAGCACGTCCCTGGCCGATTCCTCGAGGCTGTAGCGCCCGGGCTCGCCGGGCGCGTCCGAAGCCCCGTGGCCCATGAGGTCCGGGGTGACGGTCATGGCCTGACGGCGCAGCGCGGAGGCCAGGGGAAGGAAGTCGCGGCCGCTGCCGGTGAAGCCGTGCAGGGCGACGAGCGGCCTGCCGCCGCCCTGCACTTCGTAGTGCACCGCTGCACCGGCGCGCAAGATTTCAGGCATCGTTGAAGGCCGCCCACGCAGCCGTCTGCGCGGCGGCGAACACCTCCTCGTGGAGCGTGCGGCTCGCCTCGCGGTCCGCAGGGAACTCGACGACGTCGAGCCCCTCGGACGCGAGCGCCTGGTCGAGTTCCTGGCGCAAGGCCTCCCGCGACGCCGCCTGGCGGTGGCGTCCACCCAGCATGGCGACGCCGGGGCCGAACTCGACGCCGTGCGGCGTGCCGAAGAATTCCTCGAAGCGCTGCGTGCCGCGCTGGGGCAGATAGGAGAAGATGCCCCCGCCGTCGTTGTGCAGGAGCAGCACGGTGAGGCTCGTCCCGGTGCGGCCCGCCGCCAGGAGCCCCGTGAAGTCGTGCAGGAACGAGAGGTCTCCGATCGCGAGCGCCGTCCGCCCCGGGTGTCGGCTGGCCGCACCGATCGCGGCCGACACCACCCCATCGATGCCGCTCGCGCCACGCATGCCGAGGATGCGCTGGCCGCCGCCTGCGGGCAGGAAGCCGTCGAGGTCGCGCACCGGCATGCTCGAGCCGACGAAGAGCTGGTCGCCCGCACCGAGCAGGTCCGTCAAAGCGCGGATCGCCGTCGGCTCGAACGGCTCGCGTTCGGCCAGGAACCTTTCGGCCGCCTGGCGGGCGGCCTTGTCCAGCCATGCGAAACGTTCGAGGTAGGTGGCGTCGGGCGCCGCCGGGCCGAGCCCCGCCAGCAGGGCCTCGACTTCGCGATCTGCCGCACCTGGGAGGAGAAGGCCGGTCGAGAGCAGGGGGTCCTGCCAAGCCTCCTCGCCAGGCAGCAGGATCGCGGACTCCTCAGGCAGGGACCCGAGCCACTGCCCGAGCGACTTTGAGGTGGGCATGGCCCCCACGCGCAGCACGAGATCGGGCCTCAAGGCGTCGCGGAGGGCCGCGTCGCGCAGGTAGAGGTCGTAGGCGTCGATGCGTCCCTTCGCATCGGCAGGCAGGCTGCGCAGTCCGGAAAGCGGATCCGCGAGCAGCGGGAAGCCGGTGCGGCGGCTGAGGGCAAGGAGGTCTGGCGCGGGCCGCGAAGGCGGCAGCGGCCCCGCCACGATCAGGCCTTGCCGGGCGCGCCTGATGCGCCGCAGGGTCTCGTCGAGAACGGCCAGGGAGCTCCGCTCATCCGCATCCCCGGTCCGCAGGTCGCCGGGACGGGGTGCCGGGGCCGCGAGCGGCGCCGGCGGAAGCAGCGGCTCGCGCAGGGGGATGTTGATGTGCACCGGACCGTACGGGCGACCGCGGGCCGCGGTCACGGCGCGCAGGCCGGCCGTGCGCGCGTACCTGCCCAGGAACTCCTCATCGTCGCCGTCGGTCGGGAGCTCGAGGAACCACTTGGCGTTCGCGCCGTAGATCCTGGTCTGGTCGATGGTCTGGTTCGCTCCGACGTCGCGCAACTCGCGCGGCCTGTCCGCCGTCAGGACGATCAGCGGCACATGGCCGTGGCGGGCCTCGACCACGGCAGGCAGATAGTTGGCGGCCGCGGTGCCGGAGGTGCAGACGAGAGCGGCCGGCACGCCGCCCGAGATGCCGATGCCGAGGCCGAAGTACGCGGCGGCGCGCTCGTCGAGGAGCACGTGGCGCCTTATCTCCGGGAACTCCGCGAAGGTGAGCGCCAGCGGCGTCGACCGCGAGCCAGGGCTCAGGACGACGTCGCGGAGTCCGGCATCGCGTAGCGCGCCGACCAGCTGCAGCAGGGGGAGATACTGGTTCATGCCTCGTTTGCCTCGCTCAGTGCTGCCCGCATGGGGCGAAACTTGAGTACGGTCTCGCGCAGTTCCTCGTCGGGGTCCGAATCCTCCACGATGCCGCAGCCGGCCCAGAGCGTGGCCGTGCGCCCGCGCACGAGCCCGCAGCGGATGGCGACATCGAGCTCGCCTTCCCCGTCCTCGCGCCAGTAGCCGATGCCGCCGCTGAAGAGGCCGCGCGGGGTAGGCTCATGGTCGGAGATCCAGGCCTTGGCCTGCGCCTGCGGCGTGCCGCCCATGGCGGGTGTCGGGTGCAGGGCGGCAGCGAGCGCGAAGATGCTCGCGTCTTCGGCGAGGCGTGCGCGCACCGGTGTGAAGAGGTGCTGGACACTCTGCAGCTTGAGCAGCCCTGGCGCGGAGGATTCCACTGCCGGCTCGAGCCCGCGCTCGCGCAACGTCGATTCGACGGCCCGCACGACGAAGGCGTGCTCGGACCGGTTCTTGGCACTCATGAGGAGTCCCTCGCCGATCCGACGGTCCTCGTCCGGCGTCTGGCCGCGCGGGGCGGAGCCGGCGACGCAAGGCACCTCGGCCACGCCCCGGGACACCCGCACGAGGCCTTCGGGCGTGGCACCGAGGAACGTGCGACCGGCGCGGTGGACCGCGAAGATCTTGCAGTCCTTCTCGCGTCGCGACAGCGCTGTGACGACCCGCGGCACGTCGATCGGCGCCGTCGAGAGCGCCAGGCTCCTGCGCGCCAGCACCACCTTTTCGAGGCTGCCGCCGCGGATGGCCGCCGTGGCCCTTTGCACCTCGTCGCTCCAGACGGCGCGGCTGCCCGGAGGATCGGCGAAGCGCAGGCGGCCAAGCTGGGCATCGGCAGGTACCGCCGCGAGCAGGGCCGCGAGCACATCCGTCGCTGCGGGGCCCTGCGCGCTCTCCCGCCCCAGAAGCCGCAGGAAGACGCCTCCGTCGCGCTCTTCGAAGAGCAACTGAGGTACCATGAAGTCTGCCGGGGCGAACGGCTGGAACGGCGGGGCCAGCGGCCCTCTCCCGGAGAATGAGAAAGCGCCGAGCAGCACGGGCGCCGAGAGGCTTTGGGCGGCCTCGGCGATGGCCTGCAGCCGCTGAGGACCGGCTGCCCGCAGGCGCGTGAGTTCGCCGACCCCGAGCAGGCTCATCCGCCGATCGGCGCTCTGCCAAAAGACGTACGGCCTGCCGAGCGCGTGCGCCTGCGGCAAGAGGTCGAGCGGCTTCTGGGGAAAGGCGCACGACGCCGAGACCCAGCCCGATTTTTCGTGGCGGGCAGTCTTCCAGACAAGGGAGGCGTTCGCGACTGAATGAGCATTCATTTGTCACCATTGTAACGCGCCGCACATGCAGCGACAATCGTCGACCCTTGCGGCAGGTGCCTGGGGCAGGCTCCCCGAAGCACGCCGATTGGAACGCCTGGCCATGGTGGGTCTGTCCCGACGGGGAGGCACAAAGTTGATCGTCGGCATCGGCGTGGACGTGGTGGCGATCGAACGCCTCGAACTGGCCTTTGCGCGCCATCCCGCCTTGCGTGAGCGCCTCTTCGCGCCCGAGGAGATCGACGCGCGAGCGGGTCTCGGCGACCTCCGGTCGCTTGCGGCCCGCTTCGCGGCCAAGGAGGCCGCGCGCAAAGCGGTCGGCGCCGCCGCCGGGCGAACGCGCTGGCGCGATGCCGTCGTGCTCGGCGGTCGCGGCGGCCCGCCGCGGCTGGAGCTGAAGGGCGGGCTGCTCGATGCCGCGCGGACCCTGGGCGCGACGCGCTGGCACCTGAGCCTGACGCACGAACGGGAGTATGCAGTGGCGATGGTGGTGATCGAGTCTTGAAGGTAACAACGGCGAACGAGATGCGCGCCGCGGAAGAGGCGGCCGCCAAACACGGGCTCGGCAGCGAGATCCTGATGGAGACCGCGGGACATGCGATCGCGCTCGAACTTCTGCGCCGCCTGCCGACGCGGCCGCGCGTGCTGGTCGTGGCCGGTCCCGGCCAGAACGGCGGCGACGGCCTGACCGCCGCGCGGCACCTGCTGGCCAGGGCAGCCGAAGTGCATGTCTGGCTCCTCGGGGTTCCCGGCCGGCTGCGCGGAGCGGCGAAGCTGCAATGGCAGAGGCTGCAAGGTTCCCCCGGCGTCCACTGGATCCAGGCGGAGGGCTGGCCGTCGGGACGCTTCGACGGCGCCATCGACGCCATCTTCGGCACGTCTCTGCGCGGAGAGCTCGCCGGCCATGCCTTGAGGGCGGTGCGCTATCTCGAGGCGGTCGGCGTTCCCGTGGTGTCCGCAGACCTGCCTTCCGGCGTTCTGGGAGACACGGGAGCGATCGCGGGAACCGCGGTCCGGGCGACCTGCACGGTCGCCTTGGGCGCGCTGAAGCCAGGCCATCTCTTCTGGCCGGGCAGGTCCTACTGCGGCGAGATCGTGCTGGAGCCGCTGGGCCTCGAGCCGCAGTGGCTCGAGCCCGCCCGGCTGCACACGGTCGAGGAGCTCGCGGGGCCGGCGATCGCGCCGACGGCCGGCAAGGGCGCCTACGGGCGCACGGTCATCGTCGCGGGCAGCGCGCAGTACCCAGGGGCCGCCTGGCTCGCGGCACGCGGCGCCCTGCGGGGCGGCAGCGGCCTCACCGTGCTCGCGTCGGTCGCTGCTGTGCTCGCGCACGCCGCGGCGATGCCCGAGGTGATCGAGCGGCAGCTGCAGGCGCGGGGCGGCGTCATCGACCCGTCCGTGCTGCGTCCCGAGACGTTGCGCGACGCGACGTCGGTCGTGATCGGCCCGGGCCTTGGCCGGATGGACCTGCAGGGGCTCGGCCACTGGCTTCGGCTCTACCTCGGACTGCACCGCCCGCTCGTCCTCGACGCCGACGGGCTGCGGCCCATCCAGGGGCGACTCGACGTCTTGCGCCGGCGCCCCGGCCCCACCGTCCTGACGCCGCACGCCGGCGAGGCGGGCCGCCTGCTCGGGCGAGCCGTCGCCGACGATGCTCCTTCGCGTCTTCAGGCAGCCTGCGAGATCGCCGAAAGGAGCGGTGCCGTCGTGCTGCTCAAGGGTCATCCCACATTCGTCGCCGCGCCGCACGGGCCCGTCGGGATCGTCGACCGGGGTGGCCCGGAACTTGCGACGGGCGGCACCGGCGACGTCCTCAGCGGTGCCCTCGGGGCACAGCTCGCCCAGGGCTTCGCCGCCAGATCGGCCGCGGAGCGCGCCGCCCTGGCGCACGCCCTGGCCGGCGCCAGCCTACGGGGGCAGCTCCGCCGCGGAGGCCTCGCCAGCGAGATCGCCGACCACCTGCCGGCGGCCTTCGGAGGATCCGTCGATGCGTAGCGCCTTCATCGAGGTGGATCTGCGGCGCCTCGCCATGAACGTCGAGCTGCTCAGCCGGGCCGCGGGCGAGCGCAAGCTGATGGCCGTCGTCAAGGCGAATGCCTACGGACACGGGGCGGTGCCGGTGGCGCAGGTCGCCTTGCAGGCCGGAGCCCAATGGCTCGGCGTCGCGACCCAGATCGAGGCCGAGGAGATCCGACATGCCGGCATCGTGGCGCCGATGCTGATCCTTGGCCACCTGCGGCCCGACGAGTACGAGACGTGCGCCAGGCACAACGTCAGCGTCACCGTATCCGATCCGATCGCCATCGAGCAGGCCAGCCACATCGCGGCGCGGGCGGGCAAGACCTTGGGCGTGCACCTCAAGCTCGACACCGGCATGGGCCGGATCGGCGCGAGACCGCAGGAGGCCGTGGAGCTCGCGCGGCGCATCGCCGCGACGGACCACCTGCGTTTCGAAGGTGTGTTCTCTCATCTCTCCTCGGCCGGCCAGGACGACGCCTTCACGCAGAGGCAGATCGGACTCTTCCAGGCGGCCCTCGGCCGCCTGGAAAAGGCGTCGCTGCTGCCGCCCTGGCGACACATTCTCAATTCGGCCGGCACGCTTGGCCAATACGATGCGGCCGGAACGAACCTTGTGCGTACCGGCATTGCGATGTATGGTCTCAACCCGGATGGCATAAGTCCGCCGCCCAAGGGACTGCAGACGGTGATGTCGCTGCATGCGCACGTCAATTTCGTGAAGCGTGTGCCGAAGGGCACACCGGTGGGCTACGGCCAGACCTACGTGGCCGACCGCGACATCCAGATCGCCACGCTCGGCATCGGTTACGCCGACGGCTACCGCCGCAACTTCTCCGGCCGCGCCAGGGTGCTGATCGGCGGCATGCACTGGCGCGTTGCCGGGCGGATCTCCATGGACCAGACGACAGTGGCGGTCGACAGCGACTTCCCCGTGTCGGTCGGCGACGAAGCCGTTCTCATGGGGCGGCAGAAGGACCGGGAGGTGACGGCGGAGGAACTCGCGGGCCTCATCGGCACGATCAACTACGAGATCGTCACCGGCATGAGTCCCCGCCTGCCCCGCGTGTACCGTCCACGCAGCTAGGGACTGATCCGTTCATTCAAACCTAGGATGGTGACCATGAAGCCACTGATCGGGATCACGTGCAGCGTCGACGAGCAGTCGGACCGGTTCCAGCTGAACGCCGCCTACCTTGAGGCGATCGAGGCGGCCGGCGGCGTGCCGGTGCTGCTCGCGGGCGAATCCGGGACGGCGCAAGAAGTGCTCTCGCGCCTCGACGGCGTGCTCTTCACGGGCGGTGTCGACCTCGATCCCGCCTATTTCGGCGAGGCGCCGCTGCCAGGCCTTGGCGATGTGAGCCCCCGCCGGGACTCGTTCGAGGTGGAACTCTGCCGCGCGGCTTACCGGGCCCGGGTACCTGCCCTCGGCATCTGCCGCGGCTGCCAGCTGATGGCGGTCGCGCTTGGCGGCGACGTCTACCAGGACCTGCCGAGCCAGATGCCTGAGGCCTTGCAGCACGTGCAGCGGGCACCGCGCGGGCACAAGAGCCATGTGGTGACCGTGACGGCCGGGTCGCGCCTTGGCGCCCTCGCAGGGTCCGAGAGCCTGCGCGTCAACTCGTTCCACCACCAGTCGGTGCGGCGTCTGCCGGATGGGGCCGTCGTATGCGCCCTGGCGCCGGACGGTGTCATCGAGGCGTTCGAGGATCCGGGCCACCCCTTCTGGGTCGCGGTGCAGTGGCACCCAGAGGGACTCTGGCGCGAGGACGAGACCGCGCGCATGCTGTTCCGCTCGCTTGTCATGGCTGCCGAGGAGGTCTCACCCAGTGGACGCTGAGTTGATGGTGGAAGTCTGGCGCGGCCAGATGGTGGAGAGCAAGCATTACGGGCACGTCGCGGTGGCCGACCGCAGCGGGAAACTGCTCCTGGCGCTCGGCGATCCCGACCGCAGGATCTACATGCGGTCATCTGCCAAGCCCTTTCAGACCATGGCGGTGGTGATGAGCGGCGCCGCCGACCACTACGGCATGGCCCCGGCCGACCTCGCGATCGCCACGGCGAGCCACACGGCGGAGCCCGTGCACATCGAGCAGGTCCGGCACGTGCTTTCCCTTGTGGGCAAGGACGTCGAGGATCTGCAGTGCGGGGCGCACCCGCCGTCCGACCCCGAGTCCTACGAGGAGCTGCGCAGTCAGGGCCTCGAGCCGACGTCCATCCACAACAACTGCTCCGGCAAGCACGCCGCCATGCTGGGCGTCGCGCAGCTCCTGGGCGGCGACACAAGCCACTATCTCGATCCCGAGGCGCCGGGTCAGCGCCTCATCCGCAGCATCGTCGCCGAGATGTGCTCGATCGACGAGGAGGATATCGCGATCGGCGTCGACGGGTGCAGCGCCCCGGTCTTCGGCGTGCCGCTGAGGGCCATGGCCACGGGCTATGCGCGCCTTGCGGACCACAGGGACCTGAGGCCGGAGCTCCGCGACGCGGCGAGCCGCGTGCGCGACGCCATGATGGAGCATCCGTACCTCATCGCCGGACGCAACCGCGTCGGCGTCGACATCATGCGGGTCGGTCGGGGAAGACTCGTCGCGAAGACGGGCGCGGAGGCCGTGTTCGGCGTCGGAGACCTGGAGCGTGGGCAGGGACTCGCCATCAAGCTGGACGACGGGCAGTCCCGCGGTGTCACGCCGGCGCTCGTGGAGTCCCTGCGCCAGGCGGGCTTCCTCGACGACGCCGAGGCCCAGGAGCTCAGGAACTGGCGGGGCGGGATACAGCGCAACTTCGCCGGGCGCGAGGTGGGCGAGGTCCGCTCGCAGTTCCGTCTCAAGGTGCTGGTCTAGAAGGCATCAGGGGGACGGGAGGGGAGTCGATAGGATGCAGGTGTACATCTCGACCGACATGGAGGGTACCGCTGGCGTCACCGGCTGGGTGATGACCCATCCTGGCGAGCACGACTATGAACTGTCGCGCCGGCTCATGGCGGCCGAGGTGAACGCGGCGATCGAGGGCGCGTTCCAGGGCGGTGCGACGACGGTGGTGGTCAACGACTCGCACGATGGCATGCGCAACCTGCCCCTGGACCAGATCGACCCACGCGCCCTCGTCCTGAGCGGCTCGCCCAAGCCGGGCAGCATGGTGGAGGGGCTGACGGAAGACTTCGACCTCATGTTCTGCACCGGCTACCACGCCATGGCGGGTAGCCCCTCGACGCTTGCGCACACCTACAACCTGACGGTGCAGGAGGCTCAGATCTCCGGGCGCAGGGTGGGCGAACTCGGGCTGAACGCGTACTGGGCCGCCACCTTCGGCGTACCGGTGGCGCTCGTCACCGGCGACGATGTCCTCGAGGCCGAGACCAGGGACCTCCTGCCGTGGGCCCGCTACGCCCAGGTGAAGGAGGCCAGGGGCCGGTACGCCTCGCTGTCGCGAGGCGCCGAGGCGGCCCGCGCCGCAATCCGGCAGGCGGCCGAGAGGGCGGTCAGGGAACACGCGACGATGAAGCCGCTCCAGCCGCCCGAGAACCCGGAGGTGAAGGTGCGCTTCACGAACCCGGGCCAGGCGCAGTCGGCCGCGATCTGCCCCGGCGCCGAGCGCCTCGACGCCTTGACGGTCCGCTTCGTCCACAGCGACTACCGCCAGGTGTATCGCGCCTTCCGCACCCTGGTCACGCTGGCGTCAGGGCAGAACTGAACATGGCGGATCTCGAGGCGATCCGGCTGCGGGCCCTCTCGTGCACCCGTTGTCCCTTGCATGAGACCCGCACCCAGGTGGTCTTTGGCCGCGGCAACCCTGCGGCCTCGATCGTCCTGGTCGGGGAGGGGCCTGGCCGCGACGAGGACCGCGAGGGAAAGCCGTTCGTCGGCGCCGCCGGCCAGCTTCTCGACCGGATCCTCGAAGCGGTGGGCCTTGGTGAAGAGGACGTCTTCATCACCAACACGGTGCTCTGCCGCCCGCCTGGCAACCGCGTGCCGCTGCCGGCCGAGATGGAGGCCTGCCGCATGCACCGCGAGGCGATCCTGGACGCGATCGACCCGCCGATCGTCGTGCTCCTCGGCGCGACGGCGCTCAAGGCCTACTTCGGGCCAAAGGCCGGCATTACCGCGATGCGCGGCCAGCGCCTGGAGCAGGGCGGCCGCGCCTTCTACCCGACCTTCCACCCCGCGGCGCTGCTGCGGGATCCGAGCCGCAAGCGCCCCGTCTGGCGAGACTTCCAGCGCATCGTGGCCGACTACCGGCTCACAGAGGTCGCGGCTGCGCAAGATGACGCCACAGGCTCGCCATCGCCTGGGCCTGACGGCGGGGCGAGTCGCTGAGCACGACCAGCCGGTCGTCCTGCGGCAGTTCGAGAGGCTGGTAGACGGCGAGAGCGGTGGCCCGCCGCCGCCCGAGGCTCTGCAGCGCGGCCTTGCGGTCCTCGGCCGAGAGCTCGGAGACAATGACGAGGATGGCATCCTCGGGCAGGTGGTCGAGGTGCGGGGCGAGTGGGCCGTCCGCGGCCCAGATGACCGCCCGGGCCCCGCGCAGCGTGGCGCCCGCCTGATGCCAGGACAGCGGCCTGAGGGCCTTCGGTGCGTGATCCGAGATCATGGCGGCGCGCACCTTGGCCCCTTTCGCGAGGCTCTGCAGCGAGCGCCCCACGCGCCCGCCGCCGGCGATGACGAGGCTGCCCTGCCCGAGCGCCTCGCGTAGGGCGTGCAGGCGCAGCGGGCGCGGGCTGGGCGGCAGCGGTCCCTCGGCCAGGAGCCCGCCGACCGTTTCGAGAGCGCGTGCGGCTACGCCGCGCTGACCGCCCTGTGCGGCGCCCAGGATGTCGAGGCCTGCCCGCCGCCAGGCGGTGGGCCCCAAGGCATACACGGGCGGCAGGGCGAGTCCCTCGTCCTCGGGCAGGTAGAGCGCGGCGAGCAGCGAAGGGTCAGCCGCCAGGACATCCTCGAGACGGTCCGCCGCGATGATCTCGATGTCGCCGATGTTCTGTGGCGGACGGTAGCGGGCGAGCAGGGAAGGGTAGACTCCGATCCGCCTTGTTTGAGCTTCCACGTGTAGGAGAGTTGGCGGCCATGGGCGGAAAACCTTTCAGGGGGGCACGGGATGCGGCTGCGGGATGTGGGCGAGTGGAGGCTGATCGAGCATCTGCGCGCGTTTGCGGGCCCCGGCGGGCTGGACTTCGCGGACGACTGCGCCTGCCTGCCGTCGATGGGACCCAGGATGCTCATCAGCAGCGACGTCATGGTGGCGGGCGTCCATTTCGACCCCTCCTTCATGGCGTGGCGCGACATCGGCTTTCGCGCCCTTGCCGGAGCCCTCTCCGATCTTGCCGCGAGCGGCGCGTCCGATACGGCGCGCTACACGGTCTCGATCGGCCTGCCCGGGGAGTTCGAGCTTGAGGACGCCCTCGAGATCTACGAGGGCATGCGGGCGGTGGGGCAGGCCTGCGATGCAGAGCTCGCCGGCGGCGACACGGTCGCGTCGCCAACGGTCTTCATCGCCGTGAGCGTCTTCGCCGCCACCCGCCGGCCCTTGCTCAGGTCCGACGCGAGGCCCGGCGAGCGCCTCTACTGCTCGGGCACCCTAGGCGCCGCGGCCAGAGGCCTCGAGCTTGCGCGCGTCGGCGGCCAGGGCTCGTCTCTCGAGCGATTCCTGCGACCTCTGCCGCGCATGCGTCTTGGGCGGCTCCTCCCGGACCTCGGCGCCGGCGCCTGCGTCGACGTGTCGGACGGCCTCTATCCCGAACTGAAGGCGATGGCGGACGCCTCGCACGTCGGGATCGAGCTGGACGAGGCCGCCCTGCCGCTCGTCGACGACATTCCCAGGAGCCTCGCGCTGCGCTACGCTTACGGTGGCGGCGAAGATTACGAGCTCGTGTTCAGCGGGCCTGACGACCTGCTGCAGCGGCTCCCTGGCCATGACCCGGACCTGCCGCCCTGCACGGCCATCGGCCGCATCCGCGAACAGGGAGCCGGACTCACGGTGCGGCGCGCGGGGGCTTTGGAGCCTCTGGCGCCGGCCGGTTACAGCCATTTCAGCGGGGGCGGGCAATGAGGCGGATCGAGCTCGAGGGGCCGGACGAGACGCGCGCCTTGGGACAGGCCCTGGCGCGGGCGGTCAAGGGCGGACTCTGCATCCTGCTCCGGGGCGAACTCGGCGCCGGCAAGACCACCCTCTGCCAGGGCTTCATCGAGGACCGCACCGCGATCGCCTACGCCCCCAGTCCCACGTTCACGCTGCTGCAGGCCTACCCCGGGGGGCTCTACCACTTGGATCTCTACCGCCTCGCGCACGCCGATCTCAGGGAGTTCGACATGGAGGAGATTTTCGCGCCGGACGCCCTGCTGCTCGTCGAGTGGCCCGAGCGCGCAGAAGGGGAGTGGCCCCCGGAGCGCCTGGAGATCCGCCTCACGGGCGAGGGCAACTACCGCGTCGCGGAACTCGCGGCCGAAGGGCCCGCGGCCGAGCAGGCGCTCGAGCGCCTCGGGTGGCCGGCATGAGCGGGGGCTGGCTTTGCATCGAGACGACCGGCGACGTGCTCGGGGTGGCCGTTCTCGGTGCGGACGGAGGACTGCTCGCGGAGATCGGCCAGCAGGCGCCGCGCCTTCATTCGGCCCTGCTCGTCCCGGCCATCGCCGAAGTGCTGCGCCTGGCGGGGCTGTCGCAGGCGTCCCTCGGCCAGATCGCCGTCGACCGCGGGCCCGGCTCTTACACCGGTATCCGCATCGGCCTCGCGGCAGCGGAGGCGATGGGAGACGCCCTCGGCATCCCGGTGTACGGTGTGCCAGGTCTCTGGGCGAGCGCGGCGAGCCGGAGCCTCGAGGGACTCTACGCGCCGGCCCTCGACGCTCGTCGGGAAGATGCCTTCTGCGCCCTCTACGAGGTGCGCCAGCATGGGTTGCCCCTGGAGTGGATCGCCCCGGGCATGCGCCCAATCGGGGAATTCCTCGAAGCCTGCCGTCCGTTCGGACGGCCGGTCGAGGTGATGGGCGACGCCGCAGGGCGTCACGGCGAGCTCGTGCGCGGATACCCCTTCGTGCGCATAGGACCCAGCCAGATGGGGGCCGCAAGGCTCGGACTCTTTGCGATCCGTGCTCGGGAGGAGGCACTCGACGATGCGCTGTCCACCGCTGCGCTTTACCTTCGGCCGCCGGCCGCCACAACCAGAAGAGCCGATGGATGAACCGGTGCGCATCGAGGAGATGCAGCTCGGGGATATCGACCAGGTGCTGGTGATCGAACGGCGCTCCTACCCGACCCCCTGGTCCAGGCGGGCCTTCGTCTCGGAACTGACGGAAAACGCCTACGCCCACTACCTCGTGGCCAGGATGGGGCAGCGCGTGGTGGGCTACATCGGCATGTGGTACGTGATCGACGAGGGCCACATCACGAACGTTGCGGTGCATCCGGACGCGCGAGGCAAGGGCGTCGGCAGGCAGCTGATGCGGGCGGAGATGGATCTCGCCCGGATGCAGGGCGGCGTCCGCGTGACACTCGAGGTGCGGGTCACGAACACGGTGGCCCAGAATCTCTACACGTCGCTCGGCTTTCAGAAGGTCGGGATCCGCCGCGGCTACTACACCGACAACGGCGAGGACGCCTACATCATGGTCTGGGGCGAGATGCCGGGGGAGGGTCGCCATTGAACGACCTGCTCTGCCTCGGCATCGAGACGAGCTGCGACGAGACCGCCGCCGCGGTGCTCGGGCGGGACGGGCGGCTTCTGGGCTCGGTGGTGGCGAGCCAGATCGACCTGCATGAAGCCTTCGGCGGAGTGGTGCCGGAGGTGGCCGCAAGGCGCCATCTCGAGCGCATCGGTCCCGTGGTGCGCGAGGCGCTGGCACAGGGGGGCATCCGCAGCGAGGACATCGGCCTTGTCGCCGTGACGCGCGGCCCTGGACTCGCCGGCGCCCTGATGGTGGGACTCTCATGGGCGAAGGCGTTCGCCTTCGCGCGGGGGCTGCCGCTCGTCGGCGTGAACCATGTCGTGGCGCACGCCCACGCGGCCTACCTCCACACGGCGCCGCGGTACCCGGATCTCGCCCTGGTCGCGTCGGGCGGACATACGGATCTCTTCCTGCTCGAAGGGCCTAGGGAGGTCCGGGTGCTGGGCCGCTCGCGCGACGACGCGGCGGGAGAGGCCTTCGACAAGGTCGCGAGAAGCCTCGGGCTTGGCTATCCGGGCGGCCCGGCGATCGAGCGACTCGCGCAGCAGGGCGACCCGGGGCGAGCCCCGCTGCCGCGCGTCGGCCTCTTCCGGGACAGCCTTGATTTCAGCTTTTCCGGCCTCAAGACGGCGGCCCAGACCCTGAGGCGCCAGGGCCTCGTCCCGCAGGACATCGCGGCCGCCTTCCAGGCGGCCGTGTTCGATCAGCTCTGGGAGCGGTCGGCGCTCGCCCTGCGGCAGACGGGCTGCCGGCGTCTTATCTTCGCCGGGGGCGTCTCGGCGAACGGTTATCTGCGCGAACGCCTGGGCGATGCCCTGCGCCGCCAGGGGCTCGCGCTGCTCGTGCCGCCGATGGGCCACAGCACGGACAACGCCGCCATGATCGCGCGTCTCGGCCTCACCATGTACGAGGCGGGAGAGCGTTCACCATGGGATATGGGCGCGGAGCCGGTGATCCACCCGTTCAAGCCGTAAAGGAGGTCTTCTCGTGCTGTACCGGAGTCCCACCGGCGAGCCGAAGCTCGCGGCGGATGTCTTCCTTGCGCCTTCCGCGGATGTGATCGGCGACGTCACGATCGGCGAGGGGGCGTCGGTCTGGTATGGCGCCGTGCTGCGCGGCGACGCGGAGCGCATCGAGATCGGCGCGGGCACGAACCTCCAGGACGGCGCCGTCGCGCACGCCGACCCCGGCTTTCCCGTGAAGGTCGGGCGCAATGTCACCGTCGGCCATCGCGCCATCGTGCACGGCGCGACGATCGCGGACGGAGCCCTGATCGGCATGGCGGCCGTCGTCCTGAACGGCGCGAGGGTGGGGGAAGGTGCCTTGCTCGGCGCGGGCGCCCTCCTGCCCGAAGGCAAGGAGGTGCCGGCGGGCATGCTGGCCGCCGGCGTTCCCGCACGGGTCATTCGGGCCCTGCGACCGGACGAGGTGGCGGGTCTCAGGCGGTCGGCCGAGCATTATCGGGAGCTCGCGGCCGCCTATCGACGTCTGAACCAGGACAGTCCCGGCGATCATAGTCCGAGCTAGGAACTCTTTTAAGCGCAGCGAAAGGCTACAACCGGGGGGATTGGAAAGGTGCACGCGCATTTCGTCGGAATCGGCGGCTACGGCATGAGTGCGATCGCGTATGTACTCAAGGGCCAAGGCAGCGTGGTGACCGGATCCGACGTCCAGCCGTCCTCCCGCACCGAGCGCCTTGAGCGCATCGGCGTGCCGATCGCCTATGGACACAGCGAGGAAAACCAGGAGGGTGCGGACGTCGTCGTCTACTCGACCGATGTGCCCGCGGACAACGTGGAGCTCCAGGCGGCGCGCCGGCGCGGTGCGGAAGTGGTGCACAGGTCCGAGATGCTGGCGCGGATCCTCGAGCACGGCCGGGGCATCTGCGTGACTGGCACGCACGGCAAGACCACCACCACGTCCATGATCTCCGCCATCCTGATCGAGGCGGGTTTCGACCCGAGCGTCGTGGTCGGCGGCGAGCTCGACTGGCTCGGCGGCAACGCCCGCATCGGCCACGGGTCGATCGTCGTCGCGGAGGCGGACGAAAGCGACGGCTCGTTTCTCAGGTACCGGCCCGAGATGGCGGTGCTCACGAACGCGGAGCCGGAGCACCTCGACCACTACCACGGGGATTTCGCGAACGTGATCGCCGCGTACCGCACGTTCCTCGCCGGTACGACCGGCACGGCCTTCATCTGCCACGACAGCCCGCTCGTGCGCGAGATCGCGCTCACGAGCGGCCATGCCTTCGTCTCCTACGGCCTTGACCGTGGCGCCGACTACCGGGCCACGCGGGTGCTCTCCATCCAGGGTGGCGGCCACCGCTTCACCGCTGTCGGGCCGAATGGGCCCATCGGGCGGTTCGAGTTGCACATTCCAGGGCTGCACAACGTCCGCAACGCCCTGGCGGCCATCGCTGTCGCGGACACCGTCGCCGTCAGCCCGCAGGTGATGATCAACGCCTTGCGGCATTTCCGCAACGCGGCTCGCCGCTTCGAGATCGTCGGCAGGGGCCAGGGCATCACCGTCGTCTCGGACTACGCCCATCATCCGACGGAGATCGCGGCCGTCCTCGAGGCCGCGCGGGAACTGAAGCCCCTGCGCGTGCTGGCGGTCTTTCAGCCGCAGCGCTACGCGAGGACGAAGCTCCTCTTCGGGGAGTTCGCCCAGGCCTTCACGCAGGCGGACGAAGTCTGGCTGCTCGACATCTACTCGCCGCCCGGCGAGGCGCCGATTCCGGGCATCTCGTCGCAGCGCCTGGCCGAGAGCATGGCGGCGCACGGTACGGAGGTGCACCATGTGCACGGAGCCCAGGATGCCGAACGGTACCTGCAGGACGTGCTGCGGGCGGGGGATGTGCTTCTCGTGATGGGTGCGGGCGACGTGTACCGGCTGGCGCAGCGCCTCGGCCAGGCGGTGGAGCAGGCGGAACCCGGCAGGAGCGGCGCGACCGGAGGCTGAGGGCGGCCCTAAAGGCAAATTTGCGGGTCGGTCAGGGCGGGAGCGTCGCAGCAGCGGCGCTCCCGCCCTGACCTTGCCCCCTCGCCGAACGTAGCCCATGCGCTACACTGGACACGGAGTGATGCGGATGCGCAGAGCGTTGGGCGCCGCGCTGCTCGGCCTGCTGCTGGCGGGGTGCTCGGCGGCCCAGACGCAGCCCAGGCAGGCGTTCTCGATAGGGCAGGGGAGACCCGTCGTCGTCCACAACATCCCGCCTCAGCCCGAGCTGCAGGCGATGCAGTTTCTCACGGCCAAGGTCGGGTTCATGGCGGTCGCGGAGCTGCCATGGAGCACGCCTTTGGGCAACCACGACACGGGGCCCCTGTTCCTGCTCGCCACCACGGATGGCGGCCGCGGCTGGTCGCGGCATGCGCTGCCGAGTGGCCTGTGGGTCACGGGACTCGACTTCACGAGCGCTGAGACCGGCTTTCTGGTCGGCAAGACGAAGAGTGGCGCAGAGCTTTGGGCGACCGACGATGGGGGCGCCACCTGGCAGCTGCGGGTGACCCAGCCGTTGGATGCTAAGCCCTACCGCGAGAGCATGGACAAGGTCCAGGTCGGTGCGAGCGGACAGGGCTATGCGCTCCTCGACGGCAGCCTCTACCGAAGCACCGACGGCGGCGCGGCGTGGCAAGCTGCGACCGTGCCGCCCCGGACGAATGATGCCGTGTTCCTCTCGCCGACCACGGGAATGGCCATCTCGGACCGCACCATCTGGCGCACGGCGGACGCCGGCCTAAACTGGCAGCCCGTCTGGCGGCTGCCCGCGGCCCTCTACGTTCCGGACAGCTACTACCTCGGCAGTGGGCAACTCGACGTCCCCAGCGAGGGCGCGACGATCGGCCCCAGCGGGATGAACTTCCTGGCGGCGTCGGGAGCCGCGGTGTGGGCGGTCTTCAACGAGGGCGCGGCTTGCGCCATGCCGCATTGCCAGAGCGACCTCGTGTTCAGCCGCGATGGCGGCGCGCACTGGCGGCTGACGACGACGCAGTCCATGTCCGGGCCGTCACAGGCACCGGGGCCGATGCCTGTGTTGAACGCGATTGCAGCCTCACCCCAGGGCGTCTTCGCGGTGGCGCGTTCGGGGGAGGCACTCTCACTCACAACGCCTGCCGGCCTGACGCGAGAACTGCTGCCCCAGGCGCAGGGGTTGACGATCGCCGCCTTGTCGCGCGACGCGCAGGGCGGCCTCTGGATCGCCGACCTGGGCGCGCACCTGCTCCACCGGCCGGCGGAGACCACGTCCTTCCAGCCCGTCTGGCCGCCTCTTTCCCCGAACAGCGGCATTGAGTTCGTGACGCGGCGCAGCGGCTACGGCCTGAGCCTGGTCGGGGGGAGCTACGCCGTCCTTTTCACGCGTGACGGCGGAGGGATCTGGCGTCTGCGCCACAGTTTCGCTGCCGGTGTGACGCCGACGGGCTTCGCGTTCACTCGGACGGGCGCCGGGTACGTCTTCGCCACCTTGCCATCGGTCGGACCGAAGATCCCGGGCCAAATCCTGCGCACCAGCGACGGCGGCCGGACCTGGCAGGTCGTCAGGCGGATCGGTGACGCAGCCGGCTGGATCGGGCGGGTGAACCTGCAGGCGCTGGCTGGCCAGGAGGTCTTGCAGGGGCTGCCGCGGGTCCGGCTGAGCCGCGATGGCGGCAGGACGTGGCGCACCAGTGGCCAGGTGCCGTTCAGCGGGGCGCAGGACATGCTGGCGACCTGGTTCCTCTCGCCAAGCGACGGGTGGGCTCTCGACGCCCCGACCGGGGAGTTCTACCGCACCGCGAGCGGCGGCGCGCACTGGCGCAAGGTCGGGCGGCTACACGCGTCGACCTTCGCGTCGATCGACTTTGTCAGCGCCGAGGACGGCTGGGTCCTGGCGCCTGGTCCTCTGAGCAGCGCGACGCTCCTGCGCACGACGGACGGGGGCGTGACGTGGCAGGCGGCGGCCATGCCACAAAGCGCGGGCCTTGCGACATACGGCTCACCCGCCGAGGCGCTCAGCTTTGTCAACGGCGAGGTGGGGTACCTCGACACCATCTCGGGCTTGTACCGCACCCTGGACGGCGGGCGGTCGTGGTCGCCCGTGCCTTGAGACACCGCTCGTCCCATGGTGGAAGCATGGGACGAGCGGTGGTATGCTGCTTTAAATACACGGATTGGGGAGGCTTCGCTCAGTGGCGGCGGACAAGGTTCTCCGCGAAGGCTTGACGTTCGACGACGTGCTTTTGGTCCCGGCCCACTCGTCGGTGGTGCCGAACGATGTGGAGACGAGGACGCGCCTCACGCGGCGGCTCAACCTCAACATCCCGGTCCTCTCGGCCGGCATGGACACGGTGACGGAGTCCCGCATGGCGATCGCGATGGCCCGCGAGGGCGGCATCGGGGTCATCCACAAGAACATGACGATCGACGCCCAGGCGGGCGAGGTCGACAAGGTGAAGCGCTCCGAGAACGGCGTGATTCTGGACCCGATTTACCTGACCCGCGACCATACGATTCAGGACGCGCTCGAGATGATGGCGAGATACCGCATCTCGGGCGTTCCCATTGTCGAGGACGAGCGGCTCGTCGGCATCATCACGAACCGCGACGTCCGCTTCGAGGAAGACCTTGGCCGCCCGCTCGACGAGGCCATGACGCGCGAAGGGCTCGTCACGGCGCCTGTGGGCACTACGCTCGCGGAAGCGAAGCAGATCATGGCCAGGCACCGCATCGAGAAGCTGCCGCTCGTCGACGGGAATTACCATCTGCGCGGCCTCATCACGATCAAGGACATCGAGAAGGCGCAGAAGTTCCCGAACTCCGCCAAGGATGAGAAGGGTCGCCTGCTGGTGGCGGCCGCGATCGGCGTAGGCAAGGACAGGCTCGACCGCGCGCGGGCGCTCGTGGAGGCCGGCGTCGACTGCCTCGTGCTCGATACGGCCCACGGCCACTCGAAAAACGTGCTCGTCGCGGTGGGCGAGATCAAGAGCCAATTCCCGGATATCGAGCTGATCGCGGGCAACGTGGCGACGGCAGCCGGCACCAAGGCGCTGATCGACGCAGGCGCGGACGCGGTCAAGACCGGGGTGGGCCCGGGCTCGATCTGCGTAGGCGGGGAGACGGAGATCCTGATGGCGGACGGCACCGTGCGGCCGATCGCGCAGGTGATGCCGGGCGACTTCGTCATCACGCACAAGGGCCGCATTCGAGAGGTCCTGAAGGTCTATCGTCGACCGTATGCGGGTCCGATGATGCACCTCAACATCAATGGCGCGCCCGGCACGTTGCGCGTCACACCGAACCACCCCTTCCTCGCCATGCACTTCACGGCAGACAGCGTGCAAAGGCGCAAGGCTGGAGGCAAGTACTACTTCACCAAGGCCAAGCACAACCACGGCCTGGACTGGGTGGACGCAGGCAGTCTCGCGTCGCAGGACGTGCTCTTTATGCCGCTACGCGAGGCCCATGTGCAGGAGATCTCGTACGACCTGCGCTTCAACGTGCCGGACTATCGGGTCGAGGGTGAGTGGCTTGTCGCCCGCAAGCCGAGCCGCAACCAGAACCCTGAGAACTACGCCGCGCTGGCCCGTCGGTTCGGCACCAGCGAGCGTGTGATCGGGTCCATTGTGCTCGGCGAACGCAGGGTCCAGGACGAGATCGAGGCTGCCGTGGAGGAGCATCTGCAGGCGGTCGCATACGAGCGGCCCGCGCCGTTGCACCGGGTGCGTCGCATGGTGCGGCTCGACGGCTCCCTCATGCGCCTCATCGGTTACTACGCGGCGGAAGGCCACTGCGCGGGCAACCCCAACAACCGGCAGCTGCGCTTCGCCTTCCACGAGGACGAGACCGCGTACCACGCGGACGTGGGGCGTCTCGTGCAGGACGTGTTCGGCTACGCCGGCACGACCCTCGTGCACAGCCAGCGCGGCAAGGGGGTCACCGTCCTTGTGAGCAGCCATGCTCTTGCACGCTTCTTCACGGATCTGATTCCAGGACGCTCGTATGAGAAGCGCCTCCGGCAGGAGGTCATGGAGCAGGGTCCGGAGCTCTTGCGCGAGCTTCTGATCGGCGCCTTGCGCGGCGACGGCACCTTGCGCGAGCGGGGACGCGTCTCGTACAAAACCACGTCGCCGTCGCTTGCGAGCCAAATCGCGGAGATTTTCATGCGGCTCGCCTACACACCGAGTGTGCGACGGGAGGAGCCCGCGCGGGCGACCTTGCATGCGCAGTACACGGTGCGGATATCGGGGGAGCAGGTCGGGCGTTTCTTCGAGGAGTTCCCGGAACTGCGGGACAAGGCGAGGCAGGCGCCCAGAGCCATGCGCCAGCAGGGCATGTGGCGGGGCGAGGGCGGTACCTATGCCACGATCAAGGACGTGAAGGTCATCGAAGAGAGCCTCTACGTCTACAACCTCGAGGTCGAGGAGGACGAAAGCTACGTCGCCAACCGCGTCGCCGTGCACAACTGCACGACGCGTGTCGTGGCGGGGATCGGCGTGCCGCAGATCACGGCCATCCTGGACTGCGTCGCGGCGGCCGCCGCGTCGGACGTCCCGGTGATCGCCGATGGCGGCATCCGCACGTCAGGTGACATCACGAAGGCGCTCGCGGCCGGGGCGCACACGGTGATGCTCGGGTCGCTCCTGGCCGGTACCGAGGAATCCCCCGGCGAGATGGAGATCTACATGGGCCGCAGCTTCAAGAGCTATCGCGGCATGGGCTCGCTCGGCGCGATGAAGGAAGGGTCGAGCGACCGCTACTTCCAGGAAGGTCAAAGCAAGCTCGTGCCGGAGGGCATCGAGGGGCGCGTGCCCTACCGCGGAACTCTCGCCGACACCATCTTCCAGATGGTCGGTGGGCTCAGGGCCGGCATGGGCTACGTCGGCGCCGCGACCATCGAGGATCTGCGGCGGGAAGCGCAGTTCGTGCGCATCACGCACGCCGGACTGCTCGAGAGCCACCCGCATGACGTCGACATTACCAAGGAAGCGCCGAACTACCGCCGCTAGCCGAGCAGAGGCTTAGGGCGTATCCTTCCTAATTGGGGCATGTGCCTCTGACGGGCCCTGATCGACCGACGCTGGGAGAGAGTGCCTTGGCCCTATACGCGATCGAAGGCGGCAACCGGCTGATCGGCTCCGTGCCTGTGAACGGCGCGAAGAATTCGGCCCTGCCGATCATCACCGCCGCCGCCCTGGCTTCGGACGGCGTGTCGGTGCTGCAGAACATTCCGAGCTACACCGACATCCTCGACCTGATCGAAATCCTCCGCGCCCTGGGGGCGAAGGCCGAGTTCACGGGACCCAAGACGCTCGAGCTGGACGCGAGCGGCCTGACGGGCTTTGTCGCGCCATACGATAGGGCGGCGCGCCTGCGCGGCTCGACCTACATCGTCGGCCTCCTGCTCGCTCGCCTCGGCAAGGCGGAGGTGGCCGTGCCGGGTGGCTGCGACATCGGCGCGCGCCCCGTGGACTTCCACCTGCGCGGTTTCCAGGCGCTTGGCGCCAGGGCCTGGGTGGAGCATGGCGCGATCCTGGCGGAGGCACCCGGCGGGCTCGTCGGTTCGCGCTTCTACGTGGACCGCAAGTCGTTTGGCACCACCTGCAACATGATGATCGCCGCCTCCATCTCGAACGGCACGACCGTTCTGGAGGATGCCGCGCAGGAGCCCGAGATCGTGGACCTCGCGAACTTCCTCAACGCGATGGGCGCGCGTGTGCGCGGCGCCGGCACCGACGTCATCCGCATCGAGGGAGCCCAGCGGCTGCATAGCGCCGCCCACGAGGTCATTCCGGACCGCCTGGAGGCAGGCACGTTCCTGCTCGCCGGAGCGGCCACGGGCGGGCGGGTCAGCGTCGGGCCAATCATCCCGGAGCACCTGCGCACGCTGATCGTCAAGCTTGGCGAGGCCGGCGCCCGCGTCGAGGTGGAAGAGGACTCGATCACGGTCGATGCCCCGGACCGCCTGAAGGCGATCGACGTGCAGACGCAGCCGCACCCGGGATTCCCGACAGACCTTCAGCCGCAGCTGGTCGCGGCGCTCTGCCAGGCGGACGGCGTCTCGGTGGTCGAGGAGACCATCTTCGACAACCGCTTCGGCTATGCCAACGAGCTCGTGCGCCTGGGGGCGCAGATCAAGATCGAGCGCAACACGGCGCTCGTCCGAGGAACCAGTGTGCTCACCGGTGCGCCGGTCGTGGCGCGGGACATCCGCGGCGGCGCGGCGCTGGTGATCGCGGGTCTCAGTGCGCAGGGACGCACGGAGATCGATGGGGTGCGGCACGTCGCTCGGGGCTATGAGCACCTTGCGGAGAAGCTGGCCGCCATCGGCGCCGAGATCCGCGTCGTGGGAGAGTGAGGGCTCGAGAGGGACGCAGGAGGGAAGGGATCGTATGCCGGAAACCTGGGTAGTTGCGGCCAAGCGCACGCCGATCGGCAAGTTCGGTGGGGCGCTCAAGGACGTGCCCGCGGTGGAACTCGGCGCGCAGGCCATTCGCGCGACGGTCGCGCAGGCGGGCATCAAAGGACCCGAGATCGACTACGCCTACATGGGCATCGTGGTGCAGGCAGGGGTCGGCCAGATCCCCTCGCGCCAGGCGACGGTCAGGGCAGGGCTGCCGGTCGAGCTGCCGTCGGACACCATCAACAGGGTTTGCGCCTCGAGCCTGCGGGCGGTCAATCTGGGCGACATGTCGATCAGGCTCGGCGAAGCCAAGGTGGTGCTGGCCGGCGGCATGGAGAGTATGTCGCAAGCGCCGTACCTCCTCTACAAGGCGCGCTACGGCTACCGCATGGGCAATGGCGAACTCGTGGACTCGGTCGTGCACGACGGCCTCTGGTGCGCATTCGGCGACGTGCACATGGGCGTGCACGGCGGCCGCGTCGCGCTCGAGATGGGCGTCAGCCGCCAGGAGATGGACGAGTGGTCTTACCGCTCGCAGATGCGGGCCAAGGACGCCATGGCGACCGGCCGTCTCGACGACGAGATCGTGCCGGTCCAGTTCGGCAAGGCGGAACTGGCCAAGGACGAGGGACCGCGTCCAGACACGACGCTCGAGCGCCTGCAGCAGCTGAAGCCCGTCTTCGATCCGACGCACGGCATCACCGCCGGCAACGCGCCGGCCCTGAACGATGGCGGCTCGGCGGTCCTCCTGATGGAGGCGTCCGAGGCGCAGCGCAGGGGTCTCAAACCGCTCGCGCGCATCCTCTCGCACGGCGCCGTGTCGCAGGAGCCGGCCTACCTCGCAACCGTGCCGGCCCTCTCCGCGCAGCAGGCCCTGGACCGCGCCGGCCTCAAGGCGAAAGACCTCGCGCTCGTCGAGATCAACGAGGCGTTCGCCGCTGTCGCCATCACCTCGACCAAGATGCTCGGCGTGGACCCGGAGATCGTCAACCCGAACGGCGGCGCCGTCGCCTTCGGCCACCCGATCGGCGCGTCCGGGGCGCGCATCCTGATGACCTTGATCTACGAACTGCGCCGCCGCGGCGGCGGCTACGGCGTCGCCGCGATCTGCTCCGGTGGCGGCCAGGGCGAAGCCACCGTGGTACGGGTGGACGCCTGATGGAACGGGTACTCGTCGTCGGCGCCGGCCAGATGGGCAGCGGCATCGCGCAGGTGGCGGCCCAGGCAGGCCGCAGCGTCACCGTGCACGACGTCGCGCAGGAGTTCCTGGACCGCGGTCGCGAGACGATGCGGACGTCGCTCGGCCGCCTCGTCAAGCGCGGCCAGCTCACGCAGGAGCAGTCGGACGCCGCCCTCTCGCGCGTGCGCTTCAGCCTCGACCTCGAGGCGGCGCGCGACGCGGACCTTGTCGTCGAAGCCATCATCGAGCGCTTCGAGGACAAGGCAAGGCTCTGGCACGCGGTGTCGGACGTGGCGCCGGAGAGCGCTATCCTCGCGAGCAATACGTCATCCCTGCCGATCACCCGGCTCGCGGCCAACGTGAAGCGGCCGGAGCGCTTCATCGGCATGCACTTCATGAACCCCGTCCCCGTGATGCAGCTCGTGGAAATCGTCACGGGCATCCAGACGTCGGAGGAGACCACCCTCGCCGTCGAGGCCGAGGCCAAGGCCTACGGCAAGACCACGGTGCGGGCCAAGGACTTCCCCGGCTTCGTCTCCAACCGCGTGCTCATGCCGCTGATCAACGAGGCGGTCTACACCCTCTACGAAGGCATCGCGAGCGCCGAGGACATCGATACGGTGATGCGTCTCGGCATGAACCATCCGATGGGACCGCTGCAGCTGGCGGACTTCATCGGCCTCGACACCTGCCTCTACATTCTCGAGGTGCTGCAGGAAGGCTTCGGCGACCCGAAGTATCGGCCGTGCCCGCTGCTGCGGCAGTACGTCCAGGCCGGCTACCTTGGCCGCAAGTCCGGTCGGGGCTTCTACAGCTACAAGTAACCTAAGGTGATGGGGGAGCTGCCATGACCCCGGAGTCCGGGAGCGGTCCCAGACCCAGCCACTTCGACGAGCGCGGCCAGGTGCACATGGTCGACGTGGGGCAGAAGCCCGAAACCGAGCGCGCCGCCATCGCGAGCGGCAGGGTGCGCATGGCCGATCCGACGCGCGAGGTGCTGTTCCGCGGCGCCGCCGCGAAGGGCGACGTCCTTGCCGTGGCGCGGGTGGCGGGCATCCAGGCAGCCAAGCGCACGGGCGAACTGATCCCGCTCTGCCACCCGCTGCCTCTCACCGAGGTGCGCGTGAACTTCGAGGAGCGGGAAGACGGCATCGCCGTGGAGGCGGAAGCCCGCACGGTCGGGCGCACGGGCGTCGAGATGGAGGCCCTGACCGCCGTCTCGGTGGCCTGCCTCACCGTCTACGACATGCTGAAGGCGATCGATCGCGGCATGGAGATCCAGGACGTCCGCCTCGAACGCAAGTCCGGCGGTAGGAGCGGGCTCTGGCGGCGAGGCTCCTGATTCAGGGGACGCGAGACGAGCGAGGGACCGGAGTGGCCCCTCGCTCGTCTTGTCTCTTGCGGTCAGTGGTCCGTCGGGGCCCTGTGCAGGATGTCCACGGCATGCTGCAACACGGGCTCGAGCACGTCGAGGCCGTCCCGCACGCCCGAGGGGCTGCCCGGCAGGTTGACGATCAGCGTCTCGCCGCGAACGCCGCAGAGTCCTCGCGACAGCATGGCTCTCGGAGTCTTGCGCAGGCCGTCCATGCGCATCGCCTCGGCGATGCCGGGCACCATGCGGGTCAGGACGGACTGCGTAGCCTCGGGCGTGACGTCGCGGGGCGAGAGCCCTGTGCCGCCCGTGGTCAGGATGCAGTCGAGGTGCAGGTTGTCCGACATGTGCAGGAGCGCCTGCGAGATCTCCTGGACCTCGTCCGGGACGATGCCGCGCCACGCGAGCTCGTGCCCTTCGGCGGCGAGGAACTCCGCAATGGCGTCTCCGCTCGTGTCGGCCCGCTTGCCCTGGGCCCCCAGGTCGCTCACCGTCAAGATGCCGCAGCGCATGCATCGGCCTCCCTTGCTTGCGAGGTACATGATAGCAGAGGGGGCGCGCAGGATTCGCGCGGGTGTGGCAAGAAGGAAAGCGCAGTCGGGGAATGCCTCCGGCGACTTTTAGGAGGTGCCGGTTACTTGCAGCTCGAGTTGAAGGTGAACGGACGCCTGGTACGGCGTGACGTCGAACCGCGCACGCTGCTCGTGGATCTGCTGCGCGACGAGCTCGCGCTGACAGGCACCAAGGTTGGCTGCGACACGAGCCAGTGCGGCGCGTGCACCGTGCTGCTCGATGGGCACGCGGTCAAGTCGTGCAACATGCTCGCCCTGCAGGCGCAGGGATGCGACGTGGTGACGATCGAGGGGCTCAGGGATCTGGTCCCCGAGGAGGTGCGGGAGGAGGGTCTCCACCCCCTGCAGGCGGCGTTCTGGAACGAGGACGGTCTGCAGTGCGGCTACTGCACGCCGGGCATGATCCTCTCGGCGTGCGACCTTCTCAAGGAGAATCCGCATCCCAGCGAGGAAGAGGTCCGCCAGGGCATCGAGGGCAACATCTGCCGCTGCACCGGCTACCAGCCGATCGTGTTCGCGGTGCGCAAGGCCGCGGACGTGCTGGCCGACGCTGGCATCGATCCGCTTGGCTTGCCGCGCCAGGAGGCGGGACGATGATCCCCGCCGCTTTCCGCTACGAACGTCCCGTCACGATCCATGAGGCGATCGAGCTGTTGGGTCAGCCTGAAGCCAAGGCGCTCGCCGGTGGGCAGAGCCTGCTGCCGCTCTTGCGCCTGCGCATGGCGGAGCCCGAACTGCTGGTCGACTTGCAGGACATCCCCGAGCTGAGGGGCATGCGCCACGACCTCGACCAGATTTGGGTGGGGGCCTTTGTCCGCCATGTGGAACTGGCGGAGTCCGCGCCATGGCGTGTGTTGCGCGAGGCCGCCGAGGCCACGGGCGACCGCCAGGTGAGGCGCCTAGGCACGATCGGCGGGGCAACGGCCCACGCGGATCCGGCCGGCGATTTGCCCGCGGCTCTGCTTGCGCTGCACGCGGTGGTGGAGGCGGTGGGTCCGGCCGGCAGGCGCGAGATTCCGATCGACAGGTTCATTCTCGGCCCTTTGACGACGGAACTCGCTCCCGACGAAGTGCTCACGGGTCTCAGGCTGCCGCAGCCGAAGTCCGGCACAGGCTCGAGCTACCGCAAGCTGCGCCAGAAGGCGTCCGGCTTCGCCCTTGCGGGGGTCGGTGCGATGGTGCGCATCGAGGCCGGCCGCTGCGTGGAGGTCGGCATCGGGGTCACCGGCGTCGGGCTCCAGCCTTATGCCGCCGAAGCGGCCGAAGGGCGCCTGGTCGGCACACCACTCGGCGATGCCGACGTCGAGGCCGCCCTCGAGGCGCTCCTTGAGGGCGTGGATGTCCAGGAAGATGCCTACGCCTCCGCCGATTACCGCGCCAAGATGTGTCGGCTCTGCGCGACGCAGGCCCTGGAGAGCGCCAGGGCTGAGGCCCTCGGGTAGGCGGCCGGGATGGCGGCCAACCTCGACGAGATCTGGCGGCGGTGCAGCGAACTCGAAGAGCGGCTGCACTGGCGCAGGCCTTTTCTGCCCGGGGTCTACGAGTTCACCAGCCCGCGCCGGGTGACGGCCGCGGACTATAGCCGCTCCCCGGAGAAGCAGATTGTGGCCCGTGTGCTGCAGGAACTGCTCGATGCGGCCGAGCACGCCTTCGACTTCGAAGCGCAGCGCGCGGTCCTGGACCTCATGCAGGACCTCGAGGAAGTCGAGTAGAGGCTCTGTCCAATCGGGTCGAACGGTAGCAGGAAGGCGGATGCCAGTAGTGGAAAGGTGTGTGCCTTGGGGGGCACACACCTTTGCGCATGCGTCGGTTCCTGGGAGTTCTGCTTGCCGGCTTGCCGCTGCTTCTCGCGGCGACGCCCACCTTCGCCTCGACCTACCTGCCGACGGCGAAATTCGCCATGCATTTCGTCGGAGATCCTGTGCAGGTCACCCACACGCCAGCGGCCCTCGTCGGACCGAACCACGTCTACGAGGTCTCGAACGGCATGCCTCCGACCCTCTGCGAGTTCTCCGTGAGCGGGCAGGAGATCGCGTGCGTCCGGCTTGGTCACGGCTACAACGCGTGGGCAGTCGCGAGAGGTACGGACGGCACCATCTACACAGGGGTCACAGCCAATTCCGACACTCGCCTCGGTTATCTCTACGCCTGGCACCCGGGCGCCAAGGCGGCCAAGGTCGTCGCGACGATGAAAGCCGACGCGATCTGGTCTCTTGCGGTCGACCCGGCTACGGGCCTCGTATGGATCGGCGCCCAGTCGGTCTACTCCTACGATCCCTCGACGGGGCAGTTGAAGGACTATGGCCTCCTGGGTCAGGCAGGCGAGAGCCAGGTGCACGCCATCGCGGCCTACGATGGCACCGTCTACGCTGGACTGACGCCTTACGCGGAGGTTGCGCAGCTCGACCCGTCCACCGGTGGGGCGACGGTGTTCCAGGACATGCGCAGCCATACCTCGGGCGTCCAGCGCATCCAGGTGGACAACTCGACGACTGTGGAGATCCTCTGGGAGTCGCGGGCCCTGGACATCTACGTGAACGGCCAGCAACAGAACGGCTATCCCCACCTCAGCGCAGCCTACCAGCCTTCCGTGCCCATCGGAGGACAGACCTACACCTTCTTGCCGGACGGCAGGATCGCGGGGGGCTGGAACGACAGCGCAAGCGTGACGCCGACCTTCGTCGACTTCCCCTCGACGCTCTCGTTCCTGGCGCAGACGCCGGTCGTGGCGTCGGGCAGCGTGGGCGGGCAACTGGTCGGCGTACTCAACACGGGCTCGATCGTCACCGTCACACCAGGGGTTACCGCTTGGCAGTTCGGCTTGGCCGAAACAAACCTGCCGGGAACGCCGGGCATCATCACGGCCATGTACAGGGATGCCGACGGTTCGCTCTGGGCGTCGCCCTACATCGGCGGTGAGATCACGCACATCGTGAACGGCACCTTTACGCGCTTCGCGTTCCAGCCGCAGGCCGACAGCTTCGCGGCCTTCCATGGCACGCTGTACATCGGCGGCTACCCGGGAGCCGCGCTCTACGCCTACAACGAGGCCGAGCCGTGGAACCTGGCGGCAGGCAATCCTTCGTTGATCGGCCACATCCAGCTGCCTGGCGACCCACAGGAGACGCGCCTCTTCGCCTTGGCCGCGGGGCCCGAAGGCGTCTATGCCGGAACGATCCCGACGGACGGGTATCTTCCGGGGGACCTCGGCTATTACGACCCCGCCACCGGCAAGCTTCAGGTCTACCCGACGCCGGTGCCCGACGAGGCGATCACATCGCTCGCCTACGCCAGCAACGGGCTGCTCGTCGGCACCACGACCGCCTTGGGCGGAACCGGCGTCGCACCCGTTCAGCGAAGCGGGCATGTCTTCCTTTGGAATCCCGCGACGCAGAGTCTCGTGACGACTTTGACCCCGCTGGCGGGTCAGGCCGTTTGGGGCGGGCTTGTCTCGACACCATGGGGCGTCTTTGGCGCCAACCGGCGGGCGGTGTTCCGGCTTGATCCGGCTACACGGGCGGTCGTGGCGCGGACGTTCAATAAGCGCGGCGGAGTTGGCGCATGGGGATCGCTGACGCACATGTACTATGGTGCCGGGCACCTCTACCTCGTCACGGGACCAGGCCAGCTCTACCTCGTGAATCTGCACACGCTACAGGCCACACCGATCTTCTGGGGCGCGGAGCAGGCGGCGATCGAGGGGAACTTCCTTTACTTCAGCGCGCAAAATAGCGTGCAGCTCTGGCGGGCGCCCCTCGCGCGCCTGGTGCCCTAGGAGCGGGTACGAAAGTGCCCGGCACAAGGGACGACTCCCAGTGCCGGGCGCTTGCACCACGCGATCAGAGCGTTTCGTCAACTGGGGTGGGCAATGGGCCGATCCGATGGCGCGCCGACGTGACAGTCTCGATGACAGCTCCGCGCAAGAGCGTGGCGGTGGCAGCGATCCTGCGCCGGTTGGGCACCAGCTTCGGTCGACTGAGGTAATGGCCCTGGCCGTAGGTAAAGCCGGCTCGCCTGGCGGCGCAGAGATCCTCGCCGGTCTCGATGCCCTTGGCGATCAACTCCATGCCGAGGTCTCGGGCGACCTGGATCATGCTGCGGGCGATCGCGAAGCGGCGTCTGTCGTCGGCGATTCCGCGAACCAGCTCGCCGCTGAGCTTCAGGCCGCGCGGACGAAGGTTGAGGATGCTCTCGATATTGCCGTGCTGCTCACCGTAGTTGTCCAGATACACGCTGAAGTGGTCCTGCTGCAGGCGCTGCAGAAGCTCCGGAGGTGTGCTGGTGGTTTCGTCGACTTCGATTGCGAGGTGCGGGTATCTGCTGCGCAGCGGGGGGATGTGGCTGTCGACGTTGAGAAAGAGGATCTCATTACCTTGGAGAAAGCGCTCGGCAGCCAGCAAGGCAAGACCCTGCGCTCGCGCTTCGAGCTCGAGGAGCCAATGCTCCTTGCGCGCTCTGCGCAGGAGGGCCTTCGGGTGAACGTCGCTGCCGTCGGGGCCGCGCAGGAGAGCCTCGAAGCCATGAACGCGGCCAGTGCGAAGATCCATGATGGGCTGCAGGGCAACGGTGAGGGTGTCCAGGCGCACATTGTCCGTCGCAGTGTACAACGTCGTCATGGGTGCCTCCAGGCGGTTCCGGCTGCGAAACCCGCCAGACCATGTGCTTTCGGCCGCGACCGCGCCGTCCGGACGGGTTTCGAAATCCTTTCGCTGTAGTTTGCGTCAGCGTGCAGTCTTTGGGTATATGTTTTACCTACAGGAATGTGACGAGGTCAGGCCGTGAGCATAGACACCGTTCTCAGGGAGCAGCGAACGCAGTTGGGTTTAACCGTCGCCCAGGCGGCCAGCCGGGGTGGCGTAACTCGTTCGTACCTTTCCATGGTGGAGACGGGACAGCGGGCACCGAACCCGGAGGTGCTCGTACGGTTTACCAATACGCTCGGTATTCCGGCTGAGGCTTGGCTGCCTGCCTTTCTCGAGGACGAATGGCGGTGTCAGCGACTAGTCAGCCTTGGTCGTGCGTTGTTTGAAGCGAGCGACTATACAGCCGCACGGCGCGCTTTGACAAGGGCTTTGCACGCAAGTCGTTTTGATAGCAACGGCCGGTACAATAGTGAGATCTACATGCTGCTGGGCCGCGTACGTTATGCTGAAGGCCGTTATGGGCAGGCTCTTCGGTGGCTCCGTCGGGTTTCCCGCGCAGTAAGTCATTCACAGGATGTGCGGTTGAAGGCTGCTACGGACTTTAACCTTGCGCAATGCATGGCCAAAGCTGGGCACGAGATCGAGGCACTCGCAAAGTACGACGCAGCAGTAAGCGGATTTCGAACTTTGCGGCTCTGGGCGCTCGTTGGGAAGGTGTGGCTTGCCAAGGGTAACCTTCTGCTTGATCAGAGCATGTACATGGAAGCCCACGAGGCGTACCGCAACGCGGTGCGTTTCCTGAAGGGGCAACCGTTTCAGGATGACGCCCTGTTGGGAGTCGCGATCACGATGATGTTCGTGCAAGGTCCGTCCGCCTCCGTGCCACTGTTCCGGAAGATCATCGACGGTGAACACACAAGCGTGATCGTCCGTGCAAAGGCCTGTGACAATCTCGCCACAGCCCTGCGAGAGTTGGGCTTGTACCAAGAAGCCGTAAGCCAGGCAAGATCGGCCCTTGAGACACGCGACCAGCTTCCGCCGAGGCTTGTAGCTGCACTCCTTGCCGAGGAGGCACTTTCTTACGCGCGTATGGGCGATCTTGGATCAGTTCTCAAGACAGTAGAAGAATACAAAATGGTTTTAGGCGAGAAAGACGGACAGGACATCGCAGCAATGCGCATTCTGGCCAGAGTACTAAGAGTAGAGCCGCCGCAGGAGCGGGTTAACGGCGTGGTGGCCGACGACCATGAGCACCATGTGAGGGAGGCTCTGCAGATCCTTCAAAGCACGCGGAACGCCGAGACGGCTGCACGACGAAACGGGGGGACGTCTGTCGAACCAGCATGATAGCAACTACGTAAAGTGAAGTATAATGGCCCTTGCAGTATCGGATGGGCGGGGGCGAGGCATTGAACATCGGCGATGTTCTGCGCACGCGTCGCAAGTCCTTGCAGCTCACCGTGACCGTTGAGGCCCAGCGGGCCGAGTTACCTCGTTCGTACCTCTCAATGATTGAACGCGGGCGTCGGAGCCCAAGTGCCAAGGCTCTACTGCGGATCGTCCAAGTCCTCGACATGACGGCGGATATGTGGCTGACGCAATGGATTCGTGAAGAGAGCCATTGCGAACGCCTTCTCGAGGTTGGTCGGGAACTGTTGGCGCAAGGCGACAACGGAAGCGCTAGGGTGGCTTTGAGCCGTGCGCTGATCGTCAGCAGAAACAGCGGGAAAGCGCGCTGCTTCGCCGCTGTCGTTTACGTGCTGGGACGTCTCCATTTCTCGCAGGGCCGTTACGCGCGAGCAAGGCGTTGCTTCGAGCGGCACTTGAGCTGGGCCCGGCGTTCCGCTGACGCCTATACCCTTGGCGTTGCAACGTACAGTCTGGGGCTAACGCTTGGGCAAATGGGACGCGATGTCGAGGCGGTAGCGAAACTCGATGAATCCATTCGTCTGTTCGGCAAGCAGCACATGACGGCTGAACTAGGGCGCGCTTGGCTTGCGAGGGCGAACAGACTACTCGCCATGCGCATGTATTCCCAAGCAGACGTGAGCTATCGTCGCGCTGCGCACCTTCTGCGGGGTAGGCCGCACTACCTGGACGCACGGTTGGGTATGGCTATCACGGCGTTGGCGCTTCGGGGTCCCGATGCCGCAAATCCAGTGCTCCGAAGCATTCTGCGTCTGAAGACGGCAGATCAGACGGTAATGGCAGAGGCACTTGCTTATACCGCTGTCGCACTGCGCTGGTCGGGGCGGTACGAGGAAGCCCTTCTTCAGCTACGTAAGGCGCTAGAACTCCGTGACCTGTTACCCCGTGGAGTTCTTGCGGCGCTCCTGGCTGAAACTGCCCTCTGCCAGACGTTCGAGGGCCGGGTCGAACTGGCCCGCCTTACGCTTGAGGACTACCGGCGCGCGGGAGACGATGCGGACAGTTCGAATATTGCTGTCATGAGCATCCTCGCCGAGATCCTGGGCGTAGAACGGCCAGATTCTCCGATCCCCCCGGATGTCAAGGATGGCCATGAGCGACGTTTGACCGCGGCCCTTCAGCTCCTTCGAGATCAGCCGACTCCACTGGAATCACAGGGATGAGATAAAGGCCCCGTCGCGCCGCATCTCTCACAATGCACGCGACGGGGCGAAAGATTACGGCGGCTGAACAGACTTCCCGATGAATGCGGCCTTGCGCTAGCTACAAGCTTGAAGCGACAAGGCGGAAGCGCGCAGACGTGACACGCTCGATCACCAAGTCGGATAGGAGTTGGCTGACTCTGTTGATTTCCTGCCGATCCGGGTCCACCACGGGTCGGCCGAGATAGTAGCCCTGGCCCAGAGTAAAGCCGGCGCGGCGGGAGGCTACGAGATCCTCGCTGGTCTCGATGCCCTCAGCCACCAGCTCCATGCCGAGGTCCGACGCAAGAGACGACAGCGCTCGAGCGATTGCGAAGCGCCGGACGTCCTGGCTGATGCCTCGGACAATCGAGCGGTCCACCTTGATCCCACACGGACGGATGTCCAGGATCCGCGCCAGGTTGCCATGGGAGACCCCGTAGTCATCCAGGTAGAGCTTCATGCCCTGCCTGCGCAGGTTCTCCACTTGGTGGTGGCTGACATCCTGGGCTTCGCTTACTTCCATGACGACATGAGGGTAGCTATGCGGGGGCATCGGGAAACGGACGTCGCCATTGAGAAAGAGGACTTCCTCCCCCTCAAGGTAGCGCTCAGCCGCTTCGAACGCTAGAGACCTCGCGCGATCCTCCAGCTCACCGAGCCAGTGCTCACGCCGGGCGCGGCGGAACAAAGCCGGCGGGTTGATGTCGCTTCCAGCCGGGCCGCGCAGCAGAGCCTCAAAACCGTGCACCTTGCCAGTCCTCAGATTCAGGACCGGCTGCAGGGCCACGGTGAGCTCCTGGAGACGCACACCGGTTGCAAGGTTGGTCGAAGTGGCCATGGGTACCTCCATCTGATTCCGAGTCGGTTCGAGTTGGTTAGATGACTCCCGGGTCGCCGGGGCTGGCGGCAGAATCAGGCTGGATAAGGGAGGAAGCGAGGTAGTGGTGGCTGGTGGTGGTGGCGACGGAAGCGGCGGGAGCCTGGGCGACGGCGAGGGCGGGGATGACCACGATCGCGGCGGCTACGAGGACGTCAACGATGCGCTTCATGCAGGTAACTCCTCCTCAAA
>JAJZAT010000041.1 GCA_021799275.1 Bacillota bacterium
GATCCCGACGGCCACGAGCTGGTCGCCCCTCGGGGAGCCCGCCGTCCCCACTTCGACGACCGCCATCGGCAGATCCTCCAGGATGCGCGCCTGGATGGCCACGAGCCCAACCTCCTGGCTGGTTCCCCGCCGGACATCGGGAACGCCTCGTCCGCCCTGGGACGCACGCTTCCCTGCAACCGCCAGAGACGACAACCCCTCCGGCACGGCCAACGCGCCCAGCGCCAAGCCGATCAGCCGTGTCGTCGCCGCCTGCGCCAAACCTTCCGCGTCCGTCCCCGCCAACCCCTCGGCCAACGCAGCCACCGTCTGGCCCATCGCTTCCACTGATTGCGCCGCCTGTGCCAGTCGTCCGCCGATCTCTTCGAGAATGCCCTGCACGTCCTCCGCCGCCTTCAAGCCCGAGCCCCTCACCATACCCTGCTCCTCACGCCCGCCCGGCCACCTCGCCGGCCAGACCGTCACCCTGGGATTCGATTTTCAACAGGCTTCGGGCCATCCTCCCTTCTGGTCACGCAGCCCGTCGATCACCGCCGCGTTGACCTGGGCGATCGCCTCTGGACCGAGCCGATGACGCCACTTCGTTAGGCTCGTCGAGTGCGGCACCGGGTCCGTGAGGCCCAGTCGGCAGAACCGCCGCCAGTGGATGCTGTCCGATACTTCCTGCAGCAGTACCGCGTCGCTGAGCTGGTACCGTTCCTTCAGATAGAACAGCCGCACGACTTGGGTCAGCGGAAGAGAAGGCCTGCCGCGCTCCGCATCCAGCACGTCCGCCAACGGCGCAAGGATCCCCGGGCTCTGTAGCAGCCGGTCGACCCTTTGTAGTTCTCCTGGCAGTTCCCACACTTCGGGCGGCAGCACCGCGCTCCACAGATCCAGCTGCATCGCGTCCGTCTTGATCATGCTCGGCCCCCGGCGGGAACGGCCTTCGCGATGAAGAACAACCGTAACCCCGGGGTTTACCCTCCTCGCGAGTTGCTTGGTTTAAGCACCTAACCAATTCGCCGTGGATGGGCAAATCCCTTAATAGGAGCAGCAGCCTGTGGTAGGTGCGCGCGCTCGGACGGCGAAGGATGACAGAGTATCGTGAAACGTTCCTTACGATACGAATTGCTGCGAGGAGGAAACTTCTTGTCGATCGCACTTGCCTGAGCCCGCAGTGTGGCATGGATGCCTCATTGCGGGCGTGCGACCCAAGTCCGAAGTCGCACGCCTGAACCTTTGAGAAAACCTCTGTTCACAAACTTTGTGGAAGCAGGAGATCAAATAGACGAGCGACTATCGCTAGTACCACATCGCGACAGGCGCTTGGAACGCTCCTCAGAAGCGCATTCTGCTATTCAACCCGGAATGAGAAGTCCCCGTCCATCGCCATGCCCCCTGAGGCTGGTGCTAGAGCCAAGGGCGTAAGTTGGTATGTGCCAGTTAGCATGGACTCTGGAAGCTGAAATTCGTAGATGTCGATATTGCCAGTGGACGTGAAGTGTGCAAGAGAGACTGGGTATGTTTTTGCAACGTTGACATTGACCGCGTACCAGGCAAGGTGGGGGTTGGACTGCGTGGTACTATACACCCAACCATCCGAACTACCTGCGTACACAGCCACGAAAAACGCATCGCCTGGTTTTAGAACGCTCGGACCTGCGGCGAACATCCCACGAGCCACGTGTTGTGCTCGTTCAGCGATCGAGCCCGTAACAACAGACAGTTTCAAGATGCTTGCTTTACTCCAAGACTGAAAACAAACCTCAGCGGACAAAACCTTTGCCACGCTGTCCTTTGCGCTCCGCCAGGACTGAGAGATCCTCTTGCCGTCATTCGGACTGAATGTAACATCTCTTACGGTCCATCCGGCATCAGATGGAATTGCAGCTTCCACAAGTTGATCCTTCTCAACTGCATGGCGGTTCATTGAGAGCGTAGCCAGCGAGAGGCGCAGCCAGTAGGCATTCCCCCCTGGCGGATTGATTCCCGCGCCCGTCACACCGCCAGGAAAGAGATAGACGGTCTGTGGCGAAGAGCACGCTGCACTCGCCATTGGCTTGCCCTGATTTGGCGTCACCGAAGGGCTGGAACTGCATCCTCCTGCGATTACCCCCAATGCTATAACCCCAATGGCAACCATTAGTTTGTTCATTCCTATTCCTCCTATTTCCAGTATACTCCATTTCAAGTCATGCTCAAGTACAACCAAGATCTTTCGTTGTAGTGAACACCATCGGCGTGTGACAGTGATCCAGCAGACGACTGGCAACCACGTTACGGGGGATGTTATTCGTGGAATCTATACGCTGGAACCAGACAAGGTAGTTCGGCAGGTACTTGGTGCTCACGCCGTTGAAGGGGCGGATCCATCTCTTCAGGCGGCTGTGGTAGCCGTTCACGTTGCCGAGGTGGTAAATGCCCCGCTTCTTTACCCCCCGCCTAGCGTTTAGGGCTTCTAGCGGGATCTCCTTGTCGTTCGCGTATGTGCGGTACGCACTTGCGGCGTCAGTACAGAGTACGCAGTCGTGCAGCACTCCGTCCAGGGCAGCGCCTATCTGCTGCGCCGTTACGCGCCCACGCCCGACGACCTCGGACACGGTTGATGTCTGCCTGTCACGGGCGACAAGGACGCAGACCTGATGGTGGCTGATGCCGCGCAGTGGTGCCTTGACACCTGAGTGCCTGGCAGGTCGCTTGAGTTGGCGGGACCCCTTCTGCGACTCCAGGAAGAAGGTCTCATCGGCTTCCACAATGCCCGTCAAGGAGGGCTTTGGCAGGTTGCGCAGTGCGGTCAAGATCTTGTGCCGCCAGTAGAAGGCAGTGGGGACGCTGACGCCAACCTCCTGAGCGGACTGCCGTATCGTCATCCCCTGGCTCATGCACTTCGCGTACTTGAGCCAGGTGGCGATGTCGCGGTGTGAACCCGCGAGCGGCGAAGCGGTGGCATCATTGAAGGTCTTCCCACAGTCAACGCAGCGGTAGCGCCAGCGGTCCTTGTACTTGCCGTGACGGTGGATGTGGGTGCTCTTGCAGTGAGGGCAACTGAAGCCGTTGGCAAACCGCTTCTCCCTGAAGTCAACGACGACCTGTGGGCTGAGTTTGGGCTGGAGAAGGCGCTCCAGGCGACGGTACAAGAATTCTTGGTCGAGCGGCGGGAGCTGGCTGATGACTTGTGCAAGCTGCTGTACTGCAGAAATTGCCACGATGTTCCACCTCGAGGATCAGTATACCCAACCCCTCGGATTCCCACACACTTCTGAAACTGAGGGTTGAGAAAAGGGTGATAGGCGTTGTGGCGGCGTGTTTATGCCTTTGGGCTGTTCTCCTCTCTCTTCCTGGACCAGTTTCTCTGGCTCTTCTACCTGCTCCACCTCGGGTACGCGGCCTGGCAGGTGGGCGTGAGCTACGCCCTGATGCAGGCGGGACGGATGGTCTTCGACGTCCCCAGCAGCTTCGCGGCGGATCGCCTCGGTGCCCGCGGACTGCTCATTGCCGGCGGGCTTGCAAAGGCCCTATCGAGCCTCTGCTACCTCGAGGCTGGCAAAGGCTTCGGCTTCGTCGCGGCGGGATCCGTGCTCACGTCGCTCGCGCTCACGCTCCCGTCCGGAGTGGACGTGGCGTACCTGCGCAGGCTCACCGAGCGCACCGGCGGGTCGGATGAGCACGCGTTCTCCGGGCGTCTCGCCGGCTACTACGCAATGCAGCAGGCTGCGGCCCTCGCGGCCGGACTCGGCGGTGGCCTGATCGCGGATGTCTCGTTCACCCTGCTCTACGCCCTGGACGCCCTCGGCGGCCTACTGGCGTCCCTCGTAGCGCTCACCCTGCCCCGTCTGCCACCGGTCTCGAGGGTGGGGGCGAGCAGACCGACTGAGACCCCTTGGGCCACCTTGCGCGCGTTCGTGACGGCCAGCCGCGGGTACTGGCGCTTCGGCCTCTTGGTTGCGCCGCTCTGGGCCTTCTCGCAGGTTGGCACCGAGTACACGCAGGCGCTCTTTCGCGGCGTCGGGCTGACGCCAGGACTGACGTCCGTCCTGCTCGGCGTCGCCTCGGCGCTCGCATGGCTGACCACCTGGGCCGTCGGCCGGGTGCCCCAGAACCGGCAGCGAGGGCTCTTGCGCCTCCTGTACTGGGGCTACCCGCTCTCGGCGCTGATGCGCGCCGCGCCGGGAAGAGGTGCGCTCTGGCTCGGCATCCCAGGGCTCGGCATCGGCAGGGCGGGGAGCGGCGCGGCGGTCGTGCTCACGAGTGCGGAGCTGATTCGACGGGCACCCGCGGAACTGCGCGCGACCGCGCTGTCCGCGGTCGACACCGTGTTTGTGGGGCTGACCATCGCGCTCTTCCCGCTGCTCGGGCTGCTTGGAACCGGCCGGATGGACCTCGTCTTCCTCATCTTGGGGTGTGGCCTGCTCTGCGTCGTGCTGGCGCTGCAGCGCTCCCTCACGAAAGACCCTGGCGCCGTACCGGAGGCGGCGGAGAGCGAGGCAGGACCGCGGTAACAGGCAGCGTAACCGTGCCGCGTCGGATCCAGCGTCCGAAACATCGACAAGAAGCAGCGCCGGGGCTAATCACCCCGGCGCCGTTCTATCTAGCTTCGGACTGGTGGTGCGGCGCTTTCGCGGCTGCATGTGGCGCGCCCATGTCTCAAATCGCCTGTAATGACTTTATCCAGAGACTTTTTCAGCGGAATCTAGCTACTCCCCGCCCATGGGCATCATGCCGCCGCCCTCGCCGTGCGTCTTGTGGAGGAACATCACCGGGATGAACGCCACGATCAGGATCAAGGTCGTCAGCAGGAAGACATCGTCGATGCCGCTGACGAACGACTGCTGCGAAACCATGCCCGACAGGAACAGGTTGCCGAGCACGGTCGGCTGCAGTCCCGGGAACCATGCGCCAAACTGGTGGCCGATGGCGGCCAGCAGCTGAATCACAGCCGGGTGATTCGGTGCGATCGCGGCCGTCAGGTCGTTCGTGTGCGAAGCCATCCTGCCGTCGAGGTACGACGTGAGGTAGGCGATGCCGAATGAACCGGCGACGCGCTGGATGATGTTCGAGAACGCGGACGCCTGCCCGACCATGCGCGTCGGGATGGCATTCAGTCCCGCGGCCTGCACGGGCATCATCATGAAGCCCATGCCGAGACCGCGGACCACGAGCCACCACACGATCGTCGACGTCGGCGTGTAGACGTTGAGGTTGTGCATCAGAAACGTCGCGAACGCCACGATGACCAGGCCGACGAAAGCGAGCGGCCTCGGCCCAAGGCGGTCGAACAGGCGACCGGAGATCGGCATCATGACGCCGCTCATCAAGGCGGACGGCATCAGGATGAGACCAGTCTCGAGCGCACCCATGCCGGCGATGTTCTGCAGGAACAGCGGGATGTAGAAGACGCCTGAGAAGAGCGCCACCGTGGTGGCGATCACGAGGAGGTTGGACCAGGTGAAGATGCCGTAGCGGAACACGCGCACGTCCAAGAGAGGATGCTCGACGAGCATCTCCCACCACACGAAGAAGATCAGCAGCGCTCCCGCCCCGACCAGCATCAGCACGATGTTCTCGCTGGTCCAGCCAAGCGTCTGACCCTGCGACAGGGCGTACAGCAGGGTGAAGAGACCTCCCGCCGACGAAAGGAAGCCGACCGTATCGAAGCGGCCCACCGGATGGCGCTGGAAGTTCGGCAGCACCCGCTGCGCGGCCAGGATGCCGAAGATGCCGATCGGCACGTTGATGTAGAAGATCAGCCGCCAGTCCACGAACTGCACGAGGTAGCCGCCGACGGTCGGGCCGAGGGCTGGCGCCACGATGATCGCCACACCGAGGATGCCCATGGCGCTGCCGATCCGGTTGCGCGGCACCATGCGGTAGACCATCGAGGTCATCACGGGCATGATCATGCCGCCGCCGAGAGCCTGTAGCACGCGGAAGCCGATCAGGGCGCTGCCGCTCCAACTGAGGCCACTCAGCGCCGAGCCGATCGTGAAGACCGCAAGAGACAGGACGTAGAGGCGCTTGTAGCCGATGCGGTCGCCGATCCACGCGCTGGTCGGCACGACGACGCCCAGGGTGAGCATATAGATCGTGACGATCCACTGCACCTGGCTTGTGCTCATGCCGAACACCGACATGATCTTCGGAATGGCCACGTTGACGATCGACGAGTCGAGGATGGCCATGAACCCGCCGATCACCGTGACCAGGAGGGCCACGATCCAGTGGTCGACCTGCACTTCCGGGCCGTGCTCGCCGCCGACCTCGTAGGCGGGACCCGCCACGGTCGACTCTGCGGCCGCCAGGCGCTCCTCGTCGGTCAGCTCGCCCGCCGGCTCCCGGACCTCCAGGCCGGACTCGCCCGGGCCTTTGTCCGACGATGCGAGATGCCGCGGCACGTGGTGCTCCTGGTGCTCCTTCTCCTCGGCGGGCATGGGCTCGTTCCGCGTTGTGTCGTTCCCGTCCACCTTGTCGCTCAAGACCCGCCACCTCCGATCGCGATGCGCACCGAGGCCGACATGCCGAGGTAGCGCCCGACACTGCTGCTCGCCGGCATCGAGATCTTTACCGGCACCCACTGCGCCGACTTCGAGAACGCCTGCCCGGTGCTCAGGCTGGGCACCGGCCAGACAACCGACGCGACCGCGGGATAGATCCGCTCCACGTGTCCGACCACGAGGCTGCCCGGATCGCTGGCAAAGCGCATGTCGGCCGTCTGGCCGACCCGGATCCCTCCGGCGCTGTCCTCATCCACGTAGGCGAGCACGTACGCCCGACCCAGATCGGCGATCAACGCGACTTCCTGACCTTGGCTGACGAGGTCGCCCGCATAGGCGTAGTCTCCCACGAACCGGCCGACATGCGGCGCGCGCAGCACGACGCTTCCCGTGACGCCCTGCAGGACCCCGAGCTCCGTGCCCGCCTGCACCCTGCTGCCGGGATCGCGCGACGTCCAGCGACCGATGCGGCCCGCCTGGGGCGTCATCACCGCGTAGGTCGGCGCGACGAGCTCCGCGTTGTCCGTGCTCGCCCAATCCTGGCGGTTGATGCTGAAGTTGAAGGCGATGGCCGCCATGCCGAGCGCCGCGAGCACCAGGAAGGCGATCGGCATCCAAAGCCGCTTCATGACCCTGTGTGGATCCGCACTTCGACCGAGAGGCCCATGTACAGGTCGGCGTTGTCAGGGTTCTCGAACTTGACATATATCGGCACGCGCTGGGTCACCTTCGTGAACGTGCCGCTGCTCTGTGTCGTGGGCAGGATGGAGAGCGCCGCCTGCGTGGCTGGCACGATCGCCTGGACGTGGCCCGGGAACGTGTCGTTCGGGTACGCGTCGATCGTGACATCGACCGCCTGCCCGACCTTCACGGAGCCGATCTGCGTCTCCGGCACGTAGGCGACGACCGTGTTGCCTTCCCAGCCCACCATCTGCGCCAGGGGTGTGCCAGGCTGGACATACTGGCCGGCAAGCACTTCCACGGACGCGATGCGGCCCGACACCGGGGCGGTCACGTCCACGGTCGTGCTGGTGGCGGGGTGCGTGCCCTGCGCGGGCACCGCAACCTTCTCCTTCATCAGGGTCGAGCCTGACTTGTAGTACTTGCCCACCGTCGGCAGCGAGCCTACGACCTGCCCGGGCGCAAGCGCCACAGACGTCACGAGGCCCGCCGTCAGCTGGGCGTCGTCGGTGGATACGTAGTTCTGGCCCTGGTAGTAGAAGTAGTACCCGCCGAGGGCCAGAATCGCTACAACGAGGACGATCACGACTTCGATCAGGATCAGTCTGCCAAGCTTCATAAACCGCGCCGAAGGACGGCGCCTTCCCCCCCTGCCCTACTCCTCGTCCTGCACAAGCTTCGCGATGAGCCGCGTGATGGTCTCCAGATCCTCGTCGCTCAGGGGCGCGAAGAGCCGCTCCACTTCCCGCACGATCTGCGCGTTGGCTTCTTCGAGCATGCCCCGCGCCCGCTCGGTGAGCACGACGCTGACCTCGCGGCGATCCTCCAGACTACGCCGGCGCTCGATGTGACCTTCCGCTTCCAGTCGGTCGAAGAGGCCGGTGACGCTGCTCGCGGACAGCCCCACTTCGCGGGCGACATCGCTCATGCGCAGCGGCCCGCTCTCCGCCATCAGGCGCAGAACGGTGAGCTGCGCGATGGAGATGTCCAGGTGCATCGGCTTCAGGCGGCCGTGCATCATGCGGTTCAGGCGACGAACCTGGCTCATCAGGTGGCGCACCTGCGACTGGCGATCCGCGGCTGTTCACTCCTTCGCTGACAGGCAATACGGACTTGAATATTTCGGTGACGAACGACATCCTAGCACCGTCTTGCCAGGCGTGCAAGCCTGGAAATTACAAACACCGCCTGCCGCCTGAACACACGGAAGCGGGGTGCTCGCGGCACCCCGCTTCCGGTCTCGCCGATCAGTGACAGCTCGCCAGATTGCCTTGCAGGACCACCGGCCCGTACGGCCCGCTCGGCGAGCCGGTCGGCGTGGGCAAAACCTGCACGAGCCCCTTCGGGATGCTCGAAACGCCAGGCGAATAGGCTCCTGCCCAGTCGCCGGTCGCTGCGGCGGTCGGCAGCGCCGACATCAGGATCTGCGCCACCACGGTGCTAGACGGCGACATGATCTGGAAGGCGTAGGCCCCGTAGGACGACCCGAACGTCGAGGGATCCGGCAGGAAGTTGCCGACCACGTTGACGCTCTCGAAGCCCTCCGCCTCGTTGATCACGAGGCTGGCGGAGCCGTACGGGTGCAGGTCCATCGTCTGGCTCACGAGCCCGACCGAGCAGACGCTGACCTGCGCCACCGGTGCGGTCGGCCACGCGAGGCCGAGCGGTTGCGGCGCGTCGAACGGGTTGACGATGCCGAACTGGTGGAACGTGGCGGGTCCCACCTGGCCGTCCACGCCGATGCCGCGCGCGGCCTGGAAGGCCCGGACGGCACTGATCGTCGCACCGTCGTAGTAGCCCGTGATCAGGCCGCTGTAGTAGCCGAGCCGCTGCAGGAGCACCTGGATCATCACCACGTCGAACCCGTTGCGTCCCGAGAGGATGCCACGCCCACCGGCGCCGGTGTAGAGCCAGAGGGCGTCGAACGTGCCGTCGCCGACGACGCCGTTCGCCGTGAGCCCGGTCTGACCGTTCGCGATCGCGTCCTGCTTGAAGGCGAAGGCCGCGCTCGAGGTGCGGCTGTCGAACGTGCCCGTCGCGGGGCCGCCGAGGATGGAGGCGTAGCGGTAGAGGTTCAGGCGGTTCTGCAGGACGGTGACGTCGCCGCCCGACATGCCCTGCTGCAGGGTGCGGCTGCCGAACGGAGGGCCGCCGTACGTGTTGCCCTGTCCGAACACGAAGAACGTGTTCGGTCCGACGATGCCGTCGGCGCTGAGTCCGAAGTAGGACTGGATGTTGATCGCCGCCTGGCGCGACGAGGAGCCGAAGACGCCATCCACCGTGATCGGGCTGCCCATCGGGCCCGACGGCGGATTCATCGTCCTCAGCATCAGGTTGTAGACCGCCTGGAACACCGCGACGTCGGTTCCCCGCTTCGGTGGGCTCGTAAGGCTCAGGTTGCGCGAGCCGAACGGCACGTAAGGCGGGAATGTCGTCTCGAACAGTGCCATGGTGCGACCCCCCTCGCCGCAAGTTATGCGGCGGAGGGCTAGATTGCGAAACATCGGAACCATAATTCCCGATTCTACGCGACGTCAGGCCCGCCAGGGGCCAGTTCCTCGGCGCGCCGCAGGACATCGCCCTCGCCCAGCACCACGATCTCAAGCTTGCCAGGCGCCGTCGGCGGATTGAGGGACTTCGGCAGCTCCGTGCCGCGCAGAGCGACGAGCATCAGGCGGTCTGCCCCGGCCAGCACCGCGCGTCCGACCGCCCGCCCCAGTTCCTCGGTGTCCAGCGTCACGTCCCGGAGCACCCGCACCACCACCCTGCCACCCTCAAGGCTGGCTCCCGTGACGCCGAAGAAGGCGTCCTCCGCCTCAAATGGCGCCGGCAGCCAGTCGACGCGTATGCCGTCGTGCCGCAGCAGAAGCGCGATGGCGTCGTAGACCTCCCATTGGGACAGGCGCTGCCACGTCTCACGCCACCGCAGCTGGGCGATCTGCCCCGCCCGCAGATGCAGGGCCTGGCGCTGCAGCCGCCCCTCGACCAGGGCCAACGCCGCGAACGGCACGGCCACCATGGCGGCCAGTCCGATGGCGACGGCGATTCGGCCGGTCCCGTGACCCTCGGCGATCGCAGCGATGCCGACGGCACCACTCAAAAGCGCCGCTGGCCACGCTCGTCTGCGGGCGTCGGGCACGGTCGGCCAGGCCAGTGGCGACCTTTCCTGCATGCACATCCCTCCACGCCTAGCATGCCGCCGGTACAGGCAGGAATGCGCAGGGACCGCGGCCTGGGCCGCGGTCCCTGAAAACGGCGAACGTCGTGCCAAACCGAGCAGCGAGCCGCCCAGCGCTCAGGCCTGGAAGACCGGCGACGGCGAGAGCGGCTCGAAGCGGGCCGTGAAGAAGCGGAGCCGCTTCGGCTCGTGGACGAACCTGAGGCCTGGAATCTCGCTGCGGTGCTGGTACAGCTCCGAGACGCTCTCCGCGACGACGTCCATGTGGCTTTCCGTGTAGACGCGGCGGGGAACGGTCAGGCGCACGAGTTCAAGCTTCGGGTGGTGGTTCTCGCCCGTCACGGGGTCGCGGCCGGACGAAACGACGCCGCGCTCCATGGCGCGCACGCCGCCCTGCACGTAAAGGGCCGCAGCGAGCGCCTGTGCCGGCAACTGCTCCTGCTGGAGGTGCGGCAGGAACCTGCGCGCGTCCAGGAAGACGCCGTGTCCGCCCACAGGCAGCACGATCGGCACGCCCGCCGCCTGGAGGCGCTCTCCAAGCCCCCGCACCTGCAGGACGCGGTGCTTGATGTACTCGTCGTCGACCATCTCCCGGATACCGACGGAGATGGCCTCCATGTCGCGTCCCGCGAGGCCGCCGTAGTGAGGGAAGCCTTCGAAGACCACGAGGAGTTCACGAGCGGCCTCGAACACCTCGGGGTCCCGCGTGGCAAGGAAGCCGCCGATGTTGACGAGGTTGTCCTTCTTGCCGGACATCGTGCAGCCGTCCACGTAGGACAACTGCTCCTTGAAGATTTCGCGGATCGGCCGGTCCGCCTGCCCCGGCTCCCGCTCCTGCACGAAGAACGCGTTCTCGACGGCCCGCGTCGCGTCCATGTACAGGCGCACGTGGTAGCGGTCGCAGAGGGCGCGCACCGCCCGCAGGTTCTCGAGGGAGACCGGCTGGCCGCCGGCCATGTTGACCGTCAGGGCGATCGACACGTACGGAACGTGCTCCGGCCCGACCTCCTTGAAGACCTGCTCCAGCTTGCCGAGGTCGACGTTGCCCTTGAAAGGGCTCAGGTCCTGGGGATCGTGGGCGGCGTCGCAGATGATGTCCACGAACCGTCCGCCGGCCAGTTCCTGGTGCTCGCGGGTGGTGGTGAAGTACATGTTGCCCGGGATGACGTCGCCCGGCTTGATCAGGACCTGGGACAGGATGTGCTCCGCACCGCGCCCCTGGTGCGTCGGCACCACGTACGGCATGCCATAGACATCCTGGACCGCCTTCTCGAAGTGGAAGAAGCTCTCCGAGCCCGAGTAGGCCTCGTCGCCCACCATCAGCGCGGCCCACTGGCGGTCGCTCATCGCATTGGTGCCGGAGTCGGTCAAAAGGTCGATGTAGACCATGCGCGAGCGAATGAGGAAGGTGTTGTAGCCCGCTGCTTCAATCTCTTCTACGCGCTCCTTGCGCGTTGTCATATGCAGAGGTTCCACAGACTTGATGCGATAGGGTTCCGCGCGTTTCACCAAGCGTCACGATCTCCCTTCCAGGCCTTTCAGTCCACGGCCCATGCTACTCCTTTGCCTAGACGCCGCAAAGGGCCGCCCTGACGTGCCGTCAGACGTCCAGGTCGACCACCGTCGCGCCTACGCCGCCCTCGCCCTGCGCCCCGAGCCGGTGCCCCTTGACGCGCCGGTCGCCCTGCAGAAAGCCATGGACAGCCGTACGCAGAGCCCCGGTGCCCTTGCCGTGAATCACGCGCACGGTTTGAAGTCCTGCCACCTGCGCATCGTCGAGGTAGCGGTCGAGCACCATGAGGGCCTCCTCAGCGCGCATGCCGATGAGCGTGATCTCGCTCTGCACCGTCTCCGCCTTCTGCTGGGCCAGAGCAGACCAGCCCGCTGCGCTCTTCGTCGCCTGCTGCTTCTTCTTGCCCTTGGCGACGCGCAGGTCCGAGACGGCGGACTGCAGGCGCAGGCTGCCCACGGCGACCCAGACACGGCCGGCCACGTCGGGCGCCGAAAGAACGTTCCCCTCCTGCCCCACCTGAGGCACGAAGACGCGATCGCCTGGCGATACGCCTTCCGGCGCCGGTCCTGGCGGCGGGGCCTGGGGCTCGTCGTCGCTCAAACTGGCCTCGACGCCCTCGATGTGCCGCCGCGCCTCCATGAGCGCGTCCTCGCGCCTGCGTTCGAGCTCCTGCTGGCGCAGGGCGTCCCTGGCGGCACGCAGGCTCTGCCTCGCCGCCTGGACCTCCGCGTCCAGGCGCTGGCGCAGCTGCTGCCGCACCGTCCGCCGCTCCTCCTCGGCCTCCCGCCGTAGCTCCTCGCTCCGCCCCCATTCGGCCTGGGCGGCCCGTGCGGCGGTCTCGGCCGCGGCCAGTTCCTCCTCCAGGCGGCGCCTCAGGCTGTCGACCTTCTGCAGCACCTCGGTGAGCCGCAGCTGCTCCTCGCCCAGAAGGCCCTTGGCGCGGGCGACGATGCCGGGATCGAGCCCCAGCCGGCCGGCGATGACAAAGGCGTAGGAACTTCCCGGAGCCCCCTGCTGCAGGCGGTAGCTCGGCTGCAGCGTCTCGGGGTCGAACGCCATGGACGCGTTCTCGACGCCCTCGGCCGCATAGGCGAACGCCTTCAGCTCGCCATAGTGCGTCGTGACGAGGCCCAGGGCACCGCTCTCGGCGATGCGCTCCAGGATGGCCTGGGCGAGCGCCGCCCCTTCCTGCGGGTCGGTGCCCGCCCCCACCTCGTCGAGCAGCAACAGCACGTCCGGTCCCAGGCGCCTGCAAATCTCGACAATGGCCGTCATGTGCGACGAGAAGGTGGAGAGCGATTGTTCGATCGACTGCTCGTCGCCGATGTCGCAGAGGATGTCGCGCAATACCGGCACACTGGTGCCGGCCTCGGCCGGCAGGTGCATGCCGCATTGCGCCATGGCCTGAAGGAGACCGGCCGTCTTGAGGCTCACCGTCTTGCCGCCCGTGTTCGGTCCCGTCACGACGAGGAGCCGCCTGCCGGGGCCCATCTCGAGATGGATTGGCACGGGGTCCTGCAGCAGCGGGTGACGCGCGGCGCGCAGCCGCAGGCGGCCGCCCTGGTTGATCTCCGGCTCCACCGCGTTCATGTCGCTCGCGAGCCTGGCGAGGCCGAGGGCGAGGTCCAGCGCGGCGGTCGCCGCCAGCCCCGCCTCGATCGGCAGGGCCTCGGCTGCCACCTGCCGGCTGAAGGCCGCGAGGATGCGCTCCTCCTCCTGTTCCGCCTGGCGCGCGAGGGCATGCGCCTCGTTGCCCATCTCGAGGGCGAAGAGCGGTTCGACGAACAGGGTTTGTCCTGTCTGCGAGGCGTCGTGCACCACGCCGGGAATGCGCTGCTGGTGCTCGCGCAGCACCGGCACGCAGAGGCGGCCGCCTCGCAGCGTAATCAGCGGATCCTGCAGATATCTACTGAGGTCCGGATTGCGCAGCAGGGCCTCGAGCCTCTGGCGCAGGGCCTGCTCCTTCTCGCGCTTCGCGCGGCGCAGGCGGCCGAGTTCCGGGCTGGCCTCGTCGCGCAGACCCTCCGGTCCCAGGGAACGCCCGAGGGCCTGCTCCAGCGCCGGAAGTTCGGTCAGCAGCTGGCCGTCCTCCCAGAGCACCGGCCAGTCCTCGCGGCCCGCGAGCAGTTGTTGGCGGCTGCGCCGCATGGCCGACAGGCTCTGCTCGACCTGCGAGAGGTCCTCGACCGTGAGCGTCCCGCCCACGGCCGCGCGCCTGAGGTGCGGGCCGACGTCCCGGACGCCGCCGAGCGGAAGGCCGCCGGTACGGTCGAGAAGCCGACGGGCCTCCGCGGTGCGCGCGAGACGCCAGCGCACCCGGCCCTGGTCGTCCTCCGGATGGAGATCGAGGGCCGCGGCCTGGCCGAGCGTCGTATCACAGCGCGACGCCAGCCTATCCTGCACGGCCCGGAACTCGAGCAGGCGCAGGCTACGTTCGTCCAAAAACCAGCACACCTCCGGGGATCAGTCGCCACCGCGCCGCATCTCCTCGAACTTGCGATCGAGGTAGTGCACGAGCGTCTCGCCGCCCGGCAGGCCGATCTGGCCCGCGGTGACCGGCAGGGCAGTAGTCTTGGGCAGCACCGAGACCTTGCCCGTCGGCTCGAGGCGCGCCGTCTCGACGTCCTCGATGCTGTCGATCCCCTGCTCGCGCAGGCTGATCATGAGGTCCGACTGCGAGAGGTGCTCCCGCTGCATATTCTGGTGCTTGATCTTGCCCTTGTCGACCAGAACTCTGGCCACACCCTGCGACACCTGCTCGAGCGCGCGCCACTTGATGTTGATCCAGGTCAGGAAAAACTGCAAAAGACCCAGGGTGACAATCGACACGATGGGCAGGAAGATCGACTTCGTGGTTTCCTCGATGCCGATGGCCACGGCTTCGCCGATGATGATCACGACGGCGATGTCAAACGGTGCCATGTGGCTGACCGATCGCTTGCCCATGAGGCGGAATACGACAAAGGCCAGCACGTAGAGGAGTCCCGTGCGCCAAAGTTCCGCAAGGATATCGTGCCACTGAAACTCCAAGCCGCTCCCCTCCCCGGCGTAGTCTGCCCTGAGAGGCGGCATGCTTCACCTCTGCCTGGATCTACATAAACGCACGCCCCGCGGGGCGGACCCCACGAGGCGTGCGCTGACCGCTATGATCTCGGAATCAGTCGCCGGCGCCGCGCAGCAGGGCCTGCGGCACCTCGTGGTGGAAGTTGACGCGCAGCCAGCCGCGGGCGTTGGCCGCCTCGGCCACCCGGTGCACCGCGACCAGGTAGGCCGCCTCGCGCATCGTCACCTTGTGCTCGTTGCGCATCGCGTAGATCGTGTCGAACGCGTCGTTCATCATGCGCAGGAGCTTCTCGTTGACCTCTTCCTCCGGCCAGTAGTAGCCCATGGTGTTCTGGACCCACTCGAAGTAGGACACCGTCACGCCACCGGCGTTGCAGAGGATGTCCGGAATCACGAAGATGCCGCGCTCGCGCAGCAGCTGGTCGCCTTCCGGCGTCGTCGGGCCGTTCGCGGCCTCGGCGATGATGCGGGCGCGCACCTTCTCGGCGCGCTTGCCGTCGATCTGGTTCTCGAGGGCCGCCGGCACGAGGACATCCACGTCGAGCGCGAAGAGCTCGTCGTTCGAGATCTCGGTGCTGCCCGGGAAGCCCTTGGTGGTGTGGTGCTCGTCGACGTACTTGAGCAGCTCCGGGATGTCGAGGCCGTTCGGGTTGTAGGCGCTGCCGCGGACGTCGGACACCGCGATGATCGTCACGCCGGCCTCGTGCAGGAGCCGCGCGGCGTGCGAGCCGACGTTGCCGAAGCCCTGGACCGCGGCGGTCGCGTGCTTCGGGTCGATGCCGAGGCGGTCCATGGCGCGCAGCACGACGAAGAGCACGCCGCGGCCGGTGGCCGCGTCCCGTCCGAGCGATCCGCCCAGGACGAGCGGCTTGCCGGTGATGAAGCCCGGGGTGTGGTGGCCGCGCACCTTGTCGAACTCGTCGAGCATCCAGCCCATAATCTTGGGGTTCGTATTGACGTCCGGCGCCGGGATGTCGATCTCCGGGCCCATCACGGGCGCGAGGTAGCGGATGTAGCCGCGCGAAAGCTCTTCGAGCTCGCGCTCGGAAAGCTTGCCCGGATCACAAATGACGCCGCCCTTGGCGCCGCCGTACGGCAGGCCCATGACGGCCGTCTTGAACGTCATCCACATCGAGAGTCCCTTGACCTCGTCCTCGTTGACGTCCTGGTGGAAGCGGATGCCGCCCTTGGTCGGGCCGGTCACGTCGGTGTGCTGCGCCCTGAAACCGATGAATGTCTGGATGGTTCCGTCGTCCATGTGCACCGGCACCGAAACCCGCGAAATGCGGAACGGCTCCTTGAACATCTCGTAGACGTCTTCGGACAGGCCCAGATTCTTGACTGCGCGATGAAGCTGCCCCTGCACGATAAGGAAGGGGTTCGTCAGGTCCGACACGGTATCTCCTCCTGGTCGCGGCATATCCGCCGGCCATTCCCTTTCGACCTAGCGCAGCTGCGCGCCGCAATGTTCCCCGAGTGCCTGGAGTGCCCGCGCGATCGCCGCCTCGGCATCCGCGTCGGTCAGCGTACGCTCCGGGCTCTGCAGCGTAAGACGCAGGGCCAGACTCTTCTTTCCGTCCGGCACCGGCGATCCCGTGAACACGTCGAACAGCGTTTCGGCAACCAGCAGCTCGCCGAGCGCCGCGCGCAACACCTGCCGCAACCGCCCATAGGTTACTGCTTGATCGACGACAACTGCAAGATCCCGGATCAAGGCAGGGAACCGAGGCATCGACTTCGCCCGCGCCGTCATCTGCGCCAGGGCGATCTCCGCGAGGCGGAACTCCCCCACCATGACCGGCAGGTCGAGCTCGAGGCGCCGCTGCACGCTGGGGTGCAGTTCGCCCAGCCGGCCGAGGTGGCGACCCCCGCTGTAGACGTCGGCCTGCCGGCCGGGATGGAGCGCCGGATCCTGGCTCGGGGCGAAGTCGAGGTCACCGACGCGCAGAAGCCTGAGGGCCGCCTCGATGTCGCCCTTGAGCGAGAAGAAGTCGACGCGCTCCGCATCGTAGCGTCCGAAGGGCAGCCGACTGCCCGCGAGCACCGCCGCGAGCATCTCGGTCTCGACGACGGCGTCCCCGTCACGGCCGAAGACGCGGCCCGCTTCGCAGAGCGCGATCTCCTGCCGACCGTGGGCGAGGTTGTGGCGCGCCGCCTTGAGGAGCCCTTGGAGAAGCGTCGTGCGCAGGGCCTGCATGTCGACGGCCAGCGGGTTGGCGGTCGCCACCTCGGCAGGGCGACCCAGGACCTCGAGCTCCCGCGGGTCGCAGAGCGAGTAGCTCAGGGCGTCGCGGTAGCCCAGCGCCTCCAGCGCCGCCAACGCCTCGAGCCGCAAGGCGTAGGTCGGCGGCTCCGCGATGCGGGGCGCGGGCGGCGGCAGCTCCTCCGGCAGACGGCCGATGCCGACCGATCGGAGGACCTCCTCCGCGACATCCCACGGCTCCAGGACGTCGATGCGCCAGTAGGGCGGCGTGACCGCCAACGCCCGGTCGCCACCCGCCGCGAAGCCGAGGCGCCTGAGGGCGTCGCACTGCTCCTCCTGCGAGAGGTCGATGCCGAGAAGTCGCCGCACGTAGTCCGGATCGACGGTGATGGCGGGCGGCGGCGCAGGCTCCTCCCCCGCCGCCGCGATGCCGGGAAGCATGCGCCAGCCGATCTCGGGCAGGAGCTCGGACATGCGCTGCAATGCGCTCCAGGGCAGGCTCCCCGGCAGGCCGTGCGCGAAACGCTGCGCCGCCTCGCTGCGCAGCCCCAGCCGGCGCATCGCCGCGCCGACCGAACCGGGCCTGAAGAGCGCCGCCTCGAGGAACACCTCTGAGGTCTCCTCCGTCACCTCCGCCCGCCGGGAGCCCATGATGCCGGCGAGCGCCACGGGCCCCACCTCGTCGCAGATCACGATGTCGCCCTTTTCTAGGACGCGCGTCAAGCCGTCCAGTGTCTCGATCTCCTCGTCAGGGCGGGCGGAACGCACCTCGATCGCCCCGACGAGGCGACCCTCGGCGAACGGGTGGAGCGGCTGGCCGATCTCGAGCATGACGTAGTTCGTGAGGTCGACGATCGGCAGCACCGGCCGCATGCCGGCGGCCCAGAGTCTGCGCTGGACCTGAAGCGGCGTCGGACGCTCATCCTCGCGCACGAGTCGGGCACCGAGGTAGAGCGGGCAGAGCGCGGGGTCGGTGCGCACCGCAAGGAAGGCGTCGCCATCCCCAGGCCGCCAGCGCTCCGGTCCCACGGGCAAGGTCAGGCCGAGCGCGGCGGCAAGCTCGCGGGCCACCCCGAGCATGTTCTGGCAGTGCTGCGCGAAGCTCGGCGTCAGCGAAACGTCGAACACGGCATCGGGCAGGCCGAGATAGGTCGCGAGATCCTGTCCGAGCGGCGCGTCCTGCGGCAGGAGCAGGATGCCGTCGTGATCCGCGCCGATGCCGATTTCGTCAGCGGAGAGGAGCATGCCCTCCGACACCTGTCCATGGAACTCGGCGGGTTCCAGGGTGCGTCCGTCGGGCAGCCGCGTGCCGGGCGGCGCGTAGGGCACCCGGGCGCCCCGCCCTACGTTCGACGCGCCGGTGACGCAGACGGCCCGGCCGCTGCCGGTGTCGAGCTCGACGCGCCAGAGGCGCGCGGTGAGCGGCGAAACGTCCGCCGCCCTGGCGACGATGGCCCCCCTGAGGCCCTCGCCCTGTAGGTGCAGCCCTTCCACCTCGAGTCCCAGCCCGGTGAGGAGGTCCGCGACCTCCTCAGCCGGCGGTAGATCGCCGAGAATCTCCCGGAGCCAGCTGTAGAGCACCTGCATCCTCTACGCCTCCGATCCCTGGAACTGTGTGAGGAAGCGCAGGTCGCCCAGGTACAGGAGCCGCACGTCGTCGATGCCGTAGCGGAGCATGGCCGTGCGCTCGATGCCGAGGCCGAAGGCGAAGCCCGTGAAGCGCTCCGGGTCGTAGCCGCCTTCGCGCAAGACGTGCGGGTGCACCATGCCGCTGCCCAGCACCTCGATCCAGCCGCTGCCCTTGCAGACCCGGCAGCCCTGGCCGTGGCAGAAGGGACAGCCGACATCGAGCTCGGCGGACGGCTCCGTGAAGGGGAAGTAGCTCGGCCTGAGACGCAAAGGCACATCCGCGCCAAAGAGCTGGCGCGCGAACTCGTAGAGGGTCGCCTTGAGATGGTGCATGCCGATGCCCTCGCCCACCGCGAGGCCCTCGATCTGGTGGAAGACAGGCGAATGGGTCACGTCGTCGTCGCGGCGGTAGACGCGCCCTGGGCAGATGACGCGCAGCGGGTTCGGCGCGCTTGCGCGCATCGCGCGCACCTGCACGGGCGAGGTGTGCGTGCGCAGCAGGAGCCCCGGCAGGTCCCGCAAATAGAAGGTGTCCTGCATCTCCCTGGCCGGGTGGTCCTCGGGAATGTTCAGCGCCTCGAAGTTCAGGTATTCGCTCTCTACCTCGGGCCCCTCGACGATCGAGAAGCCGATCTTCCGCAGCACGCGCACGAGCTCGGCCTCGGCCATGCGCAGGGGGTGCGGGCCGCCGATCGCGCGAGGCCGACCCGGCAGCGTCACGTCGACCCGCTCGTCCGCGAGGCGACGCCGCAGGCTCTCCTCCTCGAGGCTGCCCTCGCGCTCCGACAGGATCGCCTCCAGCTCGTCCCGCAGCCGGTTGAGCTCAAGCCCGAGATCGCGCCGCTCCTCGGGCGGCCTGTCCTTGATCGAGCGCAAGGCGTCGACGATCGGCCCCTTGCGCCCGAGCCAAGTGGTGCGCGCCGCCTGCACGGCCTCGAGGTCCCTCGCCGCGTCGATCGCCTCGAGCGCCTGCCGCCGCAGTTCCTCCACGCTGCCTGCCGCCATCTTTCTCCCTCCACGTCAGCAAACAAAAAGGGCCTCGTCCTCTGGGGACGAAGTCCGAAGACTCCGCGGTACCACCCGCATTGGACCGAAAGGTCCCACTCCTACCGGGCTGAGACCCGGCCGCCCCGCTCACGGTGGGCTTCCGCCACCCCTACTGCTGCTTCAGGGCGGGACTCTGGAGTGAACTTCACGGCCCCGCCGCGCCGGGGCGCTCTCAATCGTGGCGCCCTTCCCTGTCGCGTGGCCCTCAGGCCGCTACTCTCTCCGTCATCGCCTGCTTGAGGCCAGTATAAATAGGCCCGAGGGGCCTGTCAAAGCCTGCCGGGGTAGGTCCGGCTCAGGAGGATCGCGGCCGCCTGCGCTACGTTCAGCGACTCGCTGCCAGGCCGCATCGGGATCGAGATGCGCCGGCCGAGCAAAAGGCCCGTGCCCTGTCCCTCGCTGCCCAAGACCAGCACGCCCGGACCCGCATCGGGCCAACCGGCCGTCAGGGGGGGAGCATCGGCCGCCGCGACCCAGACCGGCCGCGGCTGCGCCGCGAGCGCCGTCCCGAGTTCGTCCACGGCCGCCACCGGCAGGTCGAGGAACGCGCCGGCGGAAGCCCGGTAGGCCCTCGTCGAGCAGGGTCCCGCGCCACCGCTGCGGTACCAGATCCCGCTGGCCCCGAAGGCGCGCGCGGAGCGCGCGATGGCGCCGAAGTTGAGCGGGTCCTGCACGCCGTCCAGCGCCACGAGCCAGCCGTCGCCCCGGAGGCAGTCCTCCGGCCTGAACGCCGGCAGGGCCAGCACCGCCAGCACTCCCTGATGCGACGGTCCGCTCTGTAGCCGCTCCATCTCCGCGTCGGAGATCTCCCGCGCCAGGGCGTGGGCCGTCACGGCCTGCAGGCGCCCAGGTGGCAAGGGCCGACCCAGGAGGCGCGGCGACCAGAGCAGGATCTCCACCGCCGCCCCCGCGGCGACCGCTTCCGCGATCAGCCGGGCCCCTTCGACGACAACGCGGCCGGTGACCCGGCCGCGCCTTACGTCGCGCAGTTGCGAGCGGACTGCCGCGCTCAGCACGGCCCTAACGTACGAGACTCGACTTCGCCGTCTCCACGAGCGCCGTGAACGCCTGCTGGTCCCGCACGGCGAGATCCGCGAGGAGCTTGCGGTTGATCTCGACGCCAGCGCGCCGAAGTCCGTTCATGAACCGGCTGTAGCTGAGGCCCTGCGCGCGCGACGCCGCGTTGATGCGGGCGATCCAGAGGCGCCGGAAGTCGCCCTTGCGCTCGCGCCGGTGCTGGTAAGAGTACCAGAGCGCGTGCATGACGGCCTCGTTGGCCGGACGGAAGAGACGGTGCCGGGCACCCCAGTAGCCGCGAGCGAGCTTGAGGATCTTCTTGTGGCGGCGGTGTGCCGTCACGCCCTTCTTGATGCGTGCCATGGCGAGAGGACCCCCTTAGTTGTACGGAATCAGGCGCTCGATGCGCTTCTGGTCGGAAGCGGAGACGTAGGCGTAGCGGTGCAGGTCCGACATGCGCTTCGACGGCTTCTTCGTCAGGATGTGGCGCGCATGGCTCTTCTGGCGCTTGAACTTGCCGCTGCCCGTGCGGTGGAACCGCTTGGCTGCGGCGCGGTTCGTCTTCATCTTCGGCATCGTCACGCACCCTTTGTGTGATCTGTCTTGGGAACGAAAAACATGATCATATTACGTCCTTCGACGCGAGCCGGCCGTTCGACCGTGGCAATGTCCTGCAGGAACGCCACCAGCCTGTCCAGTACCTCGCGGCCCAGGTCCGTATGGACGATCTCGCGTCCACGGAACATGATCGTGGCCTTGACGCGATCGCCTTCCTTGAGGAAGCGCTCGGCGTTGCGCGCCTTGACCTCGAAGTCGTGGTCGTCGATGCGAGGCCTCAGCTTGACCTCTTTGATCGTCACCTGGTGCTGCCGCTTGCGCGCCTCGCGGTCCTTCTTGGCCTGCTCGTACCGGAAGCGGCCGTAGTCCATGATGCGACAGACAGGCGGTTTCGCGGACGGGGCCACTTCGACGAGATCGAGATTCCTCTCGGCGGCGAGGCGCAGCGCGTCACGGATGGGGAAGACCCCGAGCTGCTCGCCCTCCTGTGTGACCACACGCACTTCGCGCACACGGATCTCCTCGTTGACCCTCAAGTCCTTGCTGATTCGACGTCACCTCCGAAGGAGAATACAAAAATCGGGACGGGCATATGCCCCTCCCGGTCGGGATCTCTCCCTGCGACCCGGGAAGCGGCCACATGGCGCGCCCGGGTGAGAAGCGGCGGGGCTTCTGCTTTATCTGGAGCCTAACACATGCGGCATGGACCGGTCAACGCGCTGTCGGCCGTGGCCGTGGCGCCTGCCCTCCATGCCCTGCCAAGAGTATGCGGACGCGCGAACGCGTGCTACCATCATTCTGCTAGAAGTCTGCATCGGCGAGGAGGGCTCATATTGGCGTTCCGCCAGGTTATCTCGACGCTCAGCGACGACGGCAAGGAGATCATGGGGACCGACATCCTCTTGTTCCACTACCCCGACGCGAACATTCTCAACGGCTCCTTGCTGACGGTGGAGTCGAACCACTTCGCCGTCCTCAAGTCGCGCGGCGCGATCCTGAACGTCTACGAGACGGGGCAATACCCGATCACGACACCCGATCGACCGATTGTCGGTTCGGTGCAGCAGGCCTTCTTCGGTGGCCAGTCGCCGTGGCAATACGAGGTGCTCTACATCAGCCGCGCCAAGCTCGTGCTGAAGGCGTCCGGCACGGCGCTCTCGCGCGAGATGGCGGAGCTCGCCTACGACGTCGACTACTACATCCACATCGAAAACAAGGACGATGCCCTCAAGCTCGTGCAGCACATGCCGTACAACGGTCATTTCCTCCACGCCGAGGACGTCAACCGCTACGCCGGTCCGGTCGTCGAGCAGGCGATCAACCAGCTCGTCCAGGTGACTCCGCTCGAGCAGGTGAACGAGCACATCCACGACCTCACGGCGCTCGTCAAGGAGCACCTGCAGGCCTTCCTGACCGTCTACGGCATCACGCTGAACGACGTCAAGGTGCTCGTATTCCCCAAGGACGAGCGCATGAAGTCGCTCATTTCCCTCAAGGCGTTCGGTCTCTCGGAAATGGACGCGGTTCGCTACTACGTCGCCATGATGATGGCGGAGCACAACCTCGTCTCCGCCCCGAATGTCGCCGTGGGCGAGGGGTTCCACGTCGGCGCGGGAGCGTTCGGCATGCCCTTTGGCGCTCCGCCCGGACCACAGCGCTGAGCATGTCGTCCGACATCGCGCGCAGGCTCGGCCACGTCATCGGCATCGGCCCGATTCGCCTCTTCGACAGCGCCGTGCAGGTGCGCGACCACGATCTCCTCGTGCGCGCCCGAGCCGCCGAAGGTCTCAGCCAGGCGGCCACGCTTTTGCGCGACCTGGCCGCTCGCTACCGGGCGGAGCGCATTCCGCCGTCCACGCGTGAGGCGCCGTTCCCGCCGGCGGATCGGATGGCTGCCCTGCGCAGGCTCGAGGAGCGGACGTCGACCCTGCAGGACCTCGCGGCGCGGGTGCGCAGCTCGGAGCTGCCACCGCAGGACATCGTGTGGGAAAGGCTCAGAAGCTCGAGCCTGCAGTACGAGTTGATGCTCGAGGCCGACCTCGCCCTCGTCGAGCCCTGTCAGGGTTGCGCCGAGGCCGCCCGGGACCTCGCCCTGCTGCAGGCTGAGGAACCGGACGGCCTCAAGACGATCGACGTTGCGGCCAAGGCCGCCGGACGGGCCCTCGCGGCCCGCCAGGCTCTTCTTTCCGCCTCCTAGCCCCTAGGCTTCCGCCTCGACGAGGTGCGCACCGAGCTCGAGCGCTCTGGTGCGCGCTTCGTGTACCAGGGCCTGGGCGAACACGGCCTGCGGCATGGCGCGGCTCGCCTGTTCACCGCGAGCGCGTACGGAGACGGTTCCCTCCTGTGCCTCGCGGTCACCTACCACGAGCAGGTACGGAACCTTGTCGGTCTGCGCCTCGCGGATCTTGTAGCCGAGCTTCTCGTCGCGCAGGTCCGAGGCGACGCGCAACCCGAGGGCCCGGAGTCCTGCCGTGACCTCCTGCGCGTACGCCGCGTGGCGGTCCGCCACCGGCAGGACGCGCGCCTGCTGCGGCGCGAGCCAGGTCGGGAAGGCGCCGGCGAAGTGCTCGACCAGGATGCCGAGGAAGCGCTCGATGCTGCCGAAGATGGCGCGGTGCACCATCACCGGCCGCTTCGCCTTGCCGTCCTGGTCCCGGTACTCGAGTTCGAAACGAAGCGGGAACTGGAAGTCGAGCTGCACCGTGGCGCACTGCCAGTTGCGGCCGAGCGCGTCGATCACGTGCACATCGATCTTCGGCCCGTAGAAGGCGCCGTCGCCCTCGTTGACGCGGTACGGCAGGCCTGCGCGGTCGAGCGCCGAGCCAAGCTCCGCCTCGGCGCGGTTCCAGAGCTCGATTTCTCCCAGGAACTCCTCGGGCCGCGTGGAGAGCTCCAGGCGATACTGGAGACCGAAGGTGCCGTAGATGACGCTGATGATCTCGAGAACCTCCGCGATGCCCTCACCGATCTGATCCTCGCGCAGAAAGATGTGGGCGTCGTCCTGGTGGAAGCCCCGCACGCGCAGGAGCCCGTGCAAGGTGCCGGAGCGTTCGAAGCGCGACAGCGGCCCGTACTCGGCGAACTTGATCGGCAGGTCGCGGTAGGAGCGCACGGTCTCGGAGAACATGAGGCAGTGGCCGGGGCAGTTCATCGGCTTCAGGGCGACAACCTCGTCCTCGGACTCCACCACGAACATGTTCTGCTTGTAGTGGCCCCAGTGGCCGCTCGTTTGCCAGAGGTCCGGCCGGAAGATCCAGGGGGTCATCACTTCCTGGTAGCCGTAGCGGCGCTGCACTTCGCGCGAGAACTCCTCGAGCTCGTGGTAGACGATGGTGCCGTTCGGTTGCCAGAAGGCGAAGCCCGGCGCGACGTCGTGGAAGGTGAAGAGTTCGAGTTCGCGCCCGAGCCGCCGGTGGTCGCGGCGCTTCGCCTCCTCGAGGAGACGCAGATGGGCCTCGAGCCCCGCGACACTCGGGAACGAGGTGCCATAGACGCGCTGCAGCATGGGCCTGGTCTCGTCGCCCGCCCAGTAGGCGCCAGCCACCGAAAGCAGCTTGACCGCCTGCACGGGTCCGGTGCTCGCAAGGTGTGGGCCGCGACAGAGGTCGACGAACTCGCCCTGGCGGTAGATCGAGATCTGCGCGTCTTCCGGCAGGCGCTGGATGATCTCGAGCTTGTAGGTCTCGCCGAGCGACGAGAAGAGCTCGATCGCTGCCTGGCGGGAGATCACCTCGCGCACCACCGGGTAGTTCTCCGCCGCGATCTTCGCCATCTCCGCCTCGATCGCCGCGAAGTCCTCCGGCACCAGCTGGTGCGGGAGCTCCATGTCGTAGAAGAAGCCCTCCGCGTCCGCCGGGCCGATCGCCAGGCGCACGTCCGGGTAGAGGCGCCGTACCGCCTGCGCCATGATGTGGGTCGAGGTGTGGTGGAACACCATGCGCCCGTCCGGGTCCGCGAAGGTCAGCACCTCGATGTCGCCCGCGTCCGCGACCGGCATTGGCAGTTCCCTGATCTCGCCGTCGCTGCGCGCCGCGAGCGGATCCTGGACGCGCGCCATCCGCGCGGCGTCGCCGTAGCTGGCGTTGCCCGGGAGCTCAATCTCCTGGCCGTCGATGCGCACCTGCATGTCTAGGCCCTCCTTTCGAATTCGGGGCCGCAGACGCAAAAAGCCCGCCCCTGATCGGGGCGGGCTCTGGGCCCGCGGTTCCACCCCACTTAACTCGTCGGTGCGGTATCGTGCACCATGCGCCGGCTTCTTCACCGGACCTCGGGAGTGGTCTTCGCTGGCCTGCCGCGGCGCCTCGCACCTTCCGGCGCCTCTCTTGGCGGGCTGGGCCAGGTACTCGTCTCCGTCCTCGGCTTCGTTGCAGGGTAGTTTACGCCGTGCCTGCGCACCCGTCAAGACAAACCGCTCCGCGCCAGAGCTGACGCACGACGGTGCGGCTCGAGGTTGAAATGGGCTGGGGCAGGGTCGATACGGTGTGCCAAGACGCGAAGCGGACGCCGCTGTGCCGGTCTGTGGGTAGTGAGTGTGTGATGCTGGGCCGCCCGTTGGCAGCGAAGCAAGCACATGGTCGGCGCGGCAAGCGCGCCTTGTGCGAGGGGATGTCAATGGCTCACGCGGCGGGTTTCAGAGGATCAGTCGCAGTT
>JAJZAT010000002.1 GCA_021799275.1 Bacillota bacterium
TGCTGCTGCCGGTGGAGATCGCCCCTCAGGCAACGCACGGCGTCCTGCGACGCCGCGGCCGACTGGCCTGGAACCCGATGCTGATCGAGCTGCTCGAGCGCGAGCACGGGCGGGCCTTCGCGCTGCTCGGCGACGCGGCCGATCTCGCGCCGGATGGCGATCTCCCGGAGGACCCCTGGGCGCCGCTGCGCGCGGCTGCCGTCCAGGTGCCGGCGTTCGAGCTGCGGGAGGAGAGCGTGCTCGGCCACTTCTTTCCCCACCACGCCCACCTTTTGCGCGACCTCCGCCGCCAGGCGTCCCGCCTCGGGGATCACGACGTCCTGGCGGCCTTGGCGGGAGACCTGCAGGCGAGGCGCAAGCTCGGGAGCGCCCCCCCGGCCGGGGAGATCTCGCCGCGGCGCATCGTGCTGCCGGCCGACGAGACGCAGCTGCGGGCGGTCGACGCCGCGCGCCGCGGCGAGAGCTGCGTTCTCGAGGGCGCGCCGGGCAGCGGCAAGAGCCAGACCGTCGCCAACATCGCCGCCGCCTTGATCGGCGACGGCCAGCGGGTGCTTGTCGTGGCGCAGAAGCTCCGGGCGCTCGAGGACGTGAAGCGGCGCCTCGCGGAGCGCGGGCTCGGCGATCTTGTCCTCGACCTCGCCCTGGCGGAGAACGAGGACGGCGAGGTGCGCCGGCGCATCTTGGCCGCGGCCCGGGACGCCGCGCCGCCGGCCGGGGATTTCTACGACGAGGAGACCCTCAGGCTGCGCCGGAAGAACATCGAGAGCCAGATCGCCGCGCTGCACCGCATGCGCAGCCCGAGCGACGTGAGCATCTTCGATATGCAGACCCGCCTCCTCAGGGTCCCCAAGGAGATCTCCGGGGCGGATCTTCAGCCGAGGCCGGAACTGGGCCGGATGGATGCCGCCACCGTCCGCCACGTCAAGCTGCTCCTGGCGGACGCCTCCGACCTCGGCGACCTGCTTGTCGGGCGGTCGGCGTCGCCCTGGGCGCCCGCGAGACTGCCGGATCCCGAGGCGGCGATGGACGCCGTGGGCCAGAGCCTCGAGGCGAGCCGGCTCTGGGGGGAGTTCACGGCGGCGCTCGAAGGTCTTCGTGCGCGCGTGCCGGCCCTGCGTCCCAAGACCTTCGCCGACGCCGAAGGGGTGGCGCGCCTGCTTGCGGGGGTCAACGCGTCCTGCCGCCGTTACGGTCCGGAGGTCTGGACGGCCGAGGTGGCGGTCCTCGCGCAGGACGCGCCGCGGGGTCCCCTCACGGCGTGGCACCGCGCCCGCCGGGCGGCCGTGCGGCGGCTGCGCGAGCTGCGATGCGATCCGCAGGTCCGTGTCAGGACCTTGCAGCAGGACGTCCGGGCCATGCTGCGGCAGGCCGCGGCGTGGAAGTCCCTGAGCGGCCAGGACTCCCCGCCGCCCGAGCTGCCAGAGGCGGACCGGCTGCTCGAACTGGTCGAGGGCCTCAGGGCGCCGCTGCTCAAACTTTCGTCGATGCTCGGTCCCCGGCTCCTGGAGGGCCGTTCGCTCGCGAGCCTCGGCGACCTGATCGCGGGGCTCGCGCGGGATCAGGTGACGCCGCATCGCCTGCCGGTCGCGCTGACGATCGGCGAGGAACTCGCAAGGCACGGGGCGCTCGACATCGCCCGCGAGATCATCGGGCGCAAGATCGCTCCGGCGATCTGGCCGCAGGCCTTCGAGTTTCTCTGGCTGCAGGCGTGCCTCAACCAGGCGAAAGCCGAGGAGCCGGAACTGAGCGGGCTCTACGGGCGCGATCTCGACCGCCTGCGCCGGAGCCTTCTGGACCTCGAGCGGGAGGAGATGAAGGCGGCCGCCGGAGCGGTGGCGCTCGGCCAGCGTCGGCGCGCGGCGCTGGCCGTGGCGGAGCATCCCGAGCAGGCCCGGCTCCTGCGCGAAGAGGCGTCTCGCGCGGATATGCCACTGACAGCCCTGCTCGCGGCGGCGCCCGACGTGCTCCTTGCCCTCTTCCCGTGCTGGCTCGCGAGCCCCTGGGCCGTGAGCCAGATCGTGGACGGCGAGCGCCGCCCGTTCGACGTCGTGCTCTGCGACGAGGCGGGGCAACTGCCGCTGGAGCCCACGCTCGGGGCGATCAGCCGGGGCTCCCGGCTGGTGCTCGCGGGAGACAGGCGCCAGCTGCCGCCCACTGGCACGGCGGGTCCCATGCGCAGCCTCATGGAAGCCTGCGCCTTCCTGCCGAGCTACCGGCTCGGCTGGCACTACCGCAGCCTCGACGAGGCCCTCTTCGCGTTCGCGGACCGAAACGTCTACGATGGCGCCGTCCGCACCTTTCCGGGCCGCCTTGGCCACGGCGCGGGCCTCAGGCACGTCCTGCTGGCGGGGCCGAGCGGCGCGGAGCGCCGGGATGCCCCGATGCAGGACCTCGCGCCGCTCCTGGACCTCGTCCTGCGGCAGGCCGAGGCCCATCCGGACGAGTCGCTCGGGGTGGTCGCGCTGACGCCGGCGCAAGCGAGGCGCATCGAAGCCGCCCTCTACGAACGGCTGCAGGCCAGGCCGGACCTCCAGCCCTTCTTCAGCCAGGGTCGGCCCGAGCGCTTCTTCGTCAAGCCTGTGGATCTCGTCCAGGGCGATGAGCGCGACGGCGTGATCCTGGCGATCGGCATCGACGATCCCGCGCAGGAGTTCGCGCTGCTCTGGGGACCGACCGGCCTCGGCCGCCTCAACGTCGCCACCACCCGCGCCAGGCGGCGCATGACAGTCGCCTCGCGGCTGCGGCGCGAGGATGTCCCCGACATCGGGCCAGGCAGCGGCGTGGCGCTCCTGCGGGAGTTGCTGCAGTTCGTCGAGATGCGCCACGAAGGCGCCATGGCGGCGGAGCTGACGGACGAGCCGGTGAATCCCCTCGAGGAGGAGCTCGCGTTCTTTCCCGAGCAGGTCTACTTCGCGCTGCGCGACCAGGGCCTCGACGTGGTGCCGCAGTATGGCGCCATGCGCCACCTGGTGGACCTCGCGGTGCGCCACCCCGAGCGTCCCGGGGAGTATATCCTGGCCATCGCCTGCGACGCCCAGGAGCGCCACGCGGCGCCGACCCGGCGCGACGACGACAGACAGCGCCAGCTCGAGCGGCTCGGCTGGCGCCTGCACAGGACGTGGGCCGGGGATTGGGCGGCGGACCGCGAGGGCGAGATCGCGCGGGTACTCGAGGCTTACCGCGCCGCCGCGCGCCAGGCAGCGGACAGGAGCTAGACGGCGCCCCCCGGCACCATGATCGCGTCCACCATGCCGTGGATGATCTTCTTGTCCTGCGGGCAGATCGTCGCCAGCACCCCTCCGAGCTCGACACCGTCGCCCTGGCGGAAGTAGTACGGACAGAGCCGGACGCGGCCGGACATCGTCACGACCTCGCCCCGGCTGAAGTCGTAGTAGTCGTGGCCCAGAACCTTGGCCTTATGGTAGCGCTGCAGGATCCAGCGCGTGTGGGCGAACGCGCCGAGCGCCTCGTCCACCGCCGCCTGCCAGGCCTCCTGGGGGGTGTCCTCGCCGATGTGGACGCCGCGGCTGCCCCAGGCGATCTCGGAGAAGCCGGACGGCTTGAGGACCCAGTCGGCGCGCTCGCGCTTGCCCATCTCGCCTAGGCGCCGCAGGTCCTGGAGCGGGTGGCCGCAGGCCGTGAGGCCCGCCACCACCGCGTGCGGCGGTACGGGACGCGGGTCGATGAGGTAGGTCTCCGGAATCAGGGTTCTGAGGCGTGCGAGCCGCTCCGCACCCAGCTGGACGGTCCAGGTCGGCTCGAGCACCGGATGGTGCACGAGGGCGAACCAGAGCTTCTCCTCGAACTGCGGCCGGATCGGCGGCGTGATGCGGACGAGGTCCTTGCGCTGGGCGTAGAGGAAGAGGTCCGCCTTCGGCACGTTGCGCAGGTCGAAGAGCTCGAAGAAGCGATAGAGCACGTCGATCCGCCTGCCCTCGACGTAGAGCCCGTCCTCCTGGAAGAGGACGTCGCGCGGCGGCACGCAGTAGACCGCGTGGCCGCGCCCCCGCAAGGCCAGGGCGACATGCTCCATCTCGGGCCGGTAATCCTCGGACTCCTGCGAGACGACGATCGCCACGGTGGGGTCGTCCTTGCCCGCCGTGAGGGCCATGGCCCGCATGAAACCGTCCAGCACGCCGGTCGGACCACCGATGACGTCCTGGCCGAGCGCGGCATAGACGTCCTGCAGGGCCGCGAGCTCCCCGAACCCGCCCGGGACGGAGTCGATCTCGGTGGCGATGAAATCGTCGCCGGGGAGCAGGAGGAGATCCGGGCGGATAAAGGCCGGGAGCTGGCGTCGCAGCCGTTTCATCTGGCTGAAGCGCACCACGTCCTCCGGTTTGCCCATATCGAGGTACTCGGCGACGAAATGCAGCTCAGGGCGTTGCAAGGCCTGGTGATAGACTTCCTGCTGCGCCTGGGCGAACGCCCAGAGATCCTCCCCGATCTGCCGCAGGCGCTGCCGCTGCGAGTGGCCGAGCGGCATGACGCTCGTGCCGATCCGCCAGCTGACGCGCTGTCCGGGCGGTGCAGGGCGCCGCCGGCTCTGAAAGAGGTGCTCCTGCGCGAGCACATCCTCGAGCCAGGTCGCCTCCGTCGCCTGGGACAATAGACCGCCTCCCCGTCCTGTCGACACTTGCCTAAAGAGAAGGGCGCCACCGCTGGCGCGGGGACGCCCTGGCTTACCTTAGGTTAGCGCATGAACGCGATCGACACAATGCGACTCAGGCGTCGATCTGCGCCCTCTGCAGCTGGCCGCTGAAGTCGACGTAGACGGACTTCCACTCGCTGAAGAAGTCGAGCGCAGCGACGCCCGCCTCGCGGTGCCCGTTGCCGGTGCCCTTGACGCCGCCGAAGGGCAGGTGGATCTCCGCGCCGGTCGTGCCGGCGTTGACGTAGAGGAGGCCGCTCTCGAGGTCGCGGATGGCGCGGAAGACGCGGTTGACGTCCTGCGTGAAGATCGAGGAGCTGAGGCCGTAGGTGACGCCGTTGTTGACGGCGATGGCCTCGTCGAAGTCCTTGACCTTGATCACGGACAGCACCGGTCCGAAGATCTCCTCCTTGGCGATGCGCATGTCGGGGCGCACGCCGGTGAAGAGCGTCGGGCGGTAGAAGCTGCCCTTGGCCAGCTCACCCTCGGTGGCGATGCCGCCGCCCACCACCATCTGCGCGCCTTCGGCCTTGCCGATCTCGACGTAGCGGTCGATGGACTGCGCCGCGCCTTGGTTGATCACGGGACCGACATCGGTCGTTTCCAGAAGGCCGTCGCCGAGGCGCAGGGTCTTGACGCGCGCAACCAGGCGCTCCACGAGCTCGTCGTGGATGGCCTCGTGCGCGATGACGCGCGAGCAGGCGGTGCAGCGCTGGCCCGATGTGCCGTAGGCGCTCCAGATGATGCCGTCCAGGGCGAGATCGAGGTTCGCGTCGTCCATGACGATGACGGCGTTCTTGCCGCCCAGCTCGAGCGAGACGCGCTTGAGGCCCTTGCCGGCCTCCTGCGCGACGTGGCGGCCGACCTCGTTCGAACCGGTGAACGAGATGAGGCGCACGCGGTCGTCCTGGAGGAGCACCTCGCCGGCTACGGAGCCGGAGCCGAACACGAGGTTCATGACGCCCGGCGGCAGGCCCGCCTCCTCGAAGATCTTGACGAGCTCGAGGGCCAGCATCGGCGTGTCGGTCGCGGGCTTGAAGACGACGGTGTTGCCGAGCACGATCGCCGGGAACGTCTTCCAGGTCGGGATCGCCATCGGGAAGTTCCACGGCGTGATGATGCCGGCGACGCCGATCGGGTCGCGCACGGCCATCGCAAACTTGTTCGGCAGCTCGGACGGCGTCGTGTGGCCGAAGGCGCGCCGGCCCTCGCCGGCCATGTAGAAGGCCATGTCGATGCCTTCCTGGACATCGCCGCGCGCTTCGACGAGCACCTTGCCCATCTCGCGCGTCATCTTGCGCGCCAGGTCCTCCTTGCGCTCGCGCAGGAGCGTGCCGACGCGGAACATGATCTCGGCCCGCTTCGGCGCCGGAACCTTGCGCCAGTGTTCGAACGTCTTGTGCGCGACGTCGATCGCGTGCTGCACATCGGCCGCCGACGACTGCGGCACGCTGGCGATGACCTCGCCCGTGGCCGGGTTCACGTCGTCGATGCGCCGGTTGCCCTCCGCGTCTACCCACTTGCCGCCAATGTAATTGCGCAGTTCGACCATGTTCGCCGGGCTTCTCGGACCGCATCGCGGGATGCGGCCCTCCCGGACTCCCACCTTTCCACGAATGATTTGCGACCGGCCGCGCTCAGTCGTCCGTCTTCCCGCCGCTCCAGGGGTCGGTTTCGTAAACGGTCAGAAGGAAGCCGTCACCTTGGCGCGCGACGCCGAAGATGAGGCCACGCCGTTTGAGCGCGCGATTGAGAAACGTCACCAGGACGTGCGGCTCGATGGGATCGTCCAGTTCGGTCCTGGCGATCTCCGGCAAACTTTGCGGGCTCATGCGGCGATGGCGCCGACGACCATGCGCTCAACCTCCAATAGCGAGCATAGGTGGACGGACGGCGGCGGTCAACGGCCGAGCAGGCAGGCTCTCCCTCCGCTGTCCCTGCAGAACGGCTTGCCGCTTCAAGCTCCGGCTGGTGTTCGCACCGCGAACTGGGCGACATAACGCGACGCCCGCGTGACAAAACTAGCATCGGGAGGTGACGTGGCTTGGCGCAGTGGACAAAGGGACCGGCGTTGCCGCGCGAGCAGCTCGACCGCTTCAAGTTCGAGATCGCCGAAGATCTCGGCATCCCGCTTACGAAGGGATACAACGGCGACATGACGACGCGCGAGGCCGGCCGCATCGGGGGACGGATCGGCGGCAACATGGTCAAGGTGATGATCCGCATGGCCGAGGAGGCCATGGCGCGCGGCGAGGGCTAGCTCTTTTATCGTTGGCCGGCGGGGTTCCCCGCCGGCTTCTTCATGGCTTCTAAGCTCCGGGGTGCCAACCCGAGAAAAAATTAACGCTGGTCGAAGAGACGTCCAATGGATGCCGGGGATACTCGGGAGAGGTCGGACGATCCGACCGGAAAGGGGCATTGCGATGCAAAGAAAGCATCTTCTGATCGGCGCCCTGATCGGCGTGCCGATCCTGCTTGGCGGTGGCGCCATGGCGTTCGCGGCTTCGGGGGGAACCGCGGGCTCGCCGGCTCAGACGTTCATCGCGGACGTCGCGAGCCATCTCGGCATCTCCACGGGCACGCTCGAGAGCGCCATGCAGCAGGCGCGGCTCGATCAGGTCCAGCAGATGCTGAGCCAGGGCAAAATCACGTCGGCTCAGGCGACGCAGATGGAGAACGTGATCAAGTCGGGCAAGCTCGGCTTCGGCCGGGGCTTCGGCGGCGGCATGCACGGGCGAGATGGGCGGATGATGGGCGGCGGCCCCGGCGCGCTGCAGGCGGCGGCCAGCTACCTCGGCCTGACGCCGGCGCAGCTGCGCAGCGACCTCGGGGCCGGCAAGTCGCTGTCCGACATCGCGTCCTCGACCAGCGGCAAGACCTTGCAGGGGCTTGAGGCCGCCATCACGACCGCCATGCAGCAAGAGCTCCAGAAGGCGGTCAGCGCCGGCAAGCTGACGCAGTCCCAGGCGAGCGCACGCCAGCAGCAGGTGCAGACCCTCGTGCAGCAGTTCGTGATGCGCAAGGGTGGCGCCCTGGGGCATGGTCCGTGGGGCCCGCCGCCAGGCGCGGGGCAGCCGCAAGGTACGCCACCGGCCACCAACTAGGCCTTCCCCAGCACCGACCGCCCCGCAGGCCTGATTCTGCGGGGCGGTTTCGTGCTCTCCCGGCTAGGCGTCCTCGCCCGGTGCGATGTCCGCGTCCGGCGGCAGGACATAGGCCTGGGCAACCGGTCGCAAGGGGCGCAGCAGCCAGCGCGGGCGGCGCAGTCCCTGCGCGCCGGCGGGCTTTGCCAGCCTTAGCCAGTCCCTGTAGACGGCGTGCGATTGCGCAAGGTCGACCTCGATGTCGCCGAAGGCGTCCCCCGGCTCGGCCTTCGTCACCGTGACCGCCTGATGCCACGCGTGGGCACCGGAGACGGGATCCGGGTGGACCGGGAAGATGAGGTTCTGGTGCACGCCGGAGTCCTGCCACCAGGCGTGTTCGCCGTCGCCTTGGCGGCCCGGTCCCCTCCCGCCTTCGCCGACGCGCCGCATCCGCCACTTGCCCGGCGACGTCTCCTCGAGCGATACGGTCGAGGAGGTCCAGGCGCCCGGGGCGCCGGTCGGGAGCCGCCACCGGCCGAGATGGTGCGAGCAGGCGACGACGCCCGGCCGCATGCCTTCCGTGATCCAGACGCGGTTGACGAAGAAGCCGATCTTCGAGCGCACGCGCACGAGATCGCCGCGCTCGAGGCCGAGGCGCGCGGCATCCCCCGGGTGCATCCAGACCGGGTTGCCGTGCGCGATCTCGTTCAGCCACTTGGCGTTGCCGGAGCGGGTGTGCACGAGCGTCGGCAGGCGGAAGGTCGAGATCAGCACGAACTGCCCTTCGGCGAGGTTCTGCCGTCGCACGTGGCTCGGAATGTAGGTCGGGATGGCGTAGATGCCCCAGCCCCACGCCTTGAGCGTCGGCGAGTAGAATTCGAGCCTGCCCGAGGGCGTCGGGAAGCCGCGCACCGCCCTTTTGCCCACCATCACCCCGATCGGCCGGCCGAGGGGGCCTGGCTCGGGCGTGGGCAAGGGCTTCACGTCGAGGCGCGGCGGTGGCGCCGCCGCCGTGTAGACCCGCCCCGTCGCCTCGTCCACCGTGGCGTCGCGGAGTTCCTCCGGCGGCACCGGTTCGAGATGCTGGGCGAACGCGTCCCGGCGCACGACGAAGGCCGAGTAGCGGCGCATGTACTGCATCGGCGTCAGCCCTTCGCTGGCCGCCGCCTCGGGCAGGCCGGGCACGCTGTGCTCGAAGATCCAGCTGTAGTACTCCTCGACCGTGATCTTCTCGCCCGGTCTCCCCGGCGACTCGAAGTTGCGCCGGATGCCCATCGTGCCGTCCGGGTCGATGCGCCAGGAGAGCTCGATCCAGAACTCGTTCTCCTCCCAGACCTCGCCCGGGTTGGTCTCGTAGGTGAGGGCCGACGGCTCGCCGATCCGCTCGCTGTAGGCGCGGCCCACCGGCTGGCGGAAGGCGATCCACTGCTGGCCGTGCGTCTCGTAGGAGATGAGGTCGTGGCGCTCTGGCCCAAGGCCCATCGGCAGGACGTAGTCGGCGAACTGCGCCGTCTCGCTCCACGTCGGGCTGAGGCAGACGTGGAGGCCCACCTTGCGCTCGTCCTTGAACTGCTCGACCCAGGTCAGGCCGTCCGGGTTCGTCCAGACGGGGTTGTAGACGCGGGAGAAGTAGACGTCGAGCCGTCCTCTGCCCTCCTTGAGGAAGTGCGGCAGGAGGAAGCTCATCTCGTTGTGTGCCAGAGGGTACTCGCGCGGCCAGGTGAGCTCGTTCCAGCCCTTCACGGGCGGTGGCTCGACCGGCGGGTGCGGCACGTACTTCGCCCAGGCGTTCGGCAGGGTGCCTCCCTCGGTGCCGACGGAACCGGTCAAGACGTTCAGGAAGAAGAGGGCGCGCGCCACCATCCAGCCGCCCAGGTTGCCCGCGGCGGCGGAGCGCCAGACGTGGGCGGCGAAGCGGCTGCCGGCGCGGCCGATCTCCCGTGCGACCTCGCGGATCTGCCCTGCCGCGACACCGCTCTCGCTTTCCGCGAACTCGGGCGTGTAGCGGGCGTAGGTCTCTTTCAGGATCTCGAGGAAGCGCTCGAAGGAGGGCGGCTCCTGCGGGTGTTCCTCGCCGAGGTACTCCCGCCAGTTGACCCAGTCCTCGAGGAAGGGGCGGTCGTAGAGATCCTCCTGCAGCAGGATGTTCGCGATGGCGAGCAGGATGGCGGCCTCGGAACCCGGCCAGGCCGGCCACCACCAGTTGCCGTGCGACGCCGTGTTGGAGAGGCGCGGATCGATCACGAGGATCTTCGCGCCGTGCATCTTGGCCTCGATGATGCGCTGGGCATGCGGATTGAAGTAATGGCCGCTCTCGAGATGCGAGGAGAGCAGCAGGATGAAGCGGGCGTTCGCGAAGTCCGGCGCCGGCCGGTCGATGCCCATCCAGAACGCGTAGCCGGTGCGTGCGCCGGAGGAGCAGATGTTGGTGTGGCTGTTGTGTCCGTCGACGCCCCAGGCGGCCAGCACGCGCTCGGTGAAGCCGTCCTCGCCCGGGCGTCCGACATGGTACATGATCTCCTGGTTGCGGCCATCCTGGAGGGCCCTGCGCACGCGCCCGGCGATGTCGTCGAGCGCCTCGTCCCAGGAGACGCGCTCCCACTCCCCGGATCCACGCTCGCCTTTGCGGCGCAGCGGGTGGAGGATGCGATCGGGGTCCTTGACCTGGTTGATCGTCGCTGGTCCCTTGGCGCAGTTGCGCCCGCGGCTCGCGGGATGCGCGGGGTTGCCGACGAACTTCGCGATCTCGCGCGTCTCTTTGTCGACGTACGCCAGAAGGCCGCACGCCGCCTCGCAATTGAAGCAGATGGTCGGCACGAGGGCGTAGTGGCGCTCCACCTTTTTCGGCCATGCCTTCGCGTCGTACTCGACGTGGTCGTCCCAGCGCTCGGGCGAGGGATAGGCCTCTAGCCCGCTCGTCTGCTGCCCGCCGAAGGACGGCTCCCAGACGTGACTTTCCGACATGTCGTCGCCTCCTCTAGGTCAAGGGCACGATCTGCCCGGCCTGCACCCAGACGTGTTCGTAGGCCGCGAGGCCGAAGAGGGCCAGGACCGCCGCGAAGGGCAACATGGCGGCGCCGTGCCAGAGGACCGCGGCCACCGCCAGCGCGAGCGGCAGAAGAAGCCCCGGTACGACCGCCGCACCCCAGAAGGTGCGGCGCAGGGCGCCGCGGGTGACGGCGTGGGCCGCGAGCTCCACCTCGCGCGACGGATGCGGCAGCACGAATTCGGCTGCGGTGAAGAGCCCGTGCAGCAAGAGGAGGGTGAGGAGGGCGTACGCGAGTGGCCAGAGGGCATGGGAGGGGGTGATGCTCGTCTCGATCAGACCCAGGGCAGCGGCGGCGATCCCAGCCTGCACGAGGAGATGCCAGAAGACGAGCGGGTTCTGCCAGAAGTCCCGGCCCTCCGCCTGCCCGAACAGGAAGGCGCTGTAGGCCGCGGCCGCCGCGCCGAGCAGGACGAGAAGGACGGCCAGGGGCCCGCCCGGCACGCCCGAGAGCAGGGATGCCGCAAAGAAGACGGTAGTGACGAGGCCGAACGCGGTCAGGATGTAGCCGCCCCAGACGAGCCAGGAGGTGAGGTGCGGCCGCAGCAGGAGCCGCCAGAAGCGCTCCGGCCGCTTGAGGTCGGCCACGAGCAGCAGGAGCGTCAGGCCGAGGAAGACGAGGGCGACGAGCGGATTGAGGACGCCTGTGAGCCAACGCGGCAGGCCGCCGGCCAGGAGGGCCGAGATGCCCGCGAGGATCGCGGCGCCGGCGGAGACGGACTTCGTCCAGAGGTAGGCCGAGACCATCCAGCCCCATGGCTGGCGCAGGTGCGGCGCGTCGTAGACCTTCACGGCCTGGGCGTGGTCACGGGCCGGCTCCTCGAGCCCCGCGGCGGGAGCGTCCGGCTGGTCCGCCCACATGTAGGCGCCGACCGACACGGACCCGAGCGGGTCCAGCGTCGCCTCGTCGGCGCCGATGTAGAAGACGTGCGGCCGGGTACCCTGCTCGGGCTTGCGCACCTGCACGGGCTCGCGGGCGACGAGCTGCGCGATCAGCGTCGAGGGGTCGTCGAGATCCCCGGTGACGATCGCCTCTTCCGGGCAGACGACCACGCAGGCGGGCAGGAGCCCCTCCTCGACGCGGTGGGCGCAGAAGTTGCACTTCGCCGCCGTGTGCTCCGCGGGGTCGATGTAGATGGCGTCGTAGGGACACGCCTCCATGCAGGCCTTGCAGCCGATGCACTTCGAGTTGTCGAAGTCGACAATGCCGTTCTCGCGCTTGAAGAGCGCGCCTGTCGGGCAGATCGCGACGCAGGGCGCGTTGTCGCAGTGGTTGCAGCGGTTCACCTGAAAGAAGCGGCGCGTATTGGGAAACGCGCCGCGCTCGACGTACTGGACCCACGTCCGGTTCACGCCCAGCGGCACATCGTGCTCCGCCTTGCACGCCACGGTGCACGCGTGGCAGCCGATGCACTTGCGCTGGTCGATGAGGAAGCCGAGTCGCACCCGTGGAGCCCTCCCCTGGGGAAACTTGAGCTCCATTCTACGGTTTGCGACGCGGGGCAGCGTTTCGAGAATCGCAACGGCCGTTCGTGCCGGCATGCACAAGCTCGAGGGGCGGACCGCAAGGGACCCGCCTGAACGAGAAGAGACCGCCGAGGTGGCGGACGCACCCGGCGGCTTCTCCCGAAAGGAGTCAGACTGCGATGTCCGCCTGGTCTGACCGGTGCCGCAGGAAGTGGTAGGCGGCCTGCGCCGCGGAGGTGGCGAAGGGCTCCGAGCGGTGCACCAGCAGGAACCAGCGCCGCAGGCTCATCCCGGCTACTGGCCTTGTCGCGAGTGTCTCCTGGGACAGTTCGCGCTCGACGCAGCGATCCGAGAGGAACGCGATCGCCGTGCCGGCCTCGACCCAGCGCTTGATCGCCTCGGTGCTCCCCACTTCAATGGTCGCGAAGGCCCTGAGTTCCTCCTGGCCGAACTCCGCCTCCAGCACCGCCCGCGTACCCGAACCGCCCTCGCGCAGCACGAGCGGTACGCCAAGGAGATCCTCGCGCTGCAGCACATCCTTCGCCGCGAGCGGGTGGCCGGGATGCATGACGAGCACGAGACGGTCCTCCATCCAGCGCCGGCGCAGCAGGCGGCCCACGTCCGGCGTCTCGACGAGGCCGAAGTCTAGGTGGCCGTGGTCGACGCCGGCCAGGACGTCGTGGCTGTTGTGGATCTCAAGCCGCAGCGACACCTTCGGGTACGCCGCCCTGAAGGATTCGAGCAGGGCGGGCAGCACGTAGCCCCCCACCGTCTGGGAGGCACCGATCGCGACCGAGCCCTCCACGCGGCCCGCCAGCTGGTCCGCGAGGCTCGAGACCTCCCGCACCCGTGCGAGGATCGCCACGTAGTGCGGCAGCAGCGCCTCGCCGGTCGGGGTCAGGGATACCTCCGGCTCGCGGTTCAGGAGCCTGAGGCCGCATTCGTCCTCGAGCGCCTTCAGCCGGACGCTGATCGCCGAAGGCGAGACATGCAGCAGGCGCGCGGCCTTGCCGAAGCTTCGTTCGCGCGCGACGGTGACAAACGCCTCACAGGCGTCAAGGTTCACGCGACGTCCCCCTGTCGCAGACCTGGACACTTGATGCCCCCGCCGGGCCGGACACCACGGCGACGGTGATGCTGCAATTCGCAGACAGGGCGCGCCACTCCTCCCTCAGGGTGGCGGGTTTAAATGGGGCCGCGCCGCGGGCGCTGCCGCGTCGCCCATTCCTCACGGGAGATCGCGTAGACGTGATGCGGGTAGCCCGCTTTGACGAGGCTCGAGACGGGACGCATCCCGTTGCGCTCCGCCACCCGGATGGAGGGCAGGTTCTGCTCGCGGATGAGGGACACGACGCGCGGGACGGCGAGGTGCGTGAACGCCCAGTCCCGGCACGCCCTGGCCGCCTCCGTGGCGTAGCCATGGCCCCAGAACCGTCGCACGAAGAGATAGGCGACTTCCACCTCCGTCGCCCCGTGCACGTCCTGCGCGAGCAGGCCGCACTGGCCGAGGAAGCGCCCGTCCTCCCTGCGCTCGACGATCCAGAAGCCATGGCCGTGCTGCCTGTAGCTCGCCTGTGCCCGCTCGACCCAGGCGATCGCGCCATCGCGGTCGATGGTGCTCGGGTAGTGCCGCATGGCGATCGGGTCCTGGAAGATCTCGAGCAGAAGCTCGGCGTCCGGGGGCGTCATCGCTCGCAGGCGGAGGCGGTCGGTCTCGAGGATGGGCAGGTGCGGCACCTCCAGGAGATGTCTTGTCTCGCGTCGCGCGGATCAGCGCTCCAGCCGGTGTCCACCCTGACCGCCCGGCACGAGCCACTCGGCCAGGCGGTCGGCCTCGCCGCGGAGTTCCTCCATCCGGCTGGGCGTGAGGGTCCGCAGGGGCCTGAGCACCACGGTGCAGTTGCGGGCGGTCTCCTCGACGTCCCATAGGCCCGCGACCTGGCCGTCCACGAGAAAGGTCGCGAGCACGCGGCCGTCCCGCATGATCACCTTGTCCCGCAGGTCGGGGGCCAGCACGCGGCTGCGGTCCTCGTACGCGAGGAGGAGGTTGTCCCAGCGCGGCAGGAAGCGCACGGGCAGATCCGTGTCCGGCGTCTCGGGCGGCCGGGCTAGGTCCAGAAAGACCCCACTCCCCGCCTCAAGTTGCCGCAGGCGGTCGCCGAGCCGCCCCTGTACGGCTTGGGCCCGCGCCAGGCCGAGGCCGGACCAGTGGGCGTAGTCCTTTGCCGTCGCGGGCCCGAAGGCGGCCAGGTAGCGCAGCAGGAGGTTCTCCTCAGCCGCCCGTGGGTCTGTCTCAGGGGAGATGGCCGCCCAGCCGTACTCTGGAGAGCCATTGCCGCGCCAGGCGCCCGCCGGCGGCAATTGGACGACCGGGGCGAGCGCCTTGGCGGCGAAGGAAAGGCTCGCGGCCGGCGCCCCGGGGTAGAGGGGCTGCAGGATGCGTTCGAACTCCCTGAACGCAACGGTCTGGCGCTGGCGCAAGGCCTCGGCCACCTTGCGCCGGACGAGGTCCTCGTCGATTTCTTTGGCGACGCGCGGGAAGAAGCCGTGGAAGGCCCGCCGCCGGGCCTCGGCGAGCGCTGTGAAGTAGTGCGGGTACTCGTCGGCGGCCACGAGATGCAACGTGCCCCGCATCAGGGTGGCCTTGTAGGCCTTGCCCTGCGCGAGGGCTTCTTCTAAATCCCGGCGACGAAAGTGCCCAAGGCGGCTCCAGAGCGAAATGTATGGCGACCTGCGATGTTGGGCGTTGAGGCCCCCGAGGTGACGCATGGCCTCGATGGGGGCCATCTCGGCGCGACCGAGCAGCAGCTGTCGGCCGAGCGTCATGCGGCGCAGTTCGCCGGGGTCAAGACGCTCGCTCAAGCGTCGTCGGCGCAGCAGCAGGCGACCGTTGCCCCGCTGGCGCGGCGAAGCTCCTCGCCGGAGGTGGCGAAGAGCGCTTTCGGCCCGCCGGCGGCGGCGTAGAGCCGCCCGTCTTCGGCGAGGCAGGCGTCGAGCACGGTGCGCAGAGGTCGCAGGTGGCCGAACGGCGGCACGCCGCCGATGGCATAGCCGGTCTCGTCGTAGACGCGGTCCGGGTCGGCCCTGCGCACCCTACCGGCATCGAGCACGGCCCGCAGGCGCTCCGGATCGACCTTGCGGTCGCCGCGCTGCAGCACGACGACCGCCTCATCATCCGCGAGAAACACGAGCGACTTGACGATCTGACGCTGCAGGCAGCCGACGGCTCGCGCCGCGTCCTCCGCGGTGCGGGTCGACGCGGCGAGTTCCTGCACCTCGGGACGGAAACCTCCGCTTGCGGCGCGACGCAGGAAGTCTTGAGGTCCCACGCTTGTCCCCCCCGCGGCACGCTTCGCCGGGCATGCCCCGGCACCCTGCCTAGGGCAGTGGCGACGCGAGCCGGTAGCCGGCCTTCTGGAGGCCCTGCGCCAGCGTTGGCAATGCCTGCAGGTCGCTCTCCCTGACCGGCACGGCCAGCACCTGGCCGCCGCTCGCCTTGGCGAGCGCCTGCGAGGCCGTTTCCTCATTGGCCACGACCACCGTCACGTGTTGCGCCGCGAGGCTCGTGAGGGCCGCCGCCGACAGTGATCCTTGCCAGAGCACCGCCTGCGCTCCGGTGCGCTCCACGTCCTTGAGGCTCCGCGTCGCCAGCAGCACCTTGTCGCTGCCGCCCAGGCTGTAGAGCGACGTCGGCAAGGCGAGCACCATGCCTGCGGGCATGCCCTTGCGCAGGGCCAGGGCGCTCGACTGGTCCTGGGCGACGACCACCACCGCGAGCTGCGGCGTGCCGGCCCCTCCCCACTGCGCCAGGGTGCGGCCCGGAATCACCTGGCCGCCGCCCGGGTTCTTCGCGCCGGACTTGCCGCCCTGGCCGGATGGCGGCTGCGACGCGCCGGACCCGCTCGCGACCGGTGTGGTGGCGGGGGCCGGGTTCGTGCCCGCTGCGGGTACGCCCGCGTAGGGCAGCTCGAGTTTCTGGCCAGCGAGGATCAGGCTGCTCCCGCCGTTCGCGGCGAGCAGATTTGCGGCAGGCAGGCCGTACGTCTCGGCGATGCCGTCGATCGTCTGGCCCGGTTGGACGCTGTAGCTCCGTTCGAAGAGCGCATCCCAGGTGGCGGGGCCGGCGATGCCGTCGACGCCGATGCCGCGCGCGGCCTGCAGCTGGCGTACGGCCGCCGCGGTGGCGCTGCCGAAGACGCCGTCCGCCTGCACCTTGATGCCGTCGGCACTCAAAATAGACTGGAGGTCCTGCACGGCCGGACCCTTGTCCCCCATCTGCACGACCGGCGCCGATGCCGCCACCTTCGCGACGATGTCGGCCAGCACGGCAGCACCGACCTTGCCGTCGGCGGGCAGGCCGGCCTGGCTCTCGAGGCGGCTGACGGCCGCGGCCGTCTCGGGCCCGTAGACGCCGTCGACGGCGCCGGGAGCGAAGTGCAGGCGCGAGAGTTCCGTCTGCAGTGCGGACACCGCGGGGCCTTGGGTGCCCGAACCGAGCGGCGTGAACGATGCGGACAGCAGCAGCAGCCAGATCATGGCGATCGGCGGCATGATCATCACCTCGGCACCAGCCTTGCCCATCGGCCAGGACGGCAGACGCCGAAGGCGACCTTAGAGCGCAAGCCCCAGTATGCCGCCGATCGCGCCGACGACGAGACTCAGCACGATGCGCAAGGCGAGGCCCGATGGCTGCATCGGGAGGTCGTAGACGAGGATGCCGAGCAGGTAGAGCACCAAAAACAGCAGCAGGCCCGCCGCGGCGCCGTGCCATAGCCCCGCGCGGCCGGCCCGGCGCGCGGCGCTGAAGCCGCTCGCGAGCACGGAAAGCCACGCCACCGCCACGGTGGCGAGCGGGATGAAGCCGGCGGAATCCTGCACGACATAGAGCACCAGGGATGCGATCAGGAGGAGCACGGCCGCGGTCACGGCACCCATCCCGGCGCCACGCAGCACCGACTGCCCGTCGAAGCCGTCCTCGGAAGCCATCATGCACCACCCCCTGCCCAGGGCTATGCGGGGGTGGTCCGATTCATGGCAGGAAGCGAGGCAGCCTTTCGAGCACTTCTTCGGTCGAGCCGATGACCCGCTCGGCGTCCGGCAGGGCGTCCAGGAGGTAGCGCCCGTACCGTGCGGTCGCGAGCCGGCGGTCCAGGATGAGCACAGCCCCCTGGTCGGTGCTGGAGCGGATGAGGCGCCCGAAGCCCTGCTTGAGGCGCAGGGCCGCGTCGGGCAGGCTGATCTCGTTGAAGGACGAGCGGCCCTCGGCTTCCATCGCCTCCTGGCGCGCTTCCCAGACCGGTCTGTCCGGCGGCTGGAACGGCAGCTTCACGAGGACTACGAGCGCAAGCGCCGAGCCGACGACGTCGACGCCCTCCCAGAAGCTCTGCGCGCCGAACACGACGACGCGCTCGTCCTGGCGCAGGGCATCCAGGAGCCGCGAGCGCGGTCCGTCCACGCCCTGGGCCAGCAGCTTGAGGCCGAGGGCCTCGAGTGGTTCGCGCAAGGCGGCCTGGAAGGCGCGCAACTGCCGGTGCGCCGTGAACAGTACCAGGGTGCGGCCACCCGCGCTGGCCAAGGCCTGCAGCAGCACGTCCTGCGCGCGGCTGTCGAAGCTCGGGTCCTTCGGCTCCGGCAGGTCGTTCGGAACCAGCAGGGCGCACTGGTCGCGGAAGAAGAACGGCGTCGGCAGCACGGTCTTGTGCACGCGGGGGTCGTCGGCGAGCCCGATCGGATGCAGCAGGAAGCGGAAGTCGTCACCGACGGCGAGTGTCGCCGAGGTGAGCACGGCCGACTGCAGGCGTCCGAACAGGGTCTCCTGCAGCAGATCGCCGGGATAGAGCGGGGCCGTGTGGAAGCTCGGCTCGTCGCGGTCCGGGAGGTCGCACCAGACGACGTCCCCGGGGTCTCCGAGCAGGATGCGGTCGCACAGGCCCACATCGCGCTGCGCGGATTCGGCGAGGGCCCGCAGCTCCGCCTGCTGGTGCTCCCCCGCGCCCTGTGCCACGCCTTCCGTGGCGTGGGCCAGATCCGCGAGCGCCAGGGCGAGGTTTTCGATTTCCTCGCGGAAGGCCGCTCCCGGCGCGCCTGAGAGGAACTCGGGCTTGAGGCGGACGCTGCGGCGGCTCGGAAACTCTTTGCGCACCGCCGTCACCGCGCCCTGGGCGTGTTCCTGCACCGACCGCTGGGCGTCGCGGCAGGCGCTGCCGCCGACGGCGGCCGCTCGCTGGCCGCGGCGGCGCAATTCGCGGAGCGAGAGTTCGCCGCCGAGATGGTCGGTGGCCGCGGCGTCGAGGCCATGCGCCTCGTCGACGATCAGATGCTCGAAGGGCGGCAGCACGCTCTGCCCGCTCGCGGCGTCCGAGAGCAGAAGGGCGTGATTGACGACGATCAGGTGCGCCAGTTCCGCCCTGCGCCGCGCCGCGAAGAAGTAGCAGTCGCGGTAGGCTGCGCAGCGCTCGCCGCTGCAGGTCTCGGCGGTAGCCTCGATCCTGGACCAGAGGTCGCTCTCGATCTGCACCTCCGAGCGCTCGCCGCTCTCCGTGCGGTGCAGCCAGAACGCGACCTTCGCAAGCTGCAGGCGGTCGTCGCCGGGCAGTTGCGCCAGGCTTTGCGCCACCTCGCCCTGCCAGCGCCAGAGGCAGAGATAGTTCTGGCGGCCCTTGAGGAGATGCGCGCGCACCGGCCAGCCGGTCGCGGCCAGGAGCGACGGCAGGTCCTTCTGCAGGAGCTGCTCCTGCAGGTTCCTGGTGCCGGTGGACACCACCACCTTGGCATCCTGCCGCAGGGCGAAGGCCATCGCGGGCAGCAGGTAGGCGAGGCTCTTGCCGGTGCCCGTGGGCGCCTCGGCCACGAGGAAGCCGCCTTCCTCGAGCGTCTCGTCGACAAGCTCCAGGAGTTCGCGCTGGCTCTCGCGGCGCTCGAGGCCGAGCGCCTCGATCAAGGGACTTCCTTCGGCCAGCGACGCGGGGGCGTCGACCGGAATGCGCTGAGCCGGCGGCAGCGGGAACTCCCAGTTCGGGCGCCTCGGCTGCCAGACCTCGTCGGTCGGATGGAGGAGCGCGGCGGCGCGCAAGGTTGCGGCGAGAGGCTCTTCGAGGCCATCCAGGAGCCGGGCGACGAAGGCGAGCAGCGCCGGGTCCTCGCGACGCAGCTCCTCGCGCAGGATGCCGACGAGCTCCGCCGTGACGCGGGCGTCCTCCCCCGCGCGGTGATGGCGGAACTCGAGCTCGTAGCGCGCGGCGGCAGCGGCCAGCCCGTGGCTCTGCACGTCGGGGTGCGAGATGCGAAAAAGCTCGAGGCTGTCCAGGACGGGGTGCGCCCTGTCCCAGCCGCTGGCGACGAGGAAGCCGATGTCGAAGGGAGCGTTGTGGGCGACGACGAGATCCTCGCCGACGAAGGCGCGCAGACCCCCGAGGGCCTCCTGCACCCTTGGCTGTCCGCGCACCATCTGCTCGTCGATCCCCGTCAGCTGGCGGATGAAGGGCGGGATCGGGCGTCCCGGATCGACCAGCGTCGACCACTCGTCGGTCACCTTGCCGCCCGCGTAGCGTGCGGCGCCGATCTCCATGATCGCGTCCTGGCTCGCGCTGGAGCCGGTCGTCTCGAGATCTACGGCGACAAACGGGCAGTCAAGCCAGGTGGTCGCATCGATTGATGTAATGGGTTACCACCCTCCCGTCCGGGGCGACGTCGAGCAGGGAGATGCTGGCGTTGTCGATCACGAAGCGCGTTCTCGGCCAGCTGTCGAGTCCCAGGAGTGCCATCAGTCCCGCCACGATCGTGCCGCCGTGGCAGACCACCGCGGCGGCGCCCTCCTCCTGGGCCGCGATCGCGCGCAGGGCGGCTTCGGCTCGCTCCGTCAGCTCGATGAAGCTCTCGCCGCCAGGCGGCCGGGCAGAGCGGGGATCGGTGCGCAGATCCTGCTCGGCCTCGGCGTAGGCCAAGGCCGCCTCCTCGCGGCGCATTCCCTGGTACTGGCCCCAGTTGCGCTCCTTGAGGCGCGGGTCGAGCTGCAGCGGCAGGCTGTGCCCCGCGGCGATCGCCGAGGCGGTCTCCACCGCACGCTGCATGGGGCTCGCGTAGACCGCGCGCAGGGGCACGGCTTCCAGCGCCTTGGCGAGAGCGCCGGCCTGCCGGCGTCCCTCCTCGTCCAAGGGTACGTCTAGGTCCCCTTGGATACGCCAGAGTCGGTTCCACTCGGTACGGCCATGCCGGATCAGGTAGAGTGAAGGCAAGATGTCTCCTCCATCGTCTTCGAGTTCCGGGAGAAGGAGTGGTTTTCGGTGCGGCTCAAGGCGGTGGCGACGGCCCAGGAGCTTTACCCTTCCGCGGCCAGGGGACTGCCGGTGGTGGCGATCGACACCCTGCGCGCAGCCACCACGGCGGCCGCCGCGCTGGCGGCAGGCGCCCTGGCGGTGAGGCCGGTCGCCGGTGTCGACGACGCGTTCGCCCTGCGCGATCGACTGCCGGGCGCGGTGCTGGGCGGCGAACGCGGCATGCGCCCCATTGCGGGCTTCGACGCCGGCAACTCGCCGCGTGACTACCAGCGCCGCCTGGTGCGCGGCCGGGAGGTCGTCCTCACGACCACGAACGGCACGCTGGCTCTGGCCCGCGCTCGCTCCGCCAAGTCGCTCGCGTTCGCAGCGCTGACGACGGCGCCTCTGGCGGCGGCGTGGCTGCTCGCGCAGGACGCCGAAGAGGCCCTCATCGTGATGAGCGGCACCGACGGCCACTTCTCCTACGAGGATGCGCTGACCGCGGGCGCGATCGCAGCGTTCCTGCCGGAGGCTGACCTCGACGACCTGATGCTGACGGCCCGTGCCGCCTTCCAGGCGCGGCGCCGCGGTCTTGGGGCCGCGTTGCGCCTGACTCCTCACGGCGTACGCCTGATCGAGGCCGGGTTCGAGGCGGACATCGCGCTGGCGGCAAGGCTTGGCCGCAGCCGCGTCCTGCCGGTCCGCGACGGGCACGACAAGAGCAGGCTGACGCCCTGGCGCCATTCCTAGCCCCTTTCCCGCTTCCCCGCCGCGATTCCTGCCGGTGGGCGGCGTGGCCCCGGCTACGCCGAACTGAAGGAAGCGGGACCTCTATTGGGAGACTTGATCTTCTCTTGGCAAAGCGTTGCGGCGTCGAGGAGGGTGGCCCGACCGGTCACGTTCCCAGGCTGCCGGCGACGCCGGCCGATCAGGCCGTGCGCAGCTTCGTGCCGTATTTCGGATCCAAGGCCATCTGCAGTCCCTTGCAGATCGTTTGCTCGGGATCCGCGTCGAGGTGGAGCGGCAGGTCGAGACGGTCCTGCAGCATGTCGGACAGGGCCCCGAGGCGGGCCCCGCCACCCGTCAGGAAGACGCCGTGGCCGGCGAGGTCCGCAACGAGTTCCGGCGAGACATCGCGCAGGAGCTCGCGCACTGCGTGGGCGATCTGGTCCGCCAGAAGGGCGACCGAAGGCAGCACCTCGTCGCGCTCGAGGGTCACGGACTGTGGCAACCCCGTGACGAGATCGCGCCCGTTGGCCGTCGCCCGGTCGGCGCCGTCCCCCAGGAGCGCATGCTTGACCGCCTGCGAGGTCGCTTCCCCAACCATGAGGTTGTAGCGGTCGCGCATCAGACGGGCGATGGCCTCGTCGATGTGGTCTCCGGCCATCTCCACCTTCTGGTGGGCCACCGAGTGGCCGAGCGAGAGAAGGTCGATGCGGGTGCAACTGGCGCCCATGTCGACGAGCAGGCTGCCCATCGGCTGAAAGAGCGGCAGTTCAAGCCCCAAGGCCTTGCATGCGGAAAGCGAGCAGAAGCGCACGCGGGCGGCGCCCGCGTGCTGGGCGAGGACGCCGAGACCGCGCCGATCGATGGCGCTGGCGCCGGCCCCCATGGCGATCCAGATCTCGGGCCGGCGGAAGCCATGTCCACCGACGCGAGCCAGAAGATTCTTGAGCAGAGCCTCGGCGAGCTTCTGCGAGCGGACACCGCCACGCGTGAACGGCCGCTCCGCCTCGAGCCCGTCCGGAGTGCGGCCCAGCATGCGCAGGGCCTGCTCGCCCACTGCGACGACGTCGCCGCTCACGCGATGCGCCACGACGGCCGGCTCGGTGAGTGGCGGCCTGCGCCCGCCTTCCATGCCCATGCGCACGTTCTCGCTGCCGAAATCGAAGATCAGGCGTCGCACGCGAAATCCTCCCCGCTCGTCCCGTCCCCTTTCATTGAAACGGAGAGCCAGCGCGCGCGCATTGATAAAATGTTGGTGGCGGGCCCAGTTCTGGGCCCGCCACCTGCCAGTAAGTGGAGATTAGAGCAGAGGACGCTCCGCGAGGCGCTGCGCGCTCGCGCGCGCCGAGCTCAATACCTCTGCGGCGTCCACCACGAGGTGACGGCCCTCGCTGTAGACAAGGCGGCCCGAGGCGTAGACCCGCTCCACCTGCTGGGCCGTGGCCGTGTAGACGATCGCCGAGAACGGATCGAAGACCGGTTGCACCCGGTACGAGCGCAGATCGACGACGACCACGTCGGCGAGATAGCCCTGCTCGAGCGCGCCAAGTTCCTGCCAGCCCAGGGCCATCGCGCCCTCGCGCGTGGCCATGCGCAGCACGTCCTTGGCCGTAAGCGCCGCCGCGTCCTCCGATGTGCCCTTCGCGATCCAGGCCGCGGCCTTCATGCTGAGGAACGGGTCGAGCACGTTGGCGCTGGCCGCCCCGTCCGAGCCGATCCCGACCGGCACCCCCGCCTCGCGCAGCCGGCGCGTCGGCGCGAAGCCGCAGCCGAGCTTCAAATTGGAGATCGGGCAGTGCGCGACGCCGACGTCCAGGGAAGCGAGGCGCGCGATGTCGCCCTCCGCGGGGAAGACGCCGTGCGCCGCGACGACATGCTCGCGCGCAAGGCCGCTCGACGTCAGCACCTGCGCCGGCGTCGTGCCCTGGCGCAGCAGTTCCTCGGTCTCGCCCCGGGTCTCCGCGAGGTGGATGTGCACCGGCGCGTGCAGGGCCGTCGCGTAGTCCGCGACTTCCCGCAGGTAGTCCGGAGGGCAGGTGTACGGGGCATGCGGGCCCAGGGCGACCTGCAGGCGGTTGTCCATGGCCCCCTGCCAGCGCTCGTAGAGCGCGACGCCCCGGCGCAGGCTGTCGCGCTCCGGATCCTGGGCGCCGATCAGTCCCTGCGTGATCATGCCGCGGATGCCCGATTCCCCGATCGCCTCGGCGACGCGGTCCATCGAGCCGTACATGTCGTTGACGCAGGTGACGCCGGCCGCGACCGCCTCGAGCAGGGCGAGCCGCGTGCCCTGCAGGATGTCCTCGGGCGTCATGCGGGCCTCGATCGGCCAGACGTGTTCCTCGAGCCAGGGCATGAGCGGGACGTCGTCCGCGACGCCGCGCAGGATCTGCATCGCAAGATGCGTGTGGGTGTTGACGAAGCCCGGGATGATGACGCGCCCTGGCAGCCGCGAGACGTCGTCCCCCGGGGCTGCGGGCGGTGCCCCGTCGCGGCTGCCCGCGTAGGCGATGCGCGCTCCGTCGAGTACCAGCACGCCGTCGCTGATCTCGTGTTCCGGCGTGAGCAGCGTCGCGCCTTCGAGACGGATCACTGCGTGCCCTCGCGCCAGGTCGCGCGGTAGCGCACCTGCTCCTCGGTCTCGACTTCGAGTCCGATGCCGCGCGCGACGAGCGACAGCCTCGCGACCTGATCGTCCAGCTCGTCCGGGTACGGATGCACGCCCGGCGGCAGCTGGTGCAGCGCGAGATGCAGCAGCGAGAGCGCCTGCACGGCGAACGAGAGGTCCATGATCTCGGCCGGGTGACCATCGCCCGCCGCGAGGTTCACGAGCCGGCCCTCCGCGAGCAGGTAGAAGCGGCGGCCGTCCGGCAGGCGGTAGGCGTCGACGTTTTCGCGCACCTGCTCGACGGACGTGGCAAGGTCTTTCAGGGCCTGCTTGTCGATCTCGACGTCAAAGTGCCCGGCGTTCGCCAGCAGGACGCCGTCGCGCATGCGCTCGAGGTGCTCGCGCCGCACGACGCGCAAGGCGCCTGTCACCGTCACGACGATGTCGGCCTTGGGCGCGAGGTCGTGCATCGTGCCGACGTCGTAGCCGTCGAGCCAGGCCTCGTTCATCTTCACGGGATCGATGTCCACGACGCCGACGCGCGCTCCGAGGCCACGGAGCCTCTGCGCCACGCCCTTGCCGCACCAGCCGAAGCCCACGACGAGCGCGTAGCGTCCCGCGATCGTGACGTTGGTGGCCCGCATGATGGCTTCGATGGCGGACTGGCCCGTGCCGAAGCGGTTGTCGAAGAGGTGCTTCATCTGCGCGTCGTTGACGGCGATCATCGGCACCTGGAGTTCGCCCGCGGCGTGCATGGCGCGCAGGCGCACGAGCCCGGTGGTGGTCTCCTCGGTGCCGCCCTTGAGTCCCTTGAGCAGTTCGGGCTGCGTCAGGTGCAGGCGGGTGACGAGGTCGCCGCCGTCGTCGACCACCAGCGTCGGACGGTGCGCGAGCACCTGGTCGAGGTACTGGAAGTATTCGTCGACCGCGGCGCCGTGACGGGCGTAGACGTGCACGCCCCGCGCCGCCAGAGCCTCCGCGACGGCGTCCTGGGTCGAGAGCGGATTGGAGCCCGCGATGGCCACCTCGGCCCCGAGCTCCTTGAGCGCCAGGGCGAGCCGGGCCGTCTTGGCCTCGAGGTGCAGCGCGATGCCGACGCGCTCTCCCTTCAACGGCTGTGCGGCGCTGCGCTCCTTGAGAAGGGCGTCCAGGATCGGCATGTGGTCCCGGGCCCAGTCGATGCGGCGGTCTCCGTCCTGCCTGCTCACGCCATCCCCTCCGCTTGTGGGTGTGTGTTGCAGCGATAGTCCTTGCCAAGTTCACGCACCGTGCCAAGCAGTAGGCGCGAGAGGGTCTTGCCCTGGCTCGCCATCAGCTCGAGCACCTCCTCGTGCGACGGGCGCGCTCCCTGCACGCCGGCGGCCAGGTTCGTGACCAGTGCCACAGCGGCGTAGCAGATGCCGAGTTCCGCCGCGAGGACCGCCTCCGGCACCTGCGTCATGCCGACGACATCGCCCCCGAGCATGCGGTAGGCGCGAATCTCGGCCGGCGTCTCGAATCGGGGGCCCTCGGTGCAGACGTAGACGACCTCGTCCGGGTGGAGCGCAATGTCCTGCCGCTCCGCGCTGCGCCGCAAGGCACTGCGCAGGGTCGGGCAGTAGGCGTCGCTGACGTTCTGGTGCACGACGCCGGGACCGTCGTGGAACGTCGTGGCCCTGGCCTTCGTGAAGTCCATGAAATCGCCGAGCAGCGCAAGCGTCCCCGGCGGGATCTCCTCGCGCACAGATCCGACCGCCGACGTGGCGAGAATCGCGGTCACGCCGATCTCCTTGAGGGCCCAGAGCAAGGCTCGGGCAGGCAGGCGATGCGGTGGCACGGCGTGGCCCTTGCCGTGCCGCGCCGCGAAGATGAGCGTCTCGCCATCCGGTAGGCGCACCTCGGTGACCGAGGCGTCGCCAAACGGGGTCGCGATCGTGCGGTCGCGTTCCTCGGCGCCGGGCAGTTCGTAGACGCCGGTGCCGCCGATGATCGCGACCATCTCAGTTACCTGCGTAGATCCACTCTTCCTCCGGCCGCGGCTGGCCCACCAGCTCCTCCGGGCGGAAGAAGAGGCCGATCTCGCGTTCCGCGGCCTCGGGGCCATCCGATCCGTGCACGATGTTGGCCGCGATCTGCATGGCGAAGTCGCCGCGCAGGGTGCCAGGCGCCGCCTTGGCGGGATCCGTGGCGCCCATCACGTTGCGCGCGATCGCGATGGCATCCTGGCCCTGCCAGACCATCGCGACGATCGGGCCCGACGTGATGAAGGCGACGAGCCCGGCGAAGAAGGGCTTCTCGCGATGCGCCTCGTAGTGACGGCCGGCGAGTTCCTCGCTGACGCGCATCATCTTGAGACCGACGAGCCGGAGCCCCTTGCGCTCCAGCCGGGCGATCACCTCGCCCACAAGCCCGCGCCCGACTCCATCCGGCTTTACGGCAACGAAGGTCCTTTGCATCCTCAGGTGTCCCTCCCGAAAAATGCGCCCCGGTCCTTCGACCGGGGCGTCGTGTCAGCCGACTTGCGCTTCTACTTCGGCGAAGACGCCGCGCTTCGTCTCTGTCGCCGTTACGCTCTCCGCGCGGAAATGTTCCACTATATAGTTGCAGGCGTCCCATGGCTCGACGCGTTCGCCGCAGGTGAACACGTCGACGGCGGCATAGCCCAGTTCGGGCCAGGTGTGTACCGCCAAGTGCGACTCCGAGATGACCACCACTCCACTGACGCCTTGGGGGCTGAATTTATGGAAGGCTACTTCCCGGACCTCAGCACCCGACTCCAGCGCTGCGGCCACCAGGATTCTCTCGACCCGCTCCGGGTCGTTGAGAATCGCCCGGTCGCAACCGTACACCTCGGCCAGAATGTGCCGGCCCAGTGCGTTCATCGATCAGCCCCCTCGCCTAGGTTCACCGTCAAACTGCATTGTAGAGACATGTCGGAAGGTTGTCAACGAATCAGCCGGGGTTTTCAGCAAGGATTCACGATGAGGCGGAGTGAGACGCGATAGACATCAGAATCCCGCTCATCCTCGCGCGATCTCTTGCGTTATCTCTGCCGTACGTGTAGCGCGATGATTCAGGAGCCATAACGTACGCGACTTGTCGACCTTCCAGACGGAGCCATCGCGCGTGGGCGCCCGGAAGCTCGCAGCCGCTCCCCGGGCCGGCACCGAACGCAGCTGAAACCGCGTCCCGAAGCCAATTTGCGGCGTCGTCCTACGTTCCGCTCAGGTCCTTCTGCAGCGCCTCGAGCATCTGCTCGGCGTTGCGGCGCAGGATGAGCTTCGCCACCGGGTTCAGGAGATTTGCGATCATCGGCATGCCGAACTCGAAGTCGGTCGTCAGCGTGACGCTGGTGCCACCCTCCGTCGCGACGATGCGCCACTCGCCTTCGAAGCGCCTGAGGTCGCCCGAGATCTGCTGGTAGGTGATGCGCCCCTCCTCCGGCAGGAAGGTGTCGCGCTCGAGCCAGCGGAACGGCGCGCCCTGGAGGGTGACGTGCCACTGCGAGTCCGTGGTGTTGCCCTCGCGGCGGACCACCTCGACCGACACCACGTTCTCCATGAAGCGCGGAAAGGACGCCATGTCGGAAAGCACCGCGTACACGGTGTCCGGCTCCGCCTGGATCAGCTTCTGGACCTCGACGTAGGGCACAGTGCTCGCTCCTTTCAGAGGTCCTCGGCCACAAGCGCCACCTCGGCCGCCGCCTCGCGGATCAGGCCGAGCGTCTCGGCGATCGTTTCCTCTGAGATGACGATCGGCGGGATCATGCGCAGCACGCGCTCGTTGTTGAGGGTCCAGAGCGCCAGTACGTGACGGTGCAGCAGTTCCGACATCAGCATGCCGCCGACGCCTTCGCGCGGGCACTCGATGCCGAGCATCAGCCCCCTGCCCCGCACCTGCGACACCACCTGCGGGAACTCCTGGGCGATCGCCTCGAGGCCCTGCCGCAGCATGGCCCCCTTGCGCAGTGCCTGTCCGGGGAAGTCCTCGTCGCGCATGACATCGATGGCTTCGCAGCCGACGGCCGTCGCGAGCGGCGCTCCGCCACCCCCACCGCCGCCGAAGGTGCTGGTGTGGATCAGGGGCATGCTGTCGAGGAAGCCCATCGCGTCGGCGGTGCCGACACAGGCCCCGAGCGGCAGGATGCCGCCGCCCAGCGCCTTCGACACGGTGAGGAAGTCCGGCACGACGCCCGCTTCGTGCTCGCAGGCAAAATAGTGGCCCGTGCGGCCCATGCCGCTCTGTACCTCGTCGAAGATCAGCATGGCGCCGTGCTCGTCGCAGATCTGCCGCGCGGCGCGCAGGTAGCCGTCCGGCGGCACGATGATGCCGCCCTCCCCCTGGATCGGTTCCAGGATCACGGCCGCCACGTCGTCGTCCACGGCGGCCCGCAGCGCTTCGGCATCGCCGTACGGCACGAGGCGCACGTCCTGCAGCAGCGGCCTGAAGGGGTCCTTGTAGAGGTCGCGGCCACTGACGGAGAGGGCGCCGTAGGTCTTGCCGTGGAACGCGCCATGGGTCGAGACGAAGACCTTGCGGCCGGTGCGCGCGCGGGAGAACTTGAGCGCGGCCTCGTTCGCCTCGGCGCCGGAGTTGCAGAAGAAGCTGAGCTGCAGGTCTCCTGGCGTGATCTCCGCGAGGCGCTTTGCGAGCGCGATCGGCTCGAGCACCGGCAGGGAGCGCGACGGCAGGGCAAGTTTGTCGAGCTGCGCCTTCGCGCGCGCGACGAGCCTGGGATGCAGGTAGCCGTGGACCATGACGCCATAGCCGCCGCCCATGTCGGTGTAGCGATGGCCCTCGCTGTCATACACGAAGGCACCTTCCGCCCTCACCTCCGGCGAGAGAACGCCAAGGAAGCTGTAGGCCCTGGCTATGCCGGGGTTGATGTAGGTCGCGAGATCCTGAAGCCAGCCTTCGTCCGGCAAAGGTCGTCATCCTTCCGCAAACAAGGATTGCCTGTCCCGTGCAATTGCACCCAGCCTGCCCGGATTCCTGCGCGACGCAAGGCGGCCACCCCCCGTCGGGAGTGGCCGCCGTCCTAGTGCGTCAGACAGTCTGGGGCACGGCACCGCCGAGTTCGAAGCCGAGCTCGAGGGCACGCTCGTTGAGCTCGAGGAACTCCGGCTTCATGCGCGCGCGCAAGGCCTTGCGCAGGCTGTCGCGCGTCACGGCGTTCGTCAGGGCGACCAGGGCCCCGAGGGCGATGACGTTGAGCGAGAGCTCGTTGCCGAGATCCTTGGCGGTGCGCCTGAACGGCAGGAAGTGTCCCTTGGCGTCCGGCAGTTCCTGCCGGATCGTCTCCTCGAGCAGGATGAAGCCTTCCGGCGTCACCTGCTTGCCGTACTTGAGGTAGGCGTCGCGGGAGAAGCAGAGCACGAGATCCGGCACCGAGACTTCCGGGAACGCGATCTCGCGGGTCGAGATCACCACCTCGGCCTTCGAGGCGCCGAGCCTGGCTTCCGGGCCGTAGGTCTGGGTCTGGACGACGTAGAGCCCATCCTCCATGGCGGCTTCAGCGAGCATGGTCCCGGCCAGGATGATGCCCTGGCCGCCACGGCCGGAGAGCCGTACGCGCAGGGGGTCGTGCAGCATTACTTCCCACCCCCCGCTCTGGCGACGAGCCCGTGGTACTGGTCGATGTACTCCGGCCGCTCCTCGTTGCGGAAGAGGCCGATCGGCAGCTGGCCGACCATCTCCTCGCGCGTAATCTCGGGTGGCGGGCCGAACGCCTCGAGGAGCTTCGTGCGGTCGCGCTCGTAGAGCAGCATGTCCGGTGCCTCGCCGAGCTTGTTCAGGCGGCCGTAGTAGGTCGGGCACTGGCTCAGCACCTCGACGACGCTGAAGCCGTGGTGGCGGATGGCGCCCTCGATCAGCCGCGGCATCTCCTGGAAGTCGAACGTGGTGGTGCGCGCCACGTACGTGGCGCCGGCAGCCAGTGCGAGCTCGACCATGTCGAAGGCGGGCTCGATGGAGCCCATCGGCGTCGTGGTCGAGTGGGACTCGAGCGGGCTCGTCGGTGCCGACTGTCCGCCCGTCATGCCGTAGATGGAGTTGTTGAAGATGATCGCGGTGATGTCGATGTTGCGCCGCGCGGCGTGGATCAGGTGGTTGCCGCCGATCGCCGCGGAGTCGCCATCGCCCATCGGCACGATCACCGTCAGGTTCGGGTTGACCATCTTGAGGCCGGTGGCGTAGGCCAGCGCGCGGCCGTGGGTGGTGTGCATCGAGTTGGCGTCGAAGTAGAACGGGGCACGGCCGGAGCAGCCGATGCCGCCCACGACGGCCAGCTGGTCCATGTCTACGCCAAGGTTCATGAGGGCGGTCGCGATGCCGCGCGCGATGATGCCGTGGCCGCAGCCCGGGCACCAGACGGTGGGCATCATCTCCTGCCGCAGATAGGGCGTCAGGTCGACACCTGGCTTAGTCATGGGCCACACCTCCGATCTCCACCGAGCTCGCGAGCCTCTTCGCTGCTTCGACCAGGGCTTCCGGCGTGAAGAGCTCGCCGTCCATGCGTCCGAGCGACTCCACAGGGCAGCGGCCTTCGAGCGTGGCGCGCACCGGCATCACGTACTGGCCCAGGTTGAGCTCCGGCACGAGGATGGCCTTGGCGTGTTCGGTCTTCTCCTTCACCAGCCAGTCGGGGAACGGCCAGAGCGTCTGCACGTCGAGGAGTCCCGCCTTGACGCCGTCCTGGCGGAGGAGTTCCACGGCTTCGCGCGCAGCGCGCGCGGTGATGCCGTAGGTCAGGAGCACGATGTCGGCGTCGTCGAGCGCGATCTCGTGGTAGAAGGTGATCTCGCGGGCGTCCCTCCGCATCCGCTCGCCCACGCCCTTCAGGATGCGTTGGACGGCCTGGCCCGCAAGGGCCTTCGGAAGTCCGGTCTCGTCGTGGCTCATACCGGTCACGACGGTGTGGTGGCCCGAGCCGAACGGTACGAACGGAGCGTCGGGGCCGAACGGCAGGAACTTCTCGTCGATGACAGGCTTCGTCCGCTCGCGCACCGGCACGTCCGGGAACTCGACGTTCTCGCGCATATGCGACAGCACCGCGTCGAGCAGCAGGATGGCGGGAACGCGATAGGTCTCGGAGAGGTTGAACGCCTCCACCGTCATGCGGTACGCCTCGACCACGGACGAAGCGGTGAGCACGATGACCTCGTGATCGCCATGCGTGCCGTAGCGGGCCTGCAGGACCTCGCCCTGCGCGGGCAGGGTCGGGAGCCCCGTCGAGGGACCGCCGCGCTGGGAGTCCACGACCACGACCGGCGTCTGCGTCATGCAGGCGTAGCCGATGTTCTCCTGCATCAGGGAGAAGCCGGGGCCCGACGTGGCCGTCATGGCCTTGGCGCCGCCCCATGCCGCGCCGATCGCGGCCGCGATGGAGCCGATCTCGTCCTCCATCTGGATGAAGACACCGCCGGTCTTCGGCATCTGCCTGGCCATCATCTCCATGATCTCGGTGGCCGGCGTGATGGGATAGCCGGAGTAGAAGTTGCAGCCTGCGTGCACGGCGGCCAAGGCCACCGCCTCATTGCCCTGTACGAGCCTCATGCCGTTCCCCCCATGGCCAGCGCCGGGGACGCGACGCGCTCCAGCGTGAAGACGAAGTCGGGACAGCGTACGGCGCAGATACCGCAGAAGATGCAGCGGGAGATGTCGCCCACCACGATGCGCTCGCCGTCATCCAGCGAGAGGATGTGGGACGGGCAGTTCTCGACGCAGAGGTTGCAGCCCTTGCACCAGTCGCGTTGCACGGACAGCTGACGATCCCCCTGCTGGTAGTGCAGTGTGGGCTCCTTCATCGCGCCAGCCCCTTCAGATAACGGTCGATGCCCATGGCCGCGACCTTGCCGTGATGGACGGCCTCGACCGCGGTGCCTCCGCCGTTGACGGCGTCACCGCCGGCGAAGAACTTGGGGTTGCCGGTCTGACCAGTCACGCCGTCGACCTCGAGAGGGCCGCGCTCGTGCTGCAGACCGGGGATCTGGGCCAGGAAGCCGGTGCGGTAACGCTGGCCGACCGCCTTGATGACGGTGTCCACGGGCAGGTCGAAGGCGGAGCCCGGCACCCGTTGCGGCCGACGCCGGCCGCTCTCGTCGGGCTCTCCCAGCTCCATGCGTTCGCAGCGCACGACCGAGACGCGACCGTCGCCCAGGAAGGCGACCGGCAGGCTCAGCCAGACGAAGCGGACGCCGTCCTCCTTGGCCTCCAGCACCTCGTGGCGCCACGCGGGCATTTCGCTCTCGGTGCGGCGGTAGAGGACGACGACGTCCTCGGCGCCGAGCCTAAGAGCCTCGCGGGCGCAGTCCATGGCGGTGTTGCCGCCGCCGATCACGGCCACGCGGCGTCCCACCTTGGGCGCGAGACCGTCCTTGACCGCCTCGATGAACGGCAGGGACTCGTAGACGCCTTCGAGCTCGTCGCCGTCGTAGCGGACGTCGGCGTCCTCGCCAAGGCCGACGCCGAGGAAGATGGCGTCGAACTCGGACTCGAGGCGCCTGAGGTCTTCCCGGCCGCGGATCGGTGCGTTCAGGTGGAACTGGACGCCCATGGCCTCGAGACGCTGCGCCTCATCCGGCAGCGGCTCGCACACCTGCCGGTACGGGGCGATGGCGTAGCGGATCAGTCCGCCGACCTCTTCGCGGGCGTCGAAGATCTCCACCTCGTAGCCGAGCGGTGCGAGAGTGGCTGCGCAGGCCATGCCTGCGGGGCCGGCCCCGATCACGGCGACGCGGTGCCCGTTCAGGCCGGCGCGCTGCGGCGTCGCGGTGCCGGCGGCGAGGGCCGCGTCGGTGGCGAAGCGCTGCAGCCGCCCGATGGTGACCGGTCGCCGGCCTGCCGTTTCCAGCACGCAGGCGCCCTCGCAGAGCACCTCGGTCGGGCAGACGCGGGCGCAGCTGCCGCCGAGCGGGTTGGCCGAGAAGATGATGTCCGCGGCCTTTTCCGGCTTGCCGTCCACGATCTGCGCAATGAATCCAGGGACATCCACGTCGGCCGGGCAGGCAACGGTGCAGGGCGCCGGCGCTGTGATGCTGCCGCACTCGAGGCAGCGCTCCGCCTCTACGACAGCGACATCGGCGGCGAACGCGGGGTGCAGCTCCTGGAACACGCCTCCGAACGGCAGGGACGACGACTTGTCGTCCCCACCGCGGGTAGCGGACACCCGGTCAGGCTGGTGCGTTTCACCGGCCATCTCGTGTCACTCCCCCTTCTGGGTCTTGCGGCCCTACTACGCGACCTCTTCCTTGATGGCCGAGACGAGGCTTTGGAGCGCACCCTTGGCGTCGCCGAAGAACATCTTCGTGTTCTGCTTGAAGAAGAGCGGGTTGTCGATGCCGGCGAAACCGGCGGCCATCGAGCGCTTGTTGACGATGACGGTCTTGGCCTGGTCGACGTTGAGGATCGGCATGCCGTAGATCGGGCTGCCCGGGTTCTCGCGCGCGTCTGGGTTCACGACGTCGTTGGCGCCAATGACGAGCACGACGTCCGTGCGCTGGAACTCCGGGTTGATGTCGTCCATGTCGTAGAGGCGGTCGTACGGGACGTTGGCCTCCGCGAGCAGAACGTTCATGTGGCCCGGCATGCGGCCGGCAACCGGGTGGATGGCGAAGCGGACGTCGACGCCGCGGGAGGAGAGGAGGTCCATCAGGTCCTTGCACTCCTGCTGTGCGCGCGCCACCGCGAGGCCGTAGCCGGGGACGATCACGACGCGCTGCGCGTAGGCGCAGAGCATGGCGACCTCTTCCGCGTTGGTCGGGTGGATCTCGCCGCGCTCGGAGGTGCCGGTCGCGGTGACCTTGGAGCCGAACGCCGAGAACAGCACGTTGAAGATCGAGCGGTTCATGGCGCGGCTCATGATCAGCGTCAGGATGGTACCGGACGACCCGACGAGCGCACCGGCCACGATCAGGACGTCGTTCTGGAGCACGAAACCGGCGGCGGCCGCCGCGATACCCGTGAAGGCGTTCAAGAGGGCGATGATCACCGGCATGTCGGCGCCGCCGACCGGCACCACGAACATCACGCCGAGGATGACGCTGCCGACGATGAGGATCCAGTCGAGCAGGATGCTGGGCTGGAACGGGATGTAGATCGCGAGCAGCACCAGGATGATGAGGATGATGGCGTTCACCGCGTTCTGCCCCTTGAAGGACATCGCGCGGCTTGGCATCCACTCCTGGAGCTTGAGGAAGGCGATGATGCTGCCGGAGAAGCTGATCGATCCGACCAGCATGTCGAAGAGGCCAGGCACCGCCTGCGAGAGGCCGGGGTAGCTGCCGTGGCCGAGCGCCTGCAGGGCCTCGGAGAGGGCGATCATGGCCGCCGCGCCGCCGCCCATGCCGTTGAAGGCGGCGACCATCTGCGGCATGGCGGTCATCTTGACCGCGCGCGACGAGTAGGCGCCGATCACGGCACCTACGACGAAGACGATGACCAGCAGGAGGATGTTGCCGACGCTGGCGCCGATCACGGTGAACACGACCGCGATCAGCATGCCGACGGCGGCCAGGAGGTTGCCGGAGCGAGCCGTGGCGGGATTGCGCAGACGCATGACACCGATGATGAACAGGATGGCGGCGATCATGTATGCCGCATCGCGAATGTTACTCACTTGGCGGCCTGCCCTTTCTCGTTCGGACTCTTGCGGAACATCTCGAGCATGCGGTCGGTGACGACGAAGCCGCCGACGACGTTCAGGGTCGCGAGGAACAGCGCCAGCGCGGCGACGATGATCTGCGACGTGCCTGTGGCGGTGAAGACGACGATCAGGGCACCGACGACCAGGACTCCGTGGATCGCGTTCGTGGCGGACATGAGCGGCGTGTGGAGCACCGGGGGCACCTTCGTGATCAGTGACCAGCCGGTGAAGACCGCAAGCACGAAAAAGAAGAGCTCTTGCAGCAGGCTCACATGCACGACGGTAAGCACCTCTCTTGCGGCGGGATTTGGATCAGGCGCCCTCGCGGGGCGCCAAGCGTTCTACTTTGCGACCGAGAGCTTCTCGCGCGTCGGCGCGTGGGTCACTTCACCCTTCGCTGTGAGGCGCGTGGCCGTCAGGATCTCGTCGTCCGGCACCGGCGGGAGGTCCGCGGCGCTCGCCGCGTCCTTCGCCCACGTGTCGAACAGGTGATTCAGGAACGTGACGACGTTGCGGGCGTAGAGCTGGCTCGCCGGCGACGGCATCGTCGAGGCAAGGTTGAGGGTGCCGTCGATGATCACGCCGCCCTCGGTGACCTTGACCTCGCCAGGAACCGTCAAGGCGCAGTTACCGCCGGTCTCGGCCGCAAGGTCGACGATGACCGCACCGGTGTGCATGGAGCGGACCATGGGCTCGTCGATCAGCTCCGGAGCCTTGCGGCCTGGCACCATGGCGGTCGCGATGACGACATCGGACTTCTGCACGGGCTCGGCGAGCAGCTCGCGCTCCCGCTTCTCCTCATCCTCCGCCATGGCGCGTGCGTATCCGCCAGTGGCTTCGGCGTTCTCGACGGGCAGACTGAGGAAGCTGGCTCCAAGGCTCTCGACCTGCTCGCGCGAGGCGGGACGCACGTCGAAGGCCTGGACCACGGCACCGAGGCGTTTCGCGGTCGCGATGGCCTGCAGGCCCGCGACGCCGGCGCCCAGGATCAGCACCTTGGCCGGTGCGATCGTTCCGGCGGCGGTCATCAGCATCGGGAAGAAGCGCTCCACGAGAAGGTTCGCGGAGAGTACCGCGCGGTAGCCGGAGACCGTGCTCATGGACGAGAGGACGTCCATGCTCTGCGCGCGCGTGATGCGCGGCATCAGGTCGAGGCTGAAGGATGTCACCTTGGCGTCGGCCAGCTGCTGGCCGACTTCGGGCTGGCTCAAGGGGCCAAGGGTTCCGACGACGACACTGTCCGGCTTCAAGAGCGGCAGTTCAGATGCCTCGGGAGCGCGCACCTTAAGAATGATGTCGGCCTGCTTGTAGGCAGTCTGGCCATCGGGCAGGATCTCGGCGCCTGCAGCGCTGTACAGCGCGTCCGGCAATTGGGCCGCAAGGCCCGCATTCGTCTCGACCCCGACCTTGTGACCCTTCTTCACCAATTGCGCGACCATGTCGGGCGTGAGTGCAACACGCCGCTCGCCGGGTCGAATTTCCCGGGGTACACTCAAGTACACCGCGCCACCACCTCTCCAAGTACCTTAGGAACTCGCGCTGCGCCGCAGGCAGGGCCCAAGGGCCCCAAGGAGCCTGCCCAGATGGCCCAGACGTGACAGCGACCGGCCATGCATATAAGGGCGGTCCAAACGCTCCATTGCGGGAGGTCATTGCGCCTTGTATCCATTGCAACAGATTTCTCGCAGATTGGCGAGCGCCGAGGCCGTCCGGGAAGTGCGCTCAGGCATGGTCCTCGGCCTTGGCAGCGGCCGCGCGGTCGCTGCCGTGATCCAGGCGCTCGGCAGGCGTATGGCCGCCGAGGGACTGGCCATTTCGGCGGTGTCGGCCTCCCGGGCGACGGCACGTCAGGCCGAGGCCGTCGGCATCCGCCTGCTCCCAGGCGACGACGTGCCTGAACTCGACCTCGGATTTGACGGGGCGGACCTGCTCAGCGAGGACCTCCAGCTGATCAAGGGCGGTGGCGGCGCCCTGGTGCGCGAGCGGCTGGTGGCGCTTGGCTGCCGCCGCTGGGTGATCGTGGCCGAGGAGGAGAAGATGCGGGCCGATCTGCGGGGAGCACTCCTTCCTGTCGCGCTGGTCGCGTTTGGCCACGAGGCGACCGCACGGCGAATCGGAGCCCTCGGCCTGCGCGCGACGGCGCGCAGGACCGCACAAGGGCGCGTGCGCCGCAGCGACGACGGGTTCGCGCTGTACGACTGCCTCGATGAGGCCGGGAGGCCCCTCGCAATGGTTTTTGAGGCCCTCGCCGCATTGCCTGGCGTCATCGACACGGGGTATTTCACCGGCATGGCCGACGCTGCGTACATCGGCTCGCAGCATGGTGTGCGCCGGATTACCGCATGTCGCGCCAGGGCGCGATAAGCGGCCGCCGTAATATGGTGGGAGCCGCCCCGATGTGGACGGCTCCCACAAAACTGGTCGGACTGGCGGGACTCGAACCCGCGACCTCTACCACCCCAAGGTAGCGCGCTACCAAACTGCGCCACAGCCCGGTCACCACTCCATGTTAGTGTGCGGCGGCCAAAGGCGCAAGTGCGCGCGGTCGCATCGCGTGCGGCAACCAGGCCGCGAGCCCCGGCAAGCTGCCTTGCGGGGCTCGCGCCGCAGGTTCAGACGATGATGCAGATCAGCCCGCCGCTGCCTTCGTTGACGATGCGTTCGAGCGTCTCGCGCAGCTTCTGCTGCGCCTGCTCCGGCATGCGCACGAGCTTGTTCTGGATGCCCTCGCGCACCAGTTCGTTGAGCGACTTGCCGAAGATGTCGGACTCCCAGATCTTCTTCGGGTCGTCCTCGAACTTCGTCAGGAGGTACTGCACCAGTTCCTCGCTCTGGCGCTCGGTGCCGATGATCGGCGTGACCTCGGTCTCGACGTCCGCGCGAATCATGTGGATGGACGGCGCCATGGCGCGCAGCCGCACGCCGAAGCGGCTACCCATCTTGATCAGCTCGGGCTCCTCGAACGCCATCTCGTCGAGGCGTGGCGTGACGAGGCCGTAGCCGGTTTCATGCACCTGATCCAAGGCCTCGGCGACCTGGTCGTAGGAGCGCTTGGCGACCACCATGCCCTGCCAGGCGCGCATGAGGTCCGGTTCACCGGCGATCGGCTCGCCATAGAGGTCCGTGAGCGTCTGGAAGAAGAGACCGGGTCTAGCGGAGAGCGCGATGTGCGCCACGCCCTCGCCGAGGTCCAGTTCCGTGAGTTGCACGCGGTCTGCGAGCTCGAAGCCGGCCAGCTGGTCGACGGCGGCGTCGACGTCGCGGACCCGGCGGATGCCCGCCTGGGCCTCGCGCACGGCGCTCTCGAAGCGGTCGCGCAGCGGGTAGCCGCTCTCGAGTTCCTGCACCCAGTCCGGCAGCGCGATCACGACCTCCCGGACGGGGAACTCGTAGAGCATCTGCTCGAGCAGCACCTGCAGGTCCTCTCCCGTGAGGTCCTGCGCCGAAAGCGGCAGGACGGGCACGGCGTACTGCTCCTCGAGGTCATGCGCCAGCTCGAGCGTTTCCTGCGCGTAGGGGTGCGCCGAGTTGAGCACCACGATGAACGGCTTGCCGAGCTCCGTCAGCTCGGCCACCACCTGGGCTTCGGCGGGTTCGTAGGCGGCGCGCGGCAGTCCCGTGACCGATCCGTCCGTGCCGACCACGATGCCGATCGTCGAGTGTTCCGCGATCACTTTGCGCGTGCCGGTCTGCGCCGCTTCGGCGAACGGCACCGGGTGGTCGAACCAAGGGGTGTCGACCATGCGCGGGGCTTCGTCCTCGGTGTAGCCGATGGCCCCGTCCACCGCGTACCCGACACAGTCGACCAGACGGATGCGGCAGTGCATGCCTTCCTGCAGCTCGATCTCGACGCCCTCGTCGGGGATGAACTTGGGCTCGGTGGTCATGACCTGGCGGCCGGTGCCGCCCTGTGGCATGGCGTCGCGCGCCCTGGCCTGCTCGTTCTCGTCGGTGATGTTGGGCAGCACCGCGAGTTCCATGATGCGGCGGATCAACGTCGACTTGCCGCTGCGGACCGGGCCGACGACACCGATGTAGATGTCGCCCCCCGTCCTCTGCGCGACATCCTGCAAGATGTCGAACTGCTCCACCCCTACCCCTCCCGTACCCACCGGTGCCGGCCGCGCGCAAGAACGCGGTCCGGGGGAAGCCGGATTGGACGGTTCATCATATGTAGGAGGATGGGCACTATGACCGCATGGCCCGCGAACCGCGTCGAGCGCAGGCGTGCGCGGCCCAGACTATGCCGCCGGGTTCACCAGCGTTCCTCGTCCTTGAACGCCCGGGCGAGGAGCATCTCGATCTCCTCGCCCGCGTCCGCGTCCTCGAAGAGCAGCCTCGAGAGCGCCGACGCGATCGGCAGGTCCTGCCCGTGGTGACGGGCCAGCTCGACCGCCGCCCTGGTGGCGGGCACACCCTCCACCACCATCGGCGACGACCCGAGGACGTCTTCGAGCGGCGTTCCCCGACCGAGGGCGATGCCCGCCCTGCGGTTGCGGCTGTGCGGGCTCATCACGGTGGCCAGGAGGTCGCCGAGGCCCGCGAGGCCCGCGAACGTGGCCGCCTGCGCCCCACAGGCGACGCCGAGTCGCGTGATCTCCGCGAGGCCGCGTGTCAGGAGGGCCGCCCGCAGGTTGTCGCCGAGCCCGAGACCTTCGCTGACGCCGGAGGCGAGGGCCAGCACGTTCTTCAATGCTCCCCCGAGTTCGACGCCCGTACGATCCGGGGATGCGTAGACGCGCAGGCCCGGGCCGTGCAAGAGTTCCTGCGCGGCAGCGCGCTGCCGGGCGTCCGGATGCGCCACCACGACCGCCGTCGGCTGACCGGCGGCCACCTCCTCGGCGTGGCTCGGTCCGCTCAGCGCGACCGCGTCGATGCCCTCCTCCACCAGGATCTCGGACATGCGCAGGAGGCTGCCGAGTTCGAGCCCCTTGGCGGTGTCGATGACAAGAGGCGGCAGGGCGCTCGGCGCGATCGCGGACACCGCGGCGCGCAGATGCTGGGATGGCACCGCGAGCAGGAGCGCGTCCGCGCCCGCGAGGGCCCGATCGAGCCCTGCGGTCGGCACCACCGTGTCGGGCAGGAACGCGCCCGGCAGGTAGGGTCGATTCTCGCGTGAGGCGGCGAGTTCCGCGGCGAACTCCGGACGGCGCGCGCAAAGCGCCACCTCGTGCCCACAGCGCGCCAGGTGCAGCGATAGCGCCGTGCCGAAGCCACCCGCACCGAGGACGACGACTCGGCTCACCCGTGGCTCCCCAGGCGCTTCTCCTCGTGGCGCAGGAGGCGCTCAATGTTGGGGCGGTGTCGCCAGAGAAGCAGCAGCACCAGGAAGAAGACCGCAAAACGCAAGGGTGGCGGCAGCGCCGGCACTCCGGCAGCGGCCAGGACGGCCGCGGCGAGAGCCGCGAACATGGAGGAGACGGAAACGATGCGCGTCAGGGCGATCACCACCCCGAACACGACCAGTGCGCCGAGGACGAGCGGCCAGCCCCAGAAGAGGAGGACGCCGAGGGAGACGGCGACCACCTTGCCTCCCCGACCGCGCAGGAAGATCGAGTAGGCGTGCCCGACGGCCGCGGCGGAGCCCGCGAGGGCGCTGCCCAGGGGACCGCCGAGCTTCCAGCCGAGGTAGGCCGCGAGCATGCCCTTGCCCGCGTCGCCGATCAGAACCAGGGCGGCCCAGTAGGGGCCCATCACGCGCAGGGCGTTGGTGGCGCCGGGGTTGCCAGAACCCTCGTGCAGGATGTCGCGTCCCTGGCGCTGCGCCGCGAGCACGCTGAAGGGGATCGAACCGAGGAGGTAGCCGACGATGGCGGCAAGCAGCGAGGTCACCGTGGTCGTCCTCCCCTCCTGCGCAGGGTGATGCGGAGCGGCGCGAGGTGCAGATCGAAGGCCTGGCGCAGCCGGTTTTCGATGAAACGCTGGTACGAGAAGTGACAGAGCGCCGGATCGTTGACAAACAGGATGACGTGCGGCGGACGCCTGCCCACCTGCGTCGCGTACAGCACCTTGAGTTGGCGGCCCTTCACCGAGGGCGGGGGCTGCTGGTAGACCGCCTCCTCGATCTCGCGGTTGAGCTGCGCCGTCGGCATGCGCAGGTCGATCTGCAGGCCGACACGGCCGATTTCGGCGAACAGCCTGTCCACGTGCAGGCCTGTGAGGCCCGACAGGAAGACGATTGGGGCGTAGTCGGCGGCCGGTAGCTGGCGCCGCAATTCCGAGAGTAGCGCGTCGGCCTCCTTCGGGTCGTGCTCGCGCGCGTCCCACTTGTTGACCCCGATGACGAGTCCGATGCCGGCGTCGCCGGCCAGCTTGACGATGCGCTTGTCCTGCTCCGTGAGGCCATCGTCGGCCGCGAGCAGCAGCGCCGCCACGTCGGCGCGCGAGATCGCCTTGCGGGCATGCAGACCCGCCAACTCCTCGAGGCGCGCGTCGATGCGCGCCGGGCGCCTGAGGCCTGCCGTATCGATGAGAAGGAAGGACCGCCCCCCCACCTCCACCTCGACGTCGACCGCGTCGGTGGTGGTGCCGGGAATGTCCGAGACCGTCATGCGCTGCTTGCCGAGCGCCCGGTTGACGAGCGTCGACTTGCCGGCGTTCGGCCGGCCGACGATCGCGACCCGCAGAGGCTGCTCAGCCTGGTCCTCGTCGTCTTCCGGAGACTGGCCGGGCTGCATGTCGAGCCGCTCGATGATGGCGTCCAGAAGATCGCCCGTGCCGTGCCCGTGGGCGGCCGAGACGAAATACGGCTCGCCGAGGCCGAGCCGGTAGACGTCGCTCGCGTCGAGGTTGCGGCTCTCGGCCTTGTTGGCGACCAGCAGCACAGGCTTGCCCAGGCGGCGCATACGGCGCGCCACCTCCTCGTCCTCGGCTGTCAGCGGCAGGCGGGCGTCGACGACGAACAGCACCAGGTCGGCCTCGGCGATCGCCTCCTCGACCTGGCGGGCGATCTCCTGCCAGAAGCGATCCTCGTCCGAGAGACCGCCGGTGTCGACGAGAAGGAAGCTGCGTGCGCGCCAGGTGCACGGAGCGTAGATGCGGTCGCGGGTGACGCCCGCGGTCTGCTCGACCAGGGCCACCTGGCGCTGCGCGAGTCGATTCATCAGGGAGGACTTGCCCACGTTCGGCCGGCCGACGATCGCGACGACCGGTAGATCCTGCTCGTTTACCATGCTGACGTGCATTCGCTCTCGATGGCCACGAATCCCCCTATACCGGGATCAGGAGCCACGTTCCGTCGTGCAGGTCGTGGACCGCCACACCGGTGATGCGGGCAATCCACATCGCGATGTGCTCCTGCTCCTGTTGTGTCTTCACGTAGAACACCGGCGAGACCCCGCCCTGCACCTCCTGCGGTGACTTGAGGGTGACGATCGCGTAGATGCTGCCGCTTTCAGGAAGACCGGCCATGGCTGCCTACTTCCCCCCCTCGTGGCTGCGCTGCCACCCAATCAAGGCTGGCGAGTGCACCGAGTGGGCCTTCGCAGTCTCGAGCAGTGGCGTACGCCGGACGGCCTCCAGGATGCGGTCGGGATCGTTCGCCACCGGCAGGAGGCAGATGCCCGCCTTGCCGGTGCCCTCCGGCAGGTCCATGCGGCAGATCGGGATGCGCTCGCCGTAGCCGATGTCGGTCTTCGTGCCGATGATCTCGTAGAGGTTGTAGACGATGGCCTGGCGCTGGCCGAGGTCCCAGATCGCCCCGGCGCCGCGGGGCGTCGTCGGCGTCAGGACGATGCCCACACCGTCCTTGGCGTAGCGCTCGCGCGCCTTCGGCAGGCCTACCTCCATGAGCATGACGGGTCCCGCGTAGAGGAGCGAGCCCTCCTTGAACGTCAGCGGCACGAGCTCCGCCGTGCAGACGTCGCCCAGTTCCGGCCCGCTCTTGACGAAATAGGCGACGATGATGGCGAGGATGCCGACACCGCCGCCCACGACCCATGGCCAGAAGTCCCCGAACTCCGTCCTCGCCAGGCTCGCCGCAAGGGCCGTGACCACGGCGACGCCCATGACGAGGTAGTTGCGCTCCTCGAACTCCTGCGCGATGCCCTGGATGTAGCTCGAGCCCCGCTGCACCAGCGTCAGCTGTTCGATCGACTCGAGCTTCGAGACCTCCACCTTGCGCAGGCCGGTGAACTGGGTTGCGGCCAGGACGAGGAAGGTGGCCGCCTGGTACTCCTTGGCGACCAGCGCAGGGAAGAATGCGCCGCCGATCACGGCGGCGAAGAACGCGACCGTGATCTGCCCCACGGTGCCTGCGGGATAGCCCGGATAGTGGCGATAGTCCTTGCGCAACAGGATCAGGCGGACGACGACGCCGAAGCCGATGCCGAGCCCGATCGATATCCAGTCGACGGGCGGTCCCTGACTGCTCATCGCGCAAGCCTCCCGCGCAGGGCCCAGGCCTTGTCGATCAGCAGCGACAGGACCGCCGCCGCGACGGCGGCCGTGGCCGCCACCTGGAAGAACTGCTCCGTATTCGGTGCGAAGGTCGCGGGTCCGTCGAACGAGTGACCGAGCGTCAGGTGCCCGATCAGCCCGCCGACCAGGGCCGTGGCGGGTGCCGTGAGGCCGGGGGACGTGGCCGCGGCCAGAAGACCGATGCCAAGGCCGGCCGTCGCGACGGGATCGAGTCCAGAAGCGACAGCCGCTGGCCAGGAGAGGACCATCACGGCCGCCGTGGCGAGGGACGCCGCGACGGTGAGACTCGAGAGCTTCTGCCACGCCACGGCGACGGTCGTGAGAACGAGCGCCCCCAAGGCCGCCCAGGTCAGGGCGGGCCAGAAGTCCGCAAGCAGGTGCAGTCCGATCGTCACCCCGAGCAGTCCGGAAAGCAGCCGGCGACCGAGGGACGGCTCGCGGCCGAAGCCGCCTAGAAGGAGCAAGGCCGTTGCCCAAAGGAGCCACGATCCGATTGGCAAGGACATCACCCGAAGGACAATTTCCCCCCCGCAGCCGTCGCGCATGCAGACCGAGCGGCGAACCACATGCTCGCCAAATGGGAAACGGCGCTACGGGGGAGCGCCGCGTCGGGGGCCTTTCCTGTCTCCTAGTGCGCCTTGCCGATCACGTATGGTTCCACGGCGGGCGGTGACAAACGCCGCTGCTTGAACCGAGCAAACATAAAGAGCGGCGGACCGAAGTCCGCCGCCCAGAGGATTCGCTAGTCGAGCAGGCCCTTGAAGTCGTCGCCCACGATGTCCCCGATCGTCGCACCGCCGCCGTCGCTGGTCTCGGTCTCGGCATACGGGTCGCGCTTCTGCGACTGGTAGCCGCCCGCTTCGCGCAGGCTCAGGGAGACGCGGCGCTCGACCGGGTCGACGCGCAGCACCTTGACCTCGACCTCCTCGCCCACGGCGACCACTTCGCCCGGACGGGTGACGTGATGGTCCGCAAGCTGGCTGATGTGGACGAGGCCGTCCACGCCCGGCTCGAGCTCAACGAACGCACCGAAGGTGGCGAGACGCACCACCTTGCCGCGCACGATCGCTCCGATGGGATAGCGCTGCTCCACCGTGTCCCACGGGTTCTCGAGCACCTGCTTGTAGCCGAGCGAGATGCGGCCGCGCTCGCGGTCGAGGCGCAGCACCTTGACATCGATCTCCTGGCCGTCGTGCAGCACCTCGGAGGGGTGCTGGATGCGACCCCACGACATCTCGGAGACGTGCAACAGGCCGTCGACGCCCCCGAGGTCGATGAACGCGCCGAAGTCCGTGAGGGACTTGACGGTGCCGTGCAGCACCTGGCCCTCCTCGATGCTCTCCCAGATGCGCTCGCGGTTCTGCTTGCGCTCCTCTTCGAGCACGACCTTGCGCGACAGGATCACCCGGTGCTTCGTGCGATCGAGCTCGATGATCTTGACGCGCAGCGTCTGCCCCACGTACGGCTGCAATTCCTGGGCGTAGCCACGCTCCACCTGGGAAGCCGGGATGAAGCCGCGGGCGCCGATATCGGCGACGAGTCCGCCCTTGACCGCTTCGGATACGGGCGCCTCGATCACGTTGCCCGCCTCGTAGGCGGCAACGAGATCCTCCCAGACCTTGGCCTCGTCGGCGCGCCGCTTGGAAAGCCTCAGGCTCCCCTCCTCGCCCTCGACCGACAGCACCATGGCGTCGATCTCCTCGTCGAGGCCGGCGACGTCGCCTGCGGACTGGACGCGACGGTAGGTGAGCTCGCTCAGCGGGATCACGCCCTCGGACTTGTAGCCGACGTCGACGAGAACGTGGTCGTCCGCCACCTGGACGATCTTGCCGTGCAGAATATCGCCCGGGCGCGGCTGCGCCACGCCTTCGCTGTAATCGACGCGTTCCTCGGTACCCGTCGCGTCGGCTGCCGCCTCGACAGGTGCCTCGGTCGGCTCCGGCTGCGGCTCCGGTTGCGGCTCCGGCGTCTGCGCCGCGGTGGATTCCGGCGTCGCCTCCTGGGGCTCGCTCTGCTCGGCCTGAGGCTCCTCAGGCGCGATGTCGTGATCCGGGTGCAGCTGGTCCTCCACGCGATGACCTCCTTTGTTCACGCGGGTTACATTATCCCCGCGTCCCGCCGAACGACAGAGAACGGGCCCGATGGCCCGCCGTCCTACCGGCTCTTCACCTGTCGTCAATCGACCGCCGATGGGCAGGCGATCCCCGGTGCATCCGGGGGCTGGCTCATTCAGCATACCCGCCTGCAAAGAGTACTGTCAATCGGACTCCGCCCAGGGAAGACCCTGCCGAAGCTGATCGGGACGGTAGTACAGCCGTGCGATGGCGCGCATGACGTCGCCCGCTGGATCCTGGCTGCCGGTGAGGTCGAGCGGCTCGCCGAACCGCATGTCCACGCGTCCGAAGAGCCGCCACGGTCCGCGAATTGCGACGGGCACGACCGCTCCCCCGGCGTGCGCGATGAGGGAGCCAGACCCTGGGCGCGGCTCGCCGAGCCGTCCAGGCGGCTGACGATGACCCTCGGGAAACAGCCCGACGACCCGACCGGCCCGCAGAAGCCGCAAGGCTTGGCGGACTGCGCTGGCATCGCGCACGTCCCGGTTCACCGGGAAGGCGCCGATCGACGGCAGGAGCCAGCCGAGATACGAGAAAAGTTCCTGCTTGGCCATGAAATGCACGTGCCGCCCGACGATCGCCCCGACCGCTGGCGGATCCACCGCGCTGATGTGGTTGACGCAGAGCAGCACCGGGCCGGTGGCCGGGATGTTCTCGAGGCCTTGCACCCGAACGCGGCAGAGTACCGCGAGCAGGCCGCGCACGGTGTTCTTGAGCAGTGCGAAGAGCCACGGACGGTACGCCGGCATGGGATCCTGGCTTTTTGGCATCAGGCACCCCGCTCCCGGCAGTAGGTCAGGAGGCGATCGACCACCTCGGCGACGCCGAGACCTGTGGTGTCCACGACGATCGCGCCATCCGGCACCTTGAGCGCGCCGACGGCCCGCATCTCGTCCTGTGCATCGCGGCTCGCCATCTCGCGCTCGACGTCCGCGATGTCGATCCGCACGCCCTGGGCAAGGAGCTCGCGATGGCGCCTGCCTGCCCTGGCCGCGAGCGAAGCTGTGAGGAAGAACTTGCACTCGGCGTCCGGCAGGACGACGCTCCCCGCGTCGCGGCCATCCATGACGACCCCGCCCTGGCTCGCGATCTCACGCTGGCGGGCGACTAGGGATTGGCGCACGGAGGGATGCGCCGCCACCTGCGAGACCATGCGGTCGACCGCCGGCTGGCGGATGTCGTCGGCGACGTCCTCGCCGTCCAGCCGCAGCCTGCCGTGTTCGAGGCGAAGATCCACTTCAGCCAGGAGCCGCCCGAGACCGGCTTCGTCTTCCGCCGAAACGCCGGCCCTCAGGGCCGCGAGCGTCAAAGCCCTGTACATCGCCCCGGTGTCGAGATAGCCGTAGCCGAGCGCCTGCGCCAGTTCGCGCGCCACGGTCGACTTCCCGGCTCCGGCCGGTCCGTCGATGGTGATCCGCAGCCTCATGGCCGTCACCCCTCCATTGGCCGATTGCCCCGATGGAGGGCCCGGCCTTGGGTATCGAAACGATAGCAGAAACCCCACGTCCGGATCAACGGCGGCGCAGCCGCAGCCAGAAGAAGGCTACGACGATCACGACGGCCAGGAGGCCGAGGAGCAGGTTGTAATGGCTCAGCAGCGGCTCGATCCGAGGCAGTGTCGCCGCGAAGCGCACGCCGATCCAGATCAGGAACGCCGTCCAGGGCAGGGCGCCCAAGAACGTGAAGACGGTGAACGAGCCCGCGTTCATGCGGGCGAAGCCTGCTGGCCAGGAGATGAAGGTGCGCAGGAGCGGCAGGAATCGCCCGAAAAACACCGTCCATGGTCCGAAGCGGTCGAACCAGCGCTCGGCATGGCCGAGCGAACGCTCGTCCAGGAACACCCAGCGCCCGTAGCGCAGCGCCAGGGGCCGACCGCCGTAGTAGCCGATGGCGTAGCCGATCCAGCTGCCGACGGTCTGCATCGCCGCCATGAGCACCACCCCTGGCCAGAAGCCGAAGGCGCCTCTCGCGACCAGGACGCCGAACACCGGCAGGATGATCTCGGACGGCACGGGAATGCCGAGACTCTCCAGGATCATGGCGAACGCGAGCCCCAGGGGTCCGAGCTGGTTCCAGATCGATGTGGTGTGCAGTCTCAGCGGCCGGGGGGCCTACCTCCTCGCTTCGTGGGAAGCTACTGTTCGCGCCGGGCGGTCTCCTTCCCTGCTGAGGCCGCCGGCGGGGCAAGGCTGCGGGATACGGTCAGGACGAGCGCGATGCCCACGCCGATCGCAGCCGCCCAGTAAAGGGTCTCGACACCGATGGCCGCGCCGCTCACATAGTCGCCGCGCAGCAGGGCGTACATGGCCCGGTAGGCGAGAAGCCCTGGTACCAGTGGTATGAGTCCCGGCATGAGGTAGACGGTGGCCGGGGCACGGCGCACGCGCGCGAGGATCTCGCTCAGGCCGCCCGCGGCCACGGCCGCCAGCAGGACCTGGGCGATCGCGTGCAGGCCCACGGCGCCGGCGGCGGCGTAGACGAAGCCCGAGAGCAGGCCGGCGAGACCGGCGAAGAACAGATCCCTTCGCGGCACGCGGATCAGCACCGCGAACGCGAAGGCGCCCATGGCGCCCGAGAGTGCCGAGAGCAGCATCAGGTCCACCCCAGGGCGATGCCCGCCGCCACCGCAACGGCGGCCCCTGCGGCCAGCGCGCCGGCGATGGTCAGTGCCTCAAGGCCGCCCGCGGCGGCAGAGAGAAAGTCCCCCGCGAGGAGGTCGCGCAGCACGCCGGTGAGCGCGAGGCCGGGCACGAGCACGATGAGGCCGCCGGCCACGATGACTCCGGCGTTCTGGCGCCAGAGCGCGGCCCCGGCGATGCCGACCAGGCCCACGGCGAAGCCCGAGACCGCGAGCGAGAAGAAGCGCCCGGCAAAGCGCCCCGTAGGGTGGCGGCGCATCACGACGGTAAACATGCCGCCGAGGGCGGCAAGGACCGCCTCGATGTGCGTCGCCCCGATGAACCAGGCATAGGCGGAACAGGCCACGGCTCCGGCCAGAAGGTCGGTGCCGAGGCCATAGGGGGAGTCCTGCGCCTTGAGGCCGGCGATCGCTTGCAGGCATTCGGGCGGCGTCACATCGCCGTGTTCCGCGGCTCGCGCCAAGCTATTGAGCGACGCCAGGCGGCCGAGATCGGTCGAGCGGCTGCGCACGCGCCTCACACCGGTCTCATGGCCACCGGGGCCTTCGACCGTGACGAAGAGCCCCGGTGGCGTCACGAAGACATCCACCGCTCCGCAATGGAACCCGCTTCCCGCCCGCTCGACGGCCTCTTCCACGCGGTAGGGCTCCGCCCCAGCCTCGAGAAGCGCGGCCGCCAGAGCGAGCAGTGCGGCTAGCGGCGACTCGTTCAACCCTCGAGCAACGCTGCCTCCACGACGTCGAGCGCCTCTTCGAGCACCTCGGGCGGCGTCGTGAGGGGCTGCAGGAAGCGGAACACGTTGCCGTAGATGCCGGCCGTGAGCATGAGCACGCCGCGCTCCATGGCGCGCTGGACCACGCGCTGCGTCAGCTCCGGGTTCGGCTCCTTGGTGTGGCGGTCGGTGACGAGTTCCACGGCCACCATCGAGCCGAGGCCGCGCACCTCGCCGACGTAGGGGCTCTTCGCCTGCATCTCGCCGAGCCGGCGCTGCAGGAGTTCGGCCTGGCGCTGTGCCTGACCGAGGATGTCGTCCTGGTCGAACGCGTCGAGGACCGCGTTTGCGGCGGCGGTGGCCAAGGGGTTGCCGACGTAGGTGCCGCCGATCTGCGAGGGGCCCGGGGCGTCCATGATCTCCTTGCATCCCATCACGCCCGAGAGCGGCACGCCGTTCGCGATCGACTTCGCCATCGTCAGGATGTCGGGGCGGATGCCGGAGTACTCGGTCGCCCAGAAGCGGCCCGTGCGGCCGTAGCCCGTCTGCACCTCGTCCACGATCAGGAGGATGCCGTGTTCTTCCGTGAAGCGCCGCAGCCACGGCAGGAAGTTCGGCGGCGGCACCACAAACCCGCCTTCGCCCTGCACCGGCTCGACGATCACCGCGGCGACGTCCTCCGGCGCCACCTGCGTCACGAGCGCACGCTCGATGCGTGCGTAGCAGCGCTCGTCGCAGACGTGGTTCTCATCCTGCGCCATGTCGCAGCGGTAGGAGTACGGGAACGGCACGCGGTAGACCTCGGGGGCGTATGGTCCCATCTTGGCCTTGTAGGGGTGGACCTTGCTCGTCAGGGTCATCGCCATGAGGGTGCGGCCGTGGAAGGCCCCCTCGAACGAGATGATGCCCTTGCGGCCCGTGGCGACGCGGGCGATCTTGACGGCGTTCTCCACCGCCTCGGCCCCCGAGTTGAACAGGATCACGCGGGCCTCGCCGCCGCCGGGGAACGTCTTGTCGATGCGCTCCGCCACCCGCGCGTAGCTCTCGTAGGGGATGTTCGTGAAGTCGGTGTGCAGGAAGCGCTCCACCTGCTCATGCAGGGCCGCCACGACACGCGGGTTGCGGTGACCGATGTTCTGCACGCCGACGCCGCCCGTGAGGTCGATGAAGGTGTTGCCGTCGATGTCGTGCACGAGGGCGTTCTCCGCGCGGTCCACGACCGGCAGCGAAACCGAGACGGCCCGCGGCGTCGCCGCGTGGATGCGGCGGTGGATCTCCTGGCTCTTGGGGCCTGGCACGGCGGTACGGATGTCGATGAAGCGGGTCTTCTGCATCGGGATCCCTCCATGGCGACGGGTAAATCATGCCGGAGCCTTCGGGGCCATAGCGTGGTCACGAAGGCGGGGTGCGACGGATGCGGGAACCTGCGGTCATGGGCATGGTGGCCTTGCGCTACCTGTCGGCGACGGTGGAACTGGTGGCGGCCACCTTGATGCTGAGGTCCGGAAAGGTGGCGACGGCTGTTTCGATCAACGCCGCCTTGGGTCTCTTCGGGCCCCTGCTCTTTGTGGTCGTGTCGGCGATCGGGATCTGGGGCCTCGCCCAGGGGCACGACGTCTCCTGGACGAGGCTCGCCCTGATCGGCCTAGGCGTCCTGCTGATCGTCTATTCGGCCACCCGCTAGAGCGGCCTCGGCGATCGGCTGGACTGCAGCGCATCGCGCTGGACGCGCCGCTGACAGGCTTCGCAGACGTAGGGTCCGCCACTCTGACGCAGGCGCTCGTGCGCTTCGGACCACTTCTCGACCGTCTCCGGCCGTCCGCAGATCGAACAGCGCACCTCCATCGCTTCTACCCCCTCAGGACGGGGAGAGTGCCGACTGGAGCAGTTCCACCAGCCGAACCGCGTCCTGGATGTGTAGTCTCTCCTGATCTCCGCCACGATAGCGGACCGCCAGCGCGAGCGACCTCGCGAGGATGCCCGCGGGCAACAGGAGCGACGCCAGGACGGGTTCCTGCGCGCGCACCAGGCATCGAACCCCGGCCATCCGGGCCAGTGACGCTGGCCTGGCGTACCCGGCCGCACGCGCGAATTCAAGCGGCCCCGCGCCCATCTCGCTTCCATCCTCCTCTAGGACGGCGTCGAGCGCAACCCCCACGGGGCGCCTCAGACGGAAAAGGAGCTCCTGGCCACCCCGACCGGCGATGCCGGTGCGGGCCAAGGCGACCAGCGTGAAGTCGGGCAGCTCGGCAAGGGCGGCGAGTGCAGCCGCCTGCAGCGCGCGCGTGCCGATTCCTGGTCCGACCAGGTAGGCGCCGGCCACGCGGCGCTGGGCCGAATAGGTGAACACGGTTCCCGGTTCGGGCGTACCCACCAGGGGCTCGAGCAGCAGTCCCCGCTCGCCTGCCCGCAGCACCGCCTTCCCGCCCTGACGGCTCTGCACGACGTGTCTGTCGAGCTCCTGCGGGGGCAAGGAGGTGCCGAGCACTGCCGCCCCACGGCCGTCCGGGCCGGCGCCCGTCGCGGCGAAGGTCGGTTCATCCAGGGCAAGGAGGACAACGCTGCCGCCCTCTCCGCGGCGAGCGCTCAAGTTCCCCACCGGGTCGACCGCGACCTCGGCGCCCATGGCCTCGAGCTGCGCGGTCAGGATGGCGCGCAAGGGCCCTTCGTCACCGGAAGGCGCCTGCGGCGGCAGGAGATCGGCAAGCAGCGGAGTGAAGCGGTCAGTCGTGGCCACGCACCTCCCGAACGTTCTCGAGGAACCGCTGCAGCAGGCTGCGGGCTGCCGCCAGGTCGCGCAGCGAGATGAGCGATACGGGCGCGTGCAGGTAGCGGCAGGGAACCGACACGGCCGCGGATCTGTAGCCCTGAAGCCATGCCGCACCCGCCTCGTTGCCGCCGCCGATGCCCCTGCGCCACTGCCAAGGCACTTCCGCGGCCGCCCCGGCACGCGCCAGGGCCTCGCGCAGACCCTCGTCCGCCCGCGAGGAGCGGTCGAGCGTCGTAAGGGCGGGCCCGTCGCCAACGCGGGTGCCGCGTCCTGGGGGAGCGTCCGGCGTGTCGGCCGCCGCCGTGGCCTCGAGCGCCAGGACGAGATCCGGCCGCACGGCGCGCAGGGCCACCTGGGCCCCGCGCAGCCCGACTTCCTCCTGCACGGTGAAGGCGACGTGCAGCGGGAAGTCCCAGGTGTGGCGGAGCATCTCGAGCGCAAGCCAGACGCCGGCGCGGTCGTCGAAGGCCTTGCCGATCGCGCTGCTGCCGTCCGGTGAGACGCGGTAGGGCGTGTCGAACGTGATCATCTCGCCGACTGGCGCGAGCGACTTGGCAGTGTTCGCGTCCGCGGCGCCGATGTCGACGTAGAGGTCGTCGTACTTGGCTGTCGCCAGCCCCTCGCCGCGATGAAAGTGATTCGGCGGCCGGCCGATGGCGCCAGGCAGGCCGGCGGCGCCGACCAGCACGGACTTGCCGGCGACCGCGGACGGCGGCACGCCGCCCCAGGCGCGGATGCGCAGGCGCCCGTCGGGGGTGTGGCCGGTGACCATCAGCCCGACCTCGTCCATGTGCGCCAGCAGCAGGACCCGCGGTCCGGGACGGTCCTGGCCCTGCGCCACAAGCAGGTTGCCCATGCGGTCGACCGCCAGGGAATCGAGATCCGAGGGCAGGGCCGACCGCACGAGCTCCCGCACCTGCTCCTCGCGGCCGCTCGTGCCGCGGGCGAGGCAAAGCTCCTTCAGATCCATGCCGTACCCCCCTTTCCGGCGTGGTCCCAGCTCAGAGGGGAACGCGCGAGGGCCGCGAGCAGATGGCCACAGGAGGCAACGTCCCGGATCGACACGACCTCCTGGGGCGAGTGCATGGAGGTCAGGGGGATCGAGAGCAGGGCCGTTGGCACACCGAGGCCGGCCACCTGCAGGCGCCAGCCATCCGTGCCGGAATCGCCGGGCAGCGGCTCGCGCTGGCAGGCGATGCCCTCGGCCGCCGCGGTGGACTCGAGCCAGCGGTGAAGTCCCGGCGGCACGTTCGGCCCGATGCCGACGGCGGCGCCCTGGCCGAGCAGCGGCAGATCGGGCTCGGCCACCTCCGGCTGCTGGCCGAAGGTGACGTCGAGCACCACCGCGGCATCGGGCTGCGTCTCGCGGCAGAGGTAGGCGGCGCCGCTCCGGCCCGTCTCCTCCTGCACGGTGAAGGCGGCGAGCACGGTGACGGGCAGGTCCTCCCCCTGCAGTTCCTCGAGCGCCAGGGCGATCGCCGCGACCGACGCGCGGTCGTCGAGGCCCGCGGCGCAGAAGCGATCCTCGCCGAGAAGGCGCGGCACCGTGGCGAAGTAGACGGGCTCCCCTACCGCGGGCAGGTCTTGCGCGGGGCCGAAGTCGATGTAGAGATCCTTCTCGCCTTCCTTGACTTCGACGCCGCTCTGGCGCAAGTGCGGCGGCAGCATGCCGACGACGCCGTGCCGCCCCTTGGCCTCCACCTCGAGCGCGGGCAGGCACACAGGATCGATGGCGGGCGCGGCGAAGCGGGCGAAACCTCCCGGGAGATGTTTGCTCAGCCATAGCGCCACCTGGTCGGCGTGCGCCGTGAAGAGCAGGCGCGGAGCGCCCGGCGGACCGTCACGCCAGAGCAGGAGATTGCCCGCGGCGTCCGTTTCGCTGCGGTCGAAGGACGGGGCGAGCAACCGGCGAAGCTCGTCGAACACGACCTCCTCGTGACCCGAGGCGGCCCGTAGGGCCGTCAAACGCTCGAGCCACTCGACAGCGGTCACTCGGTCTCCTCCCAGGCCTTGGCCGCTTGGTTGCCCGCCTCGGGGATCGCCACCGCACGGCCGTGCCTGGCGAGGACGCGGCCGATCGACGCGACCGTGCGGAGCACGGGCTGAAGCCGGGCGCTCTCGCCCATCGTGCCGATACGCCAGGCCTTGCCCTCCCAGGGGCCGAGGCCGCCGGCGATCTCGACGCCTTCCGCGAACAGCAGTTCCTTGCGCAGTTCGGCCTCGTCGAGTCCCCCGGGGGGGGCGACGACGGTGAGGGACGGCAACAGGTCCACCGCGGCCACGCGCGACTCGAGCCCCAGGACGGCGAGGCCGGCGCGAAGCGCGGTGCTGGCCTTGCGGTGGCGTGCGAAGCGCCCGGGCAGCCCCTCCTCGCGCAGGTCGCGAAGAGCCTCCGCGAGCGCGAAGATCATGCTGATCGGGGCCGTGTGGTGGTAGAGCCGCTCGCTGCCGAGATACTGGCTGATCAGCCCGAGATCGAAGTACCAGCTGCGCGCCTCGCCCTGGCTCTGCGCGAGCCCGTCCCGGACGGTGATCGGGCCGAGGCCGGGAGGTGCACCAAGGCATTTCTGGCTGCCGCTGTAGACGATCGCGGCGCCCCAGGCATCGGCGTGGACCGGCAGGCCACCCAGGGACGTGACCGCGTCCACGATGAGGTCTGCGCCATATTCCTTGCACAGGGCGGCGATGGCGTCGACGTCCGAGCGCACGCCGGTCGAGGTTTCCGCCTGCACGACAGCCACGACATCCGGGGCGACTTCCTGCATGCGCCTGCGCGCCACCTCGGGGTCCACCGGACTGCCGAACGGGAAGGACTCGAGGGTCAAATCGGCGCCGTAACGCCGCACCATGGCTGCGATGCGCTCGCCGAACACGCCACAGCTCAGCACCAGGACCTTGCGCCCGGGCCTGCAGAGCGTCACGACGGCCGTCTCCATGGCGGCGGAGCCGGTGCCGGAGATCGGGAACGTCAATGCGGCGGAGCTTTCGAAGACGACGCGCAGGTCGTCTTGCAACCGGTCCAGTTCCTCGAGGAAGCGCGGATCGAGGTGCCCGAGCAGGGGACGGGCCATGGCGGAGCGGACACGGTGGCTGACGGGGCTGGGTCCGGGGCCCATCAAGAGAACTTCGTTCATTGCATCTGCCGCAGGTCGGAGCTCGGCGTGACGCCGGGAATGCGGCCACGCTTGGCGAGCGGCCGGCCCGCTACCTCCTTGATGTCCATAGTCATCTCGAGCGGCGGAGCGACGGCGATGTAGTGCCCGACGCCGAAAGCATCGGCGCCGGCGGCCGACAGGTCGCGGATGCGGTCCGGGCTGAGGCCGCCGGAGACGAAGATGCGGACGTGACCGAGACCCGCCTGATCGAGGCGAGCGCGCATCTCGCGCACGAGCTCGGTGGTGACGCCACCCCGCTCGGACGGCGTGTCCAGACGGATGCCCTCGAGCGCCTTGCCAAGTGCCTCCCCCACCCGCAACGCCTCGACCGTTTCGTCCTGGAAGGTGTCGACCAGGACGGTGCGGCCGCCGGGGGGCGCCGTCTGAAGCTGCAGCTTCGCGACCTCGAGCGTGTCGCCGATGATCAGCGCGGCCGCGTGCGGGACGGTGCCTGACGCCTCGATGCCGAGAAGACGCGCGCCGAGCACGCTGGAACAGCCGTCGGCACCGCCGAGCACCGCGGCCGCGTCCATGACCGACGCGATCGCGGGATGCACGTGGCGCGCGCCGAACGAGATGACAGGCCGGCTGCCCGCGGCCTCCTTGCAGGCCCTGGCGGCGGTGGCCCAGCCCGAGGATGCCGCCAGGATGCCGAGAAGGGCGGTCTCGAAGATGCCGAAGGCGCTGTACTTGCCCTGCAGGCGCAGCACGACGTCCTTGGTGTGGATCTCGCTGCCGTCCGCCAGCCCCCAGAGCTGCACCGGCCGGTCCTTCAGCAGGGCGCGCACCTCCGCCATGCCGGCGAGGATGCCGTCGCCCCGGCCGAACACCTCGGCCACCACCTCGGTGTCCTCGCGGCCCGCCAGACGGAGGATATCAAAGGTCTTCTGGAAGTAGACGTCCGAGGTCGCGCCCTCGAGGATCTCCTCGTGCGTCGCGGATCGGAGCCGGTCCTTGTCCACCTGGAAACCAGCGACATCCTGCATCGAGCGCAGCAAGCTACTCACCTGTCCCCTCGAGGCTTGCCTTGAGCACGTCACGGATCTGGCCGAGGGCAAACCCGTGCGCTGCGGAGTCGAACGAGGCCACGGCATCCGTCGGAACGGTCACGTCGTACCCGCGCATGCGGGCGTCAGCCGTCGTGTACAGAACGCAGATGTTGGTGCAGACGCCGACGATGCGCAAGGCGTCCGACCGGTTCTCGCGCAGCCAGAGATCCAGGTCGGTGCCGAAGAAGGCCGAAAAGCGGCGCTTGGGCACGATGCGGTCGCCAGGCTCGGGACGCAGCTCGGGCACGATCTCGGCGCCCCAGGTCCCTTCAAGGCAATGCGGCGGATAGAGCCCGAACTCGGCGTCATCGGGACGGTGCGCGTCGCAGGCGTAGACGACCTCCATGCCCCGGGCGCGCGCCGCCGCGATCTCCCTCGCGATGGCCGGAAGAACGGCACGTCCCGCCTCGCCGCAGTTGAGCAGGCCCCTGAGGTCGAGAAAGTCGTTGAGGCAGTCCACGACCAGCAGCGTGGACTTCATGCCCCCTCACCCCCGCTCGTCATCAGGTCCTTCAACAGAACCTTGGCCGGGTCGCTCCCGATCACGATCAGGAGGTCGCCCGGTTCGAGCACCATGCGCGGGTCGGGCGAGAACATCTCCTCACCCTTGCGGGCGACGCCGATCACGGTGATGCCCGTCCGCGTGCGCAGGTCGGCGGAGCTCAGCGTCTGGCCGACGAGCGCCGATCCGTCCGGGATCACGATCTCCTCGACGTGGCGCATGGTGCTGAGGGCTCCCGATGTGCGGTGCACGAGGCGGTCGATAGCCTGGCTAAGGCGGTCGTCGATCTGCCGCCGCTCCCCCAGGAGGCCCTGCACCTCCCGCGCGAGGCCGTGCAGCTCGTCGTCAAGGCGCACCTCGTTCAAATACTGCTCCGCGGCGGCACGCGACCGCACCAGGACCCCTGATCCTGCGATCGCCGAGACGACGCCATGGCTGTGCAGCAGCGCCACGGCCCGGCGAATCGTCTCCGGGGAGACCTTGTAGAGCCCTGCCAGCGAGGAGCGCCCGAAGAGGCGCTGTCCCTCCTGCCACTCCCGCTGGACGATGCGACTCGCGACGTCCGCCGCAATCTCTTCGTAGCGGGAGAGTCCGTTCGATCGTCTCGGTGTCAACTACTTCGCGCCGCTCCGCGCGGCACTCCCTCCCCCTGTCTCAAGCCAGGTGCAGGCTCGCCCCGCTCCATCCGCGGCGCGGCCTCCCGCACTGCGGTCCGCAGAGCCTCCTCGTCGGAGGCCGTAAGCCGGCGCATGCCCCCGGGCGGCAGGTCGCCGAGGGTCAAGGGACCGATCGCGACGCGCACGAGCCGCAGCGTGCGGCGCCCTAAAGCCGCCAGGGCGCGGCGTACGACGCGCTTGCGCCCTTCGGCGATGACGAGCTCGACGCGCCCCTCTCCCCCGGTGGCGCCCGGCAGCCGGCGTGCGGCAAGACAATGCAGGACGCCGTCCGGAAGCCCCACGCCTGTGAGGAGGCCCTCGATCAGCCTGTCGTCCGCGGGGCCGTCGAGCGTTGCGACGTAGGTCTTCGGCACGTGGTAGCGGGGATGCATCAGCTGGTTCGCGAGTTCCCCGTCATTCGTCAGGATCAGCAGACCCTCGGAATCCCGGTCAAGCCTGCCCACCGGAAACAGGCGCCAGGGCAGGTTCTCCACGTAAAGGCGGACGCTCGGCCGCCCCTGCGGGTCGTCGAGCGTCGTGACAACGCCGGCAGGCTTATTCAAGAGATAGGAAACCTTCTCCTGCCCCGACCCGAGGGGGCGTCCGTCCACGGCGATCACGTCGACCCCGGCCACCGCCTTCTGCCCAAGGGCGGCCGGGACGCCGTTCACGGAGACGCGTCCCAGGCGGATCAGGTCTTCCGCGTGCCGACGCGAACAGACGCCGGCCTCCGCCAGAAGCACCTGCAGGCGCCGCGCGCCTAGTCCTTCAATCGCACCCAGACCTCCACTTCGACGGGGGCTCCGAGGGGCAACTCCGCGACCCCCACGGCGCTGCGCGTGTGCTTGCCCTGGTCGCCGAACGCGGTGCCCAGGAGCTCGGAGGCGCCGTTGGCCACCTGGGGCTGTGCCGTGAATCCGGGAGCGCTCGCGACGAAGACGGTGACCCGCAGGACCTGCGCCACACGGTCGAGGTCGCCCGCCACGGAGCGGATCGCACCGAGGACATTGAGCGCGCAGCGGCGTGCCGCGGCCTGGCCCTGCTCGACATCGAGCTCCGCGCCCAGGTGTCCCGTGTACTCGAGCTTGCCCTGCGCGAGCGGCAACTGTCCGCTCGTGAAGACATCCTTGCCATCGCGGAGAGCCGGCACGTAGGCCGCCAAGGGCTTCGCGACCTCCGGCACCTCCAGGCCCGCCGCCTGCAGTCTTTCCTCTACCTTACCCATACGTAGACGGCCACTGAGGCCTTCCGCCCCTTTCGGATCGGCTTCCTCTGGCATGATCCCCACTTGGGCCCACGCGTGTCAAGGCAAGCGGGTCCCAGACGCTCCCTAACCGCGGGCCTCCGGCGGGAACATCCGCTCGTAGTCGAACTGGCTCAGGCGTACCTCGCGCGGCCGCGAGCCGTCCGGGGGTCCCACGATCCCCCTCTGCTCCATCTGCTCGATCAGGCGCCGGGCACGGCTGTAGCCCACGCGCATCCTGCTCTGCAGCAGCGAGGCGGACGCGCTCTTGGCCTGCACCACCACCTCGACCGCCTTGGCGAAGAGGGCGTCGACCTCCGGTTCCTGCTCGTCGTCGTCCTCGATCGGCGCCTCGAGGTCCTCACGGTACTCGGGCTCCTCTTGGCGCACGAACTCGAGCAGGCTCTGCATCTCCTGCTCGGAGACGTAGGCTCCCTGCGTGCGCAGAGGTTTGGCGAGGCCCAGCGGCGCGAACAGCATGTCGCCCTTGCCGAGGAGGCGCTCGGCGCCTCCCTGGTCCAGGATGGTGCGCGAGTCCACCTGACTCGACACGGCGAACGCGACGCGCGACGGGATGTTGGCCTTGATGAGGCCGGTGATGACGTCCACCGTCGGCCGCTGGGTCGCCACGACGAGGTGGATGCCCGCGGCGCGGGCCATCTGCGCCAGGCGAGCGATCGTCTCCTCCACCTCGTTGGGCGCCACCATCATGAGGTCGGCGAGCTCGTCGATGACCACCACGTAGTAGGGCATGCGCTCTTCCGCGACTTCGTTGTAGCGCTGGATGTCGCGGCAGCCCGCCCTGGCGAACTGGAGGTAGCGCTCCTCCATCTCGCGCAGCACCCCGCGCAGCACGCCCGCGGCGCGCTTGGGGTCGGTCACCACCGGGTAGAGGAGGTGCGGTATGCCGTCGAACTGCTGCAGCTCCACCACCTTGGGATCGATCAGGATGAGTCGTACCTCGGTCGGCGAAGCCCGGAAGAGCAGGCTCGCGATCAGCACGTTGAGGCAGACGCTCTTGCCGGAACCGGTCGCGCCGGCGATCAGGAGGTGCGGCATGCGGTCGAGCTCCGCGACGACCGGGTTGCCTGCGATGTCCTTGCCGAACCCGACCGTCAGAAGCGAGTTCGAGGCGCGGAACGCGGGGGTCTCCAGGACCTCCCGCAGGCGAACGGGTGCGATCTCGCTGTTGGGGACCTCGATGCCGATCGCCGCCTTGCCAGGGATCGGCGCCTCCATGCGCACATCGGTCGTCGCCATCGCGAGGGCGATGTCGTCGGCGAGCGCTACGATGCGCGAAACCTTCACGCCCGGCCCCGGCTGGACCTCGAACCTCGTCACCGCCGGTCCTTGCTGGTATTCGAGCACCCGCGCCTGGACGCCGAAACTGCGGAGCGTCTCCTCGAGCAGGTGCGCGCGCGCCGGCGCGTCACGCTCGGTGTGCTTGCCGGAGCCCGCGTGAAGGAGGCTGAGCGGCGGCAGCCGGTACTCGCCGGCAGCGGGTCGCACGGTGCTGTCGAAAAGCGGCGGGGTCTCGGCCTGGGCACGGGCGGGGTGCCGCTCAGGCTGGGGCACGGGCGCCGGTTCGGGCACAGGGTCGTCCCACGGGGCGGGCGCAAGGCCGTGCGCCGGCGGAGGCTCGGGCTCGGGCACGACGGCCGGGGCCAGCGCTGTGGCGATTGGAGGTGCGGGCGGGGCGGCCGCGGCCGTCTCCGCGGGCACGTCTTCGAGTACGAAGTCGGTCACCTTGCGGTAGGCCGTCTTGGCACCCTGCTTCGCGACCTGCTCGGAACCGCGCATCAGCTGTCCGAGGAACGGCCGGAAGACCACACTGAGCGTGAGAATAGGCCAAAGGCCGAGGAGAATGTCGCGCCCGTCGGAGCCGAGCAGGGCGTCGGCGCCGAGCACCATGTATCGCCCGACCGCGTCCGAGCCGGGGCCTGTCCAACCGGCGGCCGCGATCAGCATGGTCCACCAGAGCAGAAGAACCGCTGTGCCCCAGCGCAAAGCGGGACGCAGGTCGCTGCCCCGGACCATCAGCACGCCCAGCAGCAGCAGCAGGAGCAGCCAAGGCAGGGCCGCGCCGCCGACAGCGAAGCTGGCGGCCCTCTCCCAGAGGACGCCGAGCGCACCCGCCGGATGGGCGTCCCAGACGAGACCGAACAAGGCCGCCGCGAGCAGCAGCAGCCCCCAGAGCTCCCGCCGCCGGCGTCCGCTGGTCGCCGTTGCCCGCTTGCCTCGGGACTTCGCCTGCGTCGCCCGCTTCACCCGAGCCAAAGGCCCACCCCCGCCAATGCCAGCGTGTAGATCGCGAACCAGGAGACGCGGCCCCTGCGCAGAAGGCCGATCAACCAGCGCAGGCTCAGGATGCCGACCAAGGCGGCCGCAGCTGTGGCGGCGAGCATCTCGGGCCACGGCGCTCCGCCGAGACCGCCGCGATAGAGTTCGCGCGCGAGCGCGGCGAGCACGGTCGGAATCGAAAGCAGGAAGGTGAATTCGGCGGCCGCCTCGGGGGAAACCCCTAGGAGGCGCGCCGTCGCGATGGTCGTGCCGGATCGGCTGAGCCCGGGCCAGACGGCCACCCCCTGCGCGGCGCCGATCAAGAGGCCGTCGATCGGTGCGGGCAGCGGCCGGCCGCCGAGCGGCAGGCGCGCCAGCACAAGAAGCAGAAGACTGGTGCCGAGGAAGCCGACGGCGACGAGCCAGGGCTCGCCGAAGGCGGCTTCCGCCGGGCCCGAGAGCAGCAAGGCGAAGGGCAGCGTCGCCAGCAGGGCCCAGACGAACGTCGAAATCCTGCGACCACGCTCGGGCGCAGGTTGCGCGACGACATCGGCAATCGCCCGGCGATAGAACCACAGCACCGCGACGAGGGTGCCGACGTGCGTGGCGACCGCGAGCCCTATACCGCCCGACTCGAGGTGCAGCAGGTGCGCCGCGAGGGCGAGGTGACCAGAACTCGATACCGGGAGGAACTCCGTCAGGCCCTGGAGGACACCGTAGAGGACGGCGGCCGCTAGACCCACGTCGCATTCCTCCCGAGAGGCCTGGATCGGCACAGATTATAGCATAGGCAGGCCCTGCAGAACCGGTAGCATCTGGTATCGGAAAGGTGGGGGTGAAACCCTGTGAACCGTCTCGCGGAGAGTCTCAGCCCGTATCTCCTCGCGCACCGGGAGGACCCGGTCGACTGGCAGCCCTGGGACGAGGCGGCGCTCGCACTCGCCCGGCGCGAGGACCGCCCCATCCTGCTCAGCATCGGCTACGCCTCGTGCCACTGGTGCCACGTCATGCAACACGAGTCCTTCCAGGACGAGACGATCGCCCGGCGGATCAACGAGGGCTTCGTAGCGATCAAGGTGGATCGCGAGGAGCTCCCGGACGTCGACCAGGTCTACCAGAGCGTCTGCCAGGTGGTGACGGGACAGGGCGGCTGGCCGCTCACCGTCTTCCTGACGCCCGACCTGCGCCCATTCCTGATCGGGACCTATTACCCGCCGACGAGGCGGTACGGGCGACCGGGTTTCGCGGAGGTGCTCGCCTCGGTGCTGGACGCCTACCGGACGCGTCGGGACGAGGTGGAGCAGGTGGCCGGGAACTGGGCCGGCGCTGCGCGGGTGGTCCTCCCTCCCCCCTCCCGGCCGGTCTCCGAGGAGCCGGATGAGGCCATTCGGAACGCCGTGGCGAGCGTTCTCGCGTCCTACGATGGGCAGCGCGGCGGCTTCGGCGGAGCGCCGAAGTTCCCGCAAGGGCCGAACCTCGCGCTGCTCCTGCGCGCCAGGCAGCTCCTGCACGACGCCCGGGCGGACGACGCCTTGCGCACAACGCTGCGGGCCATGATGCGCGGCGGCGTCCATGATCAGATCGCCGGCGGCTTCCACCGCTACGCGGTCGACGCGGCATGGCAGGTGCCGCACTTCGAGAAGATGCTCGAGGATCAGGCCCTGCTCGCGCCGCTCTACACTGAGTTCTGGCTGGCCACGGGCGAGACCTGGGCCCGCGAGGTGGCCGAAACGACCCTGCGGTATGTGGACGCGACCCTCTCGTCGCCTGAAGGCGGCTTCTACATCTCGCAGGATGCCGACAGTCCGGGCGGCGAGGGCGCCTACTACCGGTTCTCCCTGCACGACCTCGACCGGCTGCTCGGAGCCGACGCGCATGCCGCCGTCCTCCACTTCGGCCTCGATGATCCTGGCGTGGCCGAGGAAGGCGTGCTGCAGCTCAGGCGGGACGTCGACCAGGTGGCAACGGCCTTGGGAGAGCAGCCGGAGGTCGTCCGGGAGCGTCTGGGGCGCTCTCACGCCGCCCTCGCCGAGGCGCGACGAGGCCGGCCCGCGCCGGGTGTGGACCGCAAGGTGCTCGCCGGCGCGACAGGACTCGCGATCTCCGCGTTTGCCCGCCTGGGCAGCGCCGAGGGCCGGGAGCGCTGGCTGCTGCGGGCCCGCCGGGCCGCTTCGTTCGCCCTCGAGCGGCTCCGCCGGGATGACGGCAGCTTGAGCCGCCGCTTCTACGAGGGGCGCGCCGGGATCCCGGGCTACCTCGAAGACTATGCGGGCCTCGCGCAGGGACTTCTCGACCTCTATCTCGCGGGGGGGGACCTCGGATGGCTGGATGCGGCGCTTCGCCTCTGTCGCAAGGCCATCGAGCTGTTCTGGGACAGGGAGTCCGGGGTGCTCTACAGCGCGCCGCTGGACGCCAAGACGCCGCTCGCCCGCCCCGTGGACGGGTTCGACGGAGCGAAGCCCGCGGCGCAGAGTCGAATGTTGCGGCTGGCCAGCCTGCTGTCGAGCTTCGACGAGGATCTGCCGGCCGCAGAGCTGGCCGAGTCGGTCTTGAGGACGCAGCAGGCCCTCTGGTCCGACCATCCCGCGGCGAGCCCTTCGCTCGTCGAAGCCCGCGACGTCTATCTCCGCGGCCCTCGCGAGGTGACCATCGCGGCGGCGCCGGGTGACCCGCAAGCCGCGCACTGGATGCAGGAGCTGCGCCGCCTGGCGCTCCCGGACCTCCTGCCGACGTGGATCCATCCAGGGCGCGACTTCGCCCTTTGGCGAGGCAAGCGGGTACTTGACGGCCAGGCGACCGTCTACGCCTGCCGGCTTGGCGCCTGCAGCGCCCCGCTGCACGACCTGCCCTCGGCGCTCGAATTTCTCGGCCAAAGCTAGCGGTGTCGTTCGCCTCAGCGCAAAGCCGTCGCCACCGCGGCCAGCAGCAGCCAAAGGTTCACGTCGGCGAGGAAGAGGCGCTCCATGAGGCCGAAGATGCGCCTGAGGCGCAAGCCCGGCACCAGCGTCAGAACCATGAGCACGACCAATGGGAACGCGAGGGACGCGAGGACGTCCAGGAGGCGCAAGGCCGCCAGCGGCGACGCCTTGGACAAGGTGGTCAGGGCGAAGACCGCCGCCACGAAGCTCAGGATGGCGAGGAGCGCGTGCAACAGGCCGACCGCGGTCGCTTTGGTGCCAGACTCGTCGGTCAGGACGAAGACCATGCCGAGTCGGCTGAGCGCGAGAATGGCCAGCCAGACGAGGCCCGCCTGAGCGGCAGGCTGCGCTAAGGCGCTCCGCAGCGCGAGGAGCAGGCCCACCGTCCCGACCACGTTGACGGCAGTCATGATGCGGGCCAGGCCAGCGAACCTGCCGCGCGAGTAGTCGCTCACCGTGTGGTAGAGAGGATGGCGGTCGGTCGGGAGAACGTGCAGCGCGATCATGCCGGCGAAGTAGACGAGGAATGCGAGCGCGGCGAGCCATGCCACCGACTGCAACACCATGGCTCCTCCCTCGAACGAGGCGAATGCGGCCGGTCCAGGGACGGCGCCAGATTTCTCGACGAGCGGACGGAGTCCTGCCGCATCGGGTCGGCCGCATGCTGATCACGCTGCGGGCACTGGCCGCTTCCTCCGCTCGAAACGGCGGGGTGCGCACGGTGGTAGGAGCCGCCAGGGTTCAAGTCGAAGATTCAGCTATATCCTTGTGCCCATGTCCTGGGGCGCAGACGGAGGTTTGCACATTGGGTCTGCTTTCCGGCAAGCGCGCCCTCGTCGTCGGGGTCGCCAACAAGCGCTCGATCGCCTGGGGTATCGCCCGCACCCTCGCCGACGAAGGCGCGGAACTCGCCCTCACGTATCAGCACGACCGCTTCCGCGAGAATCTCGAGAAACTCGTCCCCGAACTGCCCCAAGGCGCGATCACGTTGCCGCTCGACGTCGCCGACGACGCCTCCCTCGATGCGCTGCGCGAGAGCCTGACCTCCCAATGGGGCAAGGTGGACATCGTCATCCACTCGGTCGCCTTCGCCCGCACCGAGGACCTCCAGTCGCGCTTCGTCGACCTGCCGCGCGAAGGCTACGCCCTGTCGCAGGACGTGAGCGCCTACTCGCTCGTCGCGCTGACGCGGGCCGTTCTGCCGCTGCTGCAGGCCGCGGGTGGCGGGTCCGTGCTCACGATGACCTACCTGGGCGGTGAGCGGGTGATGCCGAGCTACAACGTCATGGGTGTCGCCAAGGCCGCGCTCGAGTCCGCCATGCGCTACCTCGCGTGGGACTGCGGTGGGGACAACATCCGTGTCAACGCCATCTCGGCGGGACCTTTGCGCACGCTGGCCTCGTCGGCCGTCAAGGCCGCCGCGGTATTGCGTGACGTTCCTGAGCGCACACCCTTGAAGCGCAACATCGCATTGGAGGACGTCGGGCACGCCGCGGCGTTCCTCTGCTCCGACTGGGCGCAGAACATTACGGGACAGGTGCTCTTCGTTGACGCCGGGTTCCATATCATGGGCATGTAGCCTGGGACACCGACCCTGTCCGATCCCCGAACTCAACTGGGCCGGGCTGCATGGGAGGCTGATGGCGCTTGCATCTCAATGCGCGTCGCGGCACGCCAAGGCTGCTCGGCCTTCTGCTTGCCATCCTGACCGTGGCGGCCTGCGGAACCACGGCCCAGGGCGCGTCTCCTGCGGGCGTGAAGCCCCAGACTTCCCGCCCGACCCGGGCGAGCGGGACGCCGAAGACGCGCAGTGCGTCGCGCAGGCAGCAAAAAGCGTTGCCGCCTCTCCCCCGGCCCACCCCCGCGCACCCGATCACGATTCTCGTCGTCGGCGACTCGCTCGGGGAGGACCTCGGCATCGGGATGCAGGCCCTGATCGGCCGGCAGCCCGACGTGCGGCTCTACTCCGATGCCGTTGGGTCCACCGGCCTCGTCAACACCGCCTACTACGACTGGCAGGCGGTCCTGGCGAAGGAACTGCAACGCGACCGACCGGAAGTCGTCCTTGCGCTGTTCGGCGGGAACGACGCCCTCAGTTTCGACCAGGCGGGACGCTATGTTGCCTTTGGCAGCGCGCTCTGGCGCGCCGACTATGGCGGCCGCGTCGCCGCGATCATGCGCGCATCCCGTCAGGCGGGGGCGCGGGTCCTCTGGGTCGGGCTGCCTGTGATGGGACCTTCCTCGGTGCTGAAAAACCGATCCATGCAGGACCTGAATTCCGTCTACCAGGCGCAGGCGGCCGCGTACCGCGGGGTCGCGTTCCTCTCCACCTGGAAACTCTTCGCGACGCCTGCGGGGCAGTACACGGCGGACCTCACGGATAGCCAGGGACAGCTCGAGATCGTTCGCGATCCTGACGGCGTACACATTGCGCCCGCCGCCGGTACGGACCTCATCGCGACCTCGGTGCTTGCGGGCATCGACGCGACCGAGGGGATCGACCTCTGTCCGCGATCTCCGGACATATGGCGATCCAAGCTGCCCAAGGCCTGCCTGAGCGGTACAGCACCCCGTTGACCTTCGCCTCTGCACTCTGCGCCCGGGTCCGGTGCAAGGCACCGCCGGCCCGGGCGGCCTTGACGTGCTGCAAGGCCCTGCAGGCGTGTGCTCGCTCGCTGTAACGAATCGCACCTTGGCACGCCACTAGCTGTGCGGGAGGGATGGCCGTGGCAGGGCAGGACCTTGAGGCATGGTACGGTGCCGAAGGTCCCAGGGTCCTCCGCTATCTCACGGGGCTCTGCCGTGACCCGGTGCTCGCCGAGGAACTGACGCAGGAGACCTTCCTGCAGGCCCTGATCTCCTGGCGCGGTTACCGCGGTGGCGGCGAGCGGGCCTACCTCTTCGGCATCGCTCGCCGCGTGCTCGCGGGCCACCGGCGGCGCGAACGACGGCGCAGGGAAGCCGAGGCCAGGACCACGCCACCATCTGACGGGCCCCCCTCACCCTTCGCCCGCGGCGAAGACTGGCTGCCCCAGCTGGCGCCCGACGACGTCGTGCTGCTGCTGGAGCGCGCCCTGTGGCAAAGACCCTACGCCGACATCGCGCAGGAGCTCGGCCGGAGCGAGAATTGGGCGCGTGTGCGCTACTTCCGGCTGCTCGCACGCATCAGGACCGATCTCGAGGGAGGCGGCGAAGGATGACGCCTGAGCGGGAATGCGCCGTGGTCCAGGATCTTCTCCCTCTCCATCGCGACGGGCTGCTCTCGGCGGAGAGTGTCCGCTTCGTCGAGGAGCACGTCGCCCGCTGTCCCTCCTGCCAGGCTCTGATCGGCCGGGTGCTGGCGACGCAGTCCGCCCTCGAGCAAGGTCGGGACGACCGTGACCGACCCGAAGTCCAGACAGAGGGCTTCCTGCGACGCTGGCGGGCCCGCCGACGCCTGCTGGCCCTCCTGGCGCTGGGCTGCGTCGTGCTGGCGGGAGCCTTCGGCGCCCTGGCGGCGGTCCGCAGCCAGCCAAGCGCCCAAGGGCGCTATCGGACGTTCGTCGACTCCGTGCCGGGCTACGCAACGGCCGTGGCGACGGGGGCCGTGGTGCCGCTCGCGCAGACGGTGCGCATCGGCGGCGAGACGGTGACCCTCAAGGCCTTCTACGCCACCTATCTGGGCGCGTACCTCGTCTTCACGGCGGCCACGCCTGGGCGGCCTCCTGCGCTACCGTACCTCGAGGCCCAAGGGCAGGGCGCGCCGGAGAATGCCGGCGTGCCGACGCAATCGACGGCCATCGCGTCGGACGCGGCCGCCGGCTATTGGTCGCTGCCGGGGCTGCAGGTGCCTACGCCCCTCTCCGGGCGGACAGCCAGAACCACCCCGACCCGCGTCCTGGTCAAGGTTTCCCTCGGCGAAAGCGACACGGCGCGGCAGGTGGTACTGCGGATCCCCGCGTCCGCCTACCTGCCGCACGGCCAGGTGACGCTGCAGCGCGCCGCGACGTTCAGCGCGGACGGGCATGAGGTCCGCCTGGACGCACTCGAGATGTCGAGCGCGGGCACCCTCGTGCGCGGCGCGTTCCAGGGCGCAGGCCCCACGCCGCAGCTCGACCTCAGGGGTTGCCCGGCGTTCATCGCGGGGCAGGGCTGCGGGACGATGGCGATCTGGACCCTGCCACTCCAGGCAGGCTGGCGGCCATTCGTCATGGCGCTCGGATCGCCGACTGCGGAGGCCCTCAAGGCGCGGCAGGCCTCCTTGCCGCTCAAGGATCTGCTCGTCGAACGCACGTTCGCGATCAGCCGGACCATCCCGTGGCCCGCCAAGGCCTTGCCGGGACCCGGTTTCGCCAAGGGCGGCGTACTTCTGGGACGGACCGACTACGGCGATGTCCGGCTGACCGCCGCGAATCCCTACGCGCTCTGGATCGCCACGACCAGCCGCGGCCACGGGCGCAGGATACCACCCCTGCAGTTGCGGACCGTGCAGATTACCTTGCCCGGCGGGGTAACGGCGCGGGCCGAGGTGGACTCGCTGGCGGAGACGGGCCCCTCGCCTGGTCCGGGCTTGCACCTCTTCGGGTACGAGGCCCAGGCCAGTTTCGAGAAGCCCGTGGCGCAGGCGCTTTGGCAGCAACCGGGCACGGCGCGCATCGCCTTCAGCATCGGCACCTACGCCGCGCACAACTTTGCCAAAGGCGCGATCTGGCGACCCTAGCGGCTGGCCCGCAGCCCTGCCTGCCGGGCGACAGGCTGCGGCTTCGGCCGGGCCATGAGGGTGTCAAGTCCGAAACCCGTCTCGGGCTCGAGTGCCAGCGTGATGGCGAGCGCTGTCAGGCCGAGATCGCGGACGTAGAGGGATGTGCCGCCGCCGTTGATCATCAGCCCGAGCACGATCGAGGCGAGCATGGCGATGCTGAGCCAAGTCATCGGCCGGGTCCAGGCGCCCAGCAGAAGCATGCCGCCCACCGCGAAAAGTACGTAGCCATGCGCCAGGAGCAGCGGGATCACCGGCAGGAAGTGGAGCGGCGCGGGGACGTAGCCGGTCCACTGCGAGGGGTTCCAGAGCTCGCCGACACCGAAGTACAGGAGAACGCCCGCAAGGGCCACGCGAGCGAGCAGCGCACGCCAGGGGGCCAGGGAGTCTCGCATCATCACATCCACCTCACTTCTGCGTGATGTAGCCATGGGCGTCGGTCAGGACGAAGCCGTCGTCGCCGAGGTTCGCGTCCTGGCCGGGCGCGTCGTCGCCGTAACTCGTCTCGATCCAATACGCGTGGTCGCTCGAGAGGAAGTTCTGCTGCAAGGCGGTCCCGCCGCCGAGCTGGTTCGAGATCACGACCTTGCGCTCGCTTGGCGATACCTGGTGGATCGCGATCTGGAAGCCCGACTCCGCCTGGCTGAGCTGGGCAGCCTGGGTCGGATAGATCTCGTAGGTGAAGGGCGCGATTTGGGTCGAGCTCAGGAGGGGTCCGTGGCTCGGCTTCGCGGCGGAGCTCGACGGGGCCTTGGTCTTCGCCTGACCAGCCGGCTTCGGCGCGGCGGCCGCCTGCGTTTTGGGCGCTGTCGCTGCGGAAAGCGCCACTCCGGGCACGGTCTTGGCGGAGGCGCCATGGAGCAGCAGGACCGTACCCGAGGCGAGGACAAGGGCGAGGGCGCCCAGGTGCGCAGCGCGGACGGACAACGTCTCATTCCTCCCTGGACACTCAGGATTGAGCACAAGCGTAAGGGACGACTATGAGACGAGCGTGAGGGATGGCGATGGCATTTCGCGATTGCTCTTGGCAGCCGAGCCAGCAGGTGCTACACTGCAGCTCACGTGCACCGAAGGAGGGAATGCCATGCGTCGGACGCGCAAGATCGCCGCTGGGGTCGGTCTCTTGCTGTCCTGCGCCTGGTATGGCCTAACGCCGCGCTGAACTTTCCGCGTGCGGCCCGGTCGGTCAGGCGATGACCGACCGGGCCCTTTTTGTGTCCCTCCAGCACTGCGAAGGAGGTTTGTCATGCTGGCCATCGAGTGCATCGACGTTGCCAAGTCGTTTCGTCCCGAAGGCGATTCGCCGTTTCGGCGCAAGCGGGGGAAGGTCGCCGCGCTCCAGGGCATCAGTTTCGCGATGCCCGAAGGCGAGTGCTTCGGCATCCTCGGACCCAACGGGTCCGGCAAGAGCACGCTCATCCGCCTGATGTGCACGTTGCTGCTGCCGGACAGCGGCCAGATGCGCGTCTTCGGCCGCGACGTGGTCACGGCGCCCCAGGAGGTGCGGCGCCTGATCCACCGCGTCTCGGTCGAGGCGTCGTTCTTCAAGAAGCTCTCGGCGCAGGAGAACCTCGACTACGCCGCCGGCCTCTACGGACTCGACCGCCAGACGGCGCGCCGGCGCGCCCAGGAGATCCTGGACCGCCTGGGCCTGCCGCGGGCCAAGTACCGGGCGCCACTCGAGGAGATGTCGCGCGGCCAGCAGCAGAAGGTGGCCATCGCCCGCGCGCTCCTCACCTCCCCCACGCTGCTTCTGCTCGACGAGCCGACGACCGGTCTCGACCCGCGCTCCCGCCGCGACGTGCAGGCGTTCGTGGAGGACATCCGGCGGGACTACCGGGCCTCGATCGTGCTCTGCACGCACGACATGCAGGAGGCGCAGCGTCTCTGCGACCGCGTCGCGGTGCTGCGCGACGGCCGCTTCGTCGCCCTGGACACGCCCGAGGAACTCGCGGCGGCCCACGGTGGCGGCCAGGGACTCGAAGGTGCCTTTCTCGCCCTGACGGGCGAAGACCCGAACGACGAGGGGGAACTGGACGCTTGATCTCCCTGCGCAGCGAGGGACGCGCCATGGGCGCGGTCATCTCGCGGAACTTCAGCCTGATTCGACGCTACCTCGGCTGGGAGGTCGTCTTCGCCTTCTATAACGCCGTCAACGCCTTGACGATCGCCTTGATCGGTCTGGCGGAGCCAGGTCCCGGCCAAGGCGAGCGCGTGCTCTACCTCGCGATCGGCGCACTTCTCTGGAACTTCCTCTCGGTGCTCTTCTTCGAAATCTCGAACTCGGTGATGTGGGAGCGCTGGGAAGGCACGATCGAATACAGCTTCATGGCTCCTGTGCGCCGTATCACCTACCTTCTCGGCGTCTGCGCCTACGCGGTGGTGTACGGACTCGCCCGCACGCTCGTCGTACTGCTCGGCATCTTCCTTCTGTTCCACCTGCCGCTCGCCCACGCGGACATCGGCGGGGCACTCCTCGTCCTGGCGGCGGCCTCGCTCCCCTTCATCGGACTCGGTCTCCTCGGGGCCATCATGCCGATGCTCTCGGCGGAGCGGGGCGCGCAGGCGACGCAGGTCATCCAGGGGGTGCTGCTGCTCGTCAGCGGCATCTACTACCCGATCACGGTTCTGCCGCACTGGCTGCAGACCGTCGCGTGGTTCTCCCCCGCGACCTACACCCTGACCGCGGTGCGCCAGGCCGTGCTGCAAGGCACGGCGCCGGGCGCCCTGCTGACGACGATGCTCGGCCTGCTCGGCGCGGGTCTGATCCTCGTGCCGATCGGGCTCTGGGCGTTCCACATCGCGGAGCGCTACGCCCTGCGCACAGGCAAGCTGAAGCGCAACGGCTAGGACTAGGCAGGAGGGATACTGCGCGTGCGGGATCTTGCGGATCGCGTCGCGATCGTGACCGGGGCCAGCCGCATGGCTGGCATCGGCGCCGCCATCTGCCGGGAACTCCTGGGCCGGGGCGCACTGGTCTTCTTCACGCACTTCGAGTCCTACGACCGGGTCGCGGGGCTCCCTAGCGGCGGCGGCCCGCAGGCGCTGGAGGCCGACCTCCGGCGCCTCGGCCCCGTCGCATCCATGCCGCTCGACCTCAGAGCCGAAGGAGCGGCGGCCGAGTTGCTCGACGCCGTGGAGCGGGCGTTCGGGACGCCCTCCATCCTCGTCCACAACGCCGCCCACTGGGCGCCAACGAGTTTTCTCGATATCACCCAGGCACAGCTGGACGACCACCTAGGAGCCAACGCGTGCGGTCCCCTGCTGCTGTCGGCCCTCTTCGCGCGGCACGTCCTGGGAAGTGGCTGGGGCCGCATCGTCAGTCTCGTGTCCGGTCCCGACCAGAGCGGCGAGGCGGGCAATCTCGCCTACGGGGTGAGCAAGGGCGCGCTGAAGGCCATGACGCGCTACCTTGCCCTCGAACTGGCGCCGCATGGCGTCACGGTCAACGCCGTGGATCCAGGCCCCACCGACACCTTGTGGATGGATGAGGCCACAAGGCGCGAGGTGCTCGGGCGCTGCCCCTCGGGGCGTCTTGGCCGCCCCGAGGACGCCGCGCGGCTCGTCGGGTTTCTCGCGAGCGACGCAGCGGGCTGGGTCACGGGGCAGGTTTTAACGTCGGACGGCGGATTCTCCCTGGCCTGACCACTAGGAGGGTCGCCCGTCCTGTCCGCTGTCGGCAGGGGTATCTTGGGCCTGCCCGTGCGTGTGCGCGACATCCGGAGAATCGTCTCCTTCCCGCGTCGCGGCTGCAGACGGCATTGCGCCAGTCTCCACATCCGGGACGCCTGGAACCGCGTGGGCCCGCGGCCCAGAGTGTTCGCGCTGCGCGCCTCGCGTCGGGGCGCGGCGCCCGACAATGATGATGGCTCCAAGCACCAGGACGAGCAGCAGCGCGGCGGGGATCATCAACGTGGCCATCTGTCCCGCGATGCTGGCGCCAGTGAGCAGGCCGGAGGCGTTTGGTCGCATCGGCAGGGATAGGCGTATCCTGAGTAGCGCGAAGAGGCCGAGCGCCACTTCGATCACGGCGCCTGCTCCGCCCAAGGCCGCTGCGAGCCGCACGCGGCGCAGGAGCCCTTCGATCAGCAGCCAGAGACTGCCCAGGAGGCCGGCGATGGCCAGGCTCAGATAGGCGCCTGTGAGCGCCTCGAGCACACCCGAGAGATGGTAGGCAAGCAGCACGGACTGCGAAAGCGTGAGGCCGATCGCGTGCGAAGCGCTGGGTGGCGGGACGACCTGGACGACTCCGGCCCAGAGCAGGATGCTCGCGAGCAACCAGACGGCGGCGACGAGACCGCCAAGCGTGTTGCGCATGGCATGCCCTCCTCAAGGGGAATGGCAGGCATTTCGCCTCTGCTGCCCCTCCCCCTGCTGTTACCCCGATCGGCGGGCGGCTGATACAATTGGGTGGTCCGGTTGCAGGGAGGTCATCGAGCGTTGGCGCAGCACGGCTTTCCACGGGCGGTTCTCGCGACGGCATTCGCCACTATGATCGCTTTCATGGGGATTGGCGTCGTCGATCCCATCCTGGCCGAGATCGGCCGCGAGATGGGTGCGACCGACGCGCAGGTCGAGATGCTTTTTACGTCTTACATTGCGGTCATGTCCTTGGCCATGCTCATCTCCGGCGTTCTCTCGACGAGGCTGGGCGGCCGGCGCACCATGCTGCTCGGCCTCGGCGTCGTGGTCGTCTTCGCCACCCTCTCGGGGCTCTCGAACAGCGTCGGCGCCTTGGCGACGGCCCGCGGCTTCTGGGGGCTCGGCAACGCCCTCTTCACCTCGACCGCCCTCGTCATCATCGTCGGCCTCTCCACGGGCGGCACCGCACGGGCGATCACGCTCTACGAGGCCGCGCTCGGCCTCGGCATCTCCGCCGGGCCACTGCTCGGCGGCCTGCTCGGCAGCTTCAGCTGGCGCTTCCCCTTTTTCGGCACAGCCACCCTCATGCTGCTGGCACTGCTCGCGACCTACTTCACCGTGCACGAGCCCGAGCGAAAGGAGAAGCCGCGCACCGCCCGCGACATCTTCCAGGCGCTGGGCCATCGGGACGTCCTGACGAACGCGCTCGCGGGGCTAGGCTACTCCTACGCCTTCTTCACGATCCTCACCTACTCGCCGATCTACCTGAGCCTGCCGCCGCTCGATCTGGGTTTCACCTACTTCGGCTGGGGCATCCTCGTCGCGCTGAGCTCCGTCGTCATCGTCAACTACCTGCGCCCGCGCGTCGGGCCGCTCAGACTCCTGCAGGTCAACATCCTGATCTTCGCGGTGCTGATGCTCGCCCTCGCGCTGGTGCGCGGCGTGTTGCCGGTCTTGGTGCTGATCGTGGTCTCGGGGCTCTTTTGCGGGATCGCCAATGCGCTCTTCACGACGATGGCCATCGAGGTCTCGCCGTTCAGCCGCTCGATCTCGTCCGGCACCTACAACTTCCTGCGCTGGGCGGGCGCCGCCGTGGCGCCGGTACTCTCGGGCTTCCTGGCCCAGACCGTCTCGCCGCAGCTGCCCTTCACCATCGCAGCCGCGATCCTTGTCGCCGCGACGGTCCTCCTGACGGTGCGCCAGCGTAGCCTGGCACAGGCTCTGGAGGCGGAGGCGGCGGTGTATGAGGGGGCATCGTCCGACTGACCATCGAGAGGACACCGCACAAGTTTATAAATAAATGGTAATCTAGGCTGTAGTTGTGGGGGCGGCAGGCATGCGCCGCCGTTAAGGAGCCGGGCTACGCCTTGATGACCATCCGCAGAAGCCCAAGACTGCACCAGTCCGCCGCCCGACGGGCGTGCGCGGCTGCTGGCGTCGCATGCTACGTGGGTGCCGTATACGTTTGCAACCAGACGACAGGCACTCCTTATGCCCCTGTCTGGCAAGAAGAGCTGTGGAACTACGGCGTCGCTGCGCTGATGATCGGCGTCATCTATTCCCTGACGAAGGGTGTCGCCGCCCGTGGACGCCCCGAGCTTCCCGCAGATGCAAAAGCGGCCTTGTGGCTGACGGCCATTCTGATCGCGGCCGCGGCCTACGTCGTCTTCGTTTGGTTCGTCCTTTACCCATGGGCCGGTTCGTCCCACGTCCTGGTGCTGGCGATCGCGATCTATCTCGTGCCGCTCGTGATCTACGCGTTGCCCGCCTATCTTCGCGTGCGGCCGCACGGCGCCATCGGTTTCTACTTTGGGAAGCAGGATTGGTCCCTCGCCGTAGTGCTGGCGGCCTTTGCCGTGATCGCGTCGTTCGCGAGGAATGCGACGTTCGGCATCATCGACCCTGTGAGTGCCTACGTGCCTTTAACCCTGGCTGCTGTTCCGTCCTTCCTCGTGCAATCGCTGAACAACGGCATTCCTGAGGAGACTCTCTTTCGCGGATACCTGCTGCCGCAACTCGCGGCGTTCCTGCGCAGGCCTTGGCTTGCCATGCTGGTCATGATCGTGGTGTTTGGCCTCTTCCATTTGCCAACGGAAGTTGCGCAGTCGAACGTGTCCCCGTGGCTGTGGGCCTTGAGGGACGTCTTCCCGCTGGAGCCTTTCGCCTTGGTCGTTGGCTACGCGTACTGGCGAAGCAGGAGCCTCGTGCCGGGCATCTTCCTGCACACGTACATCACACTGTGGGCAAGCTCGATGTTCTTCAGTTTCAGGTGACCTGCTAGATGGCTCTCCGTTCGTCGGGGCCGGCGGCCGTTCAGCGCCGTGGCGGCGGAGAAGGCCGCATAGGCGGGAACGACGTCGGATCAGCGCAGTCGTACGCGCCCGATGCCGGCCAACAGGTGGAGGTGCCCCTCATTGCGGAGGGGCACCTCGTCCGTCTTGGCGCGTGTGGTCGCGGGCTTTAGGCTGGTCGCCGCATCTCGATGAACTCCCTGTCGCGCCCGAGCAGTTGGCGGGTCTGCCGCCCAACCTCGCGGAAGCCCCTGCGCGCGTAGACCTTGATGGCTCGCTCGTTGAAGGCGGCGACGTAGAGCTGGAAGGTACACGGGTGGAAGGTCTCCCGGCCGAAGGCGAGCCCCTCGTCGAGGAACGCGGCGCCAAGCCCCTGCCCTGTGTCCTGCGGCCTGAGGCCGAGGCCCACCTCGAGCACACCCGCCTGCAGTTTGAACTCGAAGAAGCCGCGCAGGATCGCTTGATCGTCGTGGGCCGCAAAGAGACGGCCTTGCCGGTACTCCTCGCTCAGCAGGAGCGAGGCGTCTTCGGGATCCGAAGCCGCGTCGTAGAAATCGTAGGGCTCCGGGTACCGCCAGGAGAGGATCGTGCGGGCGTCGTCGAGCGACAGCGGTCTGAAGCGGAACATCCGCGGCACTCCTTCTCCGGGCGTCGGCTACTTCGCGTAGGTCTTGAGCTTCGCGAGGTCCTGCTGCAGGGTCTGCTCGTCCTGTCCGAGCTTGGCCCAGTTCCCTGCCTGCATGTCGGCCTGCACCTGGGCGTTCGCCTGCACGATCGACTGGATCAGGGCGCTGAGGCCGCTCTTCGCCGACGCCTTGCCGCCGGAGGCGGGCGGTGTCGCGCCCGAGGTCTTGGTCGTGAGCTCAGGGAACAGTTGCGCCAGGGCGCCGTCCAGGGTCGGGTCCATCACCACCTGGTTGTTGTACGCCACGATGACCTCGCGCAGCTCGGGCATCGCATTCGTCGAGGCTTCGAGATAGAGCGGCTCCACCGCGAGCATGCCGCCGGCGACGGGCAGCATCAGCAGATCGCCGCGGATGACCTGCGAGCCGTGCTGGTCCCAGAGGGTGATCGACGAGGAGATCTGCGGATTCTGGCTGATCTCCGTCTCGACCTGCATCGGCCCCGGAACGAGCGAGCCGCTCGCGAGCTGGTAGAGTACCAGGTGCCCGTAGGCGGCGCCGTCCTCCTCGGCGGCGAGCCAGCCCACCATGTTCGGACGCGAAGGCGGCACAAAGGGCAGGATGCGCATGTACTGAAGCTGCTGCTGGCCCGGCAGGCGGGCCACGATCTGCTCCGACGGCATCGGCTGGGGCGTGCCGGAATTCTGGTAGATCTCCTGCGGCAGCGACCAGTTGTCGTTGCCGGCGTAGAACGTGTCGAGGTTTGATACGTGGTAGCGGGCCAGGACCGCGGCCTGCGCGCGGAAGAGCCCGTCCGGGTACTGCAGGTGGGCGCGGATGTCCTTGGGCATCCGGGAGATCGGCTGGATCAGGCCCGGGAAGATCCGGGACCAGGCGTCGCGGATCGGATCCTGGCCGATCGCGTAGAGGTGCACCGCGCCGGTCCCCGCGTCGACCGTCACCTTGACCGAGTTGCGCAGGTAGTCGACATTCCCCGCCACCGTCTGGAAGTGCTCCGCCTCCGGCATGGCGGCCGTCGAGGTATACCCGTCGAGCAGCCAGACGAGCCGGCCGTTCTTGCGGATGACGAGATTCGCCTTGGGATCGAGGGTGAGCCAGGGTGCCACCTTGTGCACCCGCGTGAAGATCTGGCGGTCCATCAGGTAGAGCGAATTCTTTGTCGTCTGCCCTTGCCACATGTAGCCAAGGCCTTGCGAGAGGGCGATCACGAGGCGCCAGCGGTCGAAGGGGATGCCCGGACCGTGGTAGTTCGAGAGGGCGCTCGAGCTGCCCGTCGGGTAGTCGAACTCACCGAGCGCGTTCGGCGCGATCACGGGACTGCTGGTCGCCTCGCCGTAGTAGATGCGCGGCTGCACGATGCGCGTTCCGGGCAGGCGATCCTGCACCGGCATGTTCTCGATCAGGAGTTTCGGCAGGCCCTCCTGGTCGAACTGCGTCACGCCGGCGGCGATCACGCCGTAGCCGTGCGTGTATTGCAAAAGGCTCTGCTGCGTACCGGCACGCGAGTAGCTCTCGTTCAACTCGCGCGCCCCGAGGATGACCTCCATCGGCTGGCCGTGCACATCGTAGCGGTCCACGGTGACGTCGCTGAATGGGAAGGCGAAGTACTGGCGGAAGGTCTGAAGCTGCGATAGCACCTGCTGGAAGGCATGGGGGTCCGCGAGGCGCACGTTCTGCAGCGTCGCCTCGTCGCGCCTGAGACCCTGTGCGGTGATCGTCGCGTTGCCTGGATACGATACCGCGGACACCTTGGCAAGTCCGAACGCCTGTCGGGTCGCCTGGATCGTGGCGGCCATGTACGGGCGCTCCCAGGTCTGCTGCGCGCGGCTGAGGGCGTTGCCGACCGTCAGGGCGCCGACGCCGTAGGCAAGCACCCAAAGCCCCAGACCCGCGCCCAGCAGGTAGGCGGCGTAGCGTGCGCCCCGCGCTGCGCGGCGGGGCAAAAGGACCAGCGTCAGCCCCGCAAGCGCGAGCACGACGGTGAGGAAGGCCTGCAGCGGCAGGACGACATGGACGGCATAGTAGCCGCCGCCCGCGACGATGACCTGTCCCGTGGACTGGTTGCGGACGGTGTCCTGGGTGAGGAGCGCGTAGCGCCCGAGCCAGACACCCGCCGCCGCGAGCCAGAGGAGGCCCGCGACCGGCCAGCGCGCCGCCCGGATGTAGTCGTCGAGGGGGAAGCGCCTTGAGGACGCGGCGAGAAGCCTGAGCACGAGGATGAAGAAGAGGATTGTGGCGAGGAGCCCCGCGAGGGCCTCGAGCGCCGGCAGCCGGAAGACGTAGAAACCTGCGTCGATGTGCATGATCGGGTCCCGCCAGCCGAAGCTGCCGCCGCGCAGGGCGAGCAGATAGGTGCGCCAGTCGGAGGCGAGCGCATCGCCCGCGACGACCCCGGTAAGGGCGGCGCCGACCCATGCGACGGCCCGCGACAGCAGCCAGGTCGCCTCGCCGCGCATGCGAAAGAAGCGGTCCAGGGGCGGCTGGAGGTTGAGCCAGGGCTGGCCGCGGCCGATGAGCGCCCGCTGCAGCGGCCGCACGGCGAAGAACGTCAGCAGCCCGACGACCACAAAACCGCCGATAAACCCGAGCACGGGCACGCCCGTGAGCACCCAGAAGATCTGCGTCGCGTGCACCGTGCCGTACCAGAGGAGCTGCAGGCCGAGACCCGCGGCATAGCGCAGCAGGATGTAGAGCGCAATGATCAGGGCGACGAGCCAAAGTCTAAGTCGCAGCGACAAGCCAGCCCCTCCTTACTCTTGGCGGGGCTTCGGCAGATGCTGCCCGAGCCATGCCTCGGTGGCCTCGGGATCGCTGCAGACGAGAAAGACCTCCTGCACCGATCCCGTGTGCAGCAGCAGCTTGAATCCGGATTCGGTGCGATACTGCACCGTGCAGTAGAGGCCGCGGGCAGGTCCCCTCCCCGCCTTGATGCGGCCGGGGATGACGCGGGTCACGCCCGGGGCCTTCGCCATCTCCTCGAGCAGGCCCTTGCCCTGCCCGAGGATGCTGTGCTCCTTCTTGAGCTTCTGCTGCCGGAGACCCATCGCGTCAGCCTTGGCGCGGGAGGCGGCGGATGGAGACCCCCACGATCGACGCGGGCTCGAGCGGATGGCTGCGCTCGCCGGTGGCCGGGTTGACCCCGACCGGCCCCTGCGCGATCTCCGTCACCACATCCATGCCTCCGCTGACACGACCGAACTGGGTGTAGTTCGGCGTGCGGTCGAGCTGCACGGCCGACGGGCCGGTGCAGACGAAGAACTGGCTGCCGTTCGTATTCGCCCCCGCATTCGCCATGGCCACGATACCGGGCTCGTAGGAGTACGGCGGCGGCAACTCGTCGGGCCAGCGGTAGCCGGGACCGCCGGTGCCGCGGTTGGTGGGATCGCCGGTCTGGATCACGAAGGGCGCGATCACGCGGAAGAATTCGTTGCCCGCGAAGTAGCCCTGCTCGGCGAGGAAGACGAAGTTGTTCACGGCCCGCGGAGACTCCTCCGCAAACAGCTGCACCGTGAACGAACCCATGGTGGTCTCGATGACGGCCTCGTACTTGGTGGCGGGATCGAGGGCGTGCTCCGGCGGCGCGCTCCAGCGCATCGGATCGCTCATCGGACCGCTCGCCCGCGGCTCAGGGACTTGCACATGGACATGGGCGATTCTCCTTCCGGGGACCATCGCGATGGGTGGACGTCCCCAGGGTACATCCCGGCGCGGCGGAGGGAAAGTGTGGGGCGCAAAGGACATTGCAGGGGCGAGCCTAGGGCTCGCCCCTCGCGAGGTCTTGCGACTAGTCCGTTTCGCCGGAGGCCGTCGCGATCGACGCGCCCTGGCCGGTTTCACGGCCGTAGACGAACCACGCGGCCGCGGCCAAGAGGCCGACGAACCACACGCCGGCGTTGAAGAGGAAGTACTGGCCGGGGTGGTGCGCCTGCATGTTGCCTGTGAGGTAGATGGCCGGGATGTAGAGTCCGATCGAGAGGAACCTGGTGACGGCGGTCCAGGTGCCGCGCAGCTCGGTGGGCCAGACCTCCGGCTTGACCGTGTCCTCGGTGAGGTAGCAGATCGAGTTGGCGATCGCGAGCAGCACGAGGAGGATCCAGAACAGAGGCATGTTGTGCAGCCACGTATTGGTGGTGGCGCCGATGATGACGGTGAAGACGAATGTGAAGAGGAAGCTCCAGAACAGCATGTGCCTTCGCGACCAGCGGTCGGCGAAGAGGCCGAGGAAGCCACCGACGAAGCCCACGCCCTCGAACACCGCCAGGATTGTCGGCTGCAGATGCGGGAAGTAGTAGTAGCCGAACACGTAGGCGACAAGGCCGAAGCCGATGGTGTTGGCGGCAGCTACGATGGTCATGATGATGACGCGGAACGGGATCGAGGTCTGCCGTACGGCGGCCAGGGACTTTGGCGGCTCTGGCTCGGGCGCCACGGCGGCCTGCCAGTCGTCGCCCCAGTACGCCTTGATCTGCTGCATCGCCTTCTCGTGCTGGCCGCGCTTCTCGAGCCAGAGCACGGACTCCGGCATGGAGGCTCGGGCGAACACGAGGATGATGACGACGATCACGACGGCGACCGCGACGACGCCGCGCTGGAAGGCGATGGCCGACGCCGCGCTAGAGAAGGCGAGCACGGCGAGGATGAACCCGCCCAGGTTGATGGCGTTGATCTCCATCATCATCGCCTTGCCGCGGTGGCGCCGCGGCATCAGCTCGTGGCTCGCGACCATGATCGAGTTCATCTCGCCGCCGCCCGCCATCAGCATGAGGGCCAGCGAGATCAGGAGCAGCACGTAGGATGAGCTGAAGTAGAGCAGGATGCCGCCCACGGCGTAGAAGGCCAAGGTGATGTAGAGCGTGACCTTGCGGCCGAGCCGGTCGGAGACCGGGCCGGCGATGGCGATGCCGACGATCAGCCAGATCGGCGCCCACGCCAGCAGCAGTTCGCCAAGGGACTTCGGGATGGTCACCCAGTAGATCGCGATCGAGGCCAGCGAGAACACGTACGACTCGAGCAGCAGCCCGAGCGCGAACGAAATGAACATCCAGGTCGTGCGCCCGGTCCATCGCGCTTCTCCGACCCGTGAAACGTTGACCAAATCGCACCCTCCCTTCGGGATGACGGTCGCGGGCCTATCTATCGCCGGCACATCCCCCCTAGCCTTCCCTAGCGGTGACCATCGCCCGCATCGCCGCGTCGGTGGCCGCGACAACGCCCGTGCGCGTACGTGCCCGAAAGTTCGGCGCCAGGGGCCAAAGTCGGAAAAGCAGTTCGAGCATTGGGCCAAAGTCCCTGCCAAGACACCGGTCATGCTACCCGGGGCCAGACGAATGTCGGTGGCCATGGAGCCCAAGGCGAGGCTCAACTCCATCCATGCCTCGCGTACCACGCAAAAGGCGCCCGCCGAACGGATCGGCGGGCGCCCGACGCTTGCGCTCTAGCGCTTGGCCGCGGCCAGGCGCTTGCCGACGTCGTCCCAGTTGATGACGTTCCAGAAGGCGTCCACATAGGCCGCGCGCTTGTTCTGGTACTTGAGGTAGTAGGCGTGCTCCCAGACATCGAGGACGAGCAGAGGCACGACGCCCCACTGCGTCAGATTCTGGTGCTTCTCGGCGGTCAGGATCTCGAGCTGGCCGGCCGAAGGCTCCCAGACGAGCATGGCCCAGCCGGAACCTTCCACGGCGACGGCCGCGGCGGAGAACTGCTTCTTCATGGCCTCGAAGGAGCCAAAGTCCTTCTCGATCTGCTGGCGCAACGCGCCCTGCGGCTCGCCGCCCTTGCCCGGGCCCATGTTCTCCCAGAAGATGCTGTGCAGGAAGTGGCCGGAACCATGGAACGCGGCTTCGCGCGCCCAGTGCTTGACGAGGCCGTAGTCGCCACTCTGGCGCGCGGCGTCGAGCATGTCGAGCGCCTTGTTGAGCCCATCGACGTACCCCTTGTGGTGCAGGTCGTGATGCAGGTGCATCGTCTGCTCGTCGATGTACGGCTCCAGGGCGTCGTAGGCGTACGGCAGCGGCGGAAGTTCGTAACGCAACGGTACTCCTCCTCTTGGTGATCAGGTAGGGACTGGACGAGATCTATTGTATACTGGCCAACTCAGGAAAGGAAAGGTCCCGCGACCACAGCCGCGCGGTGCGATGTCCCGGCCTCCTTCCGTGCAGACTAGCCCCTGTTGACCCGGAGCTAGTCTGACGAAAGGTGGCCCCCATCGATGCGCATCGCCATGCTGCACTGGGCATTTCCGCCCGTGGTGGGCGGAGTCGAGACGCACCTCGAGGAGCTCGGTGCGGCGCTCGTGCGGCGCGGACACCCCGTCTTCGCACTGGTCGGCGACGAAGCGGCAAACCAGCGAAACCACCGCGGCATCGCGGTGCAGGGCGATCCCCTGATGCAGCCGCGCCAGGACGCCGACGGCGGCAAGCTCTACGAACTGCTCTGCCGCTTCGTGGACCAGGCGCGTCCCGACGTGCTGCACGCGCACAACATGCACTACTTCTCGACGACGCACGCCGAGGCGCTCAGGCGGCTCAAGGCGCGCTACCGCCTGCCGCTCGTGCTCACGGCCCACAACGCGTGGCATGACCGCCTCGGCGCCGAGCTCCTGCGCTACCTCGATCTCTGGGACCGCGTCATCGCGGTCAGCCGCTATCTCGCGTCAACGCTGGCCGCGCAGGGCTACCTCGCGGATCGCATCGACGTCGTGCACCACGGCATCGATCCCGAGCGCTGGGCCAACGTCGGCTATCCTCCGGCCGCCCCGCCCACCGTCTTCCACCCGGCCCGCCTCAGTCTCGACAAGGGCAGCCTCACGCTGGTGCGCGCCCTGCATCGCATCCGCCATCATCTCCCGGAGGCCAGGCTGATGCTCGCGGGCACCGGCACCATCGTCGACTTCGCCTCGCGCCAGGCGCGCGAGGTGTCGCTCGTGCGGCGCGAGATCCGGCGCCTCGGACTCGAGGACGCCGTCACCCTCGAAGCCATCCCCTGGGCCGAGATGCCCGCCGCGTTCGGCCGTGCGCAGGTCGTGACCTATCCCTCGCGCTTCGACGAGCCGTTCGGCATCGCCGCGCTTGAAGGCATGGCGGCGGGCCGGCCGGTCGTCGTGACGCGCGTCGGCGGCATGCCGGAATTCGTGCGCGACGGCGTCGACGGATTCGTCGTGGAGCCGGGCGACGAGGAGGAACTCTCCGAGCGACTGCTCTATCTCCTCTCCCACCCGGTCCTGGCCCGGCGCATGGGCGCGGCTGCCCGCGAGCGCGCCATGCGGCACTTCCACCTGCGCGAGATGCTGGAGACCACGATGGCCGTCTACGAGCGCGCGTTCAGCCCTCGTCGCCTTCCCGCGAGGGTCTGACGCCACGCAGGACCCGCACCGGCAGCCGGGCGTCGCCTCCCACCTCGCAGCGCAGACCGCCGCGCCGATCCCGCGCCACGTGCACGTCGAGCCTGCCGCCCGCCACCCAGAGACCGTCGACGTCGAGGCGGTCGAGGCCGGGCGGCAGGCTCGGCCGCAGCCGCACTTCCTTCGCCGCGACGACGAGGCCGAGCAGCAGGGTGACGATGTGGGGCACGCTGGCGGCGGACCACGCCTGCACGGGGCAAGCCGACGGGTAACGCACAGGCTCCCTGCTCTCGTCCTTGCCGAACCCCGAGAAGAGTTCCGGCAGCCGGCGTTCGGGGCGTCCGCGCGCCACGCGCAGCATCGCCTCGACGACCGCCATGGCCTGGCGGGGGTGTCCCGTGCGCCTGAGGCCCTCGGCGATCAGGATGTTGTCGTGCGGCCAGATGGAGCCGTTGTGGTAGGAGACCGGGTTGTAGCGCCCCTCGCCCGCCGCGAGGGTGCGGACGCCCCTGCCGCTCCAGAGCGGCGACGCGAGAAGATCCTTCGCGAGGCGCGCGGCGCGGCCGCGGCGAGCGATCCCGGACCAGAGCACGTGCAGGCTGTTGGAGGTGAGGGCGTCGATCGGGCGGCCCTCGCCGTCGAGGCCGAGGGCGTAGCATCCGCGCTCGAGCCAGAAGTCCCGATCGAAGCTGCGGCGCAGGGTGGCGGCGAGGCCCTCCTGGCGCCTGGCCTCGGGTTCGTCGCCGAGTTCCCGCAGGAGCCTCGCCCCAAGGATGCGGGCCCGGTAGAGGTAGCCCTGCACCTCCACGAGCGCGATCGGTCCCTCGGCAAGGCGGCCGTCCTGGAAGTGGACCGCGTCCCACGAATCCTTCCATCCCTGATTGACGAGTCCCTCGCCGCCCTGGCGCTGGTAGCGCAGATACCCCCGCTGGTCCACGGAAGCGTCGATCCAGCGCAGGGCCTGGCGGAAGTTCTGCTCGAGGTCGCGCAGCAGTTCGCCCCGCCCGCTCGCGCGGATGTGCTCCTCGAGGGCGATGATGAAGAGGAGGGTTGCGTCTACGGAGCCGTAGTAGGGAAAGCGCGGAATGAGTGTCGGCACGTCCGGGCCGGGCGGCGGGCGGAACTCGTGCAGGATCTTGCCCGGTGCCTCGTCCGTCTCGGGATCGCGCCGCGTGCCTTGCATGCTCGCGAGAGCCGTCAGGGATCCCTCCCCCTGCCGGGGCAGACAGAAGACGCTCATGCGGCTCGCGATGAGGGCGTCCCGACCGAAGAGGGCGATGTACCAGGGGATGCCGGCCGCGTAGGCGACGTTCGGGTCGCTGCTGGCGAGTCCGATGGCGCCGCCGCGGATCGAGAGCGCTTCGAGATCCTGCATGCTGCGGCGGAAGGCCTGCACGAGCACGGGCCCGAGCTGGCCGCCCGCGTCGAGTTCCGGGTGAGGCGGGATGCTGCGGCAAGGCGCGCTCCGCGCGGGCTCCGGCGCCGGGTCGAGGCCCGCGGTGAGCCCGAGTTCGGCCTGCCCGTGCGCCGGTATGGTCAGCTGGAAGGTCAGAGGCGCGCCATCGCCCAGGTCCTGGTCGGCCGGCAGCGAGAGGCGCAGGCGCACCGTCATGCCGCCCTGTTCAGGAGGCGCCCGAAAGACATAGGTCCTGTCGCCCTCTTGCGCACCCTGCACGGGCTTCGTGCCGGACGTGCCGCCGTCGCCCAGGGCGTTGCGCTTGACGTGGAAGACATGGGCGAAGTCCGAGGCGAACTCCAGCTGCAGCCGGATGCGCCGATCGTGTCCACCGTAGTTGCGCAGGCGCAGCGTATCGCGGAATGCGCCATCGAGCAGCGCGACACGGCGTTCAAGCACGAGCTCGGCACGCCCGTCGTGGGCGTAGGCGGGTGGCACGAGAAAGAACTGCGCTTCGCCCGCGCCGAGCGCACGACCGCTCAGGAGCAGCGAGCGGCGCCGCGCGATGCGCCATGCGTAGCGGCTGCAGATCCGCCGGTCTCCGGCGTAGAGTCCCTGCTCGCCGACGGCCATTTCCCCGGCGGCGTCAAGGATCATGAACGTCTGCCCTCGGCTCAGAACAACCGCGCTGAGACTGCGATCGTCCATCGCATCGGCCCCCATCGGCGCCCTGGCCTGCGGATCGGCCGCTGCGGCGCCCACCGAGGTAGAGGTTGCCCGCCCGGGACCCGGGCCAACACGATCTCCGGACAAATGGCGGGGTGGTTTTGGCAAGTGGGACAGATACCCTTTTCGTATCACCTGATCGGATGGTTTGTGTACAATGGTCCATGTGGCATGCTTGGCAAGACCTTTCGACCACCAGGCGGCCCGTTCTCTGGAATAGAGCTATGAAGGAGCGTGGCGCGTTGCTCGAGATGCACCCGAGGAACACAGGCGGTGAGGCCGCGACCGTCATCCACCTGGACCTGAGCGTCGCCGAACTGGTGGAACACGCGCTGGCGCGCGGCGAGGCGGTCCTCGCGGCGAATGGCGCGTTGCGCGCCACGACCGGCAAATACACCGGACGTTCCCCCCGCGACAAGTTCATCGTGCGCCATCCCGACAATCCTCTGGACGTCGACTGGGGCAAGGTGAACCAGCCGCTCGACCCGAGCCACTTCGCGCAGCTGCATCGCAAGGTGGAGCACTACCTCGCGCAGCGCAGCCACTACGTCACGGACGGCTTCGCGGGCGCCGATCCGCGCCACCGCATCGGGGTGCGCGTCGTCAGCGAGTTCGCCTGGCACAGCCTCTTCATCCGCCAGCTGCTGCTGCGTCCGTCGGCGTCGGGCGATCCCACGGGCACCAAGCCCTTCACCATCCTGGTGGCGCCCGGTGTCCACGCGGATCCGGCCGTCGACGGCACCAACTCCGACACCTTCATCGCCCTCGACTTCAAGCAGAGGATCGCTCTGATCGGCGGCACCGAGTACGCGGGCGAGATGAAGAAGAGCGTCTTCACCATCCTCAACGGCGAGCTGCCCGGTCGGGGGGTGCTGCCCATGCACTGCTCGGCCAACGTTGGCGAGCAGGGCGACGTCGCCCTTTTTTTCGGGCTCTCGGGCACTGGCAAGACGACGCTTTCCGCCGACCCTTCCCGCCGCCTGATCGGCGACGACGAGCACGGCTGGTCCGACGAAGGCGTATTCAACTTCGAAGGCGGCTGCTACGCCAAGTGCATCGGCCTCGATCGCGAGCGCGAGCCGCAGATCTGGGATGCGGTCCGCTTCGGCAGCGTGCTCGAGAACGTGGTGCTCGACGACGCGACGCGCCGGCCCGACTACACCGCTCAGACCCTCACGGAGAACACCCGCGCCGCCTACCCCGTCGATTTCATTCCCGGCGCGGTGCAGGAGGGCATGGGTGGCCATCCCGCCACCATCCTCTTCCTCACCGCGGACGCCACCGGCGTCCTGCCGCCCGTGAGCCGCCTCACGGAGGCGCAGGCGATGTACCACTTCCTCGCCGGCTACACGTCCAAGCTCGCCGGCACCGAGCGCGGCGTGGAGGAGCCGCAGCCGACCTTCTCGACCTGTTTCGGGGAGCCGTTCCTGCCGCTCTCCCCCATGACCTACGCCCGCATGCTCGGTGAGCGCATCCGGCGTCATGAGGCGCGCGTCTACCTCGTCAACACAGGCTGGTCCGGCGGCCCTTACGGCGAGGGCAGCCGCATCGCTCTTCGCCACACCCGGGCCATCGTCCAGGCGGCCATCGATGGCAGCCTCGAGCGGCAGACCTTCGCGACCCACCCCGTCTTCGGCCTCGCGATGCCGACCGCCTGTCCCGGCGTGCCGCCGGAGATCCTGGATCCCCGCGGCACCTGGCGGGACCCTCTTCGCTACGACGAGATGGCGAGGCGGCTCGCAGGGCAGTTCGTCGAGAACCAGAGCCGCTTCGATCTCGATCCCGAGGTCCTGGCCGCGGCGCCGAAGGCCTAGGAACGCACACAAGCGAACGAGGCGGGCCTTTGGGCCCGCCTCGTTCGCTGCCTTCCGGGGCTATTCGGTCTTGCCGGCCTCCGCTGCCGCGGCGTCCAGGACGTCCTGCAAGGGGCCGTCGCCGGAGAACACCTTGATCTTCATACTGTCGAGCATGCGCACCATGTGGTCGCCCATGTGGCCGGTGACGACGACATCGACGCGCTGCTCCTTGAGAAAGCGGGCGATCTGGGCGTGGTGCAACCCGTCGGCCATCTGGTCGTGCTGCAGGTCCCAGCGCACGTCGTGCTGCGCGACCTGCCAGCTGCCGCCGTCCGACGTCGCGATCGCCACCCGCTGCGCCTTGCCGAACCCACCTCCGACCGTCTCCGGGCCGACCATCGTCAGGCAAATCACCATCGTGCGGTTCCTCCGTTCCGGACACCTCGTGCCGAGGCTCCGTGGCCAGACTATAGCACAAGCCCCCTGCCCGCGTTGCCAGGCGGGCCCAGAGACCGTAGGCTGGAGGAAAGCCTCTGGGGGGAGCGCTTTTCATGCCGGAGTACGTGGTGCCGGACGGCGTGCGTATCGGGCACGTCCACCTGAGCGTATCGGATCTGGAGCGCGCGGAGCGCTTCTACTGCGGGGTCCTGGGATTTGAGGTCATGCAGCGCTGGGGCGACGAGGCCCTGTTCGCCGCGGCCGGCGGCTATCACCACCACATCGGCCTCAACATCTGGGCGGGGCGCGGCGCATCGCCGGCGCCGCCCGGGCACACGGGCCTCTACCACGTCGCCATCCTCTACCCGAGCCGCAGAGCCTTGGCCCAGGCCTACCTAAGGCTGCGCGCCGTCCGCTACCCGATCGACGGCGCCGCCGACCACGGCGTCAGCGAGGCGATCTACCTGCAGGACCCGGATCAGAACGGCATCGAAATCTACAGGGACAGGCCCGCATCCGAGTGGCCGCGCAAGGATGGCGGCATCGCCATGGGCACGCGTCGTCTCGACCTCGAAGGGCTGCTCGCAGCAGCGAGCTACCAAGGCGACGCCTTGCGCGGCGAAGACGTCCTGACGGCCCTCGCCAGGCTGCCGCACTTCCGTGGCGACGAGAACGCGATCCGGGCCGAGATCGCCTGGCCAAGCTTCGCGGCGGCCGTGGGATTCGTGGACGAGGTTGCGCGGCTGGCGGAACGGCAAAATCACCATCCCGACGTCGACCTCCGCTACCGGCAGGTGCGTCTCGCGCTGAGGAGCCACGACGTCGACGGCGTAAGCCGCCGCGACATCGAGCTCGCCCAGGCGGTGGAGGATCTGCTGGGCGAGGTCTAGAGTGCTTCGAGGCGAGCCGAGCGATCGGTGAAGGCGAGGTCGAGCACAAACGCCTCCGGCCGTCCCGTCGCGAAGGGCTCGAGGACCTGACGGACCGCACTTGCCGCCTGAGGCTCCGCTAGGGCCAACATGGTCGGACCAGATCCGGAAACGGGCATCGCCAGGGCTCCCGCCGCGTAGGCCGCCTCGCGGGCCGCGGTGCACCAGTCGCAGCCGCCGATGCGCTGCTCCTCGTGCAGCCGGTCCTCGGTGGCGGCCCGCAAAAGCCCGTAGTCCCCCTGCAGGAGGGCGTAGACAAGAAGCGCCGTGCGCCCGATGTTGTGGACGGCATCCTGCCGAGGCACGGAGGCGGGCATGCGCGCGCGTGCGCGGGGGGTCGACGTCGAGCCGCCCGGATAGAGGGCGATGGCGCGCAGGTTGGGCGCGGGCAGCCGCCGCACCAGCGTCTCCTTGGCGCTGCTTGCGATCGTGACGCCCCCGTAGAGGCAGGCCGCGACGTTGTCGGGATGACCCTCCAGCCCAACGGCGATGCGCAAGGTCTCCCGATCGTCGAGCGGCCGGTCCAGAAAGGCGTCCGCCGCGCGCAGGCCGGCACAGATCGCGGCAGCCGAGCTGCCCAGGCCCGAGCGCAGAGGCAGGAGCCGCGTCACTTCGACCGAGACTTCGGGAACCCTCAGGCCGCGACTTTGGAAGGCCAGCGCGAAGGCCTCCAGAAAGAGATTCGGCTCACCGGGATCGTCCATGCCCTCGGGCCAGACGAAAGAACTCGGGCCCTCGCGCACCGCGAAGGCGGCTTCGAGATCCAGGGCGGCTCCGAGCACGTCGAAGCCCGGGCCGAGGTTCGCTGTCGTCGCAGGCGCTGCGACCAGCGCGATCATCGTCCCAGCGCTCGGCGCAGCGCCGCGAGTTCAGCCGGGATCTCCCGGATGGCCCCCGCGCCGGCGCTGCGCAGAGCCGTGTCGGGATCCTTGAGCCCGTTGCCGGTGAGGACGGCCACGGCCGTACGCCCGGGCAGGGGCGTTCCTTGGGCTTTGAGCTTCAGAAGGCCCGCCACCGAGGCCGCGGAGGCGGGCTCGCAAAAGACGCCAGCCGACTTGGCGATCAGGGACTGGGCCGCCAGGATTTCCTCGTCGGTAACCGCGAAGAATCCCCCGCCGCTCTCCTCCACCGCCGCCACCGCGGCCTGCCAGCTCGCGGGGCGGCCGATGCGGATGGCGCTCGCCACCGTCTCGGGCACCGCGACCGGCGCACCGAGCACGATCGGTGCCGCCCCGGCGGCCTGGAAGCCGAAGAGCTGCGGGCGGCGGCTGGCCCTGCGCGTTTCGGCCCGGCGGCGAAAGCCCCTGTTCCAGGCGGTGATGTTGCCCGCGTTGCCGACGGGGATGGCCAGCAGGTCCGGGGCGTCACCGAGCTCGTCCACCACCTCGAACGCCCCTGTCTGCTGCCCCTCGATGCGGTAGGGGTTGAGCGAGTTGACAAGCGTGAAGGGCTCCTTGGCGGCAATCTCGCGCACCATGCGCAGGGCGTCGTCGAAGTTGCCGTCGATCGCCAGCACCTCGGCTCCGTACATGACCGCCTGCGCCAGCTTGCCGAGCGCGATGTTGCCCCGGGGCACCACGACGACCGCCCTGAGACCGGCCTGCGCCGCATAGGCGGCGGCCGAGGCCGACGTGTTGCCCGTTGACGCGCAGATGACCGCCCTGCTGCCCTCCTCGATCGCCTTCGCGACGGCGAGCACCATGCCGCGGTCCTTGAACGAACCGGTAGGGTTCTGTCCCTCGAACTTGAGGTAGAGCTGCAGCCCCAGCCTGTCCGAGATCGCCGCGGCAGGCACCAGTGGCGTCTGGCCCTCGCCCAGGCTTATGAGGGGCGTGCGATCGGAGACCGGCAGATCGTCGCGGTAGCGCTCGAGGAGTTTCATCGCCAGGACCTCCTGCAGGGAATGTTCAAGGCTTCGGCATCGGGCCCCGCGTTCCCGCCGCCGTCTGGACTTGCGTCGACCGGTCGACCGTCCAGTGCTGCTGCCCGCGCTGCGCGAGCACGGCCGCGGCCAAGAGCAGGATGCCCGTAACCCAGAAGATGCTGTGGATGCCGAAGAGTCCGCTGAGAACGCCGCCGAGGAGCGGCCCCAGCATGGTGCCGAGCTGCCCCGCGGACTGGTTGAGACCGAACGCCCTGCCGCGAAAGTCTTCGGGAGTCGTCTGCACCACTAGCCCGTTGATCGCCGGGTACACCGCGCAGAAGAAGGCGCCGTAGGCGAAGCGCACCAGGGAGAACGGCAGCAGCGTGTGGAACGGCAGCTGCAGGAGGTTCCCCAGCCCGCCGCCGATCAGACCCCAGCCCAGGACGCGCCCGAAGCCGATGCGGTCCGTGGCGCGGCCCCAGCGCGGCGCGAACAGCACGCTCGCGATGCCCACGAGCGAGAAGATGATGCCGGAGATCAGCGACGCGTTCTTCAGCGACTCCCCGAGCTGCACGACATAGAGCGGCAGGATCGGCTCGATCGTCATGATCGAGAAGTTCACGAGCAAGGTGAGGCCCAGCAGCGCCAGGAATGGCGGGTTCTGGAACGCCCGGCTGAGGTCCTGGAGCACGGAGCTCTGCTTGCGCGTCGGCTCGAAGCCGATCTCGCGCACGAAGAAAAGCGCGAGCAGCGCCGCGCCCAAGACCAGCACGCCCGCGGCGGCGAACGAGATGCGCGTGCCGAAGATGTGCGAGACGCCGCCGCCAAGGAGTGGTCCGACGATGCTGCCGGTCGCGGAGGCGGTCGCCATCATCGAAAGGTTGTAGCCCACCTTGCGCGGTGGCGAACTGGTGCCGACGAGCGTGATGGCGGCCGGGATGTAGCCCGAGAGCAGTCCCTGGATCGCCCGCAGCACCAGAAGCTGAATCGGCGTCTGGACGAGCGCCGTGGCGACGTAGGCCGCGAACAGCGAAAAGCCCGAGCGCAAGAGCATCGGCCGGCGGCCGTAACGGTCCGAGAGCGCGCCCCAATAGGGCGAGATGATGGCGCTCATCAGGAAAGTGCTGCTGAACATCAGACCGGACCAGATCGAGACATCCTTGTGCACACCGATCTCGAGCAGGAAGATCGGCAGGAATGGCACGACCATGGAGTAGCTGGCGGACGTTATGAATACCCCGACCCAGAGCACGGCAAGATTGCGCTGCCAGGGCTCCAGATCGGAGAAACGCGATAGGAAGGCCATGCCGAACATTGTACCCCGCCCTGTGGGACGTGCAAGTATCCGCTGCGGACATTGCCGCTTGGCGTAGGCTCAATCCGGCAGATCGCTGCAGGCCGGGGAGATCGTTCGGGCCCGAGCCCGGCGGCCCACCCGGTGGGATACCCTCTGACGTACGGCGCCGTCCTGGGCTCGATGGCTACGGTGGTCGCGATCGTGGTCGGAGCGACGGTCGTGATCGAGGTGGTGCTCTACCTCGCCCTGCGGCAGCGGTCGCGCGGCGGCAAGGCGCGATCCTGGGGATCGCAGCGGCGCGGCGACGGCGGGGCCGGAAGCCGTCGCAGGTTGGCCGTCCGCGGCCCATCGTGTATATTGCGCGTACATGCCCTACTGAGGATGAATGAGATGCTTGCTGCGAGAAGAGCGATGCTCGGTGAAGCGCTGCAGGAGATGGACGCGCCCGTGACCGTATGGGTCCAGGGTGCCGAGGGAGCACGTGAGGCTGCGGACCTCGTGACCCTTCAGGGTCTTCAGCCGCTTCTCGCCGTCCGCCGGGCGAATCCCGTCCCCCACGCATGGCTGCCCATCGAGCGCTATCCCGTCTACCGCGTCGGCACGCCCGAATCGCCGCAAACCGCGCGCGCCGGCTTTGTCGGCTTCCCGGAAGGCTTCATGCTCGACGCCTTCTGCGACCTCGCCGTCGCCGTCTCCCGCGGCGACGCGCCAGCGTCGCCCTTGGCGCGGGATACCTTGCGGCAGATGCGGGATCCCGTGGAGATCACGATCCTGACGTCTCCCGGCTGAGGGCGCTGCTGGCAGACCGTGCGTCTATGCCATGCCTGGGCCCTCGCGAGTTCCCTCGTGACGGCGGACGCCGTCGAGCTCTCGCAGTTTCCCGAACTCGCCGACCGCTTCCAGGTCGGCGCCGTGCCCACGGTGCTCATGCGCAGCCCGAGCCGCGAGGCCACCTTGGCGGGGGCCTTGCCGGAACCGATGCTGCTTGGGCGCCTGCTGCGGCTGTCCCTCGGCGATCAGGACTGAGGGCCGAGGAGCTCGGCTGTCAACCGCTCTTCCCGCACAGCGCCGGTCCCCGGCGACACGCGGTAGGCCGCCGCGCCTTCGCGGGCGCTGACGATGCGCAGGAGTTCGCCGTCCCTGAAGTGCAGCGCCACGTCGTCGTCCGCCGCGAGACCGGCAGGGATCTCGCCCTCCTGCAGGAGCTCGTGGAAGCGCGATCTCCGGCCCGGCTCGCCGTCGAAGTGGGGCGAAAAGCTGCCCGGCAGGAAACCGAGCGCCTGGACCGCGGTGAACCCGCCCGGCCGCGAGTCTGAGAGGCCCTGCTCGAACCAGCAGATCGCGCCGGCGCTGATGCCGGCCAGCACGACGCCCTCATCGAGCGCCTCCTGCAGAATGGCTGGGAGATCCCACGCCCGCCAGAGCGCGATCATGTTGAGCGTGTTGCCGCCGCCGACGTAGATCACGTCCTGACCGAGCAGGCGTGCCCTGATGTCCCGGGGCGTGTCCTGGTAGAGGGTAAGGTCGGAAGGCTTGGCGCCGAGCCGCGTGAAGGCGCGGTAGAACTTCAGGGCGTACTCCACGGACTCCGCGCTCGCCTGCCCGAGAAAGCAGACTCTGGGGCGGGCGGCCTGGCATTGATCGAGGATGTAGCGGTCGAGCGCGAGGTTCTCCGGGGTCATCGAGAAGCCGCCGCCGCCGAGCGCGATGATCTGCCGCATGGCTCTACACCCCGAGCCGGCCGGAGAAGCGCTTTTGGAACTTCTGCAGCTTCGGCGCGATCACGACGCGGCAGTAGCCCTGCTGGGGATTGCGGTGGAAATAGTCGCGGTGGTACTGCTCCGCGGGATAGAAGTCCTGGAAGGGCTCGATCGCGGTGACGATCTCCCTCCCCTGCCACGCGGGGTCGTGGGGCAGCCGCCCGACGAAGGAGCGTGCCGCCTCTTCCTGTTCTTTCGTCCTGACGAAGATCACCGAGCGGTACTGGTGCCCGATGTCGGCGCCCTGGCGGTTCAGGGTGGTCGGATCGTGGATCGCGAAGAAAACTTCGAGCAGGTCTTCATAGCGGATCCCGGCGGGATCGAAGACCACGTCCACCACCTCGGCGTGCCCGGTGCGACCCGTGCATACGTCTTCGTAGCTCGGACTTGGCACGTGACCGCCCGCGTAGCCCACCACCACCTCGGAGACGCCACGCAGGCCCTGGAATACGGGCTCGAGGCACCAGAAACATCCTCCGCCGAAGGTTGCGTGCTCCACTTGGCTCCCCCTCCAACCGGCCGGGCCCGGGTCCGGAATCCTGTACCCTACCATGATAGCCGACAGGCTCCGCCCCCGCCGGGTCGGCAGGCAAACGGGCAAGTCCGCCAAGGGAAGAGGCAACCACCGTCTGTCCGTCTGCCATGTGCGAGACGCCCGGCAGGCGAAGCTGACGTATCGCGTCATCGTAACGGTAGAAGACGCAGGACTTCCCTGCGTCTTCTACTCAAGGCTGGTGTCGGGAGGGGGACTTGAACCCCCACGGGTTACCCCATACGCCCCTCAAACGTACGCGTCTACCAATTCCGCCATCCCGACAAGACTGGTGCCGAAGGTGGGATTTGAACCCACACGAGCGTAAAGCTCACGGCGCCCTGAACACCGCGTGTCTGCCTATTCCACCACTTCGGCGACAGCGATGATCTTAGCACACGAGCGGCTTATGCTACAAGCGACAGGGACAATTTCTCGGACAGTTTGGCCGCGGCGCGAGCCAGGCGGCCGCGATGCGCTAGCGCTGCGACGCGTCAGCACCGCCGCTAGCGTCATGACCCGGGTAGAGATAGGCGTACCACCTGCTGGTCCACTCGACGCGTGCGACGAAATCGCGCGTCTCCGGGTACGGAATGCGCGAAAGCGGCTGGCCCGGCCGCCAGGTGCCGCTCGCGATCCAGCGCTGCACATTGGCTTCGCCGCCGTTGTACGCGGCAAGGGCCGCGGTCTCCGACGAGAATTCCGCCATGAGTTCGCGCAGGTAGCGCGCGCCGATCTCGACGCTGTCGCCTGGTCGGCGCAAGACGGGCGTCGCCTGCCCGGATCGTGTGTGGGCGACATACTGCCCTGTACGCGGCATCACCTGCATCATGCCGATGGCGCCGCGGCGGGATGTGGCGTACGGATCGAAGCGGCTCTCGCTCCGTGCCACCGCCGCGAGGAGATAGGGCGACAGCCGGTAGCGGCTCGCGGCCGTCAGGAAGATCTGCTGGTACGGCCAGGGATAGTAGACCTCTCCGAGCCATGGCAGCAGGACGGCCACAAGAGCCATGAGGGCCAGGAGGGCACGGCGGCGCCAGACGCCGTTCACGACGCCGATAGCGCCTTGCAGAGCGCCTCCACCTGGGTTTCGAGCGCCCCGACATCACGGGAATTGTCGATCACGACGTCCGCGAGCCTGCGCTTCTCCTCGATCGGCATCTGCGCCCGGATGCGAAGCTCCGCCTGAACGCGGCTGAGTCCGTTGCGCGCCATCAGGCGCTCGATCTGCAGCGGCTCCGGCGCGTAGACGAGCCAGACGGCGTCGACGTCGTACGCCGCGCGGGATTCGAGGAGCAGGGGCACGTCGAGCACGACCACCTGCACTCCGGCTGCATGGAGTTCCTCGACGCGTTCGGCCATGAGGGCGCGCACCCTGGGGTGTACGATGGCGTTCAGGCGCTCGAGCAGAGCATGGTCCGCAAATACCCGCTCGGCCAGGCGCGGCCGGTCCAGTTCGCCATCCGGCCGCACGAACTGCGGGCCCAGGTCGGCGGCGATGGCCGCGACGGAGGGGCTGCCCGCTGCCGTCACCTCGTGCGCCAGGGCGTCCGCGTCGATCACGGGGACGCCCAGCCTCCTGAGAATCTGCGCCACGGTGCTCTTGCCCGTGGCGATGCCGCCCGTCAGGCCGATGAGACGCATGCGCCCAGAACTCCTCCCGCTGCTATAGGCGCTCGCCGCTCAGGCGGCTGAAGAATGCGTCGCCCAGATCGCGCTCGGAGCCGATCTCCAGGAACCAGCGGCCCTCGTGGCGGCGCAGGGAGATCTCGCCGGTGGTGTGGCTCTTGTTGGCAACGCGGTCGTAGTCCTCGCGGGCCTTCTGCTCGTCGTCGTAGGCAAGGGTGCAATACTGCAAGTGCCCTACCCCCCTTCTGGCTGGCAAAGTGGACAAAAATGGGTGCCGCGTCCAGCGATGCGGCTCTTGGCGATCGGTGCGCCACAGCGCCGGCAGGGCAGTCCCTCGCGCCGGTAGACGTCCAGGAACTCCTGGAAGGCGCCAGGCTCGCCGCTCCCGTCCCTGAAATCGAGGAACGTGGTGCCGCGGTGGCTCAAGGCGTCGCGCAACACAGCGCGCATGGCGCGGCGAATGGCCCTTTGCTCCTGCTTCGAGAGACTACCACATGTGCGTGCGGGGTGCACTCTTGCGCGATGCAGCGCCTCATCCGCGTAGATGTTGCCGAGTCCGGCGACGAAGGTCTGGTCGAGCAGCAGCGCCTTGACCGGGCTGCGGGTGTGCCGAAGGCAGCCGGCTGCGAACTCGTCCCCGGTGAGATCGGTCGGCTCGGGTCCGAGGCGTTCCAGGAGATCTGGGGCCATGCTCCCGTCCGGCTCGAGCAAGGTGAAGCCACCGAACCGGCGCACATCGCGAAAGCGCAGTTCCCGCCCGTCCGAAAGGTCGAACACGACGTGCGTGTGGCTGAGCTCCGGCTCCTCCGGCCGGCTAAGCCAGAGCCGGCCCGTCATGCGCAGGTGGCAGGCCAGGGTGCGCTTACCGACGTCGATCAGGAGGAACTTGCCACGCCGGCCGATCCCCTCGATGCGGCGCCCGGCCAGTTCGAGGCGGAAGCGCTGCGGATCGGGCCAGTGCACCGCGTCCGGATGGGCAACCCGCACACCGGTGATCACGAGGCCCTGCAGCCCGCCCTCGAGCAAGGTGAGGCGGACGGTCTCCACCTCCGGCAGTTCAGGCATCGCGCATCGGCTCGAGGTCATACCAGTTGGGGCCGCGTTTCAAGTCGACGACCAGAGGCACCAGTAGATCGGCCGCGCCCTCCATCGCCCGCCGCACCTTGACGGCCAGATCCCTCAGGCGGTCCTCGGCTGCCTCGAGGATCAGTTCGTCGTGCACCTGCAGCAGGAGGGCGATGTCCGGTTCTGCCGCGATCTCGCGGGCCAGGGCTACCATCGCCCGCTTGATCAGGTCGGCCGCCGTACCCTGGATCGGGGTGTTCATGGCGGTACGCTCGGCGAAACTGCGCTGCTGGTGGTTGCGGCTGCGGATCTCGGGCAGGTAGCGCCGCCGGCCGTACATCGTCATGACGTATCCCTTCTGCCGTGCGGACTCGACGACCGCGTCGAGGTACTCCTTCACCTGGGCGTAGCGGTGGAAGTAGCGGCGGATGAACTCCGCGGCCTCCGCCCTGGTGGAACCGGTGTCCCGCGCGAGACCGAAGTCCGAGATGCCATAGACGATGCCGAAGTTGACGGCCTTCGCCTGACGCCGCTGCTCCGACGTCACGTCGTCCAAGGCGACGCCGAAGACCTCGGCGGCGGTCCGCCGGTGGATGTCGTCGCCGCTTTGGAACGCGTCGACCATCGCGGGATCGCCGCTCAAATGCGCCAGGATCCTGAGCTCGATCTGGGAATAGTCGGCGGCCAGGAACGAAAGGCGCTGCCCGGACGGCACGAAGGCCCGGCGCAAGCGGCGCCCAAGCTCGAACCGCACGGGAATGTTCTGAAGGTTCGGCGCTTCGCTCGAGAGCCTGCCCGTGGCGGTGAGGGTCTGCTGGAAGGTCGTGTGGACGCGCCCGTCCGGGCCGACCAGCGGCGTCAGGCCGTCGACGTACGTCGAAAGGAGCTTCTGCACCTGGCGGTGGTCAAGGATCTTCTGCACGATCGGATGCTGGGGCGCCAACTGCTCCAGGACCTCGGCGTCGGTCGACGGGCCTGTCTTGGTGCGCTTCAGGATCGGCAGCTGCAGTTCGCCGAACAGGAGGTCCCGCAGCTGCGGCGTCGAGTTGACGTTGAAGCTGTGGCCCGCGAGGGACTCGAGTTCCTGGGCAATTTCGGCGAGCGCCGCGCGGAGCTCCGCGCCGTAACGGTCGAGCTCGCCCTTGTCCACCTGCACGCCGTGGCTTTCCATCTCATAGAGCACCCGGGCCAGAGGGGCCTCCATGTCGCGGTAGAGTGCCTCGACGCCCTGCTCGCGCACGGCATCAGGCAGACGGGCGGCAAGACGCCAGGTGGCCTCGGCGGCTACCGCGAGAGGGTCACCGTCGGCCGGGGACTGGCCGAAGAGCCCTTGCAGCACCTGCGCCGCGCTCTGCACGCCGAACTGCGGGTTGACGAGGTAGGCCGCGAGCTGGGTGTCGTACCACCGGGTGGGCTCAGGCAGGCCGCGCTGGGCGAGTTCGTGCAAAAGGCGCTTGACGCCGTGTACGGCCACCTCGTCTTCTCCCTCGAGGACCGTGCGGAGCCTCGGGTCTTCCCAGGCGAGCCGCAGGGCGTGTCCGTCGAGGTCGCTGAGCGCGATCCCGTCCTGCCCGGCCGCCAGGGCCACGGGGCCGCCGCCCGTGAAGCCCTCCGCCAGCGCCTCGGCCGCGGGCGCCTCCTCGAGGGGTGCGGCGACTTCATCGCCGGCCGGCAGGCGGGCCGCCAAATTCTTGAGTCCTAGGTCCGCCAGGCGCCGGCGTACCTCCATGGCGACATCCGCTGGAGACCACCGCAGCTCTTCGAGTTCCCGGCCGAGCGGCACGTCGCGCACGATCGTGGCGAGGCGCTTCGAGAAGAGTGCCTGCTCGCGGTGGGTCTCCAGAAGATCGCGGATGCGGGGCGGCGTGACGTGCGAGGTGTCCCCGAGGAGTTCCTCGAGCGTAGGCGCGATCTGCAGAAGGCGCACGGCCGTCTTCTCGCCGATGCCGGGAACGCCGGGGATGCCGTCCGAGGCGTCACCCATGAGACCCTTCCAGTCCGGAACCTGCGCAGGCGTGATGCCGTAGTCCTGCTGGACGGTATCGGGATCGTAGCGCTTCGTCCTGTCGAGGGCACGCATCAGGACGATCTCGCAGCGGCCGCCGACCAATTGCAGCAGATCGCGGTCTCCTGAGATCACCGTGACGGGAAGTTCGGCGGCGAAGCGCTCCGTGATCGTTCCAAGCACGTCGTCGGCCTCGAAGCCGGGGATGCCGATGACCTTGATGCCCATCTCGCCCAAAAGCTCCTCGGCGAGGGGAAACTGGCGGATGAGTGCGGGATCCGCTTCCTTGCGATGGGCCTTGTAGCGTTCGAACTGCTGGTGGCGGAACGTGCCGCCCGGGCGGTCGAACGCGATCGCGACGTGCGTCGGCTTGTAGGCGTCGTACCACTTCATGAAGGTGAGGAAAAAGCCGTGGATGGCGCCGGTCGGCGTGCCGTCGGGCGCCGTGAGCGGCGGCAGCGCGTGGAAGGCGCGGTTCAGCAGGCTCATGCCGTCGATCGCGAGAAGGCGCTCGCTCACAAGTCGGTCCCCTTTCTGCTCGCGCTCCGAACTGACATTCGCGTTTCGGCCATATGGCCCCTGCCGCAAAAGGAGGCGGAGGCAGCCGCCTCCGCCTTCGCAAACTGGTGCCGAAGGTGGGACTCGAACCCACACGGGGATTGCCCACCGCATTTTGAGTGCGGCGCGTCTGCCATTCCGCCACTTCGGCTCGCCGTACATGATAGCACGGCGCGGGCCGCGGCTCCATCCCTCGCGGCCGGGCGGTTTGCCAGAGCATCCGTACTTCGCTATGCTAGCGGCATGCCTGCCCAGCGAGGTGCTAGTTTCTCTTGTCGATGCATGCTTTGACCGTTGCCAGCGCACGCGGATCCGCGCCGTGGGGGTTTCTGCGTCCGCCAGGCGGCGACAAGCCCGGTCTCGCTCTCTTCGCGCAAGTGGACATGCTCGTGCGCGTCACGCCATCGGCCGGGATGCCTGGCGCCTTCGCCGCGCAGGGTTCGCGGGAAGCCGCCGCCGGCGCCGCTTACATGCTGCGCCTCCTCGGCATCGACATGCCGCTGAGGGCGGCCTTGCACTGCCCAGAGCCCAGGCGGCTCTACGCATCGCGCGGCGCCGCCCTGCTCGGCGCCTTGGCCACGGCCCGCAGCGCGGGTCTCGAGCCCGCCCGCCGCGACCTCCAGCTCTGGTCCGAGGCGATGGAGCTCGGCTGGTCCCCGGCGGAGCCGCCCGGCCAGCTGTTCGGTGCCTGGCTCGGTCATGCGGCGCCGCAACCCGACGCGATCTGGCCCGGCCCCGCGGATCCGCGCCTCGCGGTCGCGGCGGCGGAGGTCAAGGACGGTCTCCTGGCCGCGGTGCCGGGACTCCGCGATCTCTGGGCGGCCGCGGAGACGCAGGGTGCCCTGGGACTCGCCTTCGACCCGCAGTTCGGCCAGGTGGCGGCGATCTTCAGTGCGGGCAATGCCCCGCCGCCGCCGGACGGCCAGGACATCGTGCCCGGCCGAGTGGGCCTCGGCTACGCCTGGGCCTGAAGACACAAGGAGGGCGGTCGCCGTGCGACCGCCCTCCTTGTGTCCTAAACCCGGTGGATGACCTCCTGCGCGTCACTTGCCTCGGCCTCGGGCACCACGACCTCGTAGACGCTCTCGCCACGCACCTCCGCAAGAAACCCCTCGCGGTCGAGCATGGTTCGGATGCGTTCGGCCTCGGCCCTGCGTCCCGTGACGTACACGACGATCCACACGGTTTGAGGTGCCTCCTCATTAGTCGGTATGCCGATGGGCTGTCCTCAGCCGACCTGCAGGACACTGACGGCCGCGTGGCAGGGCGCGGACGTGGCCACCAGGAAGCGTCCTCCCTTCCCTACCCTGCGCCTTGCGCCCCGCAGGCGCAAGACGGAGACCGACTCGAGTCCGCTCGCGGGCCCGCGCGGCGCGAACACAATGGCCCCCATGCCCTGTTCCCTCGCCCACGCCCTGAGGAGCGACGGCAGGTGCCAGGTGCGCTCGAAGGCGATCCGCGGGCAGATCTGCGGCGCCATGCACGAGACGGGGCACATCCAGGCCGCGGCGGAGAGGTAGAGCACATCGTCCTGGCCTCGCGCGAAGGGGAGCGCGAAGCGGCTGGCCAGTGCGGTCAGCCGGCCGCCACAGCCGTCGGCCAGGACGCGGGCGAAGATGTGCCGCCCGATCGGAGGCGGGATGACCCGGCAGTCTCCAGGAAGGTCGTCGACGGCTGCAGCAAGGAAACGATCGGCCGGTTCGTCCACGAGCGTCACGCCATCGGCCGCAGGGTCGCCGGCCAAGGTCGCGGCTCGCTCCCCTGCCACCAGGATGCGCTGCTCGGCGATCTCTGCACGGCGCATGGCCAGGCGGATCTGGCGCAGCTGCAGACGGCCGAAGCCGCTGTCGCCGAGCAGCAGTAGGATCACGGCGTCAGCGCGTGAGCCCAGCGACGGTCTCGCGATCGAGGCGACGCACGAGGGCGGACACGAGGCGGACGGCGTTGCGATAGTCCTCGAGGCTGAAGACCGACGCGGCGCTGTGGATGTAGCGCGTCGGCACGCTGATCACGAGGCTGGGCACGCCGCTGCCGGTCAGGTGGATCTGTCCGGCGTCGGTGCCGCCGGCGTGGACCATGTCCTGCTGCACCGGGATCCCCTCGCTCTTCGCCACTTCGAGCGCCAGCCTGCGCAGAGGCTGGTTCGGAATCATGGATCCGTCGTAGAGGAGGATGGCGGGACCCTTCCCGAGCGCCGCCTCCGCCTCGTAGGGCTCCACTCCCGGCGTGTCGCCGGCGATGCCCACGTCGAGCGAGAACGCCACGTCAGGCATGATCGTCTGGGCCGCGGTGCGAGCGCCGCGCAGCCCGACCTCCTCCTGGGCCGTCGCGACGCCGTAGACGATGTTCGGATGCGACTGCCCCTTGAGGCCCCGCATCACTTCCGTGACCACGGCGCAGCCATAGCGGTCGTCCCAGGCCTTGGCGAGCACACGGTCGGGGTTGCCCAGACGCTCGGTCGGGCAGAGCGGCGCGATCGGGTCGCCGGGGGCGATGCCGATCGCCTCGGCCTCCTCGCGACTTGTGACGCCGACGTCGATGAACATCTTGCGCCGGTCGACGATCTTCTTGCGCTCCTCGGCATCGAGCACGTGCGGCGGCTTGCTGCCGACGACACCGTGCACCATGCCGCGCGACGTGCGAATCTCGACGCGCTGCGCGAGCATGATCTGCTCCCACCAGCCGCCGATGGTCTGGAAGTAGACGAAGCCGTGCTCATCGATGCGCGACACCATCATGCCGATCTCGTCCAGGTGACCTGCGAGCATGATCTTGGGCCCGGACTCGTCTCCGGCCTTGCGGACGATCAGGGACCCGAGCCGGTCCTGGGAGATCTCGCCGCAGCCTTCGAGCCAGCGCCGCATCACGACCCGCACCGGTTCCTCGTAGCCCGAGGGACCGTGTGCCTCGCAGAGCTCGGTTACAAGCCGCATGTCGTCATCCAAATGAGGTGGCCTCCTTGTCTCCGGCACCGATGCCTCCATGCTACCCATCCAAGGCTTTGGCGGCAAATCCTAGTCGCCCGGCCTCACGACGACGCTGCCGTCGCCAAGGAACCGAAGCGACGGGAGCAGCTCGTCCGGGGCCGCAACCGAGATGCCTGTCGGTCGCGCCCGCGTGGCCCCGGGAGCGAAGCGGTAGACGGGGCACGGCCCGGGATGGAGCTCGAGCTCCCGCCGCGCCCTCTGCCAGGCGTCCTCATCCGGGATGCGCAGGAACAGCGCCGGCGGGCGCCTCAGCGGTTCGATCTCCTGCGCCACGAGGCGCGCCCCCGCCTCGTCCGCCTCGATGCGGCCGCGCAGGAGCATGGGCTCGAGGCTCTCCGCCGCCTGCTCGACCGCCGGCAGGAGCTTCGGGAACACGACCGCCTCGCAGCCGCCCGTGCCATCCATGATGCGGGCGAAGCCCATGCGGTCGCCGCGGCGGGTCGTGACGACCCGCACCGATTCCACGACGGCCGCCACCGTGGCCTCCCCGCCCTGTGCGATGGCCTCGCGCAGTTCCGTCGCCCCGCGCGCGCGCGCCAGTTCCCGGTGCTGCTCGAGCGGATGGCCGGTCACGTAGCAGCCGAGCGACTCCCGCTCGCGCCTGAGGCGCTCGGCGGGGGGCCAGTCCGGCAGGTCCGGCAGGATCGGCCTCGGCGCCTCGGCCGCTCCGAAGAGGTCGAGCTGATCCTCGGGCCCCTTTCTGTCCATGCGCAGGGCGTCGTCGATCGCGGCGAAGAGGGCCGCGCGGCTTTCGGAGAAGCCGTCGCAGGCCCCTGCCTGGACAAGCGCCTCGAGCGTGCGCCGGTTGAGCTTGCCCGAGAGGCGCGACGTGAAGTCGAAGAAGTCGCGGTAGGGCCCCGCGGCGCGCGCCTCGACGATCTCCTGCGCCGTCGTCGTGCCGAGTCCCTTGATGGCGCTCAGACCGAAGCGGATCGCCTGGTCCTCGACGGAGAAATCGGCCTCGGCGTGGCGCACATCGGGAGCGAGGACGGCGATGCCGCGCCGGCGCACGTCCTCGAGATACTCCGCTACCTTGTCCGAGTTGTCCGCGACGGAACTCAGCAGGGCCGCCGCGTACGCCACGGGGTGGTGCGCCTTGAGGTAGGCCGTCTCGTAGGCGAGCACGCCGTACGCCGCCCCGTGCGCCTTGTTGAAGCCGTAGTTCGCGAAGCGGAGGATGAGGTCGAAGAGCTCCTGGCCGAGTTCCCTCGTGTAGCCCTTGCGCAGGCAGCCCGCGACGAAGCGGTCCTGTTCGGCCTCGAGGATCTCCCTCTTCTTCTTGCCCATCGCGCGGCGCATCAGATCGGCCTCGCCGAGCGTGTATCCCGCCATCACGGCTGCCACCTGCATCACCTGCTCCTGGTAGACGATCACCCCGTAGGTGTCGCGCAGGATCGGCTCGAGGTCGGGGTGCAGGTAGGTCGGCGTGCCGGCGTGCTTGGACGAGATGAAGAGCGGGATGTTCTCCATGGGACCGGGCCGGTAGAGGCTGACCGCCGCGATGATGTCCTCGACATGGGAGGGGCGCAGGTCGCGCAGCATGTCCTGCATACCGCTCGATTCGAGCTGGAAGACGCCCCAGGTGTCGGCGGCCTGCAGCATGCGGAAGGTCGTGGGGTCGTCGTCAGGCAGCTGCGCCAGCGGTGGCGGCGCCTCTCCCTGGCCCGCGGCGAGGCGCCTCGCCTGCTCGACCACCGTCAGGGTGCGCAGGCCGAGGAAGTCCATCTTCAGTAGCCCCAGGTGCTCGAGCGTCGTCATGGGGAACTGCGTCACGACGCTGCCATCCGGCATCTTCTGCAGCGGCACGAGCTCCGAGACGGGCTGCGGCGCAATCACCACCCCCGCCGCGTGCACCGAGGCGTGGCGGGGCAGGCCTTCGAGCTGCCGGGCGAAGTCGAGAAGGCCGCGCGCCCGCTCGTCGCTCCGGTAAACCGCCCCCAACTCGGACCCTTCAAGCGCGCGGTCGAGCGTGATGCCGATCTCGGCCGGCACCAGCTTCGCCAGACGATCCACATCGGCGTAGGGCCACTGCAGTACCCTGCCGACATCGCGGATCGCGGCGCGGGCCGCCATCGTGCCGAACGTGATGATCTGCGCCACGTGGTCCTGGCCGTAGCGGCGCTGGACGTACTCGATCACCTCGTGGCGCCGGCGGTAGTCGAAGTCGATGTCCATGTCGGGCATCGTCACGCGCTCGGGGTTCAGAAAGCGCTCAAACAGAAGATGGTAGCGAAGCGGATCGACGTCGGTGATGCCGAGCGCGTAGGCCACGAGGGAGCCGGCGGCCGAGCCGCGGCCGGGTCCGACGGCGATGCCGGCGCCCCGGGCGAAGTCGACGAAGTCCGCGACGATCAGGAAGTAGCTCTGGTAGCCCATGCGCGCGATCACGTCGAGCTCGTAGCGCATGCGCTCGCGCACCTCGGCCGAGGGACTTGGGTAGCGCCGGGGCAGGCGTTCCTCGCAAAGGCGCCTCAGGTAGTGGTCCGGGTCTTCCCCGCCCGGCACCTCGTAGCGCGGCAGGAGGATCTTGCCCTCGCCGAGCTTGACGTCGCAGGCGTCCCGCACCCAGAGCGTGTTGCTGAGGGCTTCGGGCAGCTCGTGGAAGAGGGCCGCCATCTCGGCCGGGGACTTCACGTAGAACTCGTCGTTCGGGTAGCGCAGCCGCCCGGGGTCGTCCAGCGTCTTGCCCGTCTGGATCGCCAGGAGGACGTCGTGCGCCTCGGCGTCCTCGCGCCTCAGGTAATGGGCGTCCTGCGTCGCCACGACCCTGAGGCCGAACTCCTTCGCGAGAGCCAGCAGCTGCCGCACCACGGGCCGCTGCTCGGGCATGCCGTGGTCCCAGATCTCCACGACGTAGCGCTCGCGGCCGAAAATGTCGATGTAGTCCGCGATGGCTCTGCGCGCCTCGTCCACCCGCCCGAGGCGCAGGAGGCTCGGCACCTCGCCCTGCAGGCAGCCGGTGGAGCCGATGAGGCCTTCATTCAGTTGCCGCAGCACTTCCTTGTCGATGCGCGGGCGACGGTAGAAGCCCTCGAGCGACGCGATGCTCATCAGGCGGACGAGGTTGTGCCAGCCGACGTCGTTCATGGCGAGAAGCAGCATGTGGTAGCTGCTGCGCTCGCCCGCCCCGCCGCCTTGATCGAAGCGGCTGCCCGGGGCCATGTAGGCCTCGACGCCAAGGATGGGCCGCACCTCCTGCTGGCGGCAGGCCGCGTCGAAGTCGATCAGGCCGTAGAGCACGCCGTGGTCCGTCAGGGCACAGGCGTCCATGCCGAGCTCGCGGATGCGCCCGGGGATCTCCGAGACGCGGCTCATGCCATCGAGGAGGCTCATCTCGGAGTGGAGGTGCAGATGGACAAATTCCGCCGCCATCAGGGCGTCGCTGCTGCCCGCGTCAGGTGGGCGCCGATCACCGCCGCGGCCTGTTCGAGCAGATCCCGTTCACCCTGGCCGAACCGCCGCACCTCGGGGGCGTCGCAGTCGAGGACGCCCACGAGGCGTCCGCCCACCTTGAGCGGCACGACCACTTCCGAGCGTGACGCGGGGTCGCAGGCGATGTGGCCCGGGAACTCGGCCACGTCGTCCACCAGCAGCGTCTCGTCGCGCTCGAAGGCGGTGCCGCAGACGCCGCGTCCGATCGCGATACGCGTGCACGCCGGCTTGCCCTGGAACGGGCCCAGCACCAGCTCGCCACCCTGCAGCAGGTAGAAGCCGAGCCAATTGATCTCCTCAAGGTGCAGAAAGAGGAGCGCGGACGCGTTCGCGAGCGTCGCGACAGCGTCCCTCTCGCCCTCGAGGAGGCCAGAAAGCTCCTGCAGGATGTCGTCGGGCGTCAGGGGGCCCGTCTTCTCGTGGTACATGCGATCCCAGCCTCCATGGAGCGTGGTCCTTCGGACGAGCCTTCGCGCAGCCCGCCGGGATCCCCTGCCTGAGCCCGAGGATGGCAGAGCGGCCCAGAATCGACTTGACGCGCCGGGGCGACGCCTGCATAATGGCGTCAATCTCGTGCAAGGGGAGGCAGGCCGCGCGAGCCCGGACAATTCAATATGTCACCTGTTATCGCGAGAGGTGGAGGGACTGGCCCTATGAAACCCGGCAACCGGGCGCACTGCGCCGTCGGTGCCAATTCCTGCAATCCGGGCAGCCGGATTGAGAGATAAGAGGGTCCGCGAACAGCATGCGCCCTCGGGCGCGTTTTTTGTTCCGCAGGCAGCGAAAGGAGACGGACCGTTGACGAAGAGATTCTCGACCCTGGCGATCCACGCGGGGCAGAAGCCCGATCCGGCCACCGGCGCCCTTGCCGTGCCCATCTACCGCACCACGGCGTACGCCTTCCAGGACGCCGCGCATGCGGCGCGCCTCTTCGCCCTCGAAGAGCCAGGCAACATCTACACCCGCATCATGAACCCCACGACGGCCGTGTTCGAGGAGCGCATCGCGGCGCTCGAAGGCGGTGTCGGTGCTCTCGCGACGTCGTCCGGCCAGGCGGCGATCACAATCGCCCTGCTGAATCTCGCCAAGGTCGGCGACAACATCGTGGCGGCGCCGAACCTCTACGGTGGCACCCACAACCTCCTGCGCACCACCTTCCAGCGCCTCGGCGTCGAGGTCCGACTGGCGGCGGACGGGTCGCCCCAGTCCATCGCCGACGTGATCGACGAGGGCACCCGCGCCGTCTACGTGGAGACGATCGGCAACCCCCGCCTGGACGTCGCCGACCTCGCGGCGATCGCCGCGCTGAGCCATGACCACGGCGTGCCGCTGGTCGTGGACAACACCTTCGCCACCCCCTACCTTTGCCGACCGTTCGAGCACGGCGCGGACATCGTCATCCACTCCGCGACGAAGTACATCGGCGGGCACGGCCAGGTCATCGCCGGCGTGATCGTGGACAGCGGCCGCTTCGACTGGACCCAGGGCAAGTTTCCCGAGTTCACCGAGCCCGACAAGAGCTACCACGGCGTGCGCTACGTCGACACCTTCGGCAGCCTCGCCTACATCGTCAAGGCACGCGTGCAGCTTTTGCGCGATCTCGGCTCCTGCCTGAGCCCGTCCGACGCGCATCTCCTGCTGCTCGGCCTGGAGACGCTGCCGCTGCGCATGCAGCGGATCTCGGAGAGCGCCCTCGCGATCGCGCGGTGGCTCGAAGGTCACCCGCAGGTGGCCTGGGTCAGCTACCCGGGGCTCGAGAGCCATCCCTCCCACGCGCTCGCCAGCCGCTACCTGCCCGAGGGCTCTTCGGGCATCCTCACCTTCGGCCTCAAGGGCGGCGTCGCCACGGGGCCGCGCTTCATCGACGCCCTCGGCCTGTTCAGCCACGTCGCCAACGTCGGCGACACGCGCTCCCTCGTCATCCACCCTGCCACCACGACCCACCAGCAGCTCACGAGCGAGGAGCGCCTGAAGGCGGGCGTGCCCGACGACCTCGTGCGCCTCTCGATTGGCCTCGAGGACCCCGCGGACCTCATCGAGGATCTCGAGACGGCCCTCGCCACGAGCCACGCCTGATGCCCCGCATCACGGTCGGCGACCTGACGCTTTCGGGCGGCGGGTCGCTGAAGGGTGTCGAGATCGCCTACGAGACGTGGGGCGCGCACGCGCCTGACGCCGTCCTGATCTGTCACGCCCTCACGGGTGACCAGAGACCGGCCGACCTGGGCCACCAGCAGGGCTGGTGGCGCGGCATCGTCGGTCCGGGCAAGGTGCTCGATCCCGCCCGCCACTTCATCGTCGCGAGCAACGTCATCGGCAGCTGCTATGGCAGCACGGGGCCGGACGCCGCGGGATGCCTGCCTGGCGGCGGCCCGTTCCCCGAGCTCTCGGTCGCCGACATGGTGGCGGCCCAGACGCGCCTGCTGACCCTTCTGGGCGTCAAGCGGCTGAGCCTCGTGATCGGCGGTTCCCTTGGCGGGCTGCAAGCCCTGGTCTGGAGCGGACAGAAGACCTTGCCGGTCGACCACGTGGTTGCGATCGGCGCGGCCGACCGCCTGCCGGCCCTGCAGGTGGCGCTGTGCCACGCGCAGCATGTGGCCCTCGAACTCGGACTTGCCCACGGCGACGCCGCCGGGGCTCTCAGGGCCGCCAGGGCGATCGCCATGACGACCTACCGCTCCGATCCGCACTTCGAGATGCGCTTCGGCCGGAGCCCGGCGCCGCGTGGGCGTAGGCGCCTCGCCGTCGAGAGCTACCTAGACCACCACGGGGAACGTCTCGCCGAACGTTTCTCGGCCTGGAGCTACCTGGTCCTCAGCCGCGCCATGGAGCATTTCGCCTGGGATCTCGAGGTGCGCGAGGGGACGCGCGTCGATCTCGTCTCGATCCAGCACGACTGGCTCTTTCCCGAGTCGGCCGTAGAATCGCTGCACAGGCGCCTTCGCCTGCAGGGCGTCGCGGGCAGTCTGCAGCGGCTGACGACCGAGATGGGTCATGACGCGTTCCTCGCGGAACAGGAGCGCCTCGCCGACATCCTGCGCACGCTTGAAGACGGTGCGGCGGCCCCGCCGCCGGGCGGAGCCGCCGCACCGCGCAGCGCGAGCCGCGCCGCCGCCCGCTAGGACCTCGCGCGGAACGTCTTGCAGCAGGTCTCCTCGCATTTGCCGGCCGGTGTCTCGCCGACCTCCTCAAGAATGGCCGAAAGCTGCTGCGTATCGACATGGTCCGGGTATTTGGCTCCCACCTGGTCGCTCGTCACGAGAATCTCGCGCGCGTCGCAGACATTGCCGCGCCCCCAGTAGTGGCAGTTCTCCACCGTGCAGCGCACCGTCACCTGATCCAAGCCGCATCCCTCCGCAAGTAGCTTGTCCCTGCGCGGGACAAGGTATAGCGGCAGGGATAGGCCGCAAGGACGCGAAGGCCTGGGATACAGCATGGCCACCCGACTCGCATCGCGCGTTCCTCCCCGACTCCCTCCCTCGCGGGAGACTCCAAGCCGAAAGGAGCGAAGCCTGGCTCGGGGAGGGCGGTCCCTGCCAGCACCCCAGGGGCGGGGATCTTGGCCAGGCGCACGCATGGAATTCGCCATCGACGTGGGCGGCACGAAGATCGCCTACGCGCTTGTCGACAAGAACCGCATCCTCGCGAGTGATCGCGTGGAGACCCGCCAGGAACCGCCCGAGCAGCAGCTGCGGGAGGTCGGCCAGCGCCTGCGCGCCATGGCCAGGGACCAGAAGGCCAGCCCCAAGACGGTGGGCCTCTCCTTGCCCGGCCCGATCGCGCGCGACACCCTCCTGCAGGCGCCGAACCTGCCCAAAGGCTGGGTGGGCCAGCGTATCCAGGACTACGCCGCGATGCTTGAGCTGGATCTCCCTCTCTTCGCCCAACGCGACGCCCTGATGGGCGGCCTCGGCGAGTATGCGGCCGGAGCCGGTCGCGGCCTGCAGTCCTTCTTCTACATCACCCTGGGTACCGGCATCGGCGGCGGCCTGATTCTCGACGGACAGCCCGTGCTCGGCGCCGACGGCGCCGCTGGCGAGGTGGGCCACTTCCAGGTCGAGCCGCGCGGGCCGGTCTGCGGCTGCGGCCGCCGCGGCTGCGTCGAGGCCATCGCCGCGGGCCGCGCCATCGAGCACGCCTACGAGATGCGCACGGGGCAGAAGCTGAGCGGCAAGGAGATCGCCGACCGGGCCCGTGCAGGCGACGCCGTGGCGCTTTCGGTGTACCGCCGGGCCGGACGCGCGCTCGGCGTCGCCTGCGCCGTGGTGGCCCAGGTGGCGAACCCGCATGCGGTGATCGCCGGCGGCTCGCTGGCGGAGAGCCTGGACCTCCTGCAGCCGTCGCTCCTGCAGAGCCTGCGCCAGCGTGCCTGGTCCGCGAACCTGCCCCTGCCGATTCTTCCGGCGCAACTGGGCGGCCCGGCGCCGCTCATCGGCGCCGCCTACTGGGCCCGTCGCGGCCTCGGGCAAGCCTAGAGTCCCTGTCCGCCATCAGGGCCAGGACCCTCAGGCCGGCGCCGTCGCAACGCGGCGCCGGCTCGCGTTTCCCCGTCGCCGCACGGGCGACCTACTTGCGCCGTCAGGTCTTGACGCGCGGCGTCGCGAGATCCGAGAGCCAGTTCGCAACCGGGTCGACGCCCTGCTGGATGTCCCGGACCGTCACTGGCAGAGCGACTTCCGGTTCGAGGCTCGCCGCCTGTACGCCGTTGACCGGACGCAAGAACGTCGTGGAAACCTGATAGGCCACGCGCCGATCCGGTGTCACGAAGGTTTTCGCACCGACGAAGGCGCCCGTCGCCATGCCCGCCGGCTGACCGACGAGCTCCGCCTCGCCCCACTCGCTCAGCATTTCCGCCGTGTAGACGGCGGCGCTCATCGAGCCGCCGTCGATCAGGACGTAGACCTTGCCGTGAAAGACCTCGGCCGGGCTCTGCGTCCGCACCGCGGCAGGCACGTCGGCCTGCATCGCGGGTCGCAGCGGCAGGTGCCTCAGCAGCGGATCGGCGATGGTCGCGTAGCCGCCCGGATTCTCTGCGAGGTCGATCACCACGTAGTAGACGCCCGCCGTGCGCACCGCCTGGAAGAACCTCTCGACCGCCTTCCTGTAGCCGGCGGTGTCGAGGCTCGAGGTCAGCCAGAAGACGCCGTAGTCCGGCGTCAGGCGCCATGCGTAGAAGCGCTGTCCCTGCGGCTCCGCCATGCCCTGGGGAGCGAGATAGCGCGCGACGAAGGCGGAGCGTCCCTGGGTGTAGGCGTCGTCCGCGGCAAGGCTCTGCGGCACGAGAGGCACGGCGAGCGTGTAGCGCGTGCCGGATGGCCGCTCGAGCTCGAGACGCACCGTACCGCCCTGCACGAGACCGAACCAGCGCAGGGTGTTGCCGAGCGGCAGTTCCTCGCCGGCGAGCGTTTTGAGCCAGGGCAGATTGCCGGAGAAGTAGCGGCGCATGCGGCGAAGGAGGCCCCGCGCGCCCAGACCGCCTATGGAGATGACCCGGTCCCCCGTCTGGAGCGCGGCCGGGCTGCCGTCCACGCGGTACACCACGAGGCCGTCCGCGGCCCAGTAGAACCCAACCGGCAGCAGGTCCGGGTTCGAGTCGGGCAGCCAAAGCTCCGTCAGCACGGAATGCGGATCGCGCAGGCGGCGCAGCAGGAGGTCCTCGGTCTCAAGGAGGCCTGTGTACGTCACGGGAGCCCTGAGGCCGGCAGCCAGATGACGCGCGTAGGCAAGATAGCCCTGGCGCCGCGCCAGATTGCCGAGGCTGCCGGTGAATTCCGGATGTGTCACCGCCACCTGGGCGGCGGTGCTCAGGACGTCGCGCCTCGCCTGCGGCAGTGGAATCAGGTTCTCGCCCTGCTGGAACTCCGGCAGCACCGAAAGCGCCGCCGCGATGAGCAGCAATGCCGCAAGCCAGGCCCTAAAACGCAAATCTCGTCACTCCCGGGCGAAGGCGAGGCACGATCCGACGGGAGTGTACGCGACGCAGCCAGTCCCTGCCAACGGCCGTTGGAGCCCAGTTCCGGGCGGAGCCGGTTTGGCGGCCGGGAGCGGCGGATCACGGGTCAAGGGCCGTGGACGCCGCGTCTATGCGGCGGTCAGTGCCCGAACTGTTCGACGGCGGCTTGCAAGGCGGGCGATTTCTCGGGCGTGACGATGAGATAGTAGAGCCCTCCGTGCCGGAAAAGGGCGAAGTCGCGTCGCACCCCGCGCAACGTGGCTCTGCCGGTCGCGACGCCGACGCCGCCGATGCTGGTCTTTCTGCCCGGGGTTCCGAGCGAGAGGGGCTGCTGGGATTCCGACACATCCACGAAGTCGTGCGGCATGCGACCATACAGCATCTCGACGAACGCGATCCCGCGCGCGCCTTCCGGGTGCACCACGGCGCCGCCGTAGGCGAGCCCGGCGACGCTCCTGGGCAGGCGCAGCCACGAGGCGGTCTGCGTGAGTTCCAACGTCTCGTTCGCCTTGAGAACATAGCCGACCGAGTAGAGGCTCCAGGCCCTGGAGATGGTCTGGTGCTGGTTGAGCCGGAGGAAGAGCAGCACGACGGCGGCGACGACGATGAGGCCGACGGTTGTCCAGCGCCCGCGTCGCATCCGGGTCCAGTCGTTCGACGTCATATTGGTGGTATTCCCCTTCGCTGCCGAGATCGCCTGCCGCGCCGACGCAGGGAGTGCGAGCGTCCACCGCGAACCGTACTTCGGGCTGCCTTAGCTCGGCGACCTACGGGAGTGACGAACACATGACGCAGGCAGAGCCGCATCTGCTCCTGATCGAGGACGACCCGGCCGTTTCGCGCCTCGTCGGCATCGAACTGCGCCACGCGGGCTTCGCGGTCGACCAGAAGGACACCGGCCGCGACGGCCTCGCCGAGGCGGCGCAGGGCTCGTACGACGCCGTCATCCTCGACCTCACCTTGCCCGATATCGACGGGCTTGAAGTATGCAGGGCTCTCAGGGCCCTGTCGGATATCCCGATCCTGATGCTCACCGCGCGCGGCAGCCTGCCCGAGCGTGTGGAGGGACTGGACGCCGGCGCCGACGACTACCTCGTGAAGCCGTTCGCGCCGGCGGAGCTGGTCGCCAGGCTGCGCGCCCTGCTGCGCCGCACGAACCATCAGGGCGAGCACGAGCGCACCCAGGCGGTCCTGGACGTCGGCGACCTCCACGTCGACACCCTGCGCTGGGAGGTCAGCTTCCAGGGACAGCCGCTCAACCTGACGCGACGCGAGTTCGAGCTTCTGCGCTGCCTTGCGCTGAACCAGGAGACCGTGCTCACGCGCGACATGCTGCTTGAACGCGTGTGGGGCTTCCACTACGGCGGACAGAGCAACATCGTGGACGTCTACATCGGCTACCTGCGGCAGAAGCTGACCGCCGTGGGCGCGCCGAAGCTGATCGAGACGGTGCGCGGCGTGGGCTACAGGCTGCGCGCCCAGGACGGCCAGGGCCTGTCCGAAGCCCAGGTCGAGTGAGCACCGAGGCCGCGCCCGCTACCTCCTACCGCGAGCAGCGTCTGGGCAGCCTGAGTCGGCGCCTTGCGACGCAGGCTGGCCTGGCCACCGCGGGCATGGTCATCGGCGCGACGTTGCTGGTCTCGATCTTCACCGCCGTCCACCAGTACACAAGCGTGATCTCCACCGCCAACAGCACGGCGCAGTTCGTGCTCGACACGCTGGGCCCCGGCGGACCGACCGGCACGACGCAGAAGACCGTCTTCGACGACCGCCTGCGCACCGATCCTCAGGTCTGGATCTACCGCAACGGGCAGGTCGTCCTGCAGTCCCCGAACACCGGCTCCAGCGTGCCGACCGGTTCGCGCAGCGGCACATCCCTGGGCGGGCCGTTTCCCTATGTCCGCGTCCAAGTGGCGCACCAGAATCTCGCCGTGGTCCTCGACTATCCCCTGGCGCCGGCGTTGACGCTGATCGAGGACCTCATCCTCGGCGTGGCGACGATCGGACTCGCGGCCGCCATAGGCGGCGGCGCCTTCGGCTATGTCGCGGCGCGTCGCATGCTGAGGCCAGTGCAGGCGTTGACGCAGGCCGCCATGGATCTCAGGCGGGCTCCCGCGGAGGCGCGCCTGCCGGAACTTTCGGACCCGCAGGACGAGATCGGCCGTCTCGGCCGGGTGCTCAACGACCTCATTTCCGACCTCGACCAGCAGCGTCAACGAGATCGCATGCTGCTCGCGGAGGCGGCGCACCAGTTGCGCACGCCGCTGCAGATCGTACAGGGCAATGCCGCGCTGCTTGCGGAGGGCACGCTGAGCCCAGCGGAGGCCCAGGAATCCTTGAGCGCGATGCAGCAGGCGCTGACCGGCATGACCACCTTGACCAACGACCTCCTTACGCTCGAGTCCGCACGCACGCGGCGGCCGGAGCCGCAACCGCTCGAACTCGGGCCTTGGCTCGAGGGACTGTGCGAGGATGCGCAGGCCCTGGCGCCCGAGCTCGACGTGCGCGTCATGGCGCCATCCGCGCAGACGGTCGAGGTGGACGCGCAGATCCTGACACGCGCCTACTGGGCCATCCTGGAGAACGCCCTTCACTACACGCCGGCGGGCGGCCGCGTCACCCTCGGCGCCTCGCTCCTGCCTGAAAGCGTCGAGGTCTACGTCCGGGATTCCGGGCCCGGTATCGACAAGGACGAGCTTCCCTTCGTCACGGAGCGCTTCTTCCGCGGACGCCAGGGCAAGGGCAAGCGCGGCACGGGTCTCGGGCTTCCGATCGCCAAGGCGCTCGCGGAGTCGCTCGACGCCGAGCTCGTGCTGCGCTCGGCCCCTGGCGCCGGCACGACCGCGACGATCCGCCTGCCGCGCGAAGGCTGACGCAAGCACCAGGCGCCCCGACGCTCAGACCGCGCTCTCCACCCCGAGCAGAGCGCGCAGCGTGCTGGGACTGGCCCCCGCCCGGCGCATCAGACGGCGCGCCGTGGCCCGCAGAGCCTGGGCGGACACCCGCCCGCCCAGGCGTGCCCGACGCGACGCCCGCTGGCAGACATACTGCACGCCGCGAGGCGAGAGGCGGTCGCCGCGCCTGTTGCACCAGAGCGGCCCGGGCCCCTGGCACGCGAGATGCCGGGCGAGCAGCTGTGCGGTCGCGAGCGAGACGGGAACGCTCCTCGCCCGGCCGCGCCGGCCGCGCACCGTGATGCGGCACTGCCCGACATCGACGTCGCGGCTTTCGAGTCGCACCAGTTCCGCGAGGCTGAGGCCATTGGCCAGCATCAGGACGAGCATGAGGGCGTCGCGCAAGGGCGTGCGGCTGTCCATGGCGGCAGCGCGGACCAAGGAACGTGCGCTGTGCAGATCGAGCGCCCGCACGCTGCGCCGGGTGCCGAGCGGGTAGCGGACGGCCGCGGCCGGGTTCGTGCCGAGACCCGCCTCCCGCCACGTGGTCGCGTAGAGGGCCCTCAGGGACGCGAGGCGCCGGGCCAGCGTCGCGGGCGCGTTGCGCCGAACCTCCTGCAGCTCTTGAAGGTACGCCTCGACGCCCAGCGCCGCGCAGTCCTCGAGCAGGATGTCTTCCGGGGCCAGATGCAGGCGCCTTGCGACAAACCTGCCGTAGAGCATGAGGTCCGCGCGGTACGCGGCGATCGTTTGGCTGCCGCGGCCGTTTGCCGCAAGTCGCGCAAGGCACCGTTCGAGCGCGTCCAGGAACAACATAGGCTACCACCCCTCGAAGGGATTGTAGCCTATGTGACCAGATATTGGAAGTTAGCCTTGGTTCTCCGCGGCCTTGTGCCTGGCCTTGACCTGCTTGTGGCGCTCCTCGGCGTCGAGCGTCGCCTTGCGCAGCCTGAGGTTCTGCGGCGTCACCTCGAGCAGCTCGTCGTCCGCCAGGAACTCGAGGGCGTCCTCGAGGCTCAGGATCCGCGCGGGCTGCAGGCGGATCGCCTCCTCGGCCGTCGCGTTGCGGACATTGGTCACATGCTTGCGTTTGCAGACGTTGAGGTCCAGGTCCTTCTCGCGGGTGTGCTCCCCCACCACCTGGCCGCGGTAGACCGACGTCTGCGGTGTAATGAAGAAGGCGCCGCGGTCTGCGAGCTGGTCGAGGGCGTAGGACGTGGCATCACCGGTCTCGGACGCGACGAGGCTCCCTCGGCTGCGCCGGGGCGGCGGCGCCCCCGCCGGGCCATAGCCCAGCAGCACGTGGTGCATCGTGCCGTAGCCCTTGGTGGAGGTGAGGAACTCTCCACGGTAGCCGATCAGGCCGCGCGAAGGGATGCGGAACACGAGCCTGCGGCCCTCGCCCGCCATCGGAGTCATGTCGACGAGCTCGCCGCGACGCCTGCCGACGCCTTCCATCACGGCGCCGACGTACGCCTCCGGCACGTCCACGACCAGCTCCTCGTAGGGCTCCTCGACGCCGTCGCCGGATCCTCGCAGGATGACCTCCGGGCGCGACACCGCGAGTTCGTAGCCCTCGCGCCGCATCGTCTCGATCAGGATCGAGAGGTGCAGCTCGCCGCGTCCGGCGACGACGAAGGCGTCCGGTGAATCCGTCTCCTCCACGCGAAGCGCGACGTTGCGCTCGAGCTCGCGCCAGAGTCGGTCCCGAAGATGGCGCGACGTGACGTAGCGCCCCTCCCGCCCGGAAAACGGCGAGTCGTTGACGCGGAAGGTCATGGTCAGGGTGGGCTCGTCGACGACCAGGCCCGGTAGCGCCTCCGGTTCGAGAGGGTCCGCGATCGTCTCGCCGACGAAGACATTCGAAAGGCCGCTGAGGGCCACGATCTGCCCCGCCTCCGCGCGTTCGACCGCCACACGCTCGAGCCCGCGGAAGACGAAGAGCTTCGCGATCTTGCCCTGAGACTGGCTCTGGTCGCGGTGCAACACGGTCACCGTCTGTCCGGGCTGCAGTTCACCGCGGTGGATGCGGCCAAGCGCGATGCGCCCCAGGTAGTCGTCGTAGTCGAGTGAGGAGACGAGCATCTGCAAGGGACCCGACATCGCGATCGGACCGGGCACCGCCTCCAGGATGGTCTCGAAGAGCGGCCTCAGGTCCTGGCCGGGAGCATGCGCGTCGAGCGACGCGGTCCCGGCTCGTCCGGAACCGTAGAGGACCGGGAACTCGAGCTGGTCCTCGCCGGCGCCGAGGGCTATGAACAGGTCGATGACGCCGTCCAAGGCCGCGGCGGGATCCGCCTCGGCGCGGTCGATCTTGTTGATGAAGACGATGGGACGCAGGTGCTGCTCGAGCGCCTTGCGCAGGACATAGCGCGTCTGGGGCATCGGCCCCTCGGCGGCATCCACGACGAGCAGCGCGCCGTCGACCATGCTGAGAATACGTTCGACCTCGCCGCTGAAGTCGGCGTGCCCTGGGGTGTCCACGATGTTGATCGTGTGCTCCCGGTACACGACGGCGGTGTTCTTGGCCAGAATCGTGATGCCGCGCTCGCGCTCGAGCTCGTTGCGGTCCATGACACGTTCCGACACCTGCTGATTCTCACGGAAGACGCCGCTCTGGCGCAGCATGGCGTCGACCAAGGTCGTCTTGCCGTGGTCGACGTGCGCGATGATGGCGATGTTGCGGATGTCCGCGCGACGCTCTTGGCCGTCCGTGGACGCGAAACGCTGCAGGTTCAGAGAAGATCCTCCTATGCCGGACCCGGAAAAGTCAGCGGGCGGACCTTCCGGCCGCCTTGCCCACGCTAGTGTACCAATGCGCCGCAAGTCGTGCCACTGCTCGGTCAAGACGCGCCTGCGCGGACGACCGGAGAGGCCCGGACGGCCGGGCGCCCCGGGTCATGGGCCCGCAAGGTACAAGACGGTTACGTGCACGCGTGTGAAGTGGGCTTGAACGCCGCTACCGGCCGATCCGAGCGGCCTGGGCGGGGGCCGCGCAAGCTGTGCCCGCCCAGGATGGACGCCTCGCCCGCACGCTGAGGAGGGGCGATGCGCCCTGCCACAGCGCAGGCCCGCGGCATGAAACCTGAGTGCGCCGCTCTGTAACCACCCTGTGGGTACAGGCGATATGCAGTTGAAGACGCGGATGCTAGCCTGGGATCGAGAGTCCCCGTGCACTGATCATTATGGACCCGCGGCGTTTGTTGCTAGGTAGAAGGAGGTGCGAGTTCCCTCCATCCACTCGCTGGTCCACCCTGCTCATGGCAAACCCGGCGAAAGCCGGCGACGCAAAGCCATAGGGTCTTCGTCCCTCGAGGCGGGACAAGACAGCCTGGCCACCAGGGCAAAGGAAAGCCTGGATTCCCGTCGCGGCCCTCAGGGTCCGCACCTTTCCCGTCCTGGCGCGTAACCGGCCCCCAGGAAGCGGAAGGGGATGCGGCATGTTTCAAGCTCATGACCTGCTGACGCTGGCTGGCGCCTCCACGGTGACTTCCGCCATCTACTTCGTCCTGCACCAGCTGCGCGCGACCCTGCCCAGGGCGCCCGTGATCCTGGCCATCTCCCAGATCGTCGTCTGGTCCGGCGGGCTGCTTGAGGCCGATGTGACCGTGCAGAGCGCGGTCCTCATGGTGCTGAACGGCTTCGTCGTCGCCGCGGCGTCGCTCGCGGGCGTCTATGGCGTCGTCGACCGGTTTCTCGGACGCAAGGGCTCCTCGGCATGAAGCAGGAGGATCTCGCCGCCCTGCGCTGGATCGAGGTGACGATCCGCCGCGCCGGTCGTAGGGCCGCCGCGGACTACGCCCGTTACGCGCACGAACTCCTGACGGGGTCCATGGCTATCGATGCGCTGGAACCGGATCCGGCCGCGCTCTCCGACGAGGACCAGGCCATGGTGATGGACGTGCGCCGCGCCTTTCGGACGCTCCCCGTGGAGCAGCGCCAGGTCCTCTTCCTCAACATCGTCGCCGACTGGCCCCAGCGGCGCATCGCAGCCGCCATGCACCTGTCGCAGACGCGGGTCAGCCAGCTGAGGCGCCAGGCGCTCTCGCGCCTGCGCGAACTCCTTGCGGAAGGGCCGAGACAACCATGATCAACTGGCCGGAAGGCGATCTCGAGCCGTCATGCGCCGTCGAGGCCGCCGCTCTGGGCGACGAGGCAGCCCTGCGCCTGATCCTGGGCCGCTTCGCGCCGCTCGTGCGACGGATGGCGTCGCTGGCCCCGCAAGCCTACCGCGAAGACGTCGAAGAGGACATCCGCGTTCACCTGCTCAAGGCCGCGTCGTCCTTCAAACCCATCACGGAGCGGACAGGCCACGGTCCGATCTGACCCCCGGGCGCGGGTAGGCCCGGGAGCGCCCGCGGGTGCTCAGTTGGCGGCAAGGCCATCCTGGACGAGCTTGCGGAAGGCCTCGCCGCGCTGTTCGAAGTCCCTGAAGGCGTCGTACGATGCGGCGCCAGGCGAAAGCAGCACCGTGTCGCCGGGCTGTGCGGCTCGCATGGCGGCAGCGACGGCCGCGGCGAAGTCCGGGTAGAGCTCGGCCGGCACCCCCTGGTCCCGGCAGACCGGCAGCAGCAGCCGACCGACGGGGCCGAAGAGGAAGGCCCGGCGCACGTCACCAAGGTGGCCCCTCATGACACCGTAGTCGAGGTGCTTGTCGTAGCCGCCGCCGAGCCAGAGCAGCGGGCCCTGGATCGCCCCGAACGCCGCCAAGGTACGGTCCGGGGCCGTTGCGATCGAGTCGTTGATGAAGCGCACGCCCCCGGCGTCGGCGACCAGTTCGAGACGGTGCGGAACGCCGGAAAAGTTCCTGAGCTCCTCGCGGATGTCCTCGGGTCTGGCTCCGCCGGCCTGCGCCAGGAGAGCTGCGGCAAGCGCGTTTTCGAGGTTGTGCCGGCCGGGCAGCCGCACGTCCCGCGCTGCCATCAGCGGCTCGCCGTACAGCGTGAGCTGACCATCCCTGAACGTGGCGTCGGCCTCTTCCGTCAGGCTGAAGGTCGCGCGGCCGCCCTCGCCCTGTGCGTCCGCCAGGAGCTCCGGCGGCAGCACGAGGAGATCCTCGGGCCCCTGGTAGCGGGCGATGCGCCACTTGCTCTGGGCGTAGTCCGTGAAGCTCGGATGGATGTCGAGATGGTTTGGCCGGATGTTGAGGACCGCGGCGATCTCCGGGCTCTCCTCGACCAGCTGGAGCTGGAACGAGGAGAGTTCCGCGACATAGATGTCCGTGCGCCCTTCGTCGCGCAGGGCATCCGCGAACGCGCGGCCGATGTTGCCGCAGGCGGTGGCGGCGACGCCGCTGCGCGCGAGCATGCGCGCGACGAGCGTCGTGGTCGTCGTCTTGCCCGCCGAACCTGTGATGCCGAGAACCGGGGCCTTGCGGCGCGCGAGGAAGTATCCGGCCTCCGCCGCCAGCTGGCAGCCGCCCTCCACGAGGGCCCGCACCTCCGGCAGGTCCTTGCGCATGCCGGGGGTCAGGAAGCAGAAATCCAGGCGCGCGCCCAGGGCGGCGCCCAGGTAGCCGTCCCCGCAGGTCCCGGCGATGCCAAGCTCGCGGAGCACGTCGTCCTTGCCCTGTTCGCGGTCAAAGGCCAGCACCTCGGCCCCCTCCGCCTTCAGCGCGAGGGCGAGCGCCTTGTGCGCCCGGCCGAGGCCGAGCAGGGCGACGCGCCTGCCCGCGAAGGAATCAGGCAGGATCATGCCTTGAGCGCCGCAGCGACGCGATCGAGCGCCTCCGCGATACGCTCCTCGCTGGTGGCGTAGGAGAAGCGGAGGTAGTCGGGCATGCCGAAGCCGGTCCCCGGCACCACCGCGACGGCGGCCTCCTCGAGCAGGTACGCCGCGAGTTCGTCGGCGTCCCGCCAGGCCAGCCCGCGCGGCGGGTGGTCCAGGAGGTCGCGCACCCTCGGGAAGCAGTAGAAGGCGCCATGCGGCACATCGGTCTCGAAGCCCGGCAGACGGCGCAGACGCTCCACCATCAGGTCGCGCCGGGACTGGAAGCGGTCGCGCATCTTGAGGATGTCGGTGTCGGGACCGTCCAGGGCCGCCAGGGCGGCATACTGCGCGATGGTGTTCGGGTTCGACGTGAGCTGGCTCTGCAGGTTCTGCACGGCCTGGCTGAGGTCGAGGTCGGTCGTCAGCATGTAGCCGATGCGCCAGCCGGTCATGGCGTAGCTCTTCGACACGGCGTCCACGACCACGGTGCAGTCCTGGGCAGCGCGGCCCGCGGACGCGGGCGAGCGGTGCCTGAGCCCGTCGTAGACCAGCTTGCCGTAGACCTCGTCGGAAATGATGACGATGTCATGGGCCGCAGCGAAGTCGGCGATCGCCGCCACCTCGTCGCCTGGCAGGACGACCCCGGAAGGGTTCTGCGGCGAGTTCATGACGAGGGCGCGCGTCTTCGGCGTGATGGCCGCTTCGAAATCCTTGAGCCCGAACGCGAAGCCGCGATCGATGCCGATCGGCACGATCACCGGCACGCCGCCGGCGAGGACGATCTGGTCGGGGTACGTGACCCAGTACGGCGAGGGCACGATCACCTCATCGCCTGGGTTGAGAAGCACCTGGAAGAGCTCGTACAGCGCCTGCTTGGCGCCGACGGTCACGACGACGCCTGCCGCCGGGTACTCGACTCCCTGCTCGCGCAAAAACCTCCGCGCGACAGCCTCGCGCAGTTCGGGAATGCCCGCCACGGCGGTGTACTTGGTCTTGCCTTGGCGCATCGCCTCGATCGCGGCGTCCTGGATCCACCGGGGCGTGTCGAAGTCCGGCTCCCCGACGCCGAACGAGATGATCGGCCGACCTTGCGTTTGCAGTTCCTTGGCCTTCTGGTCGAGGGACATGGTCGGCGAGGGACGCAGCAGTGAGACGCGGTCAGCGAGCCGCATCGGGGTAACCCCTTTCCTTGAGCCAGTTGCGCAGCCTGAACTCCGACACCTTGCCCGCCTGCGCCTCGACGCCGCCGATCTCGACGATCGGGACCCTAGCCGCCAGCGGACTGTCTTCGTCCACCTGATCCACTTCGAGGTCGAGCGGCACGTCGCGCGCGATCCGTCGCAGAACGCCCTCCGCCTTGTGGCAGAGGCTGCAGTTCTCCTTCGTGCGCAGCACCGCCCTGATCGCTTGCAACGCCAATCGACTCCTCCCGTATCCTACGCGCCACGATGCCCCCGACCCGGCCGCTTTCCTTGGCGCTGAGGTTGCCCCAACCCGCCTCCACGACCTTGTCCCACAGGCCGAGATCCTTCGCGACGGCCTCCTTGAGCTGCCGCAAGGCGGCCTCCTCTGGCGTTTCCTGCTTCGCGGCCCGCCGCCGCTCTCCCTGCGTCGCTGGCAGGACGATCACTCCTTCCATCGACAGGATACCCAAGGAGTTTCGGGCAGAACGCCTCGAGGGGACAGCTCGCGCAGAGCGGCTCCGGCCGGCAGTGCAGCCGCCCAAGCTCGACAATTCCCGCGTGCAGCAGCCTCGCGCGCTCGGGCCGACCCGCGATCGCACCCGCCATAGCCGCCCCCGCGGCGGAGCGCGGTGGCCGGGGCGCCAGCGCGCCGACGCGCGGCAGGATGCGCATGGCATAGGCGTCCACCACCGCCGCGGCTTCCCCGAGCGCGTAGACCATGATCGCGGCGGCGGTCTCCCGGCCCACGCCCGGCAAGGCCAGCAGCATGCTCTCCTGCTCCGCGAGCGGATACCGGCAGAGGCTCCTGAGGTCGCCTGCGAGGTCGCGCTCGGTGAACTGCGCGAAGCGGATGAGGTAGCGCGCCTTCTGCTGGTGGAAGAGCGCCGGGCGGATCGCCGAGGCGACGTCCTCGTGCCTGGCCGCAGCCAGCGCATGCGGCTGCAGGAGACCCCGCACCGCAAGCGCCTTCACCGCCTGCGCCGCCTGGCGCCACGTGACGGCCTGCACCAGCAGCGCGCCGACGGCTACCTCAAAAGGGCTCTCGGCCGGCCACCAGGTCCCGAGATCGCCGAAGGCCTGTCTGAGGGCACGGAGCAGTTCGGCCGCCGTCATGCCGCAGGCAGGCGCCGCAGCGCCAGGAGGGTCCAACCCCCCATGGCCCCGGCGAGCAGGAACGCTCCAACGGGCCCGATGACGCTCGCGAAGGCGCCGCCCAGGATCGGCCCGGCCGCGGAGACGACGCCGGCCACCGTTCCCATGGCGCCGAGCGCGGCCGCCGCGTTCTCCTGTCCCACCTGTTCCATGCGCAGGGTGCCCCACGCGATCACGGCCAGCTGATAGAAGAGGAAAGACGCCGCAAGCGCCGCCATCATCGGAAGCTCGCCGCGCAGGAGGAGCCAGAGCCCGAGGATGCCGAGATGCCCGGTGACGCCGATCGCGAGCGCGCGGGCCGAGCCGAACGCCTCGATGCGGCGGCCGAGCCAGAACGACAGAACCACCGCGGGCAGCCACCCGACCGAGAACAGAAGGTTCACGGCGGCGGACGCCAGGTGCCCCTCGTTGTGGGCGTAGAGCGCGATGAACGGACCGCTCACCGTCAGCGAGGCCACCGCCATGAACGCCGTCGACGCCATCGTGAGAGGGCGGAGCCTGCCGCTGAACGCGTCACGAATGCGGATCTTGTGGGCGGACACTTCCCGGCGGGTGTCCTTGAGCATGGTGATCCGCACCGCCCCGGCCACGAGCGACGCCAGGGCCGTCATGCCCATCAAGGGGCGTGCGCCGAGGCTCGGCAGCAGCAGGGCGCCGATGGCGGGTCCCGCCAGCGTCGCGAGCCCCGAGGCGAACTGGAACATCGAGAAGGCGTGGGCGCGCTGCCTCGACGGCACCGACTCGGCGGTCATGGCGGTGAACGAGGGGTTCTGCAGCGCGCCCGTGACGTTCATGACGATGAGCGCGATCGCGAGCACCGGCCAGTTCGAGGACCACCAGACGACCCCATAGAGGATGGCCGCCACGAAGGTCGGCAGGGCGATCAGGAGCCGCCGGCCGAAGCGTTCGGCGAGGATGCCGCCCTGAAGCTGCAAAAGGGCCGCGGCCAGGGAGATCAGCGTGTAGACCATCGACACCTCGAAGTTCGAGGCGCCGCGGTGCTGGAACACCACCGGCAGGACCGGGTACCAGGTGTAGAGGGTGACCACGATCAGCGCGGTCGTCACCGACAGCACGGTGACGTTGGCAGGACGATGGATCGGGGCGGCTTCGCGCTTGCCTGCGCCTACCGGGGTCGAGAGCACTGGCGATGCTCCTAACGCGCAGAACTGCGGCCACGGGGCCTGTTGAGGCACATCGTAGCACAGCCGCGCCCAGGGCAGGGCGCCGCTACTCGGCTCTCAGGAGATCCTCACCGAGCAGTCGACGGCGCTCTTGCGGCGTGCGCTCCCAGACATCGCGGCCGCGCTCGCGCAGAACCTCCGCGACGGCCCGGCGGTCCGCCTCCCCGAGTTCACCCAGTTCCACAAGCCCCGCGATCGCATCCGACATGCAGTTCACCGAGCGCGGAATGTCGCGATAGCCCCTGCGGGCGTCGCGATCGATCCAGAGCGGCGCGGCGCTGGCGCCGTGGTAGATCAGGCCCTCGGGGCCCTTCTTCATCGCGACGAACACAACGCTCCAGCGCTCGTCGGGTACCAGAGCCTGCGCATCGCCCGAAAAGCGGATGCCGCGCTCGACATCGCTGCGGCCATGCAGAACCGCGTCGTCCACCCTGGCCTGACCATCCCGCACAAGGATGCCGACCATGGTGGCGCCGAGCAGCGGGTCTTCAGGACGCGCGAAGGCCAGTGGCAGTGTCTGCCTTAGGTTTTCCTTGATCTCGCGGTTGAACCTTGGCATGTGAGCTCCCCCTCCTGCCTGCACCAATTCTAGCATGGCAAGCCGTCCCTCCTATGCTTTGAAAGGTGCGCCCGGTCCACTATAGTGAAGGAAGAAACGAGCGAAGGAGCGATCCACGTTGGCCATCGGCCTCAAGGACCTCAGCCTTCCGACCGGCAAGCGGGCACGGCTGCAGCGGCTGTGCTACGGTTCCGGACCGGCGAACGGCACCCTCCTGCTCCTGCCGATCGACCAGGGCCTCGAGCACGGGCCCCGTGACTTCTTCCCCAACCCGCCCGCATCCGACATCGAATTCCAGCTCAAGATCGCCGCCGCGGGCGGCTACTCGGGCATCGCCATGCAGATCGGTACGGCGGAGAAGTTCATGCCGCCCTACGCTGGCCGGGTGCCGCTCGTTCTCAAGTTGAACGGCAAGACCGAGATCCCCAGCGATGACGCTCCGATCTCTCCCCTCAACGCCACGGTGGAGGACGCGGTTCGCCTCGGGGCGGATGCGGTGGGCTACACGCTCTATGTGGGCAGCTCGCGCCAGGACGAGGACTTCCGCCAGTTCTCCGAGGTGCGCCAGGATGCCGAACGCTACGGCATGCCGATCATCGTCTGGTCCTACCCGCGGGGCGCGGCCGTCGAGGCACGCGGCGGCAAGGACTCGTACTACGCCGTGGACTACGCGGCCCGCGTGGCGCAGGAACTCGGCGCGGACGTCGTCAAGCTCAACGTGCCGAAGTTCGATCAGGAGAAGATCAAGCGCGCGCCTGGGCCTTACAACGCGATGACATCGGTCGAGACGGGCGAGATGCTGCGCGAGATCGTCCGTTCGGCGGGGCGCACGCTGGTGATTTTCGCCGGCGGCGAGAAGGGAAGCGCCGACGAGGTGGTCGAAAAGGCGCATCAGGTGCTCGACGCCGGGGCCACCGGGCTGATCTTCGGCCGCAACATCTGGCAGCGCCCCTACGAGGAAGCGGTTGCGGTCTCGCAGCGCATCCGCGACCTCCTGCTCCAGCACCCTCGCTGATCGGTACGGGGAATCGGAACCCAGGTCGAAAGAGACAAGAGGGCTCGCCGCGCGCGGCGAGCCCTGCTGCGTTCGCTCCTCCTAAAGATCCTGAAGCTGATTGGCCGCCCAGCCGCGCGCCAGCCCGACGTGTCCAGCGGCCGCCGTCAGCACGCTGGCCCGGTCGACATCCCCTGCCGCGGCCGCGCCCTGCGCGAGCTCCCTGATCTGCTCGCCAAGGTCCTCGAGATTCTCGACGGCGGACCTGAGCGCCCGTCCGTCCGCCTCGCCCCAGGGCTCCGTCTCCTCCAGCTCGGGACGCTTGCCGTAGCGCTCGTCGAGGTAACGCAGGATGTCGTTCTCGTCGGCAAGCACGTCATCGGGCTGGCCCTCGCGCGAAATCACGAGCACGGGCACGGTCGGCTGGCCCGACACCGCCATGACCTCCTTGCGGTCCGGGCGGCTGCGCGGCTGCTCGCGGAGGGTGTAGCTGAGGCCGAGTTCTCCCAGGCGCAGGCGCACAAGTGCGCAGTACGGGCAGCCGTGCAGGTTGTAAAGGGTCAGCTTGTCCTGCTCTGGCATTGGTGGCAGTCCCCCTTCAGGTCCATCATAGGACAGGCGGCCGCGAACTGTCAGGTCTCGGCAGGTTCGCTCTCCAGGGGCCGCAGCAGGTCTTCTGGATGGATCGCGATGAAGTCCCAACCCTCCGCGGGATCGGCAGGCCTGCTCCAGGCGGCAGCCCAGCCGGCCACGCCGGCCGCCTTGGCTGCCCGCAGGTCGCTCGGCATGTCGCCGACGTAGACAGCCTCCTCGCGCGTGGCGCCGAGGCGCGCAAGGGCCAGGCGGATGCCTTCAGGCGATGGCTTGGGGGCCACCTCGTCGCCGTCCACCACGGCTCGGAAGAAGCGGCGCAGGTCGAACTCCTCGAGCGTGATCATGGTGGAGCGATGGCCCTTGTTGGTGACGAGGGCGAGGCGAAAGCCCCGTGACAGCAGTGTCGAAAGCATCGGGCGCACGCCCGGGAAGACCTTGGCATCCCGCTCGTGGTGCCGGCGATAGTACGTGTAGAACCGCTCGATGGCCTTCGGATCGGAGGAGGCCTGAGCAGCGATCAGTTGGCCCTCCGGAGGGCCGAACAGGCGACGGATCTCCTCCGGGGTGCGCGGCGCGCCCCAGATCGGCGTCAAGGCGGCGTTGATCGACGAGATCACGAGCGGCAGGGTGTCCGTCAGGGTGCCGTCAAGATCGAAGATTACGGCGTTCACGGCTCGCGGCGCGTCAGCCGCTCGACTTCCTCACGGAAGCGCTCGGCATCGGCAAACGCCCGGTAGACCGAGGCAAAACGGACATACGCCACCTCGTCGACCTCCTTGAGGCGCTGCATCACCTGCTCGCCGATCCAGCGGCTCGGCACCTCGCCGTCGCTCTCGTCGTGGGCCGCACGCGCCACCTCGTCCGCGATCGCCATCAGCTTGGCCATCGGCACCGGACGCTTCTCGCAGGCCGTCATCAGGCCGTGCAGGATCTTCTGACGGTCGAATCCCTCCCGGCGCCCATCCTGCTTGACGACCAGGAGAGGCGCCTCCTCGATCCGCTCGTACGTCGTGAAGCGGCGCAGGCACTTCGGACACTCGCGCCTCCGGCGAATGGCGAGCCCATCCTGCGTCGGACGGGAATCGAGCACCCGAGAGTCCGCGTAACCGCATGCGGGGCAGCGCATGCCCCCACTACCTCCCATCGGCAGGTGTTCTCGACTAGCGTGCCAAAGTCTCGATGCGAATCGACTATGTCAAAGGAGCCTCGGTCATGCGCCTGTATTACGACGACTCCTACCTCAGTGCCTTCAAGAGCCGCGTCATCGACGAGCGGGAGGATGCGCAGGGCGTGTGGGTGGAGCTTCAGGACACCGCCTTCTACCCTGAGTCCGGCGGTCAGCCGTGCGATCGCGGGACGCTCGCGGGCGTCGCGGTGCTCGACGTCCAGGCGGACGGCGACGGCCGTGTCTGGCATCTCGTTTCGCGGCGCGTCGCAGGGGATGTCCTGGGCGAGATCGACTTCGCGCGCCGCCAGGATCACATGGAGCAGCATGCCGGCCAGCACATCGCGTCCGGCGCCTTCCTCGAGGTGTCCGGACGGGACACGATCTCGTTCCACATGGGCCAGGAAGTCTCGACGTTCGACATAGCGGGCCGCACACCGCCAACCGCGGAGGAGATCCGCCGGGCCGAGGACCGCGCGAACGAGATCATCCGCGAGAACCGGCCGATCAGCGTGCGCTGGGCTCAGGCGGACGAACTCGACTCGCTCGGATTGCGCAAGCCGCCGCAGGTGGCACCGCCCTACCGCATCGTTGAAGTCCAGGACTTCGACCGTTCCGCCTGTGGCGGCACGCATCCCCGCAGCACGGCGGAGGTCGGGCTCGTGAAGCTCTACCCCGCCGAGGCGGTGCACGATGGCTTCCGTATCCGCTTCTACGCTGGCCAGCGTGCGCGCCTCGACTACCAGCGCAGGGCCGCGGAGCTCGATCGGATCGCGGCGCGCACCGGGGTGGCTACGCTGGAGTCCGCGGCCACGGTGGAGATGAGGCTCGCGGAACTCGAGCGCCTGCGCAATCTGGCGACGCGCCAGCGCCGTCAACTCCTCGATGAGGAGGCAGACCGACTGGCCGCGAGCGGGGAGAACGTCTTCCTAGCCTTCCCTGACCGCGGCCCGGACGATCTCCGCGAACTCGCCGCCCGCCTGGCAACGCGCGGGGTTCCCCTTGCGGTGCTCACCGGCACCAAGGAGGAGCTCGGCGCGATCGTCCTGCAACGGCCCGCAGGCGACGGGCCGCACCTCGGTGGGGCCTTGAAGGCCTTTACCGCCGCCCTCGGTGGCCGCGGCGGCGGCAATGCCGTCCAGGCGCAGGGCGCGGTGCCCCTGCCCGCCGCCGCCCTATTGGAGGAGGCGATCAAGAGGCTGCGCAGCTTGTAGGAGATCACCCGCACCTACGGTTCGTCAGGTGATCATCCTGGCGGGCGTGCGGCGATCGCCGTCAGGCGCAGGGACGGGACCAGCCCGTACATTGATGTCGGGCGCCTGAACCAAGGGATCGGTCGTGATGTCCTACGTGGCGCGCGCTTCTTCGCGCGCATGGTCCCCTATCCTGGGACGGACGCAGCGATCGCGCCAACGCGCACGCTCAAGCAGGTTGTTGTCCTTGCCACACGGGGATGTTAGTGTACACTTGGAGGGATCTCTGTGGACGAAGTGGCCATCAAGCAGCTGCGGGACAGCTTGGCGTCCTATCTCCGCCGGGTGCGCGAGGGGCAGGCGCTCCTCATCACCGATCGAGGGACCCCGGTCGCTCGCCTGTCCCCCGTCGACGGCAGCCTGGCTTCGCTGGAAGCAGAGGGCTTGGTGGTGTGGAGCCGCGGCAAGCCGCATGGATCGAGTCATCCACCCATCGCGCGCGGCGGGACCGTCGCGGATCTCGTCGCTGCGCAAAGGCGATGATCCTGTACCTTGACACGAGCGCCATCGTCAAGCTGTACGTGACGGAGGAAGGATCGGCGCGGGTGCGTGAAGCCGTAGACGCGTCGGACCTGGTGGCGACCTCTCGGGTCGCGTACGCCGAGGCGCGGGCCGCCCTGGCGATGGCGGCGCGGCTGGGCCGCATCTCGGAGGACGAGCGAGCGCTGGCGGCGGCCGCCTTCCGGTCCGAGTGGCACACATTCTCCGTGGTCAACGTGACGCAGCCCATCGTAGAGTTGGCCGCAGACCTCGCGGAGACCCGATCCTTGCGGGGCTTCGATGCCATCCACCTGGCGTCTTCGCTCCTCGTCCGTCAACGGACCGACGCCCCCGTGCGGTTCATGGCCTGGGACAAGGCCCTGGTGAGAGCCGCGTCCGACACCGGCCTGGAGACGGAAAGCTTTGGCCCGCCCCTTCCCGAGTAGGGCCCCTCGATCCCGCGCAGTGCAGCCATCGGTCAGTTGCCGCAACGAACGCGGACGTCAGGCCGTGGGCCCTAGACGCGTTGCAGGCCCTCGGGATCGGCGCGCCACCAGGTCAGGCGTCCCTCTGCCGACTCCACGACCACGGCGGACGCCCGCCCGTCCTTTGGGCGTGTCGGCGACCCAGGATTAAGAAGCCACGTGCTTCCCCTCCGCTCGAGGAGGTAGCGGTGGCTGTGCCCGAACACGATCACGTCCGGCCGCGGCAGGAAGGTTTGCCAGGCACGCTCGGGCGTCTCTCCACCCGGTCCCTGATGCCCGTGCACGACCCCGATGGAGATGCCGGGAAGGTTCAGCCATAGCCGCTCCGGCAGGTGGAGGCCCATGTCCCGGTTGCCTTGCACCGCGTAGACCGGCGCTACGCTGGCCAGTTCGCTGAGGGTCGCGAGGTCGCACAGGTCGCCCGCGTGCACGATGAAGTCGGCTCTGCCGGCCTCCTCGAGAAGCCACGAAGGCAGGCGGTGACGGGGCCCGTGGGTGTCGGCGGTCAGAAGGATGCGCATCTCAGCCCTCGCTGAGCGCAAGTCCCGGGTAGCCATGCTGGCGGAGCACCTCGTAGGCGGCTACGGCCACGGCGTTGCCGACATTGAGCGACCGGACACCGGCCCGCATCGGCAGGCGCAGGATGCGCCCAGGATGCGCTGCGACGATCTCCGGCTCGAGCCCTTTGCTCTCGCGGCCGAAGAAGAGCCATGGATCCGGGCCGAACGCGGCGTCCACGAACGGGCGGCCGTGGGCCGAGAAGAGCCAGTACTCCTCGGGCCCCGGCAGTACCTCCTCCAAGCTTTCGTGCACGTGCAGCCGCACCTGCGGCCAATAGTCGAGACCGGCCCGCTTCAGGTAGCGGTCCTCGAGCGAGAAGCCGAGCGGCTTGACGAGGTGGAGATCCGCGCCGATCGCGACGGTGGTCCGCGCGATGTTGCCGGTGTTCTGGTGGATCTCGGGATGGACGAGCACGATGTGCAACTTTTCTAGCCCCCTGACGCGATGCTAGACGCAAGGTTTGTCCTTTTGGCCCCATGCTCCTGCCTGGCAGGAGTTGTCCGGGCTAGGGCAGAACGGGAGAACGCCCGATTCCGGAAGGCGGGATACGTCTGGACCTCACCGATCTGCGCATTTTTCGCGCTGTCGCCGAGAGCGGCAGCTTCAGTCGCGCTGCGCAACTTCTCTTCCTGGCCCAACCCACCGTCAGCCACCGTATGGCTGCGCTCGAGCGAGAGACGGGCACGCAGCTCTTCACGCGCACTGGACGCGGCGTCCACCTGACGCCGGCCGGCGCCCTGTTTCTCGGCTATGCGCGCGCCGGCCTCGACAGCATCGACCAGGGACGGCGTTCGATCGCCCAGTACCTTCTGGGCCGCAGCGGCTCCCTGGCGCTTGGCTGCGCCGCCTCCGCCGCCACGCACATTCTGCCGCAGGTGCTCCGGGGCTATATAACCAGCCACCCCGACGTCGATGTCCGCGTACGCACCGGACGGTCGCTCGAAGTTCTGGCCCTCCTGACGGCCAGGCAGGTCGATGTGGCGCTCGTCCGCCTCGAGGTCCAGCAGGTCGAACTGACGGCGGAGGTCGTGCTGCGCGAGCCGGTCTGCCTCGTGGCGCCGCCCGACCACCCCCTGACGCGCCGCAAGGAGCCGCTGCGCGCCACGAACCTGCAGCGTGCGTCGCTTCTCACCTACTATCGGGAAAGCGATTTCTGGGCGCAGGTCTACGGTGCGGCCGAGCAGGTCGCGGGGCCGATCCACCGCGCCATGGAGCTGGACTCGCTCGACGCGGTGCGCTCGATGGCCCTGGCTGGACTTGGCCTCGCCTTCCTGCCCTACTCCACCGTGCAGGCGGACATCGCGGAGGGCAGGCTCGCAAGGCTGCAGATCACGGACGTGGCCCTGCCCGACCGGGTGACGGCCATCGCCCGGCGCAGCGACACTCCGTTCGTCGGGCCGGTCGCGGAGATCTGGACGGAGATCGCGCGCAGCTACGGGCAGAGCGTCGGCTGACGAACCGTGTCGACAGGTCGACATGGTTCGCGCCTCCTGCTATCGTGGCATCATGCGTCGATCTCGCTCGGCCGCGCTGTTCCTGTTCCTGCTCCTGGTCGTCAGCGGCGCCGGGCCGGCGTCTGCGGCTAAGCAGCACAGGCGTCTTGCCCTGCCCAATACCGGGCCGGTTGTTCTTGTATACCACGGCATCGGTCCAAGGCGCCGGTTCTGGGTCACGCCGCAGCAACTGAGCGGCGACATCAAGTACCTGCGCGATCGGCAATACCATTTCGTGACGCTGGCGCAGTTCGCCGCCTACGAGGAGAACGGCCTGCCACTGCCGCAGCGATCCGTCCTGCTGACGTTTGACGACGGCGTTCAGTCGGTCTACCAGTATGCCCTCCCGATCACGCGGAAGTTCGAGGTGCCTGCCGTGGCCTTCATCATCGGCCGCCGGCTCGGGCTGCCCGGCTACATGACGCCGGGCCAGGTCAAGGATCTCTGGCAGAGCGGTCTCTGGGCGATCGAGGCCCACACCTACGACATGCACAGCTACCGCCCGGGACAGCTCGGCTTCGCTGCCGACCTCGTGAATCCCCTGCCGGGGCAGACCGCGGCTCAGTTCGCGCTCGAGATCCAGCAGGACGTGGAGGCTGAGGCGAACACGTTCAAGGCGATCGGGCTGCCGCAGCCGACGGCCTTCGCGTTTCCCTTCGGCATTTACGGGCCGGAGGCCGTCGCCGTGATGCACCAGACCTATCCCCTGCTCTTCGACTCGACGCCTGAGCTCGCGGCGCCGCACATGGTCGTAATCGGACGCGTCGACGCCACGACCGACCCTCTTGGGGTCTTGCTCTCACGGTACGTGCCGACGCGCTGAGTGGGCTCCTTCCCGGTCGGTGGAGAGCACGGCGATTCCCGCCAGGGACGTCCAATGACACGCGGCAGGAACGGCGTCTCCACGAGAGAATGCCTTTTGCGCCTGAAAGTCCTGTCACGGGGGCGGCACCGTGCGGTTGCATCCAGCTTGGGTCGCGGCGTTCGAGGAGGCTTGGCATGCGTACCGGGAGGATTCCGTCCCGGTGGGCGCCGTGTTCGTCGCACCGTCCGGCGACGTTGTGCATCGCGGCCGCAACCAGGTCTACGGGGTCCGTGCGCCCGGTATGCACCTCTCCCACACGCGGCTGGCCCACGCAGAAATGAACGTGCTGACGCAGGCCGCTCCCGAGGAGCGGCTATACGAAGGGATTCTCTACACGACCCTCGAGCCGTGCGCGATGTGCCTGGGCGCGGCCCTCGTGTGCGGCGTGCGGCATATCCGTTACGCCGCGGACGACGGCCCCACCGAAGCGGCCCGGCTGCTTGCGTCCCATCCCTTGCTGGCGTCGAAGCACGTCGTCCTCGACGGACCCGACGCCTTCCTTGGAGCGGTGTCGCTCGTGCTGATGAGCGACTGGATCCTGCGCGAGGCTTCGCCCACCGCCGAGCGCACCCTTGACGGCTACAGCCGGCAGCATCCGGTGGCCGTCGATCTTGCGCGCAGGTGGCATGCCAGCCGCCGCCTGCAGCGCATGGCCCAGGACGGAGTCGACCTCGCGGGTCTGCTGGCGGAGGTGCAACAGGCTCTGCAGGTATAGCCCGTCCCGATCAGCGCAGGAATTCCGCGACCGTCTCCACGTGCGCCGTACGGGGGAAGAGATCGAACGGCTGCACGCGGCGGAGCCTGTAGCCGCCCGCCGCCAGGATCGCCGCGTCGCGCGCCAGCGTCGCCGGATCGCAGGAGACGTAGAGCACCCGCGCCGGCCCCTGCGCGGCCAGGCGTTCCGCCAGGCGCTGCGCCCCTCCCCTGGGCGGGTCGAGGGTCAGGAGCGCATCTCGCCCGGGCAGGGGCGCCTCCTGCGCGTCTCCCGCCACGAACTCCGCCTGGAGCCCGTTGAGCTCCGCGTTGCGTGCGGCGAACCCCACGGCCTCCTCGTCATACTCCACACCCTGCACCCGGTAACCCGCCTGGGCCAGCAGCAGGGCGAGCACGCCGACGCCCGTGTAGAGGTCGAGGGCTGCGCGGTCGTCCCCAGGCCCCACCCAGTCGAGCACCGTCCCGAACAGGCGCTCCGCCGCCGCCGGATGCACCTGAAAAAAGCTGGTCGGACCAACGCGGAAGCGCAGGCCGAGGATCCGCTCCTCGATCTCCCCCACGCCCGCGAGCAGTTTTGCCGGACCGCCCAGGACGCGATTCCCCCGTCCCTCGTGCAGGCTTTGGGCGACTCCCACCACATCGGGCAACGCAGACATCACGCGCCCGGCCAGCAGGCCCAGGCGGCGATCCTCGGCCGTGGCGACAAGGGTCAGGATGATCTCGCCGCTGCGCGCGCGCCGGGCCACGGCATGCCGCAGGAGTCCCAGGGTGCCGTCCCAGGCGGAGAGCCCAAGGTCCACCATGCCCTGGCGCAGCACGCTTGGCAGGCTGCGCAGGGCGGGCGCCAGGACGGCGCAGCCGTCCTGCTCGACGACGTCGTGGCTCTGGGCTGCGAAGAGGCCGATCAGCGGCCCTGTGGCTCCCCGGCGGATCGGCCAGCTCACCTTGGCCCTGTAGCCATAGGCTTCTCCCGGACCGATGCAGGCCGGCACGTCCACCTCGAGGTGGCCGATGCGGCGCAAGGCGTCTTCGACGATGCGCCGCTTCTCCCTGAGCTCCCGCGCATAGCCGATCGCCTGCAGCTGGCAGCCGCCGCAGGTGCCGAAGGCCGGACAGGGCGGCGCCTCCCGGTCAGGGCTTGGCTCGATCACCTCGAGAAGGCGGGCGCGCGCCATCCGCCTGCGGCCGGGCTCCCAGGCGATGCGACACCGGTCGCCCGGGACCGCGCCAGGCACGAAGAGCACGAGGCCCTCGTGGCGGCCGACGCCTTCGCCGGCCTGCCCGAGCCCCGTGATCTCCACTTCCGCCCGCACTACTGCCCCACTTCCTCCGCGATCAGGCGGCTGGCGACATCGGGCGCCACGCGTCCGCGCGTGCGGCGCATCACCTGGCCCACCAGGAAGCCCATCACCTGCTGCTTGCCGGCCCTCAGATCCGCGAGCGCCTTCGGCTGTTCCTCGAGCACCTGGCGCACCTCGGCGCGCACGGCCTCAAGATCGTCCATCTTGCCGAGGCCCAGCTCCGCGATGGCAGCCCGCACGGTGCCGCCGTCCTGGGCCAGGCGCTGGATCACCTGCTTGGCGCCGGGTCCCGTGAGATCGCCCTCGGCCAGGGACTTCAGCAGAGCGGCGAGCTCCTCCGGCGCGAACGCGGGCTCCTCGAAGTCGAAGCGGCCGTCGTTCTCGAGCCGCCCGAGGTCACCGCAGATCCATTTGCCGAGCTCGGTCGCCTCGCCGCCAGCCGTCATCGCGGCGTCGAAGAAGGAGGTGCGGCCGCGGCTTTCCGCGATCAGGCGCACCTGCTCCTCGGGCAGTCCGAGCCAGAGAAGGCGCCGGCGGCGCCCCGACGGCAGCTCGGGCAGCGACGAGCGCAGCTCCTCGACATGTTGGCGGTCGATGGCGAACGGCAGCAGGTCGGGCTCCGGGAAGTAGCGGTAGTCCTCCGCCTCCTCCTTGCTGCGCTGCGAGAAGGTGACGCCGCGCGGGTCGTCCCAGCCGCGGGTCTCCTGCCCGACACGCCCTCCCTGACGGTAGATCTCCGCCTGGCGTCCGGCCTCGTAGACCAGGGCGCGCTCGAGGAAGCGGAAGCTGTTCATGTTCTTGATCTCGACCCGCGGATTGAGCTCTTCGCTGCCCACGGGACGGATCGAGATGTTGGCGTCGGCGCGCACCGAGCCCTCCTCCATGCGCGCGTCGGAGATCCCGAGCGCCAGGGCGATGCGCCGGATCTCCTCCCAGTACGCCCTGGCCTCCTGCGGCGAGCGCAGGTCGGGCGCCGAGACGATCTCGAGCAGCGGCACGCCGGCGCGGTTGAAGTCCACAACCGCCCCTTGCGCCTCGTGCTGCAGCTTGCCGGCGTCTTCCTCGAGCTGCACCCGCACGATGCGCACCGAGCCGCCGCCCGGCACCTCCACAAGCCCGTCGCTGCCGATCGGCTCGTCGAGCTGCGAGATCTGGTAGCCCTTCGGCAGGTCGGGGTAGAAGTAGTTCTTGCGGTCGAACTTGCTGCGGTCCGCCACCTTGCAGCCAAGCGCGAGAGCCATGCGGATCGCCGCGTCGACGCCGGCGGCGTTCGGGCGCGGCAAAGCTCCCGGCAGTCCGAGGCAGACCGGGCAGATATTCGTGTTGGGCGGGTCGCCGAAATGGTTCGGGCAGCTGCAGAACATCTTGCTTGCGGTCTGGAGCTCGATGTGCACCTCGAGGCCGATCACCGTCGCAAAGTCGCTCATCTCGCGGCCACCTCCTCGACGGTCGCGGCCGCGGCGAACATGAGGTCCTCCCTGAGCGGCGGCGCCATCACCTGCAGCCCCACCGGCAGTCCCCCGATGGGTCGGCCCGGCACGGAGATCGCGGGCAGCCCCGCGAGGTTCGCGGGAATCGTCAAGGCGTCGGCCATGTACATCGCAAGCGGGTCCTGCGTATGTTCGCCGAGCCGGAAGGCCGTCGTCGGCGTGGTCGGGGTCAGCAGCACGTCCACCTGCTCGAAGGCCCGCAGGAACTCCTGCCGCAGCAGGGTGCGCAGGCGCTGGGCCTGGAGGTAGTAGGTGTCGTAGTAGCCGGCCGAGAGGACATAGGTGCCGAGCAGGATGCGCCGCTTCACCTCCGGTCCGAAGCCCTGGCCGCGGCTGCGGTGGTAGGACTCCACGAGGTCCTGGCCCTCGGCGCGGGGGCCGTAGCGCATGCCGTCGAACCGCGAGAGGTTCGAGGATGCCTCGGCCGGCGCGATGATGTAGTAGGCGTCGAGCGCATACTCCGTGTGCGGCAGCGTGACCTCCCGACGCCTCATGCCCTGCCGCTCGAGCGCGGCGGCCACGCGCTCGACCTCGGCGCGCACGTCCGGGGCGACCCCCTCGCGCATGTACTCCGGGGGCACGCCGAAGGACAGCTCACGCCCGCCCTCGGCGACCGCCGCAAGGTAGTCCGGCACGGGGCTCGCCGCCGACGTCTGGTCCATCGGGTCGCCACCTGCGATCGCCCCGAGCACGGCGGCGGCGTCGCGCACATCGCGCGTCAGGGTTCCGATCTGGTCGAGCGACGACGCGAACGCGATCAACCCGTAGCGACTGACGCGGCCATAGCTCGGCTTGACACCCACGACGCCGCAGAAGGCGGCGGGCTGCCGCACCGAACCGCCCGTCTCGGACCCGAGCGCGAAATGGCACATCCCTGCGGCCACCGCGACCGCCGAACCGCCAGAACTGCCGCCCGGCACGCGCGACGGGTCGACCGGGTTGCGCGAAGGCCCGTACGCCGAGTACTCGGTCGAGGAGCCCATGGCGAATTCGTCGAGGTTCGTCTTGCCCACCAGGACGGCTCCCTGCTCGTCCAGCCGACGCACAGCCGTCGACGAGTAGGGCGGCAGGTAATCGCCAAGAATCTTCGAGGCCGCCGTCGTGCGGACGCCCTCCGTGAGCAGGTTGTCCTTGGCCGCCCAGGGGATCCCGTCGAAGAGCCCACGGCGGTGCCCGCCCAGGCGCCGCTTGTCGCTCTCCTTCGCGTCCTCCAGGGAGCCTTCCGGCAGCAGGGTCAGAAACGCGTGGAGTTCCTCCTCGCGGCTCGCCACACGGTCGAGCGCTTCGCGCACCAGCTGTTCCGAGGATGTCTCGCCGCGTTCGAGCCGGTCGGCCGCCGTGTAAAGGCTCTCCATCAGGCGTCCTCCCGCATGCCCGGCACGAGCAGGTAGCGCCCGCTACGCGCCGCGGCCGAGCCCAGACCATCCTCGACGTCGAGACCGGACCTGCTCACGTCCTCCCGCATGCCCTGCGCCGCCTCGGCGGTCCAGTAGGTGGCGCCGACGTCCCTGAGGGGCAAGGCCCTCAAGCGCTCTACGTGCTCCAGGATCGCCCCGAGATCCCGCTCAAGACGATCCGCCTCGCCCTCAGCCAGCTCAAGGCGCGCCAGTGCAGCGAGACGCTGCACAAGGCCATGCTCGGCCACAAGGATCCCTCCCACAACGACTTGCTCAGAAGGAAAAGGCACCGCCTAGGCGGTGCCCCTCTGCTCCGCGAAAATCAGATCGCGCGGTTCAAGAGCTGCTGGTCGAAGCTCTTGCGGAAGTGGCAGGCGACTTGGTGGCCGTTGCCGAGATCGATCAGCGGCGGCTCCTCGGCCCTGCAGACGTCCTGCGCGTAGGGGCAGCGCGTGTGGAAACGGCAACCCGAAGGCGGATTGACCGGACTCGGCACGTCGCCCTGCAGCACGATGCGCTGGCGGTTGAGGTTCGGGTCCGGCACCGGGATGGCGGAAAGCAAGGCCTCGGTGTACGGGTGTTGCGGCCGCTCGAAGAGGTCCTTCGAGTCGGATACCTCTACCAGCTTGCCCAGGTACATCACGCCGATTCTCGTCGACATGTGCTTCACGACGTTGAGGCCGTGCGCGATGAACACGTAGGTCAGGCCGAACTTCTGCTGCAGATCGTTGAGCAGGTTCAGCACCTGGGACTGGATCGACACGTCGAGCGCCGATACGGGCTCGTCGCAGACGATCAGCTTCGGGTGCAGCGCGAGCGCGCGGGCGATGCCGATGCGCTGGCGCTGGCCACCGGAGAACTCGTGCGGGTAGCGCTTGATGTGGTACGCGGAAAGGCCCACCGTCTCCAGAAGCTCGCGCACCCGGTCGTCCTTCTCCCGGCCCGAAGCCAGGTGGTGGACGGTCAAGGGCTCGCCGACGATCTCACCGACCGTCATGCGCGGGTTCAGCGAGGAGTACGGGTCCTGGAAGATGATCTGCATGTCGCGGCGCTGGCGGCGCAGCTCCTCGCGGCCCAGCTTGAAGATCGACTTGCCCTCGAAGACCACGTCGCCCGAGGTAGCGTCGTCGAGGCGCAGCATGACGCGCCCGGTCGTGGTCTTGCCACAGCCGGACTCGCCGACGAGACCGAACGTCTCGCCCTGATAGACGTCGAAGCTGACATCGTCGATCGCGTGCACATGTGCGCGCACGGTCGAAAACAGGCCTCCGCGGACCGGGAAATACTTCTTCAGGTTCTGTACCGAAACGAGCGGCTCGCTCACGATGCCTCGACCTCCCTGCGCTCGCCCGGCGGGATAATGCAGCGCGCCACGACGCCGTCCCCTGCGTCGCCCAACTCCGGCGGAGCCGCGTTGCAGCGGTCCTCTGCGTAGGGGCAACGCGGGGCAAACCGGCAACCGGGCGGCAAGTGGAGCGGGTTCGGCACGATACCCTCGATCGTGTGCAGGCGCCCGGCCGGTTGGTCAAGCCTCGGAATCGACCGGAGCAACCCTTCCGTGTACGGGTGATAGGGCCGCCGGTAGAGTGTCTTGACGTCGGCTTCCTCCACCACCTGGCCGCCGTACATGACGACGACGCGCTGCGCCATCTCGGCGACAACGCCCAGGTCGTGGGTGATGAACAGGATCGACATGCCGTACTGGTCCTTGAGCTCCTTCATCAGCTCGAGGATCTGGGCCTGGATCGTCACGTCAAGCGCTGTGGTGGGCTCGTCCGCGATCAGCAGCTTCGGCTTGCACGCCAATGCCATGGCGATCATGACCCTCTGGCGCATACCGCCGGACATCTGGTGCGGGTACTCGTGAACACGGCGTTCCGGCAGCGAAATGCCGACGCGCCGCAGCATGTCGATCGTCTGATCCAGGGCATCCTTCTTTGAAATGTCCTGGTGGATCAGCAGGGTCTCAGCGATCTGGTCGCCGACCGTGTAAACGGGGTTCAGCGACGTCATCGGCTCCTGGAAGATCATCGAGATCTCGTTGCCGCGAAGCTGGCGCATCTCCGGATCGGAGATCTTGGTAAGGTCACGGCCACGGAACACGATCGAACCCGACGCGATGCGTCCAGGCGGCTGCAGCAGCCGCATGACGGAGAAGGCCGTTACGCTCTTGCCGCAGCCCGACTCGCCTACGATGGCGAGTGTCTCGCCCTCGTCGATCGAGAACGATACACCGTCGACAGCCTTGACCAGTCCATCGTCCGTCGGGAATTCGGTGTGGAGGTCCGTAACCTGTAGGAGCTCCGCCAAACCTGTTCCCCCTTAACTAATGCACAACGAAAAATCACACCAAGATTGGACTATTCGCCGGGTCTAGGTCAATCCCTTTCTTCAACCGGCACCGGTCACTGCTCCAAATTCCGCTTCGGTCATCGTCCGAATGCCAAGCGAGCGTGCCTTTGCCAGTTTCTGACCGGCCTCCTCGCCCACGACAACGAGGGTCGTGCGGCGGGTGATGTCACCCTCAACCACCGCGCCGCAACTGCGCGCGATCGCCTGCGCCTCGCTGCGCGGGCGCGACAGCCGACCCGTGAACACCACGATCTCGCCGTCGAGGGCGCCGGACGCCTGGCGCGCGGGGGCCTCGGGCCTGAAACCGAGTTCGCCGAGCGAGCGCAGCAGCCGCTGCCCGACCGGACCCGTCATGAAGCGCTCGATCTCCGTGGCGGTCGCCTCGCCGATCCCCGCGACCTCGGCGAGTTCCGCGCCGCTTGCCGCCGCCAGCCCCTCGAGGCTCTGGAAGCGCTCCGCGAGCGCCTGCGCGGACCGCTCTCCGACATGCGGAATGCCGAGAGCGACGAGCAGGCGGTCGAGCGGTCGCGTTCTCGCCGCCTGCAACTGGGCCATGAGCTTCGCCGCAGACTTCTCCCCGAGTCGCGGCAGTCCCTCGAGATCGGCGGGCGTCAGGCGGAAGAGGTCTTCCGGTTCGTGCACGAGACCCGTTTCCAGCAGGAGGTCCACGGTGCGCGGACCGAGCCCGTCGATGTCGAGCGCCCCGCGGCTGCCGAGGTGCAGGAGCCATTCGCGCAGCTTCGCGGGACAGCTCGGGTTGCTGCAGCGCCGCACGGCCTCACCTTCCAGGCGGACCGCCTCGGCGCCGCAGACGGGACAGACCGTCGGAAAGGCGTAGGGCGGGCGGCCCTCGTGCCCTTCGCCGGGCACGATGCCGATCACCTCGGGGATGATCTCGCCCGCCTTGCGCACGCGCACGAGGTCGCCGATGCGGATGTCCTTCTGGCGGATGAGGTCCTCGTTGTGCAGCGACGCCCGCTGCACCGTCGTGCCCGCGAGCCGCACCGGCGCCAGCACGGCGGTCGGGGTGAGGGCGCCCGTGCGCCCCACCTGCACCTCGATGTCGAGCAGCGTCGTGGCCGCCTCGTCCGCGGGGAACTTGAAGGCGATCTGGGCCCGCGGGGCCTTCTGGGTGGCCCCGAGCCGCCGTGTGATGCCGAGATCGTCCAGCTTGACGACCAGCCCGTCGACCGCGTACGGGAGCCTCTCGCGGCCAGGCGCGAACTCCTCGGTCACGGCGATGACGTCATCGACCGTACGGCAGAGCCATCTGAGCGGGTTCACCGGCAGCCCCCATACGGCGAGCAGCTGGAGCGCCTCGTTCTGCGTGCGAGGCTCCGCCCCCGCGCGGATCTCATAGCAGAACAGGCTGAGGCCCCGGCTCGCCGTCACCTCCGGATCCTGCTGGCGCAAAGAGCCGGCCGCCGCGTTGCGCGGGTTCTGGAAGAGCGGCCTGCCCTCCGCCTCGCGCAGTCGGTTGAGCGCGTCGAAGCTCGCGACCGGCAGGTAGACCTCGCCGCGCACCTCAAGACGCCCGGGCGCCCCAGGAGGGAGCTCCCTGGGCACGGCGGCGATGGCGGCGAGATTCGGCGTCACGTCCTCGCCGGTCAGACCGTCGCCGCGCGTCGCGCCCAGCCGCAGCCGCCCGTTCTCGTAGCGCAGCACGACCGTCAGTCCGTCGATCTTCGGCTCGACCACGTAGGGTCCCGGGACACCGGCAAGGGCGTCGCCAGCCGCCTGGGCGACGCGCCGGTCGAAGGCCCGCAGGTCGTCCGCGTCCATCGCGTTCATCAGCGACAGGAGCGGCGGCTCGTGGCTCACGGTGCGGAAGTCGCCGCGCGGCGCGCCACCGACGCGCTGGCTAGGCGAATCCGGGTCGTGAAGTTCCGGATGGCGGCGCTCGAGTTCGACGAGCTCACGCATCAGGCTGTCGTAGACAGCGTCCGAGACTTCCGGCTGGTCCTCGACGAAGTAGGCCCGCACAAAGCGCGTCAGGGTGGCCCTGAGCTCTTCGATGCGCTCCCGCTCGTCCATCAGCCCACCACCTTCTCAAGGCCCGCGTAACGCAGCAGAAGCCGTCTGAGCCCGGCCCCGGCAAACGCCACGGTCACTTCGGTGTCGTCCCCGATCGGTTTCACCTGCACCACCGTGCCGTCGCCGAACTGCTTGTGGCGCACCCGGTCGCCCGGGCCGACGTCGGCGCTCGGACGGCCGAGGTAGGTCGCCGCCCGCAAGGGGCGGTGCGGCGGCAGAAGATGCTCCTGACCACTCTTCGGCACGACTTCCTGCACGACACTCGCCGGCACGTCCGCGAGAAAGCGCGAGGCGACGCTCGGAACCGTCTCCCCGCGACGCTGGCGCCGCAGTGCCCGGGTGAGCCAGAGTTCGAGGCGGGCCCGCGTCACGCCGACGTAGAAGAGCCGGCGCTCCTCCTCCATCTCCCGTTCCTCGAAGACCGCCCTCGCGTGGGGCAACAGCCCCTCCTCGAGCCCCGTCAGGAAGACGACGTCGAACTCGAGTCCCTTCGCGGCGTGCAAGGTCATCACACTTACCTTGCCCGTCGGGGCCTCGGCCTCGTCGACGTCGCTTAAAAGCGCGACCCTGGCGAGGAAGTCTCCCAGCACGTCCCCTTCGGCCTCGATCTCGCCCTCCGCCGAGACCCGGGGCATGGCTTCCGACTCCGCCTCCCGGGCGCGGTTGATGAGGGCCTCGACGTTCTCGATGCGGCTCTGCGCCTCGATCGTGCCTTCGAGGCGCAAGGCGGGCAGGTAGCCCGAGCGCTCGGCGATCTCGGCCACGAGCCGCGAGAGCGGCCAATCGCCCTTGGCCGCCTGCATCTCGGCGATCAGCGCGAGAAAGCTCCCGAGCTGCTCGCCCTTGCGCCGCGGAAGTTCCTCGCGCACCGTCTCGGCGGCAACGAGGAGGCTCTGCCGGTCGCGCGCCGCCACCTCCTCGATGCGCTGCAGGGTCTGCGGGCCGAGCCCGCGCTTGGGCGCCGAAATCGCGCGCCGCAAAGCGAGGTCGTCGCGCCCGCTGTGCACGAGGCGCAGGTACGCCAGGAGGTCCTTGATCTCAAGCCGTTCGTAGAAGCGCAGCCCACCGACCAGGCGGTACGGGATGCCGTGTCGGATGAGGGCCTCTTCGTGGCTGCGGGACTGCGCGTTGGTGCGGTAGAGCACGGCGATCTCGCTGAGCGGCTTGCCGCCCTGGCGCAGGTCGTCGATCCTCGCGGCGACGAGCTCGCTCTCCTGCCAGTCGTCCTCGCTCACGGCCATCCGGATCGGATCGCCCTCGCCGAGACTCGACCAGAGTTCCTTCTCGCGGCGCAGGCGGTTCGGCCGGATGAGGGCGTTCGCGGCGGCCAGGATGCGGCCCGTGGACCGGTAGTTCTCGGTCAGGAGCACAACCTTCGCCTGCGGGAAGTCCTTCTCGAACTCGAGGATGTTGCGAATGTCCGCCCCGCGCCAGCCGTAGATGGACTGGTCGGGGTCGCCGACGACGGCGATGTTGCGCCGCTCCCCTGCGAGCGCGCGCACCCAGCGATACTGCGCCAGGTTCGTGTCCTGGTACTCGTCGACGAGCAGGTGATGGAAGCGTTCCTGCCAGTGCTGCCGCACCTCCGCGTCCCCTTCGAGCAGGTCCACGACCCGGCCGATCAGGTCGTCGAAGTCGAAGGCGCCAAGATCGTGCAGGCGCTCCTGGTAGGCCTGGTAGACCCGGGCGATCTGCTCTTCGTGGAAGCCGCCCGACGCCCGCAGCCGCTCGGGGTCCCAGAGCTCGTTCTTGGCCTGGGAGATGCGGTGCAGCACGCCAGCGGGCGGATAGCGCTTCTCGTCGAGGTTGAGGCGCCGCAGCACCTCCCGCAGCACCTGAAGCTGATCCTGCGTGTCGTAGATGGCGAAGTCCCGCGGGTAGCCGATCCGATCCGCCTCGCGACGCAGGATGCGCGCCGAGGCCTGGTGGAACGTCATGATCCATAGGCGATCGGCGGCTTGCGGCACACGCCGCGCGACGCGCTCGCGCATCTCCTGCGCGGCCTTGTTCGTGAACGTGATGGCCAGGATCTCGCTCGGCCGCGCCTGTCCGCTCTCGATCAGGAACGCCAGCCGCTCCGTGAGGGCCCGCGTCTTGCCGGAGCCTGCGCCAGCCAGGATCAGAAGCGGCCCCTCGCCGTGCGACACGGCCTCCTGCTGCGCGGCGTTGAGCGGTGTCGGCCTCGGGTCAGCGTAGTTGTCCATATGTGCTAGTATACGGCCTGCAGGCTGTGCTGCGGGTGTTTGGCAGACGCTAGTTGCGGACGCCACGCGACCGTCTGTTACGGTCGCGTTAAGGTTGCCTGAACGCGCCGCACGGGGCAGGACCGTCTCGGACGGCAAGCGAAAGTCCACGACTGGCAAAAACTCGGCGCGCATTCGGGGGAGGCTTTCACCTGCATACGATCGAGGTCATCGTCCTCGCGGTGATCCAGGGCCTGACGGAACTCTTCCCGATCAGCTCCGTCGGGCACAACGTGATCATTCCGAGGCTTCTCCACTGGCACCTGAACCAGACGGGCCCCGCCTTCCTGCCGTTCGTGGTCGTCCTGCACCTCGGCACCGCCGTGGCTCTCCTGATCTTCTTCTGGCGGGACTGGATCGACGTGGTGCGGGGCATCTTCGGCCGCGGCGACGATGTCGAGGCCAACCGCCACCTCTTCGACCTGCTGCTGGTCGGCACGATCCCGGCCATCTTCCTCGGTTTCTTCCTCGAAAGCTTCTTCAAGTCGCTGTTCGGCTCGCTCGCGCTGGCGTCCGTCATGCTGATCGTCAACGGCGTCGCCCTGTACTTCGGCGGCCGCAGCCGCCGGAGCGGGCAGAAGACGCTCAAGGACATCGGCTGGCGCGAGGCGATCGTCGTGGGGCTCGCCGAGTCCGCCGCGCTCATCCCGGGCATCTCGCGCGACGGCGCCAGCATGATCGCGGGCCTCGCCTATGGCCTCAAGACGTCCGAGGCGGCGCGCTACGCCTTCCTGCTCGCGTTCCCCGTCATCCTCGGCGCCGGCGTGCTGGAAGTGCCCAAGCTGACCGCGGGCAGCATCGCCCCGGGCATGTTGCCGCTCGCCATCCTGGGCGGCGTGATCGCCGCGGTCGTGGCCTACTTCTCGGTCGCTTTCCTCACGCGCTACTTCCGCCAGCGCCAGGGTGACGCCCTGCGTCCCTTCGCCTACTACTGCTGGCTCGTCGGCCTCGTCGGCGTGCTGGGCGCGGCCCTGCACTTCTGAACCCATGCAGGCGCAGCCGCCCGCCGACTTTTCGGCGGGCGGCTGCGCTTCTGCTCGGACCACGCCGCCTTGACGCCATTTCCCAGCGTCGTGACACAGGCACAGCGCCACGCTACTTGGCATGATGCGACGAGCGGTTCTCCTCCCCACGCTTCTCCTGACCCTCGCCCTCGCCGAAGGCACCGCTAGGCCCAATTGCCAGGGTGACGCAAAGGCCCCGGCGCCAAGCTATCGGCCATGATGCAACGCATACTCCTGCTGGCCGCGCTCGTCGCTGGCCTTATGGCACCTCTCGGACACGCGAACGCCGCCTTCACGCCCCTGACGCCCGACGAACAGGCCGTCAAGACGGCGCTCGCTTCGCTTGTGCGCCAGGAGAATAAGGCGATCCTGAGCGGAGACGACCAGCGCCTTCAGGCCGTTTTCCTGCCCGGCGGCAAGTCCCGGGAAGCCCTCGGCGAGGCCAAGGAGCGGCGCAGGTTCCTGCGCGCCTGGGCCGCGGCCAGAGGGCTGCGGGTGATGTCTGTCAAGGTCTCGCTGCGGACGCCGCACATCACCTTCCGCACCAGGGATCGCGTCCAGGTGTTCGCCGTCGTGTCGGAGGCCTACACGTACCGCTACATGGGCGAGGACATCGACCACGACTTCGGGCTCGGCGTCCGGCACGACTACTTCCTGACGCGCGAAGGCGGTCGCTGGTACATCCAGGCCGACTACTTCACCGACCCCCTGGACCAGGACACCCGCATCCCCCAGCCGGCGACGCCCGAGATCGGGGTCGCGGCCCACGGGCCGGCGCCGACGAAGGTCACCGATGTCGGGGGCCAGGACGCGGCGGCCTACGCCGACCGCTACTGCGGCGCCGCGCCGGGCTGCGGCAACGGCGGGCTCTACAACAGCCACTACAACAACTACAACGGCGACGGTGGCGACTGCACGAACTTCGTCTCGCAAGCGCTCAAGGCGGGCGGGCTGCGCGAGTCTCAGAGCTGGAGCTACGACCAGAGGCGCGGCGAGGGCAGTCGGGCCTGGTCGAACGCCGAGGGGCTCAGAGACTACCTCGACGGGTCAGGGCGGGCCGATATCTTCGCAGGTGGCCGCTACGCCGACGTGACGAGGCCGACCCTCCGTCACCCCCAAGGCGCCGCCCGGGATCTGCGGACGGGGGACCTCATCACCTACATCGAGCGCGGAACGGCCGTGCACTCGGGCTTGGTGGTCGCGTTCGACGAACGCGGGGTCCCGCTCGTCGACACCCACACGAGCGACCGGTACCACGTTCCCTGGGATCTCGGCTGGGACCGCACGACGCGCTACCTCTTCTGGCACGTCCACTATCCACAACCCAAAGCTCCACCGTTGCCTTCCGCGCACGGCAGCTGACGCGAAGCGGGGCGAGGCACAAGGCCCCGCCCCGCGAAGACGTCCCTCAGCGCCCGGTGAACTGGGGCTTGCGCTTTTGCAAGAACGCCATGACACCTTCGGCCGCGTCCTGGGTCTGGGTCAGGCGCTCCATCGCCTCGCCCTCGCTCAGGTGGCCTGCCTCGGCGCCCGTGTCGGCCCAGGTGCGCAGGGCGGCCTTCGCCGCCGCCAGCGCGAGAGGCGGCTTCTCCGCCAGGCGTCGCGCCAGGTTGCGCGCCTGGTCGCGGAGTTCGTCGTCCGGATAGCTCTTCAGCACGAGGCCCGCGGCCTCCGCCTCTTCCGCGCGCATCAGGCGGCCGCTCAGGATCAGTTCCGCCGCGCGCTGCTGGCCGATCGCCGCCGGCAGGCGCTGGGTGCCGCCCCAGCCCGGGATGATGCCAAGGTTGATTTCGGGCTGGCCGAACCGGGCCGTCTTGGCGCAGATGCGCAGGTCCGTAAGGAGCGCGAGCTCGAGTCCGCCGCCGACGCAGAGGCCGTTCACCGCCGCGATCACGGGCTTTGGGAAGTCCGAGAGTTCCCGGTAGACCTCGCGCCCGCGCCGCATCAGGGCGAGGGGGCCGGTCTGGGCGGCCGACGCGAGGTCCGCGCCGGCGGAGAAGAAGGCGCCTTCCCCCGTCAAGACGACGACGCGCACGCCCTCGTCCTGCTCCAGGGAGCGGAACGTCTCGAGAAGCCCGTCGAGCACCTCCTGCGAGATGGCGTTGACGGGAGGGTGGCTGAGCTGCACCGTCGCGATGAGCCCCTCGCGCGTCACGCGCACGAGCTCAGTACTCAAGGAAGCCCCTCCCCGCCTGGGCGCCGGTCCGGCCCGCCTGGACGAGCTCGCGCAGGCGCCGCGGCGGCGCGAACCGCTCGCCCCAGCGCCCTTCGAGTTCCTCGAGGCGCCTTAGCACCACGTCGAGTCCCGTCTTGTCGGCGGCCGCGAGGGGCCCTTCGGGCAGCCCCGCGCCGGCGCGCATCGCGATGTCGATCTCCCTGGCGCTCGAGATGCCCTCGTCGAGACAGCGCACCGCCTCGAGCAGCACCGCGTAGCGGAAGCGGTCCAGGAGTTCCAATTCCTTGTCGTCAGCCATCTTCCGGCCTCCTCAGCCCGTGTAGGTGTAGAAGCCCTGACCGGTCTTCGCGCCGCGCTTGCCTGCCGCGATCAGGGCGGCGATGCGGTCACCGAGGTCGAAGCGGTCGCCGTAGGCGGCCTTCAGCGTCTCCGAGACCTCTTGCGCGATGTCGAGGCCGAGGGCGTCCGCGAGGGCGTAGGGGCCCATCGGTGCGAGCCCGGACGCCGCCACCGCGGCGTCGATCCGCGCCGGCTCGAGCCCGAGGTCGCGCTCGGCGCGGAACACCTCGGCGAGGCCCGCCATGAGGACGCGGTTCACGAGGAAGCCCGGGCACTCCTTGACCCGCACCGGGATGCGGCGGATGCCCTCCACGAACTCCACGCCGGAGTCGACCGTCTCGTCGTCGGTCGCGTCGCCGCCGATCACTTCGACGAGCCGCATCACCGAGGCCGGGAAGAAGAAGTGCAGGCCGAGGAAGCGCGACGGCTTCTCGAGCCCCTTCGCGACCTCGCTCACCGGCAGCGCGGAGGTGTTGGTCGCGATCATCGCCGTCCGTGGCAGGTTCCCCTCGACTTCCCGCAGCACCGAGCGCTTCAGGTCGAGCTTCTCGGGCACCGCCTCGATCGCGAGATCCACGTCCGCGAAGCCCTGGTAGTCGAGCTGGGCCGTGACCAGCGCGAAGTGGTCCTCGGCCTCGCGCTCCGTCATGCGCCCACGCTGGACGCGCCGCTCATAGATGCCCTTGATGTGCTTCATGCCGCGCGCGAGCTGCTTCTCGTCGACATCCTTCAGGATGACCGGCAGCCCCGAGAGGGAGATCACCTGCGCGATCTCCGCGCCCATCGTGCCGGCGCCGATCACGGCCGCCTTGAAGACGTACATCAGTCCGTCACCTCCAGGATCACGCTGGCCCCCTGCCCGCCGCCGACGCAGAGCGTCGCAAGGCCGTAGCGCACGGAGCGCCGCCGCATCTCGTGCACGAGCGTCGTCACGAGGCGCACGCCGGTCGCGCCGATCGGGTGGCCGAGCGCCAGGGCGCCGCCGTTCACGTTGACGATGCCGCGGTCCCACCCAAGCTCCCGCTCCACCGCGAGGTACTGGGCGGCGAACGCCTCGTTGATCTCGATGAGGCCGATGTCCGCCATGTCGAGTCCAGCGCGCCCCAGGGCCTTGCGCGTCGCGCCGACCGGACCGAGGCCCATGCGCCGGGGATCGAGTCCGACGAAGGCGTAGCTTACGATGCGCGCGAGAGGCCGCAGGCCCTGGGCCCTGGCCCAGGCCTCGTCGGCGAGCACGGTCGCGGCGCCGGCGTCGTTGAGGGGCGACGAGTTGCCGGGGGTGACGCGGCCGCCCTTGCGGAACGTCGCAGGCGCCGTCGCCAGGCGTTCCACCGAGAGGCCCGCAAGGATGCCCTCGTCCTGGCGCAGCACCTCCGCCTCGCCGCGCCTCGACGGGATCTCCACAGGGGCGATCTCGTCCTTGAAGAGGCCGGAGCGGCTGGCCTTGAAGGCCTTCTGATGGCTCTGCACCGCAAGTTCGTCCATCTCGCGCCGCGAGATGTCGTAGTCGTCCGCGAGGATCTCCGCCGTCTCACCCATCACCATGCCGGTGTAGTAGTCCGTGAGCCCCTCCCAGATGCCGTCGCGCACCTCGCCGTGCCGAAGGCGCATGCCCCAGCGCGCTCCGTAGAGCAGGTAAGGCGCGGTCGACATGCTCTCCGCGCCGCCCGCCAACACCACCTTGGCCTCGCCGAGCGCGATCTCCTGCGCCCCGTTCACGATGGCCTGGATGCCGGACGCGCAGTTGCGCTGGACGGTGTAGGCCGGCACTTCCACCGGCAGGCCGAGCGAGAGGCCCACCTGGCGCGCGAGGTTCGCCTCGGCGATCGGCATGCCGCCGGAACCGAAGATGACCTCGTCGATCTGCCCGCCCTGGACCCCGGACGCCTCGATCGCCGCCGCGGCCGCCACCCGGCCGAGTTCGGTCGCGTGCACGTCGCGCAACGCGCCTCCGAAACTCCCGACGGGCGTCCGCTTGGCACTCAGGATGACTGTCGCCAACGCTACTCCTCCTTCTTCTGCTCGGTCGCCTCCGCCACCAGCACGCGCCTCAGCACCTTGCCGATCGCCGTGCGGGGCAGTTCATCCCGGAGCTCGAACTGGCGCGGGGTCTTGTAGCCGGCGAGGCGCTCGCGGCAGTAGGACCTGAGCTCCTCCTCCGTCGGCCGCCTGTCCGGCCACGGCACCACGACCGCCCGCACCAGCTGGCCGCGCCGCTCGTCGGGCACGCCGACGACGACCGCCTCGCGCACCCCTGGATGGCGCAGGAGCACCTCCTCCACCTCGCGGGGATAGACGTTGAAGCCGCTGACAATGATGACGTCCTTCTTGCGGTCCACGATGCGGCAGTAGCCGTCCTCGTCGATCACGCCGAGGTCCCCGGTGCGCAACCACCCGTCCTGCAGCACCGCGGCCGTCTCGGCCGGCTGGCCCCAGTAGCCGAGCATCACCTGCGGTCCCTTGACCGCGAGTTCCCCGACCTCCCCCGGTGGGAGCTCTCTCGTCGGGTCCTCGGGGTCGAGGATCCGCTGCAGGGTGTCCGGGAACGTGCGACCGACCGTGCCGCTGCGCCGCTCGCCGCCGAGCGGATTGCAGTGGGTCACGGGGCTCGCCTCCGTGAGCCCGTAGCCCTCGACGAGCACACCGCCCGTCAGGCGCTCGAAGCGCTCCTGCAACTCCAGCGGCAGCGGCGCCGAGCCCGAGATGCAGTAACGGATCGAGCGGATGTTCCAGCGCTCGACGTGCGGCGAGTCGGCGACCGCCTGGTACATGGCCGGCGCGCCGGGGAAGAGCGTCGGCTTGAAGCGGTGCACCTCCCTGGCCGTCTCCTCGGGGTTGAACCGTGGCACGAGGTCGATCTCGGCGCCGGTCAGGATGCCGAGGTTGAGCGCGACCGTCATGCCGAAGACGTGAAAGAACGGCAGCACCGCCAGGACTCGCTCCTGGCCGGCCTGGTAGCTCGGCATCCACGCCTCGGCCTGCACGGCGTTCGCCACGAGGTTGCGGTGCGAGAGCATGGCGGCCTTGGGCACGCCCGTCGTTCCACCGGTGTACTGCAGCACCGCGACGTCGTCCGCGCGAGCCGGCCCCGGCAAGGCAGATCCCGCGCCGGAGCCGAGCAGCCGGTCGAGGGTGATCGAGTCTCGGGGCATCACGGGCCCCTTCTCGCGCAGCCCCTGAAGGAAGCCGAGCAGCGGCGGCAGGTAGTCCCGGATGCGCGTCGTGACGAGCAGTGCCTTGCCGATCTCGTCCTTGAGGCGCGGCACGACGAGGTCGAGGGCGACCACCACCTTCGGTTCGGCGTCCCGCATCTGCACACCGAACTCGCGCGGCGTGTAGAGGGGATTCGTCGGCACCACCAGGGCGCCCGCGCGCATCGCGCCATAGTAGGCGATCACCATCTGCGGCGCGTTCGGCAGCACGAGCGCCACCCGGTCGCCCGGCCTTACACCGCTTGCGACGAGGCCCTGCGCGAACCGCCCGACGCTCTCCAGGAGCTCCCGGTAGGTGGTTGTGCGGCCGAAGAAACGCAACGCCGGGCGGTCGGGAAAGCGGTGCGCCGTTCTCTCGAGCAGTTGCCAGATCGCGAGGTCGGGGTAGTCGAGGTGCCTGAGCCAGGGACTCTGGTCCTGAGCGGTCGCCAGCACCATGGCCATTCACTCCCTTCAGCCTTGCGCCGTCACCTCGGGAGCAACCTGCGCCCAGAGGATCTCGGCGATGTCCTCCACCTCGCCGCCACCCTCCGCCTTGACGCCGTCGGTCATCATGCTGAGGCAGAACGGGCAGCCGGTCGCGACGACCTCCGCGCCCGTTGCGACCGCCTCCTTCGCGCGCAGCCTGTTGACCCGCGGCGCGCCTTCCTCGCGGAAGGCCCAGCCGCCGCCGGCGCCGCAGCAGAAGGAGTCCCTGCCGTGGTGCGCCATCTCGACGATGTCGCCGCCGGCAGCCTTCAGCACCTCGCGCGGCGCGGCGAAGACGCCTTCGTAGCGGCCGAGGTAGCAGGGGTCGTGGTAGGTGATGCGACGGCCTCCCGCCGCCGCCCTGAGCCGGCCTGTGACCAAAGCCGCCTGCAGGTACTCGCTGTGGTGCACGACCTCGAAGTCGGCGCCGAACGCCCGGTACTCGTCGCGGAGCTGGTGCAGGCAGTGCGGGCACATCGTGACGATGCGCCGCGGCGCCACTTCCTTGAGCGTCTGGACGTTCTGCTCGGCCTGCATCTGGTAGAGGTACTCCTGTCCAGCGCGGCGGGCCGGGTCGCCCGTGCAGCTCTCGCGCCGGCCGAGCACCTTGACGTCCTCGCCCATCGCCAGCAGGAGTTGCGCGAGGGCCCTTGCCACCTTCTGCGCGCGCGGATCAAAGGCGCCGGCGCAGCCGACCCAGAGCAGGGTCTCGCAAGGCTCGCCGCTTTGCCACTCGTGGATCGGCAGGCCTTCCATCCAGGTGGTGCGGCCCGCTTGCGCGCCGCGGAAGGGGTGGCCGCGTTCCTCGATGCCCTGCACCGCCTCGGCGAGGCCGGAAGGCATCTCGCCCTCCTCCATCACGCGGAAGCGGCGCATGCCGACGATCTTGGGCACATGCTCGATGTCGACCGGGCAGGCCTCCATGCAGGCGCGGCAGGTGGTGCAGGCAAAGAGCGTCTCGTCCTTGATCGCGGCCGTCAGGGGCTCCTCGGGATGCAGGTGCGCGTGCTCGCGCAGGTCGAGGATGAGTTTCTTCGGCGAGAGCGGCTTCTCGGACGCGAACGCCGGACACGCCTCCTCGCAACGCCCGCACTCGGTGCAGGCGTCGAGATCGACGAGGTCCTTCACGGTGAGATCGCTGAGCATGTTGACGCCGAGGCGCTCGGACTGCTCGATGTCGAGCTTTTCGAGCGATGTCGCGCCCTGGGGGTCGGAAAGCAGGATCGCCACCGGCGCCATGAAGAGGTGGAAGAGCTTGCTGTACGGGATGGCGCCGAGGAAGCTGAACGCGAGCACCAGGTGGAACCACCAGAGCGAGCGGTGGATGATGAGGGCCGCCGGGATCGAGAGATGCCAGTCGCCGTAGAGCGCGCTCAGTCCGTAGCCGACGAAGCTGTAGGCGCCCCAGGGGTCGTGGGTCGCGTAGATGCGCAGCGACTGCAGCAGGAATCCCGTGATCAGGATGATTAGCAGGGTGAACGGGACGAGGAAATCGGCGAGTTCCCGGCCGAGCGCCGACGGCCGCATGGCGTAGCGGCGGAAGAGGAAGACGGCGAGCGCGATGATGCCCGCGAGGCCGGCGGCGTCCAGGGTCGCCGACTCGAACCAGAGGTAGAAGGCGCCCTGCATCACCGGCAGGCCGAAGTCGGCCTTGAGCGCGACGACGCACGTGCCGATGAAGAGGAGCCCGAACGCGACCGCGAGGGCCGCGTGGGCGTAGCCCTGCAGGGGGCGCCGCACCACCCGGGACTGCAGGCCCGCGTGACTCAGCAGGCGCCGGACGCGCGGGCCCCAGGGACGGAGCGGCACGCGCCGCCCCTTCGCCCAGACCCGCCAGCGGCGCCAGACGCCGTAGACGAAGACGACGACCAGGATCGCGAAGGGCAGGTACATCCAGGCGTGCCCTGGCACGTTCCAATAGACGACCCGATGCGGAATGCCCACGCCTAGCCCTCCAAGGCCTTCTGCAGTTGTGGCCAGAGCTGGTACCAGTCGGCCACGACGCCGATGTCGGCGGCTTCGAAGATCGGTGCGTGCTCGTCACGGTTGACCGCGATCACGAGCCTGCTGCCCGACATGCCGCTGAGGTGCTGGCTGGCGCCGGAGATGCCGATCGCGAGGTAGAGCTCCGGCGCCACCTTGCGCCCGGTGATGCCCACCTGCTGCGACGGACTGGCCCAGCCCTCGTCGACCGCCGCACGAGAGGCGCCAAGCGAGGCGCCCAGCATGGCGGCGAACGGCCTCAGCCCTTCGTACCCTTCGCGGCTGCCGAGACCGCGCCCGCCGGAGACAATCACCTTGGCCCGGCCGAGGTCGTCGCCCGACGTGTCGCGTACCGTGCGGCGCTCCTGGCCGCCTTCCGCCAGGTTGCCGAGCTCCACAACGGACGGGGTCTGCGCGGGGGGGTCAGCCGCAGCGAACGCGCCTGCGCGCAATGCCGCGACGACGCCGCCCCTGGCGCGCAGGCGCACGTTCGCCTTGCCGCCGTAGGCGCCCTTGCGCAGTACGATGCCGTCACCCTCGACCTGCACCTCGTCGACGTCGCGCACGACGCCCATGCCGTAGTGGCCCCCCAGGCGCGCGCCGATCATCTCGAAGAGCGGCCCCTCGGGCATCAGCAGAAGCCGCGGCGCCTCGTCGCCCAAAAGGCGCAGGGCGGCGGCATAGGCCAGTTCGGGTTCCGGATCGTCGAGGCCGGGATGCACGCCGAGGCGCGCTTCGCCGACCGCCGACAGCGACGATTGGGCCGCGGCGCCGAGGAAGAGACTCTGCGCCTCGCCGCCGAGCGACGCCATCAGCCCCAGCGCCTCCAGGACCTGGGCCTCGCCCGCATCCAGAAGGCGCGCAAGCACTGCGATGCGCATCAGTTGCCACCTCCCGTAACGAGGAACCGTCTCAGTTCGGCCGCAAGACCGGCGGCCTGCTGGGCCGTGTCACCCGTGATCATGCGGCCCTGGCGGGTGACCTGGGCCTGGGCGATCTCCTGCAGCTCCAAGGTCGGCTCGGTCGCCACCGGCTGCAGCACGTCGATCGGCTTGCGGTTCGCAAGCATGACATCCTTCACCTTGGGCAGGCGCATCAGGGTTCCGGGGCCGTTCGTCACGCTCACCACGAGCGGCGTCTGGCGCAGGCTCTCCTCGTAGCCGCCTGCGATCTCGCGCCGGAGCCGCAGGCTCTGCCCGCTGACCTCGGCATGCTGGACCAGCGGCACGAACGGAAGGTCCAGGAGCCCGGCGAACAGGCCGGCCGTGACGCCCATGTCCCAGTCGCCGGCCTGCCGGCCGAAGACGTAGAGGTCGGCGCCGCCTGCCGCCTCAGCGGCGGCCCTCAGCCGCCGCGCGACCGCGAGCGGGTCCTGGAAGCCCAGGGGCGCGTCGACGCGCACGGCGCGCTCGGCGCCGAGCGCAAGGGCCTTGCGCAGGGTGACGTCCTGCGCCGCGTCGCCCATGGCGACGGCGACGAAGGCGCCTGAGGACGCTTCGGCGACCTGCACCGAAAGCTCGAGGGCGTTGCCTTCGAACGGTCCCAGGACCGTCGAGACGTCGCCGCTCTCCACCTTGCCCGGGAAGCGGATGGCGCCGGGCGGCGCCTCGGGATCGAGGATCGCCTTGAGGAAACAGAGGATACGCATCAGAGTCCCACCTTCGCTCCGATTTCGTCGAACAGCCTGCGGGCGACCACAAGCCGCTGCACCTGCGCCGTGCCTTCGAAGAGGTCGAAGACGCGGATGTCCCTGAACCACTTCTCGAGCAAGGGATCCGGCTCCTCGCCGGAGTCCGCCGTGAGTTCGAGCGCCTCCCGGCAGATCTGCACCGCCTGGCCGCCGGCGTAGGCCTTGGCCATGGACGCCGCGCGGCTCTGCGGCTGGCGGGCGTCCGCAAGGTACGCCGACTTCCAGGTCAGAAGGCGCGCCGCCCGGACACGGCGGTCCATGTCGTCGAGCCCTTCAAGGATGGCCCGGTAGCGCGGCAGGGCGCGACCGAGCATGTAGCGGTCGCGGATGAGCTCGCGCGCGCGTTCGGCCGCCGCCCGCGCGATCCCGACCGCCATCGCCGCCACCAGCGGGCGCGTCGAGTCGAAGGTGGCCATCGCCACCTTGAAGCCTTCCTTGCTCTGCTGCCGCTCATAGTGCCTGCGGCCGCCGAGCAGGTTCTCCTCCGGGACGAAGCAGTCCTGGAACACGAGTTCCGCCGTGTCGCTGGCGCGAAGGCCGAGCTTGTGGTGCCTGCGGCCTACGCTGAAGCCCTCGCGGCCCCGCTCCACGACGAAGGTGCGGTGGCCGGCGCGGCCGAGTTCCGGGTCCAGGGTGGCGAAGACGACCACCCAGTCGGCCCGGCTGCCGTTCGTGATGAACGTCTTCGTGCCGGTGATGCGGAAGCCGCCCTCGACTTCCTCGCAGCGCGTGCGGATGCCCGCCACGTCGGACCCGGCCTCGGGCTCCGTCAGGGCGTACGCGCCGAAATGCGGACGGCCTCTGTCCTGGAAGACCGCGAAGAAGCGCTCGCGCTGCTCCGGGGTGCCGATGAAGCTCACGGGCGGGCCGCCGAGTCCCGGGCCCGGCAGGGACAGCATGAACGAGGCGTCGCCCCAGGATAGCTCCTCCGACGCCAGCACCGCCGTCCGCAGCGTCTGGTGCTCGCGCGGGGCGTCGCCCGTCTGCGCCGGGCGCGATCCGGGATCGCGCGGCATCATCTCGGTCGAGATGCCGGCGCGGTCGAGCACGCTGTAGAAATCCGGCTGGATATCCGCCATGCGATCGGCCTCGAGGCTCCTCGGGCGGATTTCCGTCTCGGCGAAGTAGTGAAGGTAGGCCCTGATCGTCTGCTCCTTGGAAGACTCCTGGAAGTCAGGCAATGCCTTCGGCCTCCTTTCCCGTCTCGAACGCGATCGCGGCCTGCGCGAGCGCCTTCGGGTGCCCCGTCAGGGCCGAGAGCGTCTCGACGTCGCGCAGCCAGCGCTCGGCCGGGTGGTCGTCCACGAAGCCGTGGCCGCCCAGGGTGCCGACGCAGGTGTTGACCGCGAGGAACGCGGCGTCCTTGGCCGCACGCAGGGCCTGGGCGGCGAGCACGAAGGCGTCCTCGCCCTGGGCGTGCCGCCAGGCGGCGTCCTGCCAGAGGAGTTCGGCTGCCTCGCTCTCCATCGCCACCTCGGCGAGCGGGAACGCGATGCCCTGGAAACTGCCGATCAGCCGGCCGAACGCCTTGCGCTGCGCGGCGTAGTCCCGCGCGTAGGCGAGTGCGGCCCGGCTGTAGCCGTGGAAGAATGGCGCGTTGTAAAGGAAGACGGCCGTGCGTTCGGGACCGGCGCACGGGCCGAGCACTTCCGCATCGCCGGCGACCTTGACGCGGCAAGGAGCGATGGCCTCAAGCCCCATCGCCGCCACCAAGGACGTCTCCACCGCCTGGGCCGGCACCCGGCAGAAGCGATCGCCGTCGTCGCCCGCGGCGATCAGGAGATAGGCCGAAAGGTCCCTGCCGAGCGCCGTGAACCCCACGCTGCCCTTGACCCGTGACCCCGTGAGGCGAAGTTCCCCCGCGCGACGGTAGCCGAGGTGGCCCAGCCCACCGTCGACGAGGCCGGTTGCGTCGCTTTCGCCGAAGAGCGCCGCCGCCTCACCAAGCAGCAGGGCCGTGCCGATGCCCGGAGCCTCTGCGACAAGGCTCGCGACCGCATGCCCGACGGCCAGCGGCGCAAGGCCCAGCCCGCCGTGTTCCGCGCTGCGCGCGAGATCAAGGAGCCCGAGGTCCTTCGCTTGCGAGCGCAGGGCCGAAGGCACCTCCCCGGACTCGGCCGCCTCGCGCTCCCGGCTCGCGGCGGTGCGCCCGAAATCGCGCGCGAGTTCCGCGACCGCCGTGCTGTCCTCGTCCCAATCAAAACGGAACATGATCTACTCGCCTCTCTTCCGCAGTCCGTCGAGAAATGTCCGCGCAAACTGGCTTCCGATCTCCTCCGGCGTCAGCCGGCCGTCCGCCTGGTACCAGCGGTGGGCCCAGTTGAGCGCGCCCAGCAGCATCAGGGCCGCGACCGCGGGATCCCTGGCCTGGAACTCGCCAGCGTCGATGCCTTCGGCGATCAGGTCCGCGACGAGGTGATTGTAGCGGTGCGTCATGCCGCGCACCTCGGCCGCCAGGTCCTCCGGAACGTAGTGAGACTCCCGCACGAGCACCGTGACGCGCTCCGGAGCGGCGCAGAGCCGCCGCACATGCGCCTCGATGACGCGGCCAAGACGTTCCGACGCAGAGCCCTCTTCGGCGGCGATGCGCTCGCCATCCGCGAGATAACCCCTGATCGTCTCCTCCGCGAGCGTCCTCAGGAGGACCTCCTTGGCGGTCACGTAATGGTAGAGGCTGCCCTTCTTGAGACCCACGGCGTGCGCGATGTCGTCCATGGTCGTCGCGTGGTAGCCGCGCGTGTGGAAGAGATCCGCGGCCGCCCCGAGGATTTCCGCGGCTCTTGCCACCGCACCACCCCCTTCAACCGACTGGTCGGTCGAACTCTTCCGTGCGGCCTCGCGCGATTCCTTCCGTTTGCAAAAGAATTTGCTCACAAGGGCCGGTCGGCCGTCAGGCCGGCCCCGCCTGCGGTCCGCCATGCCGCGGTCTGAGCGCCGTCGCCGCCTTTTTGACGTCCTGCTCCAGGCGGCCGAGATCCGACACGAGAGCGGCGGCGTCGCGCAGCCCCGCGCCGCCTGCCCATCCCTGCAGCGGCTCAAGTGCCTCGGCGTTGCGTTGCCGCAGCGCCGCCAGCGCAGCGTCGAGGGTGCCGCCCGCGGCGGACCCCGGCTGCTCAACCTCCCGGACGAATGCCCGCACCGCCGCGCCTGCCGCCTCCAGCGGCCGACGCGCCATCGGCTGCAGCACCTGCCGCTCCCCGTCGCGCAGGCTGCGACCCATGCCCCGCACCTCGATGGCGACGCGCCCGAGCGCGGCGAACGCGATCTCGAGCCGGCTCGCGTCCTTCGCTCGTCCGCGGCGCAGCGGGTTGAGGCGCAGGCTCTGCCGCGCCAGGGTGACAGCCGCCTGGGCCTCGCCCGCCTGACGCACAAGCGCAAGCACGCGGTCCGGCTTCGGCGGCTCCCGATCGGACGCGAGGGCGTGCAGTTCCCGCTCGATGGCCCTGCCCAGCGCCGCCACGGCCTGCAGGGCCGAAGGCGTCGGGTCGGGCGGCCAGACGAACGCCTGCACGAGCACGCCGATCATCGCCCCGAGGACGGTCTCCATGAGGCGCGCCGCCGCATACTCCGGCTTGCCGCCGAGCGCCAGCACGAGGAGGCCCGAGACGCCCACCTGCGAGGCGGCGCGGGCGCGGAAGCCGAGCAGGCTCGAGACGGCCATGCCGAGGAATACGAGCAGGGCAACGGCCACGGCGCTCGCCTTGAGAAAGTGCACGAGCGACAGGCTGAGGGCGATGCCGAGCACGACGCCGAGGATGCGCTGGGCCCCGAAGGCGAGCGTCTCGTAGACGGTCACCTGCAGGGAGAGGATGGCGGCGAGCGACGCGAAGTACGGCTGATGGCTGCCGAAGGTGAGCACCGCGAGCCACCAGGAGAGACCGGCCGCGAGGGCCGCCTTGGCCGGCGGGATGGCACGGACCGAGAGTTCGCGCAGAGGCTGGGCGTTCATGCCCCTAAGGTGCCGCCGGACGGGCCGTCGAATGCTCTCCCGCCCCACGGCGATGCCCTTCAGCGCAACCACCTGCGCCGCGCTGCCCAGCCGAGCGTCAGGCCCGTCAGGACCACCATCAGCCCGAGCGACCAGGCGTAGCCCCGCGGCCAGCCGTACTCCGGGATGTGGAAGTTCATGCCGTAGATCGATGCGATCAGGGTCGACGGCAGAAAGAGGAGCGAGACGATCGTCAGCACCTGCATGACGTGCGTCATCTCGTTCGACTGGACCGAGGTGTACGCCTCGACCGTCTCGCCGAGCGACTCGCGCACCGCCTCGATGTCGGCGTAGGCACCGGCGATCCGCCGTCCGATCTCGCGGCCGTGGCGCTCCGCCTCACCGCCCCACTGCTCCGGCAGTTCGCCGTCGAGCACGGCGAAGATGGCCTGAGCGCGCTGGACGGCCTGCCGCAAGGCGAACGCCCGCCTGCGGACGCGGTACGTGGCGTGGCCGAGCCCCCGCTGTGGTCCGACCAGAACGCGCTGCGCCACCTGCTCGGCCGCGCCCACCGTCTCCTCGCTTTCGGCGAGGTAACCGGAGACGATGGTCTCCCATGCCTGCCAGAAGGCCTCCTGCGGGCTCGCAAGAGCCTCGGCCGTCTCCAGCAGATCGCGCGCCGCGGGGGACTCCTCCCGCGCGAAGACGTAGAGCCGCGTCGGCAGGCAAAGCAGCGCGAAGGGCGCGGCGTCCCGCCGCTGTGCGATCTCAAGGGCCCTCAGGGCCACGCGCCCTTCGCGCACCCGCACCTCGACGCGGCTCGCGCCGCTCAGCACCTCGAGGTCGTCGCGGCCGCCGCGGCCGTGCAGAAGCTCCCGCAGGTCCTCAAGCCCGAGCAGCGGATACCAGACGATCTCGCCCCGCCCGCCCGGGAGGTCCCGGCGAGCGACCGGCGCCGGTCCCGTCATCCGCCAGCCACCTCGGGCCTGCGCCGTGTCAGCAGGTAGGCGATGAGGAGCCAGCTCAGGAAGACGACGACCACGGCCGGCGTCAATACGTTGCGCAGCGTCGTCTCGATCACCGCTTCCGGCCCGCCGAAGGCCGCATAGACCAAAGCGACGACCGTCGCGACGAAGGCCAGCATGGGCCTTCGCTTCTGGCTGCCGATCGCGACGCAGGTGTATTCTGTCGCCGCCCAGAGATGGACCGCCGCGAAGGTGAGAACGAAGGCGCTCCAGCTCAGCACGACGATGAGACCGATCCTGTTGAGGACGAAGCTGTGCAACACCAGGGTGCGCAAGGCAGCGACCACGGGCCAGAGCTGTGTCAGGACGTAGCCGGGCCCTCCGGTCGCCACGGCCGACACGTACGCGATGATGTCGAGCAGGCTGAGAACCAGCGCGCCGACCATGGCCGCCGGCATCCTGTGCGCCGGCCGATGCGCCGGCAGGAAGGTGACGATGGTGGTGATGCCCGCGTAGAGCACGACGCTGTCGAAGGCACCGCGCAGGATCGGCGCTGCGCGCAGGTTGGGCCCCGGCAGCACCGAGGCCAGCTGCTCGGATCTCGCGAGCAGGAGGACGAATGCGCCGAGGGCGAGCAGGGCGGCGAAGACGAAGCTCACGTACACCGTGCGGGCCAGGCCCTGGATGCGATGGCGCGCCGCGGTGAACGCGGCGAGGCCGATGATGATGCCGATGGTGACGCGCGATCCTCCAGGCAGGATGACGGCGGCTGCCATCGAGGTGTACTGCTGGATGACGGCGCCAGCGAGCATCAGCTCGAAGAGCGCGAGCAGCAGGAGCCATGCCCTGCCCAAGGCGCCTGCCCGCATGGCCAGCGCGAGTGGCAGGTTGCGCTCGTCGAGCCGCCGCAAGCGCCTGGCGATCAGCGCCGTCCAGGCGATCGCCGCGAGCGAGATGAGCAAGAGCGCCAGAATGCCGGCACGTCCGGCGTCGGCGACCAGGAGGCGCGGGACGGTGCCGACGCCGGCGGCGAAGGATCCTGCCGTCGTGAGCACGGCGATTTCCGCACCACCGATGCTGCCCTCGGAAGCCGTCATACGGCGATGCCCTGGTTCGGCAGGTTCACGTGCACCCGGACCTCCACGACAGCGTGCCGGAGTGCCTGGGACATGTCGCCCAGCGCCAGGTATGCCTCCGGGTTGGCCAGATAGAGCGCCTGGCCGAAGTAGAAGGCGTCGACGCCCGCCTTCTGCGCACGGGCGATCGTGGTCGTGAGCTGAGCCGCGAGGGCCTTGGCGCAGGACTGCCGGACGACCGCGAGGGCCCGGGGGGTCATGTGCAAAACCCGCTCGGGGCGCTGCGCAACGAGCCCCTCATAATTCAGGGTGACCCGGACGTGCAGCCGCCTGTCGCTCGCGATCACCGCCCTGCGCGTCACCTTGGCCCGAAGGCTGCGCACGCTCGCGTGCCCGAGCGGCGTCGGGAAGTCCAAGGCGCCCTTGCCGAGCTTGCCGCGCAGGGCCATCACGCTCTCGGTCTCCACAGGCGTGAAGACGAACGGCGGCTGCCCCCGCCGCAAGGCGGCGACACGGTTGATGTCGATGGTGCCGTCACTGGACTTCGCCACCGGCACGACGGCGACGCCGGAGGGCGACGCGAGGTCGGCCTCCACGCGCCACGCCGGCACGCCGTAGTCGACGGCCTGGCAGCCCTGGCAGTTGAAGTGCGTGCTGTAGAAGAAGGCGGGCAGCCGCTCCTGCATCGGCGGCGGCGTCAGGAGATTTTCCGCGGGGCCGTCGGCCAGCATGAACCATTCGGTGTGGTCCGTCTCGCCGATGCGCTGCTCCTCCGCGATCAGCCGGTCGCGCAGGAGGGGCGGCAGGTCGGCCGCGAGGATCAGCACGTGCATCTGCCCAAGGTAGATGTCACGGCTCGTCTGGTTCTCCATCTGGCTGATCGCGGCGTCGAAGCTCTGCGCGGCGGCCTGCACGGAGTAGAACTCGTTGCCGCCGCCGGAGCTGCCGCTCAGCGACTGCGGACTCGGAATCTCGAGCGAGTACTTGATCTTGTCCTGTCCCGCCTTGTCCGCGGCGACGCCGAGGACGAGCGCGCGGTCGTCGATCGGCTTGATGCCGGCACCCACGCCACAGCCGGCCAGTGGCAGGGCGGCGAGCGCCAGGGCGATCAAACGGCGCGCCCTCATCGGCCCATCGCCCGGCTGAGCCAATGCAGGCCGAGCCCATCCGCGAGCGACTTGCGGTCACCTCGCCGCATCGGACCGAGCGTCCGGGTGGGCAAGCGCACCAACGAGTCCTGCATTTCCGACGCCGGACTCGGCACGAGCGGCGCAAGGTAGGGTCTCCCCGCCGCCTCGAGCGACGCCAGGCTGGCGACGACGGCGAAGCTCAGGGCGATGATGCCGAGCATGCCCCACAAGGCCGCCACGAAAGCCATCGGCCAGAGCAGGATCCGCCAGACCGAGGTGATCTCGAACGACGGCGCGGTGAAGTCGGCCACGGCCGCGATCGTGGCGATGACGATCATGAGGTCGGAGATGAGCCCCGCCTTGACGAGCGCCGTCCCGACCACGATGGCGCCGACGGTGCCAAGCGTGGCGTTCATCTGCGACGGCATACGCAAGGCGGCCTCGCGCAGGAACTCCACGATGATGAACATGATCACTACCTCGATGATCGGCGAGAACGGGACCCCTTCGCGGGAGCCGGCAACGACGATGGCGAGGCGCGTCGGCATGAGATCCGGGTCGACGGTGGTGGCGGCGACGTAGAGGGCCGGCAGGTAAAGCGCCGTGAGGGTCGCGAGAAAGCGCAGGACACGGACGTAGCTCGCTTCCCAGAACGTCATCATGTAGTCCTGCATCGTGCGGTAGAAGTCGCCGAGCGTGGATGGATAGATCGCGACGGTCGGATCCCCGTGCATGAGGATCAGCATGCGCCCCGAGAGTACGGCGCGCGTGGCCTCGTCGACGCGCTGCGTCATGCGCAGCTGCGGGAAGAGCGAGTACGGCCGCTGCTCGAGAAGGCCCGCGACGGTCGCGATGACCTGCACGTCCTTCGGCTCGGCCTCCGCGATCGTGTCCTGCACGAACGTGACGAGTTCCGGGGCGGTGACCCCCTCGAGATGGATCACCGCCACCTGCGTCTTCGTCTCCGAGCCCATCGCGCGGTGCCAGACCTTGAGCTTCGGGCTGCGCACGCGATCGCGGATCAGCGCGAGATTGCTCTTGATGTCCTCGATGAAGCCGACCTGCGGCCCCATCACCGACTGCTCGACCTTCGGCGCGCCGAGGCTGCGCTCGGGAATCTTCTTGAGGTCGAAGGAGAGCGCTCCGGGCGTGCCGTCGATGAAGAGCAGCACGTGGCCGTCGACGAACTCGTCCGTCACCTTGGACCACGTCTTGACATGCTTGTAGACGAGATCCGGCAGCACCGCCTGCGCCAGCGCCCCGAGATCGCCCAGGACGGAGGCCGGAGCCACCTGCACAGGCTGCACGAGCTCGCGCTCGACCTCCTCGCGGTCGATGGCGCCACCGTAGTAGACCAGCGTGGCCTTGCGACCGGACAGGCTCAGCTGGCGGCTGACCGCCGGGAAGGTATCGAGGTAGTTGGCCTTCAGCCACTGCTCGTTCGCCTCAAGGCTTGGCGCGACCGTATCCGAGATGCCGCCGCCCAGCCAGCCCCCCAGATCCTGCAGCATCTCCTTGCTGTGCTGCTCGAGGTCCTTGAGGACCTGCTTGCTCGAGGCCACGACGACCACCTCCTGCCTCGAGTAGGCTTCGATGCCGGGCCACCCTTCTATGCGCCGCGTGCCGGGCGCGGCTACACTGGAATGGTGTCCCGGGTCTTCAGCCTCCACGAGGGAGTGGTCTTGTTGCAGCCTGACGACATCGTGCGCGACCTGATGGACCTGCTCGCGGTTCCTTCCCCGACCGGCCATGCCGAACGGGCGGCCGATCTTTGCGCGCAGAAGCTCGAGAGCGTCGGTCTCTCCGTCACGCGCAGCGCCCGCGGCGCCGTGATCGCCAAGATCGCGGGCACGGGCCATGGGCGCCCGCGGGCGCTCACCGCGCACGTCGACACCCTCGCGGCCGTCGTCGCCGAAATCATGGCGGACGGACGGCTGCGCCTGAGCCCGGTCGGCAGCCTGCCGGCCCCTTCCTGCGACGGGGCCTACGTCGAGGTCTGGACCGGGGCGGGTCCGATCGGCGGCACCATCCTGCCCGAATGCGCGTCGACGCACGTCTTCGGCCCGCGCTACGAAGAGCAGAAGCGGACCTGGCACGAGATGCGCCTTCGCCTGGACCGCAGCGTCCAGAGCCGTGAGGACGCGTTCGCCGCCGGCGTGCGCCCAGGCGACTTCGTCGTCCTCGATCCTCGCGCGCAGGTCACGCCGAGCGGCTTCGTCAAGTCCCGCTTCCTCGACGACAAGGCCTGCGCGGCGATCCTCCTCGCCGCAGCCCGCGAGGTCGCCGAGGGCCCGGCGCCCAAGCAGACGACATATCTCCACTTCAGCGTGTACGAGGAAGTCGGGCAAGGCGCGCCGGCCGGGATCCCCGAGGACGTCGACGAGATCGTCGCGGTCGACATGGCGGCGGTCGGAGCGGGACAGGCGTCGGACGAGCACCACGTCACGATCTGCGCCAAGGACAGCGGCGGCCCCTACGACTTCCGCGTGCGGCAGCGCCTCGTCGCACTGGCCGAGGCCGAGGGCCTCCCGTACGTCCAGGACGTCTATCCGTACTATTCCTCGGACGCTACCGCCGCGGCCCGCAGCGGGCGCGACGTGCGCATCGGCCTCATCGGTCCGGGCGTCGACGCGAGCCACACCCACGAGCGCACGCACGAGGACGCTCTCCTGGCCACGGCGCGCCTCGCGGTCGCCTATCTGCGCGAAGCCTGAGCCGCAAAGACCTGGGGCCGGCCCTCCGCGGGCCGGCCTTTTCGCTTAGGCGAACTGGATGCGCGGATCCGCGAAGGCGTAGAGGACATCCGCGATCAGGCTGCCCAGGGCCGTCACCGCGGCGATGACCAGCACGAGGTAGCCCGCCGTGCCGTACTGGAGGCCCCACACCGCGCTGACCAGCGTGCTGCCGAGCCCTGTCATGGCGAAGACGAGCTCGATCGCCACGACGTTGTTGAACATCGTGGGCAGCGACATGCCCACCACCGTGATCACCGGCAGTGCGGCCGGCCGCAGAGCGTGGCGCCGCAGCACCTGCCGTTCCGAGAGCCCCTTCGCCCTGGCCGTGCGCACGTAGTCCGAACGCAGGGCGTCCTCGATCGCCGCACGGAACAGGGTCGACCAGCTCGCGACCGTCGCGAGGACCAGCGTCAGCACCGGCAGGATCATGCGCAGCCACCAGCTCGCCACGCCCTGTCCGGCCGGCTGCGGGCCCGTGGCTGGCAGCCAGAGCAGCCAGTCCGCGAACCACCAGAGAAGCATCAGCCCCACCCAGAAGGACGGCAGCGTGTAGAGCGCGTAGGTGACGATGCCGAGCAGGCGGTCCAGGAAACTGCCGCGCAGGCGCGCCTGCAGGCTCGCGACGCCGAGCGCCACAAAGAGTGCGATGCCGCCGGCGATGCCGAGCAGTTCGAGCGTCGGCACCGTGACGGCGCCAAGGCCGCGCAGCTCCGCCGGCGACAGGAGGACGCCGAGCCAGCGCAGGTATTGGACGGGGAGCGGCTGGTCGATGCCGAGGAGGCGGGTCAGCTGGCGAACGCGCTCGGGCGTCGCCTGCCGGCCGAGCATCTCTTGCGCGAGATTGCCCGGCATGGCGTGCACCAGGGCGAACGTCACCAGGCTGACGCCGAGAAGGGTCAGGACGACCTGCATGAGGCGGCCCGCCAGGTAGCCGAGGAGCCCCTTCACGACGCCGCCTCCCGTCCGCGCAGCTCGGCCTGCGGGTTGAAGGCGGCACGCAGGCCCTCGCCGATCAGATAGACGGAGACGACCAGCAAGGCGAAAAGGGCGCCGGGCAGGACGATGAGCCACCACTGTCCCGCCAGAAGGGCGTCCTGGTTCTCGTAGATCATCGAACCCCAGTTCCACGGCGCTCCCATGCCGGCGCCAACGAACGACGCGATCGCCAGGACGAGCACGGCGTTCGTGAACTGGGTCTGGAAGGTCGCGACGAGCGCGTCGAAGAGGTTCGGCACGACATGCCGCAGGAGGATGCGCCATGGCTGCGACCCTTCCGCGCGCGCGGCCTCGATGAACGGCGTCACCCGCAGCGCCAGCGTTTCCGCCCGCATCACCCGGGCCGTCAAAGGCCATGCCGTCAGGGCGAACACCAGGACGAGCAGGCCGATGTGGATGCCGAAAATGCTCTCGATCAGCAGGATCGCGACCACCTGGGGCACACCGAGCACGCCGTCCGCGACCCGCATCATGACACTGTCGAGGAATGGGCCGCCAAGGCCGCCAGCAATGCCCACCGCAACCCCCAGGGCGGTCGCGGCGAAAGCCGCGAGGAAGCCGCTCCAGATCGGCACCTGGCCCCCGAGCATCAACTGCCCAAGTTCGTTCTCCCCCAGGGCGTCGGTGCCGAGCGGATAGGCGTGGCTCGGCGGCATGAACATCTGCGCGACGTTCACCGTGTTGACGTCCTTGTGGTAGAAGATCGGCGCGACGAACGCAAAGAGGAGCAGAAAGAGCAAGATGCCGAGCCCGCTCCAGACGAGCGGATGGTGCAATAGGCGCCTCCAGGGCGTCGATGGCCTCGTGGCCGTCGCCCTGGAAACGATGGTGGGCTGGGGACCGGCTAGCACAAGGTTGCCTCCGTTCCTTGACTTCACTTACAGCATGACGCTGCAATGCCATTTCCTTATCCTGCGGCAGACCCCTGCCGAGCGCGCCGGGCCGGCTCCGGCGGGCGCTGCGTCGACGCGCCGCGCGAAGACGCCGCCCCTCGGGCGGGCGGCGTCTCCGGGCAGAGGCATCAGAGGAGGTTTCGTACGGCCTCGAGGGCCTTCTCGTAATCCGGCAGATTGGTGAACTCGGGCACGTACTCCACGTAGCGCACGACGCCGTCGGCGTCCGAGACGAACACGGACCGCGCGAGGAGACCCATCTCCTCGATGTGGACGCCGAAGTGATCGCCGAAGCTTCGGTCGTAGACGTCCGAGAGCACCTGCATGTTCTTCGCGTCCGCCGCGCCGCACCAGCGTCCCTGGGCGAACGGCGTGTCGGCGCTCACCGTGTACACGGCGACCCGCTCGCCGAGTCTCGCGGCCTCCTCGTTGAAGCGCTTGGCCTGGAGGTCGCAGACCGGCGTATCGAGCGACGGCACGACCGAAAAGATCCGCACCTTGCCCGGCGTGTCCCCCGCCTTCACGGGGCTGAACGACTGGTCGAGCACGGTGAAGTCCGGCAGCCGGTCCCCGGGTCCCAGTCTCGGCCCGATCAGCGTGAGCGGCTTACCCTTGAAGGTGTGCTCTCCCTTGCGTACGATGGCCAAGCAGATCACTCCTCGCTCGAACGTTCCGCGGCGGGCGACGCCCGCATGAGATGGATGGGAGGCCAGGCGGTGCCCTACCTGCAGGACGTGATCCTCTACCTCGATCCCGAAGACCCCGCCTGTCTCCGCGCGCAGGCCTTCCTCCGGCGGCACGGCATCGCCGCAAGCGAGCGCAACGTCCGCCGGGATCCCGCGCTCCGGGCCGATCTCGCAGAGATGGGCAGCGACGTTCTGCCCACTATCGTCGTCAACGGCGTAGCCCTTCCCGGCTTCGATCCCCGACTCCTCGCCGAGGTACTGGGGCTCTAGCCCAGACTCGCCGCCACCAGTTCGCCAATCTCGCCCTGCTCGGGAAAGCGCTGTTCATCCGCCTTGCGGAACAGCACCCGCTCGCCGAGCGTCACCTCGAAGATGCCACCATGCGAGGGCTGAAGCGTGATCGCCTGCAGCTGCTCGCCGAATCGCGTCGCCAGTTCTTCCGCCACACGGGCGGCCTGCGTCGCGTAGCCTCACGAGGTGCAGAACGTCACGCGCACGCGGGACTCTGCCACGGCCTTCCACCTCCCCGGGAACGTTTGCATCCATGATAGCGGACGAGCCCGGGAGGTCAAAATCAGCCGCGCGTCACCTTGACGACGCGCGTGTCGAGCAGCATGTCGTGGAGCGCGAGCCGGTCCCGGGCCACGAGCGCCACGAGGAACCCCCCGCAGAGCAGGGCCAGTTCGAGCACGTAGAGGATCGGCCGCAGGACAACCTGCCAGAGGCGCAGACCGCCGCGTTCCGAGCGCTGGCCGACGACGCGCAGGCGCAGCAGGACCTTGCCCGGGGTGCGGCCGCGCAGCACGAGCAGCGACACGGCGATGTAGACGATGCCCAGCGCGGCCCAGACCAGGATCGGCAGACCCAGCAGGTGACCGATGACACCCACGAGCGCCGTGTCGACGAGGAACGCAAAGAGGCGTTCCCTGAAGCGTGCCGTCCTCATGCCGTCTCCTCCTCGGCGAGCACCGACTGCAAGAGTTCGGGCGCGATGTTGCGACCTGTGACGACCACGGCGGTCTCGCCACCAGGCGCGAGGCCCTCGAGGAGCGCCGCCACACCGACGGCGGCCGACCCCTCGGCGACGATCCGGTGCGTTCGAAAGAGATAGCGCATCGCGCGGCGTGTGGAGGCTTCCGTGACCTCAAGCACTCCGTCGAGGTGGCGCAAGGCCAAGTCGACCATCTCCGAGGTGGTGTCGCCGTGCAGGCCGTCCGCGATGGACGGGCCATAGGTCACTGCCACGTGGCGTCCCGCCTTGTAGGCTGCCACAAGAGGCGGCGAAGCCTCCGTCTGGACGCCGTAGACGCGCACCTCGGGCAGAAGGGCTTTGAGGGCGATCGCCGACCCCACCGAGAGGCCGCCGCCGCCGGCCGGGATCAGCACCTGACGCACCGCCGGGCGCTCCAAGGCGATCTCGAGACCCACAGTGCCCTGCCCCGCGATCACGGCGGCATCCATGAACGGATGAAGGAGCGCGCGTCCCGTCTCCTGCGCCACGGCGGGCCACGCGGCCTCCGCCTCGTCGTAGTCCCGTCCGATCAGGCGCACCTCTGCGCCAAGCTGCCGAACCGCCTCGATCTTGACGCGCGACGCCGTCTCCGGCATCACGATCAGTGCCGAGACACCGGCCTCACGCGCGGCAAGCGCGACCCCCTGGGCATGGTTCCCGGCGGAAACCGCCAGCACGCCGCGTCGGCGATCGTCGTCCCCGAGAAGGCGCATGGCATTCAAAGCGCCGCGCACCTTGAAAGAACCTGTGCGCTGCCAGCACTCGAGCTTCAGCCACACGGGCGCGCCGTGACGCGCCTCAAGATCCGGATCCGGCATCAAGGGCGTCGGCCAGAGGCTCGGTCCGATCCGCCGCTCGGCGGCGATGATGTCTGCGGGAAGGATGCGCAATCCCTGCACCTCCGGGCCTCATTCGCTGTGGCATTCTAGAAGGACGGCCGGGATCCCTTTCCCGCCCGCCTGCAGGACCCCAGGCCCGGCTGGATGAATTGGTGGACCACGCGTCCTGAGGAGGAGATCGGCAATTGGAGGCTGACGTTCGGCTCAGCGATGTCCTCGCCGCGCAGGCGCGGCTCGCGCGCTATCTCGTGCCGACACCCCTTCAGCCCTCGGTGGCCGCTCGCGAGGCCGTCGGCGGCGATGTCCTCCTGAAGCTGGAGATGTTCCAGCCGATCCGCGTCTTCAAGATCCGCGGCGCCCTGAACCGCATCCTGCATTTGCGCGAAGAGGGCCATGTGGACGGCGTCATCACCGCGTCCGCCGGCAACCACGGCATGGCTGTCGCCTACGCCGCCGACCGCTTCGGCATCCCCGCCACCGTCTGCGTTCCCGCAAACGGCAACCAGGCCAAGGTGCGCGCAATCCGCAGGCTGGGCGCGCGCATCGTCGCGGAAGGCGAAGACTTTCAGGCGGCGACCGACAATGCGGACCGCATCGCCCGCGACGAGCACCTCACGTTCGTGCACGCCTACGACGACGTCGACGTGGTGGCCGGTCAGGCCACCCTGGGCATGGAGCTCCTGCTGCAACCCCAGCCGTTCGACGCGGTGCTGGTGCCGATCGGTGGTGGCGGCCTCCTGGGCGGCGTCTCGCTCGCGCTGAAGCGCCATCGCCCGGAGGTCAAGGTGTACGGCGTGGCCATGTCCGGCGCCGACAGCATGGTGCGCTCGCTCGCCGCGGGACGCGTCGTCGCGCTGGACCAGGTGCGCACGATCGCCGACGGCCTTTCGCCGCGCCGGCCGTCCGAATTGACCCTCGCCCTCGTGCGCCAGTACGTCGACGACGTCGTCGTCATCGACGACGAGGATCTCTATGCCGCGCTGCATCTTCTGCTCTTCGAGGAGCACCTCGTGGTCGAGCCGAGCGGCGCCGCAAGCCTGGCCGCGCTCATGCGCTTCGGCGCCGCCCGATTCGGCGAGCGGCCCGTCGCCGTGCTGTCCGGCGGCTTCTGCGCCGACGAGATCGTGCGCCGCGTGGTCCAAATGGACCAATAATGGTCCATTTGGACGGTGCCTTAAGTCCATTTGGTCCGTTGCTGACTTATCCTGAGCGCCGTACTATGGATTCAAACGGCTGCTGGTCCCACGCCGCAGCCCATGGCGCGCAAGGAGGCGGACCACTTGGCGGTGCAGTCCATTCTCAGTCAGGCCGACGTGACCTCGATCGTGCCCGCGTTCCGCGACCTTCCTGCCGAGGCGCGCCGCGCCCTCTCGGACATCGTCTCCGTCCGGCGTTACCGCAAGGAGAGCTACATCTACATCGAAGGCGAGGAATCGGAGTTCGTCTCGTTCCTGATCGACGGCTCCGTGCGGACCTTCCGCACCTCCACCGATGGCCAGGAACAGACCGTCCGCATGGTGCGGCCGGGCGAGGTGCTCGCGCTCTCGGGACTGCTCGGCCCTGAGACCTACACGGCATCGGCCGAGGCCAGCGAACCCGCGACCGTCGCCTTCGTCCAGACGCGCGCCTTGCGCGCCCTGATCCAGCACCGCGCGGAGATCGGCTGGGCGTTCCTGCAGATCTATGCCCAGCGCCTGCGCGAATCGCAGGAGCAGATGGCGGAGCTCTCGGGCCGCGACGCGAGCCAGAAGCTTGCCGCAGCGCTCCTTCGCCTCGGCGAGGAAAACGGCGTCCCGGACGGACGCGCGATCTTCGTGCCGCAGCACTTCACCCATCGCCAGCTGGCACAGCTGATCGGCTGCTCGCGCGAGACGGTCACGCGGGTCCTGCGGGAGTTCCGCCAGGACCGCAGCGTCGACCTGGACCAGGAGGGGCACCTGCGCATCGACCCGGACCGCCTGCAGCGCCACATCGCCTGAGCGATCAGGAACGGCCGAGGGCGTCCGCGACGTTTCCGCCAAGCACCTGAAGGCGCGCGACCTGGTTCGCCAGGGCCGTCGCGGCGATGAGATCGAGCCCGCGCGTCAGGCCGGCCAGGAGGCCGGCCGCGTGCGCATCTCCGGCGCCCGTCGTGTCCCGCGAAACCCGCTCCCCGCCGGTGACCGCCGTGACGTGGCCGCCTCTCGCAACGTACGCAGCCTCCGCCGTGCTCACCACCACATCGGCTTCCAGTCCCAGCGCCGCGGCGGCCGCCGCGGCGCCCTTCTTTGCGCTGCGACGCTCGGCTTCGGCGAGATTGAGCCGGATGACGTCCGCCCTGCGCCAGGCCGCCGTCAGCTTGCCCGGCCAGGCGCCACGCGGTCCGGGATCCAGGAGCACGAGGACGTCCGCCGGCAAGGCCGCGACCGCCGCCTCGAGGTCCGGCGAGGCCAAGAGCTCGTAACCGGAGACGTAGAGCGCTTTCGCGCGCTGGACGTCCCCCGGCAGGTCCGCCGCTCCGACGGAGCCCTCGGCGCCCAGGGCCGAAACCAGGCTCCGCTCGCCGCTCGGCTCGACGAGCGTCACGGTGACGCCGCTCGGCCGCCGGCTGCGTCGCCCCCGCACCGCCAGCCGCAGCCGCTCGAGTTCCTGCCCGACCATGCGGTCGAACGGGCCCTCGCCGCGATGGAGCACCAGCAGCGGAGTGCAGCCGAGCCCTTGCAGGGTGCGGGCCACGTTGACGGCGCTGCCGCCGACGCGCACCTCGAACCCGTGGGCAAGCACGTCGCCGCCGGAGCGGGGCAGCCGCTCCACCTTGAAGCGCAGTTCCAGCAGGGCCGCTCCCACCACGACGATGGTATCCGCCCGGACGCCCGCGGCGGCCATCGTCAGCCGAGCAGCTTTCTAAGGTAGCTCGATTCGTCGAGCTCCCCCGCGCCCGCGTCGGCGTGGGCCTGGTAGCGGACGAGGGCCGGGCCGGCGAGCGGCAGGTCGAAGCCGGACGCCTTCGCCATCTCGACCGCGAGACGCAGGTCCTTGAGGCGGTTCTGCACCGAGAAGCCGGGCAGCCAGGCGTCGTCGCCGTAGCGGTCGAGGAGCTTGCGCACCTCGAACGACTGCGCGGACGAGTTCGGCAGCACTTCGTTCAGGAGGTCGAGCGAGAGGCCGAGCCTCAGCCCGAGCGCGATGCCCTCGGCCGCCACCATCAGCGTCAGGCCCGAGACGAGGTTCGCGACGAGCTTCATCGTCTGCCCGGCCCCGGCCTCGCCGATGCGCACGATGCGCCTGCCCATCGCCTGGAGCAGCGGCAGGGCCACCTCGAAGTCCCGCTCGCGGCCGCCCGCCATGATCGTCAGGGTACCGTCGCGCGCGCCGATGTCGCCGCCCGTCACGGGCGCGTCGAGATAGCCCGCGCCCATGGTCTGCGCAGCCGCGGCCACGCGCCGCGCGGTCTCGGGCGAGATCGTCGACATGTCGATCAGGAGCGCCCCCGCGGCGAGACCCGCGAGCACGCCGTCCGGTCCCTCGCTCACGGCCAGCACCGCGGCGTCGTCCGTCACGATCGTGATCACGGCATCGCGCCCCATGGCGGCCTCGCGCGGGGACGAAGCGACGCCCGCGCCCATGGCCGCCAGTTCGTCCGTCCTGCCGTTCGTCCGGTTGTAAACGGTCACGCGGTGTCCGGCCTTCATGAGGTTCGCCGCCATGTACCTGCCCATCACACCAAGACCGACAAAACCCACTTCCATGCCACGCCGGCCCTCAGGCCGGCCCACCTCCCTCTTGATCGGGGACCGCTCGCGTCTCCTCGCCCACCGCCACCGCGCGACCGGCCGACGGAGCCAGCCGCAGCAGGTCCGCCGGCGTGCTGCCCTGCGGCAGCCAGAACCCCACGCGCACCCGCGCGGCGAACGACTCGCCGAGCACGACGCCATGGGCCTCCTGCACCGCCCGCTCGAGCGGAAGCCGCTCCAGATGCGCGACCTCGGCCTCGTAGCGCGTGCCGGGCACGAGACGGCCGCAAGAAGCCGCGTCGAGCGCGGCGACGCCCGCCCCGAGATAGGCACGGTAGAGGCCTGGGCGGCCGAGCTTGCGCCCGCCGTAGTAGCGGACGACGCAGATCACCCCCGCGTCGATCTCCCGCCGGCGCAGCGTCTCAAGCAGCGGCAGCCCACCGGTGCCCTGCGGCTCGCCGTCGTCGCTCTGTCGCTCCTGGCCGGCGCCCAGGCGGTAGCCGAAGCAGTGATGGCTCGCCTGCGGGTGCTCGTCCCTGATCTGCCGCAAGGCGGCTTCGGCGGCCTCGGGATCGGTCGCGGGCATCGCGTAGCCGAGGAAGCGCGAGCGCTCGATGGTCAGGGTCGACTGCCCAGGGCTTAGAATCGCCCGACGCACCTTTTCCTGCATGCCTTGGCTCTTCGCCGCGGCGCGCGCGACGCCTGCCGGCGCGATCCCCGCCGAACATGGTGCATCCGGCTATATACCACGGCAGGCCTGTCCGCGATACTCAAGGTGCAGGCAAGACCCCAGACTGGAGATGACCTCTCGCATGCAGCTTGGCAAGGAGATCCTGTACCTTTCCTACGCCGACGTGGCGGCGGTCGGACCGAACATGGCCGAGACGATCTCGATCGTCGAGGGAGCCTTCCGCGACAAGGGCCAGGGCGTGACGCAACTGCCAGCCAAGACGGCTCTCCACCCGCTCGACGAGGACGCGTTCATCCACGCGATGCCCGCCTGGGTGCCGAGCAGCCGCGCCGCAGGGGTCAAGTGGGTCTCAGGTTATCCCCTCAACCAGCCGAAGGGCCTGCCCTACATCACGGGCCTCCTGATCCTCAACGACCCGGACACCGGCATCCCGATCGCCGTCATGGACTGTGCCTGGATCACGGCACAGCGCACCGGCGCCGTGAGCGGGCTCGCCGCACGCCACCTCGCCCCGAGGGGCGCGAAGACCGCCGCTCTCCTGGGAGCCGGGGTGCAGGGGCGCACCCAGGTGCGGGCGCTCGCAACGGAAGTCAAGAGCCTGCGCGAGGTGCAGGTCTTCGATCCCCGCCCCGAGGCCGCCGAGGCCCTCATAGCCGAGCTGGGCGCCGAGTTCCCGGAGCTTTCTCTCCTGGCCGCCGCCGGGCCCGCAGAGGCGGTCCGCGGCGCGGACATCGTCGTCTCCGCCGGACCCATCCTGAAGCACCCGCATCCCATCATCGAGCACGGCTGGCTCCAGCCGGGCTGCCTCGGCCTGCCGGTCGACTTCGACGCGATGTGGACCGGTGCGGCGCTGCACCTCGACCACTACCTCGTCGACGACATGGGCCAGTACCGCTTCTACGAGCAGCAGGGGTTCTTCTCCGGGGCACCGGAGCCCGCCGGAGACCTCGGCGACCTGCTGGCGGGCCGCTGCCGCGGCCGGGAGAGCGACTCCGAGCGGATCATCTCGATGAACCTCGGCGTCGCGATCGCCGACATGCCGACGGCGCGCCTGGTCTACGACCGGGCGCTGGCCGCGGGCAAGGGCCGGGTCCTGCCGCTCTGAACCGAGGCAGGGCCTGACGCATCCGCCTCGCGCCATCCGCTAGACGCGGCGATGCCGCCGGCCCGTGGGCCGGCGGCATCGTGTTTCCGGGCGGCCGGATCACCCGGCTGCCCCACCCTCCCGCCCGCGCCGCAGCACGAGTTCTTCCGCCACCGCCAGATCGAAGAGCGCCGCGCCGACGCTCTTGAAGACCGTCCAGCCTCTGCGGGTGCCCGCGGCGGAGCGCAGGTCCCGCAGGGCCGCCATGTCGTAGCGGTCCTGCGCAGCCGCCTGGATGAGGTCGCCCGCCTCCTGGCGAGCCCCCGGCACGTCATCGACATAGACGGCCGTGGCGCCCGCGATGACGTCCGGAGCGAGTTCGGCCATATCCGGCCGGTAGGCGCCCATGGCGTTCAGGTGCACCTCCGCCGGCAGGTCCGAGGCGTGCAAGAGAGGCTCCTCGGCCGCCGTCACGAGCGTCGCGGCGCCGGCGCCGCGAAGAGCCTCGGCGGGCGTTCCGGCCAGGGATATCTCCACCTGCGGCAGGTCGGGCGCAAGCCGCGCGGCCAAAGCCTCGGCGCGCTCCACGGTGCGGTTCCAGATGCAAAGCTCCGTGGCAGCGGTCGCCTCGAGCAGCGCGAAGGCCTGGTCGTAGGCCTGTCCTCCGGCCCCCAGCAGCGCGACCCGCCGCGTCGCGGGCGGCGCCAGGAGGCTGGTCGCGTGGCCGGCCAGGGCCGCGGTGCGGACCTGCGTCAGGGCCGCCGCGTCGATGACGGCCTTGAGCTCACCCGTCCTGCGGTCCCAGAGCAAGACCTCGCCGATCAGCGTCGGAAGGCCGCGCGAGGGATTGAGGGGCCTCTGGTGCAGCACCTTCAGCCCGACCGACGCAGGCGAAAGCGCAGGCATCAGCAGCGAGACGCCACCTTCGGGGCCGAACGCGGTGCGCACGGGTCCTTCGAGATCGCCGCAAGCGATGGCCCGGTAGGCCCCGGCGATCGCCTGCCTGGCGACGGACGGCGGCATCAGCCGCCGGATCTCCGCGCCGTCCAGGTACGCGATCTCAGCGGGCATCGCGGCGACGCTCGGCCATGCCGGCGAGCAGGTGCAGGAGCGCCCAGACGGCCGTGTGCGAGGAGACGCCGTTCGGATCGGACGGCGGGTAGATCTCGACGAAGTCGAAGCCGACGATGTCCTTCTGGGCGCCGAGGAAGTGCAGGGCCTCGTAGAGCTCGTGCGCCGTCAGTCCGTCCGGATCCGTCGGGCCGCCAGGATTGTAGGCGGCGTCGAGCACGTCGGAGCAGATCGTCACGTAGACACCGCGGGTGCCGACGCTCGCGGTGCTGTAGGCCTCGCGCACCGACTTCGCGATGCCCTCGCGCCGGATCTCGCCGATCGAGATCGTGCGGGCGCCGATCGCGTTGGCGTACTCCCACATGAACTTGAGGTTGCGCGGCCCGCGGATGCCGGTGTGCACCAGGCTCTCGGGCCGTGACGACGGCAACTCGGCGATGCGCCGGAAGGGGCAGCAGCGCGCGTAGCGGTCCCCGTCGTACTCGTCCTTGTTGTCGTAGTGCGCGTCGAAGTGCACGATCCCGACCGGCCCTTGGAGCTCCTCCTGCAAGGCCTCGACGATCGGGTAGGTGATCGAGTGGTCCCCGCCGTAGGTCGCGGGCAGGGCGCCGCCGCGGACCACCTGCCGGATGCGCTGGCGGATCGCGTCGAAGCTGCCTGCGCGGTCCTGCATGTCGATGACGACATCGCCGCAGTCCACGAGGCGCAGGTGGTCGAAGGCGTCGATGCCGTACTCCGGCAGGAAGCCGCCGTAGCGAGCGGACGCCTGGCGGATGGTGCGCGGCGCGAGCTCGCAGCCGGACCAGCTGCCCCAGGTGATCGTCCCCTCCCAGGGCACGCCGGAAACCGCGACGTCCGCGGTCCCCTCCAGCGCGTCCGGCTGCACATGGGGCTGCCCGAACAGGGTCGGCGTATCGCCGTACAGCACCGGCAGCATCGCCGCCTCCGCCTTGAAGTTGCCCAAGGGTACCCTCCCCTTCTGCCGGGTGTCTCTAGAGCGCCACTTCCGGCTCGCCGCCGAGGTACGCCGCCTGCACGCGCCGGTTCTCCGCGAGGGCCTTGGCGTCGTCCTGCAGCACGATCGAGCCGGTCTCGAGCACATAGCCGCGGTCGGCCAGTCGCAGGGCCTGGCGTGCGTTCTGCTCGACGAGCAGGATCGCCGTGCCACTCTTGCGGATCTCCGCGATCGTGTGGAAGATCGCCTGCACGAGGATCGGCGCGAGGCCCATCGACGGCTCGTCGAGCGCGAGGAGCCTCGGCCGCGTGATCAGGGCGCGGCCGATCGCCAGCATCTGCTGCTCACCGCCCGAAAGCGTCCCGGCCAGCTGGTGGCGCCGCTCGAGCAGGCGCGGCAGACGCTCGAACACCTCGTCGCGGCGCAGCTGCACCTCGTGCGGCGTGCGGCGCAAGAGGTACCCGCCGAGCATGAGGTTCTCCTCGACGGTCAGGTTGACGAAGATCCGGCGTCCCTCCGGCACATGGCCGAGGCCGAGTTGCACGATGCGGTGCGCAGCCGTGCGCTGGATCTCCTGGCCCGCGAAGCGCACCGAGCCGCTGCGGGCCCGCTCGAGCCCGGAGATGCTCCTGAGGGTCGTGGTCTTGCCGGCGCCGTTCGAGCCCAGGAGCGCCACGATCTCGCCTTCGTCCACCTGGAAGGATATGCCCTTCAGGGCCTCGATGCTGCCATAGAAGGTGTGCAGGTCCTGCACCTCTAGGAGGGCCATGCGTTCACCTCCTCGTCGTTCTCGTCGCGGCCGAGGTAGGCGTCGACGACGCGCTCGTCCGCGAGGATCTCCCGAGGGGTGCCGTCCGCGATCTTCCGTCCGCGGTCGAGCACCACGACGTGGTCCGAGACGCCCATCACGAGGTTCATGTCGTGGTCGATCAGCACCACCGTGACGCCGAGGTCCCGGATGCGGCGCACGAGGCCCATGAGCGCCTGCTTCTCCGAGGGGTTCATGCCGGCCGCCGGCTCGTCGAGCAGCAGCACCTTCGGCTGCGCGGCCAAGGCGCGCGCGATCTCGAGCCGGCGCTGGTCGCCGTAGCTGAGTTCGCTCGCGCGGTGCCCCGCCAGTCCCTCAAGACCGCAGAAGCGCAGGAGAGCCTGGCAGCGCAGCAGGCTGTCGCGCTCCTCGCGGCGCTGGCGGCCGGTGTGCAGGAGCGAGTCGACCACGGTCGCCCTCTGGTGCGGGTACATCCCGACCAGCACGTTCTCGTACACCGCCATGTTCTTAAAGAGGCGGATGCCCTGGAACGTGCGGCTCAGGCCCACCCCCACCACCTGGTGCGGGGTCTGGCCGCGCAGGCTGTGGCCGTGCAGGCGCACGTCTCCGCCATCCGGTCGCGTCACGCCGGTGATGCAGTTGAAGACGGTCGTCTTGCCGGCGCCGTTCGGGCCGATGATGCCGCAGATCTCGCCAGGCCGGACCGAGAAGGCGACGTCGTCCACGGCGAGCACGCCGCCGAAGCGGCGCCTGAGGCCCGACACGTCGAGGGCAGCGTCCTCGCCGTCGCCGTCCCGCGAGCGTGCGAGCGCCTCGAGGGGTAGCGGCGGCCCGAGTTTGCGCTCCGACCCCGGCCCGAAGGGGTTCTCCTTGCGCGACGCCGCGGGCCAGATGCCCTGCGGGCGCAGGAGCATCAGCGCGACCAAGCCGATGGCGAACACGAAGAGCCGCCAGAGCTGCATGAAGCGCAGGATCTCGGGCAGGCCCACCACCACGGCGGCGCCCAGGAGAACGCCGGGGAAGCTCGCCATGCCGCCCAGCACCACGACCATCAGGATGTTGATCGACTGGGTGTAGGTGAAGCTATCTGGCGAGATCGCCGTGAGGCGCGCCGCGAAGAACGCGCCGGCAAGACCGCCGAAGATGGCGCCGAAGACGTAGGCCCAGAGCTTCACGCGCACCGACGGCACGCCGACGGCCTCGGACGCCGACTCGTCCTCGCGCAGCGAGAGCCAGGCCCGCCCGAGGCGGGAGTGCGCCAGGTGGCGCGTGAAGAAGAGCACCACGAGCAGGAAGGCGACCGCCAGGTAGTACTGCGAGTCCTGGCTGAAGAACTGGTAGCCCATGATCGACGGCGCGGGGATGGCGTAGATGCCGTTCGGGCCGCCGGTGAAGCCGAGGTTGGTCGCCGTGATGCGCACGATCTCGCCGAAGCCGAGCGTGACGATCGCGAGGTAGTCGCTTCTGAGGCGCAGGGTCGGGTAGCCGACGATCACGCCCGCGATGGCCGAGCAGGCGACGGCGAAGGGCAACGTCTCCCAGAACGTCATGTGCCCGACGGTCGAGAGGAGTGCCGTCGTGTAGGCGCCGATCGCGTAGAAGGCGGCGTAGCCGAGGTCCAGGAGACCGGCGTAGCCGACGACGAGGTTGAGGCCGAGGCCCAGCATGGCGAAGGTCAGGATGCCGATGCCGACGGTGAGCCAGTAGGAGTTCGCACCGAGCGGGAACATGAGCGCGAGCGCGAGGACCACGAGGGGCCCCCAGCGCGTCACCAGCGGTTGCCAGGCGCCGACGCGTGTGGCCATCGCGTCACATCCTCTCGACGACGCGCTCGCCGAAGATGCCCGTAGGCTTGAACACGAGCACCAGGATCAGCACGGCGAAGACGATGACGTCCTGCCACTGCGACGAGATGTATCCCGCCGAGAGCGACTGCAGCACGCCGATCAGGAGGCCGCCGACCATGGCCCCCGGTATGTTGCCGATGCCACCGAGCACGGCCGCGGTGAACGCCCTCAGACCCATCAGGAAACCCATCATGAAATTGATCTGCGTATAGTAGAGACCCATCATCACGCCGGAGGCTGCGGCCAGCGAGCCGCCCAGGAGGAAGGTGATCAGCACCACACCCTCGACGTTGATGCCCATCAGGCGCGCCGCGTCCTGGTCGAACGAGAGGGCCCGCATCGCGGTCCCCACCGGCGTGAACTGTACGAAGAGATAGAGCCCGACCATGAGCAGGAGCGCGAGGGCGAACATCGCCACCTGGACGTAACCTACCTGGGCGCCGAAGAGATGGAAGCCTGTGAGCGGCAGGATGTTGGCCGGGAAGGTATCGAAGCCGGCGCCGAACGCGATCATCGCGCCGTTCTCGAGCGCCAGCGACACGCCCAGGGCCGTGATCAGGATGGAAAGGCGCGACGACTTCAGGAGCGGCTGGTACGCCACACGCTCGATGCCCATCGCCAGGAGTCCCACCGCCAGCATCGCGATCAGCAGGGCCAAAAGCAGCTGCATCGCCACCGGCAGGTGCATGCCCGCGGCCGCCGCGACCACCAGCCAGCCGGCGAACGCACCGACCATGAAGAGGTCGCCGTGGGCGAAGTTGATCAGGCGGATGATGCCGTAGATCATCGTGTAGCCGAGGGCCACCAGCGCGTAGAAGGAGCCGATCGTGAGGCCGTTGACGAGGTACTGGACGAAAACGCTCACGGAGTGTGCCCCCTTGCGTTCTTGGAAGGCCGGGCGCGGCACTGAAAAAGGAGGGTGGGCGGTCAGCCTGCCGCCGCCGCCCACCGCCCGCTGCCGCCCAGCCCCGGCGGCGCCGGGGCTCAGGAGGTGCCTAGTGCACCGAGACCCACTGTCCGGCGTCGTTGAGCTCCTTGTACGCGGTGAACTTGCCGTTCACGACACGGAGCGTGATGTACACGGCTGGCGTGCGGTCGCCGATCTTGTTGAAGCTGAACGTTCCCGTGAGGCCCTTGAAGTCGTGGATCTTGCTGAGCGCCGCGTTGATCTTGCTGGCCTTCGTGGAGCCGGCGTTCTTAATCGCCTGCGCCACCACCGAAACGGCGTCGTACTCGTAGACGGAGTATGGTCCCGGCGCCTGTCCGTACTTCTGCGTGTACTGGGTGACGTAGCTCTTCGCGGTACCGAGGAACTGCGCCAGGGGGGCCGTCGTCACAATGAAGTTGTTGGCCGCGGAGCCGGCCGTCGACAGCACCGTCGGGCTGTTGGTGGCGTCGCCGCCCATCATCTGGAAGGTGTAGCCGAGCTGGTGGGCCTGCTTCAGCAGGAGACCCATCTCCGTGAAGTAGCCGGTGTAGTAGAGGACGTCCGGGTGCAGCTGGTTGATCTGCGTCAGGACGGAGGTGTAGTCGCTCTGTCCCGGCGTCAGGTGCTGCACCGTCGCCGTGATGCCGTAGCTCTTGAGAGCCTTCACCGTGTCCTGCTGCAGGCCTACGGCGTAGGTCGAGTTGTCGTCCATGACGACGACCTTCTTGGCGTGCAGGTAGTTGGCGATGAAGTTCGCCGCGAACGGACCCTGCTCGTCGTCACGGCCGATCGTGCGGAAGACATCGTTGTAACCGAGTTCCGTCAACTGCGGGTTCGTCGAGGCGTCGAGCACGAACGGCAGGTCACCCTGGCTGTGGAAGACCTGCAACTCGGGCAGCGAGGCGCTCGAGCAGTAGCCTCCCGCCACCGCGGTGACGTTCTGCGACACGAGATTCTGCGCGGCCTGGGTCGCCGTCTGGGCGTCGCAGGCATCGTCCACCGGCACGATCTGGATCTTGCGGCCGAGCACGCCGCCGGAGCCGTTGATCTTCGCCGCAGCGAGCTTGGCGCCGTCGACGATGTCCTCGCCGGCGCTCGCGTAGCTGCCGGACAGCGGGACCGGCACGCCGATCTTGATCGGCGCGCTCGACGATGACGACGAACTGGTCGTCGCCGAGCCGCAGCCGGCGACCAGCAGGGACATGGCGCCCGCCGCCGCAAGGATCCAGGAGTACCTTCGTGCCACGACATGACCTCCCATCCGTATCCGATGAATCCGGATGCCCTGCGGATTCTGGCACGACCTTGGCGTACCATGGTCTAACAGGGTTGTGGAGTGGCTAATTCTGTGCGCTGAAGCGTTCTCCTCCTACAGCAGGTATGGTAATTAGACCGCCCGTTGCACCTTGCTGTCACCAGCCGCCATACGCCATCCAGCCACCGTCCACCGTGATGTGGCTGCCGGAGATGTAGCTCGCGTCGTCGGAGGCCAGGAAGAGCGCGGTACGGGCCACCTCCTCGAGCGTTCCGTAGCGCCCCATCGGCGTGCGTCGTTCGACGTCGCTGTCCGAGTAGTCGCCGCTGCTCTGGTCCTGCACATCGAGGTTGGTGCGGATGTACGCGGGGTCCAGGCAGACGACGCGCACCCCTCGGCCCGACCACTCGTTCGAGAGCACCTTGGTCAGTCCGATCAGGCCGTGCTTGGCGGAGCAGTAGGCCGCGCGCTGCGGCATCCCCACCTCGCCGAAGATCGAGCCGATCTGCAGGATGACACCGCTTCCCTGCGGCAGCATCACGCGCGCCGCGGCCTGCGACCCCGCGAAAGCCCCCGCGAGGTTGACCTCGAGCACGCGCAGGTAGTCGCTGAACGGCAGGTCGACCGACGGGCCGATGGCGTTGATGCCGGCGTTGTTGACCCAGACGTCCAGCCGGCCGAACTCCCGCACGGCCGTCTCGGCGAGACGCCCGGCATCGTCGGGTCGCGAGACGTCGCCGCCGACGCCCAGGGCGTGGAGCCCCGCGGCGCGCAGCTCGGCCGCGGCCTCCTGGGCCCGCTCCGCGCTGCGCGAGTTGATGAGGACCTTTGCGCCCTCCTGCGCGTAGAGCTGCGCGATCGCGCGCCCGATCCCCGTGCTCGAACCGGTCACCACTGCGACCCTCTGCTCCAGGCGACCCATCTTCCTGCCTCCCCCCTTCTGGTATGGACCTAGTCCATCCGGACGTCGCTCGCCCTGCGCAAGGCCTGGCTCTTCGCCACCTCCGCGATGCGGTGCTCCGCATAGCGGTCCGCCGCGAGGTAGGTCGGGATGCCTTCGCTCTTCGCGATCGCGAACACGCGACGCATCGTCTCGCCGATCCTGCGCACGTTCTCCATGGCGCGCTCGGGCTGCATGCCGCCGGGCAGCAGCCGGTCGGTGTCGAAGATCGTGCCGCCGGCGTTCGCCACGTAATCCGGCGCGTACCAGATGCCACGCTCGTGCAGAAGGTCACCGTGGCGTTCCGCCTGCAGCTGGTTGTTGGCGGAACCCGCGACCACCTGGCAGCGGAGATTCGGCACGGTGTCGTCGTTGAGGGTCGCTCCGAGGGCGCACGGGCAGTAGACGTCGACGTCCATCGTGGCCATCGCGTTCGGGTCCGCCACCGGCTCGGCCCTGAACTCGTCGACGACCCGCCGCACCTTCTCCGCGTCGATGTCGCCCGCATACACCTTCGCGCCGCGCTCTGTGAGGATGCGCACCGCCTCGTAGCCGACGGCGCCGAGCCCCTGCACGGCCACGCTGCGGCCCTTGAGGTCCGGCGTGCCGAACGCCTCCTCGCACGCGGCCTCCATCGCCTCGACGACGCCGAGTGCCGTCGCTCCGGAGATCGGGCCGGCTCCGCCCCAGGCGGCAGGCAGCGTGATGACGTAGGGTGTCTCCATGCGCATCCACTCCATCTCGCGCAGGGTGGTGCCGACGTCCTCGCCCGTGATGTAGAGACCGCCGAGGCGGTGGATGAAGCGCCCGAGGCTGCGGAAGAGGGCCTCCGTCCGGTCCTTGCGCGGGTCGCCCATGATCACGACCTTGCCGCCGCCCAGGTTGACCCCTGCCGCCGCATACTTGTACGTCATGCCGCGCGCGAGACGCATCGCGTCCTCGATCGCGTCGCCCTCCCGGGCGTATGTCCACATGCGGCAACCGCCCGTGGCCGGTCCGAGGGTCGTGTCGTGGATGGCGATCACGGCCTTGAGTCCGACGGACCTGTCCTGGCAGAGGAACACGTTCTCGTAGTCGTAGCGCTCCATGTAGGCCAAGACGCTGCTCTCCATGTGCCTGCCTCCCCTTTCAGTCTCCGATGCCCGCCAGTCGCCGCGCCAGCCGCACCGTACCCGCGAGGTCGAAGTGGCGCGTCGCCGCGAGCTTCTCCGCCTCGAGCGAGCCCTCCGCATGGACCGCCAGCACCTCGTGGTAGCCCGAGAGGTCGCCGACCGCGAGGTCTGTGACGAGGTAGAGCGCCCTGAGACGCTCCTCGGCGTCACCCGTCGCGCCCCGGAGGTACTTGTGCAGGGCCGGTCCGACGTCCTCCGACGCGAAGTCGTCCCAGGCCGGGGCTGTGACGAGCAGGCCCCCGGCGATGTCCTGCACGTCGCGCAAGGCCTCGTGGAAGCCGTGCGCGAAGTGGTACTTGGCCGTGTTGACCGTCAGCGTGTCCGGGACGAACACGCCCGGATCCTCCATGCGGCCGAGCAGGGCCGACGCCTCCAGCAGGCGGCGCACCGTCGCGGCGTACATCGCGAGGCTGCCGAGCTTGTCCCGCACGTGCCCTGCGCCCGCGATGCCGTTCAGTTGCGCCATCAGGCCCGCGGACCCAACCAGGAGATCCACGAGGGGCAGCTTGTAGCTCACGGCCGTAAAGCGGTGGAAGTCGACGAAGGACAGCGCGAGAGGCCCCGCGTAGTCCACCTCCCCCGCGAGGAAGACCTGCTCCCACGGCACGAAGACGTCGTCAAACCAGGTGAAGCTCTCGACCATCTTGTGTTCGGCCGAGAGCGGGTGCTCGATCGGGCTGCGCCGCCCCGAGAGGAACGGGCTCGCGATGAGCTTGAGGCCGGGGGTCGCGACGGGCAGCCAGAAGCTGACCGCGTAGTCCTCCTCACCCGTGCGCATCGCGCGCGTCGGCAGCACGATCATCGCGTTCGAGTTGACCGACACCGAGGTGTGCAGCTTGGCCCCGCGCACGACGATGCCGTCCGCCCGCCGCTCGACGATGCGCAGGTACTGGTCGGGATCGGCCTGGCCGGACGGGCCCTTGGCGCGGTCGCCCTTGCTGTCGGTCTGCGCGACCGAAAGGGCCCAGTCCTCTGCCCTCGCCCGGCGCAGTAAGGCCTCCACGCGCGGCAGGTAGGCGGTGCCGCGCGCCTTGTCGCAGGCCGCGGCGACGCGCAGGAGCGCGAAGAGCGCGTCGGTGCCGATCTCGTGGATCAGGGTCACCACCGTCCGCCCCTCGGCCGTCGCCGTCTCGATCGCCCGCATGCGCAGGAGGAGGTCCTCGGCTGAGGTCGGCACCTTGTAGAAGCGACTGACCCTCTCGCCTGCCACCTCGGCGGTGAAGAGCTCCCGCGTCGGCTCCTCCTCCGCGAGCCGGTAGTCGATGGCCGCGTGGTCGATCGCCTTGCGCAGCACCGGGTGCTCGGTGACGTCCGGCACCCAGGCCCCACGGAACATCACCCGCCGCCCGTCGCGCAGGCTCTCGACGTACTCCGCCGGACTCTTGACGCTCATCGGCTTCCCTCCTGGCGCAGTGTGTGGAGCGGCAGCCCGAGGCCGGCGAGAGCCGCCTCGCCCCAGGCTTCGGAGAAGGTCGGATGCGGGTGGACGATCTCTGCGACGTCCTCGAGCGTCGCGCCCATTTCGATGGCCAGCACGATCTCGCCGATCAGGTCCGAGGCGTGCTCGCCCACGACGGCGCCGCCGAGGAGCGCCCCGCCCGACCGCTCGGCGTAGACCTCCGCGAAGCCTTCACCCGCCCTGCCGGCCAGGGCCCGCCCGAGCGCCCGCAGGGGAAAGCGGCCACGCGCGACGTCGCAGCCTTGTGCCTGGGCCTCCTCGAAGCCCAGGCCGGCGACGGCGATCTCGGGATCGGAGTAGACCACGGCCGGAATCGCCTGCGGCTCGTAGGCGGCCGGCCTGCCGGCCGCCACCTCCGCGGCTACGCGTCCCTGCGCCTCCGCACGGTGCGCGAGCAGCGGCGGACCCGTGACGTCGCCGACGGCGAGGATGCTCGGCACCGCCGTGCGCAACTGCGGGTCGACGGCGAGGTAGCCCTCCGCCGGCAACCCCAGGGCCTCGAGACCGAGATCCTCGACGTTCGGCCTCCGGCCGACGGCGACCAGCACGAGGTCGCCCTCGATTTCCTCCTCCCCCTCCGGCCCGCTGAGATGGAGCCTCACGCCGTCGTCGAGAGGCGTCGCGCGGGTGATCCGCCGCTCGAGCCTCAGGTCGATGCCGAGCTCCCGCATGCGCCGCAGCACCGGCTCGACCAGTGCCGGCGAGAGGCCCGCGAGAACCCGGGGCAGGGCCTCGACCATGCTGACGCGGCCACCAAGGCTGGCCGCGGCCATGCCGAGTTCTACGCCGATGTAGCCGGCGCCGACGATCACGAGATGCTCCGGCAGCCGCTCGAGCTCGAAGAAGCCGCGCGGCAGGATGACCCGTCGGCCGTCCGCCGGCAGCACGTCGAGCTGCGCCGCCCGAGAGCCCGTCGCGAGGATGGCGTGGCGGAAATGGTGGATCTGGCGACCTTCCGGCCCCTCCACCTCCGCGCTCGTCGGGCCGATGAGACGCGCCCTGCCCTGCACGACGTGCACGTGGCGACCCCTCAAGAGGGTCTCTACGCCCTGCGTCAGGCGCTCTACCGTCTCCTGGGTGAACGCCTTGAGCTTCGCGACATCCGTTCCCCGCGGCGCGAGCGGCAGCCCGAGCGCCGCAAGGCCCTGCGCCTTCTGGTACTCCTTCGCGGCCGTGATCCAGGCCTTCGACGGGATGCAGCCGTGCTGCAGGCAGACGCCGCCGAGCCGCCCCTGCTCGACCAGCGTCACGTCGAGGCCAAGCGCCGCCGCGTGCAGGGCCGCGACGTAGCCGCCCGGCCCGCCGCCGATCACGAGGAGTTCCGAGTGGTGGACGATCTCGCCGACGACCATCACTGCACCTCCAGCAGCAGGCGCTGGGGGTGCTCCAGGAGCTCCCGCAGGGTGAGCGCGAAGCGCCCGACGTCGGCCCCGTCCAGCACGCGATGGTCGAAGGCGATGCTGAAGTGCATGATCTCTCGCGCGACAATGGCCCCGTCCCGCACCACCGGCTCCTCGCGCACGCGGCCGATGCCGAGGATCGCCACCTCCGGCCGCCGCACGATCGGCAGCCCGTAGACGCCGCCAAAGGCGCCGTGGTTCGTGACGCTGAAGACACCGCCCTCCGTCTCGCCCTGGACGAGCGTGCGCCGCCGCGCCGCGTCGGCGAGACGGGCGACCTCCTTGGCCACCTGACGCAGGGAGAGCCGGTCGACGTCGCGCACGACCGGCACGATCAGGCCGTCCGGCGTGTCGACGGCGATGCCGATGTGGAGCCCCGCCTGGCGCACGATCTCCTGGCGTTCCGCGTCGAAGCGCACCCCGACCATCGGGTGGCGCCTGATCGCGACCGCGGCGGCCTTCAGGACGAAGGGCAGGAGCGTCAGATGCTCCCCTGTGCCCATCGCCTCGAGTTCCTCGTTCCAGCCCTGCCGCAGGGCGACGAGTTCCGTGACGTCGCAGTCGTCGAGCTGCGCGGCCGTCGGGATGTCGCGGTGGCTCTCCGTCATGTTGCGGGCGATCACGCGGCGCAGGCCCTGCAGGAGCTGCCGCTCGGGCAGTTCCTGCGGCGGGGCGGACGCCGGTGCCGCAGGGGCGAGGCGTGGCGGCTCAGCCGCCTGCGTCTCCTGCGTGGCCGCCGAACCGAGGGCGCGGTAGCGTTCGAGATCCTCTGGCGTCACCCGCCCGGCGGGTCCCGTGCTCGGCACCGCCGCGAGATCGATGCCCCACTCGCGGGCGCGACGGCGGGTTGCGGGCGACGCGAGCACGCGCCGGCCGGACAGGGGAGGTGGTGTCTCGGCATGTACCTCCGCCGCGGGGGCGGCGGGCTGCAACGGCGAGGCGACGCGCCTGGCCTCAGCGGGCGCCACCTCCCCCGCCACGTCGATCTCAAGCAGGGTCTCGCCGACGCGCACGACGTCCCCTTCGGCCCGAAGACGTCGCGTCACGACGCCGTTCCAGGGCGATGGCAACTCCGCCGTCACCTTGTCGGTCTGGACCTCCAGGAGCGGCTGGTCCTCGCGGACCGCCTCCCCTTCCGCCACGAGCCAGTGCAGGATCTCGGCCTCCTGGGTGCCTTCGCCGATATCGGCCAGCTTGGACTCCATGGGCTGCCTCCTCAGGCCGAGAGCGCGCGGCGAGCCGCGGCGGCGATACGGGCGGCGCTCGGGACGTAGAGCCCCTCGGCCTGCACGAACGGATAGGGCGTGCCCCAGCCCGTGACGCGCTCGATCGGCGCCTCGAGCGAGTAGAACGCGCCCTCCTGGATCACAGCTGAGACCTCCGCCCCGAGGCCGCCCGGCCGCGCCGCCTCGTGGATCACGACGGCGCGGCCCGTCTTGCGCACGGAGGCGAGCACCGTCTCCGCGTCCAGCGGCGCGACGGTCTGCAGATCGACGACCTCGGCCTCGACCCCCTCCGTCGCGAGGGCGTCGGCCGCCTCGAGCGCCGTGCCGACGGCGGCTCCATAAGCGACGAGGGTGACGTCCACACCCTCGCGCGCGACGCGCGCCTGGCCGAGCGGCACGGTGTAGCGGCCGTCCGGAATCTCCTCGCGGTAGCCGCGGTAGATGCGCATCGGTTCGAGGAAGAGCACGGGATCCGGATCCTCGATCGCGGCCAGCAGGAGCCCCTTCGCCGCATAGGCGGTGGCGGGCAGCACGACCTTGATGCCAGGCGTGTGGGCGTAGATCGCCTCGAAAGAGTCCGAGTGCAGGTCCGGTGTGCGCACGTTGCCGCCGTAAGGGGCGCGGATCACCATCTGCGCCTTGAGCGAGCCGCCGGTGCGCAGGCGCAGGCGCGCCACCTGCGAGCCGATCTGGTTCATCGTGATGTAGAGGAAGCCGGCGAACTGGATCTCGCAGACGGGATGCATGCCGGCCGCGGCGAGGCCGAGCCCGACGCCGGCGATGCTCGACTCCGCGAGCGGCGTGTCGAGCACGCGGCTCTCGCCGAATTCCTGCTGCAGCCCGTCGGTGGCGCGGAAGACGCCACCGTTGCGCCCCACGTCCTCGCCGAGCACGAGGCAGGCGGGGTCCTCCCGCAGGGCGATGCGCAGAGCGTCCTGCACCGCCTCGACCACGTTGGCCTTCAAAGCTCCCCCACCTCCCGCAGCTCCCGCAGGGCCCGTTCGCGCTCGCGGCGCGCGCCGTCCGTCTCCGCGGCCCAGGTGAGGTCGAACACCTGCTCGGGCGTGACGGGCGGCACGGCCTCCGCCACCGCCACGGCCTTGCCCATGCTCTCGCGTGCTTCCTCCTCGAGGCGTTCCTGCAGGCCCTCCTCGTAGATGCCCGCATGCTCGAGGTAGCGGCGCAGCCGCGGCAGGGGATCCTCCGCCTCGCGCGCCTTCACTTCGGTCTCCTCGCGGTAGCGCGTCGGGTCGTCCGACGTGGTGTGCGGGCCGAGCCGGTAAGTGACCGCCTCGATCAGCGACGGCCCGTCGCCCCGCCGCGCCCGCTCCAGCGCCTCGCGGCAGACCTCGTAGACCGCGAGCGCGTCGTTGCCGTCCACCTGTGCGGCCGGCATGCCGTAGGCGAAGGCCTTCTGCGCGATGGTGGCGCTGGCGGTCTGCCGCGCGCGCGGCACGCTGATCGCCCAGCCGTTGTTCTGCACAAAAAACACGACCGGCAGGTGGTGCGCCCCCGCGAAATTGACCCCTTCGTGGAAGTCGCCCTCGCTCGTCGCGCCGTCGCCGCAGCAGGCGACGACCGCCGCCCGCTCCTGCCTGAGCTTCAGCGCGAGGCCGAGCCCGGCCGCCTGCGGCGTCTGGGCGCCGATCACGATCTGCACCGGCAGGGCGCGCACCCCTTCGGGGAAGGGTCCCGGAACGCCGCCGCGGTAGAGGGAGATCAACGTCTCGGCGGGGACGCCATGCACCATGTAGGTGAGAAGCTCGCGGTACGAACCCGCCAGCCAGTCCAGGCCCTGCATCGCCACGCCGAGGCCCGCGGCGCTCGCCTCCTGACCGCGGATCGATCCGATCGTGCCGATGCGCCCCTGGCGCTGCAGGCTGAGCATGCGCTGGTCGAAGACGCGGCCGAACACCATCCAGCGGAAGATCGCGAGCACGGTGTCATGCGGGGGCAGTTCCGCGCCCAGGAGCGGTGTGCCGTCCTGGTCCACGAGCCGCAGCGGCAGCCAGTCGTCCGGGGCATCGCGAAGGTAGCCCATGCTCATTCCTCCCCTGCGCCGCCCTCCCGATCCAGGGCCTGACGCGTGAACTCCATGGCACGCGAGATGTGGCGGTGGATCAGGTCCTCCGCCAGGTCGCCGTTGCGTGTGCGCAGGGCTTCGATCAGGCCCCAGTGCTCGTCGCGGAACGCGTCCGCCAGGGAGGTGTCGAAGAGCATGACGCGGCGCGTGGGGCGGTAGAGGCGGCGCATCGCACCCTCGAGAACGAGCGAGACCTGCTCGAGCGTCCTGTTGTGCGTCGCGGCCACCAGCGCCAGATGCAGGTTCGTGTCGGGATCGGTGGCGTCGGCGCGCCTCGCGATCGCGTCGTCCACCTCCACGGCGTAGAGGCTCAGGCGGTGCACGTCCGCCATGGTGCAGCGCTCCGCGGCCAGGCGCGCCGCCTGCGCCTCGATGATTTCGCGGGTTTCGAGCAGTTCCAGAACGTCGGCCTGCTCGTGCGCCAGCAGGGCCCCGAACGCCCCGGATACGGACTGCACGTCGCGGCGGCGCACGACGGCCCCCTGACCCGTGAGTTCGATCACTCCGGCCCCGGCGAGCGACGCCAAGGCCTCGCGCACGGCGGTGCGGCTCGCTCCGAGCTGCTCGCTGAGCTTGCGTTCCGGCAGCAGCGCGTCCCCTGGCGCGAACTCGCCTCGCTCAAGCATCGCCTCGATCTCTTCGGCCACGCGCCGGTACGCGGGCTTCTCTGTCAGGCGTCGAACGGCGATCGCCCCCTTCGGTCGACCATGGTCGACCAACTGCAGGCCGTCTTCGCCTCCGCACGCCGAATCCCTGCAAGCCGCGGGATCTTGCAGGCGCGGACAGGCCCATCGGCTGATTTACTTGGGCAGCATGTCGTGTTATGCCATCTGCAACAGGAGGGGATCACCCTGGAGGAAGTCCGGGCCGATGTCGCGATCATCGGCGGCGGCGTCATGGGGCCGTCGGTCGCCTATCATCTGCGAAACCTGAACCTTGCGCGGGATGTCGTCGTCTTCGAGCAGGACCCGCTGCACATGCACTCGTCGACAGGACTCTCGGCGGGTGGCATCCGCCAGCTCTTCTCGACCCCGGCCAACATCGCCCTCGCCCGCTGGAGCGTCGAGTTCTACCGGCGCTTCCCCGAGGTGATGGCAACCGCCCAGGGCCCTGGTCCCGACGTCGGCTTCCGCCAGAACGGCTACCTCTTCCTGCTCGACAAGGCCAACGAGTCCGCGCTGCTGCGGCGCGCGGACTACCAGGAGGCGCACGGCGTCGAGCTGGAGCGCCTGTCGCCCGCGCAGGTGAAGGAGCGCTATCCGGAGCTCGCGACGGACGATCTCACCGGGGGCATCTTCGGCGTCGAAGCCGGCTTCCTCGACCCCTACCAGGTGATGCGCGGCTTTACCGACAAGGCCCGGGAGCTTGGCGTGCGCTTCGTGCCGGAGGAGGCCGTGGCGATCGAGACGTTCCAGGGCCGCGTGCAGGCCGTCAGCAGCGCGAACGTAAGGGTCCAGGCGGATGTCGTCGTCAACGCGGCAGGCGCCTGGGCCGGCAAGGTCGGCCGTCTCGCCGGCGTCGACGTGCCCATCGTGCCGAAGGCCCGCCAGATCTACATCTGCGACGTACCGGAGGACCGTTTTGGCAACTATCCCTTGACGGTGGATCCGACGGGCTTCTACTTCCGCCCGGAGGCCGGCGGACGCGTGCTCTGCGGCAAGGCCTTCGACGACGACCCAGAGGATTTCGTCTGGGACTGGAATCGGGGGCTGTTTCAGGACGCCATCTGGCCGGACCTGGCGACAAGGGTGCCGATGCTGGAGCGGCTGCATCTTGGCAACGGCTGGTGCGGGCTTTACGAGGTGACGCCCGACGACAACGCGATCATCGGCCCGCACCCTGATCTGAGGGGCTTTCAGATCATCGCCGGGTTCTCGGGCCATGGCATGATGCAGGGTCCGGCCGCGGGCCTCGCGCTCGCCGAGATCATCGGCCATGGCGCGGCGCGCTCCGTCGACGTCGAGGGACTCGACCTCGCCCGCTTCGCCGAAGGACGGCTGATCCAGGAGGACGCCGTCGTCTGAGCCATGCCGAAGGCCCCTCCCGTGCAGCGGGAGGGGCCTTCCTGTAGACTTGCTTAGTGGACGGTCCGTTCGATCATCTTGTGGAGCACGGAGCTCATCGCGTGGCGCTCGTCGTCCGTGGCGTACTGCCACATCTGCTTCAGGAGAACCTGTTCCGGGGACTGCGGCTCGCTCTCCTTGAGCAGCCAGTCTCCGAGCCGCTTGGCGGACAGGTCGATGTGCTCCTTGGAGAGCCCCATCCCCTTGGCGACATCGAGCTTCTGCTCGAGTTCCTTCTCGAAGTGCTGGAACGATTCCGTAAGCTGCGCCAACTCAACCCCTCCTTTGCTGTTCTCCCAGTATCCTGCGGTGGCGCTGCAAATCTCATGCAACAGGAGGTGGCGCCTTGGTCCTGCCGCAGCGGCTCGAGTGCGCTCGCGACCTCATGCCGCGGCGAGGGGTCATGGCGGACATCGGCGCCGGCGACGGCCTCTTTGCGCGACGGCTGGCCGAAGAAGCGGATGTCTTCATGGTCTTCGCCACCGAGTTTGGCGATCTGCCGTTCAAACGCCTGGAAAGCGCCTGCGCGGGCCTGCAGAAGCTGACGCTGCGCCGCGGTGACGGCCTGCGTCCGCTGATCGGCGAGCCTCTAGCCGGCGTCGCCATCCTCGGCATGGGTGGTCGGACCATCCTGCGGATCCTCGATCTCGCCCACGCCTTCCCGCATGCGACGTTCGTGCTGGGACCGATGCAGTTGGCCGCCGACCTCCGCATGGGACTCGCGCAGCGCGGACTCGTGATCGTCGACGAGCGCCTGGCCATCGAAGCGGACCGCCCCTACCCTCTCATCGCCGCACGACTCGGGCAGCCGGCGGAGCTCGCTCCGCTCGACGCCGTGCTGGGGCCTGTCCTCAGGCGCACGCGCCCAGCCGGCTTCGACCTGCTGCTGCGACGCCACCGCCATCTGCTCGACGCAAGACTGCGCGGCGCCAACGCCGAGCGGCGCGCCGAGATCCTGCAGCAGATCGCCATGCTCGAGGCGGAGTGCCGTGGAGACGTCTGAGCTTCTTGCGACGCTCCAGCCCATGCTGCACGACCGCAAGGGCCTTTTGCGCAGCGTCGGCCGCCTGCCGCGGAGCGCCGAGGAGATTCTGGTCGCCCTCGTGGAACCGGACGAGCCGAGTCCCGCGACGATCGTCGTGGCGCCTGAGGCGATCCTGGGGCCGGCGGTCCCGATCGGCGACGCGGCCCTCGCGCACCCGGACGGCCTGCTGGCGGATCTCCTTTCCGCCATCGGCGTTACGCGCGAAGAGGCGCTCCCCTACGGCAGGGCGAGGCTGCGCAAGCTCACGGTGTTCGTCCCGGAAACGCACCTTCACGAGGTGCGCGAGGCTATCGTCGCCGCCGGCGCCGGCCGCATCGGGCGCTACGCCGACTGCACTTTCACCCTGCACGGCGAGGGCAGCTTCAGACCGCTCGCGGGCGCCCGTCCCTACCTTGGCAGTCCGGGCGAGCGCGAGATCGTGGCCGAGGCGAGAGTCGAGGCCGTCTACGCAGCCTACGGGGAACAGGCGATCCTCGCCGCCATGCGCCTCGCGCATCCCTACGAGGAGATCGCGTACGACATCGTCGAACTCGAGAACCCCGACCCGACCTACGGCGCCGTCCGCCTTGGCATGATCGAGCCCGTCCCGGCCTACGCTGTCCTGGAGAAGGTCCTCCGCGTCACAGGCTCGAATGCGCTATTCGTGTCGGGTGGCGACCAGCTGGCGCGCCGCGTGCTCCTTGGCAGCGGCCAGCACCTTGTCGCCGCCGCCCGCGAAACGCAGCCGGACCTTGTCGTGACCGATCACATCGCGCCAGCGGACGCCGCTCTGCTCCACCGTCGCGGCGCCGCAATCGCCGAACTGCACGACCTCGAGATCTGCGCTTTGCGCCACTTGGCGGCGCGGCTGCGCAGGTCCCTTCCCATTCCAGTGCGAGAGGCCTCGGAGGGATTGGTGTGGCGGAGCTTCAAGTACCCAGGGACCACCGATCGCTTGTGATCCACACCGCCGCAACCGCTCGTGGTAATCCTGGCGAGGCTGGCATCGGCGTCGTCCTCCTTGATCCCCAAGGGCACGTGGTGGAGGAATTCGGCCGCTTCATCGGCACCACCACCGAGCACGTCGCGGAGTATTCCGCGCTTATCGAGGCGCTGCGGACCGCGGCCGGTCTTGGCGCAAAGGAAGTCCAGGTGCACGCGGGTTCGGAGCTCGTCGTGCGCCAGGTGTCCGGAGCGCAGGAAGTGCGGCAGGGTGGCCTGCAACCGCTTCTTGTCGAAGTCCGCAGGCTGCTGCTGCACTTTCAGCGCTGGTCGATTCAGCTTCTCCCGCACGACGCCGTCAAGCGTCCCGACGATCTTGCCAACATGTCCATCGACCGCCAGCGCAACAAGTGACGGCCATTGCAAAGCTGTCACGATGCGACTAACATACGAGTTTGCGAGTAAGCTAGATGATCGCGGGCCGCAAGGCCTGAGGAAAGTCCGAGCTGCGCAGGGCAGGATGCTGGGTAACACCCAGTGAGGGCGACCTCAAGGAAAGTGCCACAGAAACATACCGCCCGCGAGGGTAAGGGTGAAACGGTGGTGTAAGAGACCACCGGGGTCCGGGCGACCGGGCTGCCAGGCAAACCCCATCTGCAGCAAGACCAAATAGGGAAGGCATGACGCTGCCCGCCGACCTTCCGGGTACGGTCGCTCGAGGTGCCAGGCAACTGGCATCCAAGATAAATGATCATCCGCGACAGAACTCGGCTTATGCGCTTGCTCGCAGTCTACTTCCGCTGGTTATCGCCGTCAGCCGCCCAGTTATGGACTTGGGCGGCATTGCTTTGCGCCGAAGCGTTTATCGGCGCGCCCTGCCATTAACCCGTGTTCACCACCCTCAGGCGAGAGACGCGGAGTTTTCGTCCCCGAAAATTCCGCGTGCATACTGTAGAAGCAGCGGCGCATGGACGATGATCGGCAGCGACTGCTCGACGCAATGGAAAGCGCTGCCGGCCGTGGAAGTCGACTGCAATCTCTGCAGGATGCTTGTAGCCCTTGGCGACGTCCTCAGGGGTGAGGGTGTCGTCGTAGGTTCTGATCAGGTATTTGCTGTCCAGGCGCTCCTCCCAGTAGGCGGAGTGGCTGAGAAACTCGCAGATCGCCCGCTAGAACTCCACTTGCTCGGCCACCGGTCCACATTTGGTTCCCTTTCACTTTGCCACAACCAGGGAGATCTCTCGTGTAGACAGTGCAGTTTTCCGCCATGACCAGGTCACCGCGTTCTTGCCAATGGCGGACGCTTGTTGTTGCGGCCTCGGTCCATGCGCTGCCCCGAAAACGAAGCCTTCGTGAGAACGCCCGAAGGGCATAGAAGTCTGGATGCCGCATTGGGAGGCCTCAGGACGCAGGTTACGCTGTCGGGAGGGCTTACGCCGCCGTGTCGGGCTGGAGGATGACGACGTAGCCCAGGCTGTTGAGCCTCCGGACGGCGGCGAGCTCGATGGCCTT
>JAJZAT010000042.1 GCA_021799275.1 Bacillota bacterium
ATCTCAGCGGTTCGGCCTCCGTGTCGTCGAGCGCGCCGTCCTCGAACGTGTCATCCGTGGCAGCCGCCGCGGTCAAGCTCGCCTTGGCGGAAGTGGGCAGGCCCTACGTCTGGGGCGGGACCTCGCCGGCCGGCTTCGACTGCTCGGGCCTCGTGCAGTGGGTCTACAACCACCTCGGGGTGCAGTTGCCGCGGCTTTCGGGCCAGCAGTACCGGGCGACGACCCGGATCACGAAGGCGCAGCTCCAGCCTGGGGACCTGGTCTTCTTCCAGACCTACAAGCCAGGGCCGTCGCACGTCGGCATCTACATCGGCAGCTACAACGGCATCCAGCACGCGTTTGTGGCTGCCGACAACCCGCAGGTGGGTGTGGAGATCGACAACCTCTCCACCGCCAAGTGGACGGGCCTCTACTACGGCGCCGGCCGCGTCACGCCTTAGGGCAAACCCCTTAGTCTGGGACGTCACGTCGGTACGATAGGATCACGCAACGCCCGGGCCTTGGTGCCCGGGCTATTGCGCTCTGTGGGCTGAAAATTGCACGGATGCGGCAGCAGTTCCCGTGGTTCTTGTTTTCAATTTCACGTTGTATTGACATGATCTTGGGGGTACTGCACCCTGGGTACAGGATGCAGGAGGTGCCTATGTCCACGCGACTGGTCCGTCCGCAGCATTTGTACCAGGCGGTTCGAGAGCACCTGCGTGAACTCATTCTCAGCGGCGAACTGAAAGCCGGAGCACGCATCACCGAGGTCGATCTGTCGCTCAGCCTGGGTGTGAGCCGGACTCCCGTACGGGAAGCCATGAAGCAGCTCATGATCGAGGGCCTGGTACAGCGAGAGTCCCTTGGCTACAGCGTCTTCCTGCCGACACCGCAGGATGTCGCCGACATCTACCTCTGTCGTGCTGCGCTGGAGAGCCAGGCGGTGGCCATCTGCTCGGAGGGGATCTCGGTGGAAGTGCTCGAGGAACTGGACCGGGTCGTTTACGAGACAGAGCAGGCGCGTGGTCGGGGTGATCTCCTGACGTTCCTGAGGCTGAACACCCGGTTTCACGAGATGCTTGTCCGGGCATCGGAGAACCGGTCCCTGATTGCGACGTACGACGCCGTCGGCATCCGTGCGATGCTGTGTCGCACGCTGACCCTGGAGAACGTCAGCGCGCGCGAAGGTTCGGCATTGGAGCACCGGCACATCGTGGAACTTCTCAGAGAGCGCCAGCCGGCGGACGGTTACGTCCGGGACCATGTCTGTCGGTCAGCGCTCCGTTCTATCCGCACCTTGGACCCGGGAGCGACGTTCTCATCGCCCAGCATGCGCTATCTCCTGCGTTGGGAGGAGTGATGCCTGACAGGCAGGGGTAGTCCGTAGGGCTCGCGGCACCGGCGTCCACTAGGGGGAGGGATTCGGTGTGATCAGGCGCCAACGGTCGGGAGTGCTCTTCGGTCTCGTTTCCGTAGCCATCCTCGCTGCAGGATGCGGCTCGTCACAAGCGCCCGCACAGAGCAAGAGCGCGTCTGCCGAGCCTATCGTCGCCAAGTTTGCGCTGTTTACGGGCGCGACGTCGCCGCAGACACTGGCGGCGCAGCGCCTTGGACAGATCCTTAAGAAGGATACCGGCGGCAAGATTACGATCCAAACCTATCCGCTCGGCGAATTGGGTTCCACCAACACGGTGCTCTCCGGGATCGAGACTGGCAGCATCCAGATGACGGTCACGGGCGGAGTCGCGTCCCTCGTGCCGCAGTTCGAGGCGATGTACCTGCCGTATCTCTTCCCGTCGGAGAAGTCCGTCATGGCGGTATCGAACGGGCCGGTCGGTCAGGAGATCTGGAGCCACTTCAGCAAGTACCACATGAAGGTCATCGGCGTCTGGCCGTTCGGCTACTCCGACTTCCTGACAGACAGGCCGGTCACGAGCGTCGCCTCGCTCAAGGGCATGAAGCTGAGGGTGTTCGACCCACCGGCAGGCGACTACACCGACAGGGCGCTCGGCGCCAACCCGACGCCGTTGGCCGTCAACCAGGTGTTTACCGCCCTGCAGACCCATACGGTGGATGGCATGGACGATCCGATCAGCTCTCTGGTCTCCGGCAAGGACTATCAAGCCGTCAAGTACCTCGCGATCACGCAGCACTTCTTCGTCTTCGGCCCGGTTCTGGTCTCCGAGAGCTTCTGGAAGCAGCTGACGCCCACGGAGCAGAAGGATCTGATCTCGGCTGAGCGCCAGGTCGAGCCGTACGAGTGGCAACTCGCCGTGCAGCAGCAGACGGCCGGAATCAAGACGATGCAGCAGGCGGGGGTCGTGGTGACGCACCCCAACCTGCAGCCGTTCAAGGCCGCCACCAAGGTGGTCTACCAGCAGCTCGAGTCCGTGGTCGGCAAGAGCCTGGTGCAGCAGATCCAGAAGGCGGTGCAGCAATCGGGCCAATAGGCTCGTCGCTCGGGCGGGCGGTCCCTTCAGGGGTGCCGCCCGCCCGAGCCCTCTGCAGCGAGTCGCGCCGAGGGGAGGGTGCGGCATGGATCGCGCCAATGAGCCTGGGGTAGCACGCAACCGCCTGTCCAGGGTGGCGCAGGGAATCGGCGACCGCCTGCACGGCGGCATCTTCGCCGTACAAACCGCGCTCCTGATCGCGGTCATCGTTGCGATGGCGGCGGAGGTACTCTTCCGCTACGTCCTCAACGACAGCATCTCGTACTCCGAGGATCTGCTGGTCCTGCTCTTCACGTGGATCATCTTCCTGGGTGTGCCGCGCGCGCTGTGGACCGACGGCACGCCGCGCATCGAGCTCTACTCCTACCTGCCCCGGCCCTGGCCGGCGGGCTTTCGCGGTCTCGCCTGGGGCGCGACCGCGGCCTATCTCGCGTATATGGCGCTGTCCTACGTCGGCATGGTGCCAGGCGACCTGACGATGCAGATCACGACGTTGGGCATCGCGCAGGTCTGGGTCGACATCGCACTGCCGGTCGGTATGTTGCTGGGGCTGGTCATGCTGGTACTCCGGCTTCCACTGCACCACGAAGGAACACCCTTCTTTCTCGGCATTCCAGTCGGCGTCGCGGTCGGGTTGCTGATCTTCGCGTCGCCGCTGGCGCCACCGATCACGGCGCTCGTTTCCGTGGTCGGCTTCCTGCTGCTGGGCGTACCCGTCGCGGTGGCCCTGGGGCTTGGCGGCAGCGCCATGATCATCTCCGGGGCGCTCGGCAGCTCGTCCACACCCGCGCAGCAGGCGCTCGGCGGAGCGACCAACATCGTGCTCCTCGCGATTCCGCTCTTCATGGTGATGGGTGCCTTGATCGCGCAGACAAACCTTACGCGCCGCCTGGGACGCCTGGTTCAGGCCGCCCTGGGCTGGTTGCCTGGCGGCGTTGCTGTCGTCGATGTGATGACGAGCGCGCTGTTCGCCAACATGTCCGGCAGTGCCATCGCCGACACCGCCGCCCTTGGCACGGTGTTCATTCCGCAGTTGGTCGACAGCGGCGACTACAAGCCGGCGGAAGCGGCGGCGCTGCAAAGCGCGGCGGGCGTGATCGGTACCGTGTTCCCGCCGGCCATCGCCCTGATCCTGTACGCGACTGTAGCCAACTTCAGCGTGATCGACGTCTTCAAGGCGGCAATCGTGCCCGGCATCCTGATTGTTGTGACGATGGCGGGCATCAGCGTGGTCCTCGCGAGGCGCAAGGGCGTTCCAGGCCGGACATCCTTCCGCCTTTCCAACCTGCTTCGCGCAATTCCGCCCGCCATTCCCATCTTGATCATTCCGGTGATCCTCGATGGCGGCATCATGAGCGGGGTCTTCGCGCCGGCCGAATCGGGAGCGGTCGCGGTGGTCGTCGTGGTGGCGATGATGCTCCTGATGCGCGAGCTCAATCTCCGTCAGACTGTGCGCGTGTTGCGCCAGGCCCTCGACAATACCGGCATGACAATGTTCATCCTCGTCAACGCCGTGGTGCTTGGCTGGGGATTCCTGACGTCGGGCGTCGCTGGCGACGTGCAGACGATGCTTGGGTCCCTCGTGCGATCGCCGCTCCTGCTGCTGCTCGTCATCAACTTGGCGTTCCTGCTCATCCACGTGTTCATCGAGACGGCTCCCTCCATCCTGATCATGGTGCCGCTCGTGGTGCCGGCGGCGATCGCCGCCGGTGTGGATCCGCTCCAGCTTGGCGCGGTGATCGTGGTGAACTCGACGATCGGGCTGATGCTGCCGCCCGTAGGTGTCAGCCTCTACGTGGCAAGCAACCTCGCAGGCGTGCGGGTAAGTGAGGCGGTGCGGCCCGTGCTGCCCTATGTGCTCGGTTCGCTCGTGGTCCTTCTGCTGGTCACCTTGTGGCCCGCGCTCAGTCTCGTGATTCCCGGTGCGCAGTGATCAAGCATCCCAGGGGGTGCCCTGTTGTCGGATTTGGACGTCAAGCTGAGACCACTCGGCGACGCGGGAGTGCTTGTCGAGTTGCGCGAGGAGATTTCGCCCGAGATCGGGCGCCAGTGTCTTGCCTTGCGCGATGCGATCTCGCGGGCGTGGCAGCGCGAAGGACCTGGCCGTCTGCTTGACCTTGTGCCCGCCTACCGCTCGCTGGCCGTTTACTTCGATCCGGACCGTACGGCCCCATTGGAGGCGAGCGCGTTCCTGGAGCGGGTGGTTCGTGGCTTTCAGCCGGTGCCTGACCAAGGATCCCAGCCCAAGACGAGATGGCGAGTGCCGGTCGTCTATGGCGGGGAAGAAGGGCCGGACCTGCCGCAGGTTGCGCATGGCCTTGGCCTCGGCGAAGGCGACGTTGTCGGGCTGCACGCCGAGGCTCGCTACCGGCTCTACATGTATGGCTTTGCGCCGGGCCACGCCAGCTTGGCGGAGAGTCCGCCGGCGCTACGGATCGGACGGAGGTCTGAGCCGCGGGCAGCGGTCGAGCAGGGGGCAATCGGACTCGGCGGACGCCAGTGCGGCATCTACTCGCTGCGAGGCCCTGGCGGACTGCACATCATCGGCCGAACGGCGATCCGGCTGTTCTTCGCCGACCGCGTGCCGCCGACGCCCATGGCGGTCGGCGACGAGGTGCAGTTCTTCGCGGTGGAGACGATGGCGGCGGCAGAGCGCCTGGAGCGCGCAGAGTGACAGATCGGGGGAGGAGGGTGACTTCAGTGGTCAAGGGCGTCGTCGACATCAACTGCGACATGGGTGAAGGCTTCGGGGCCTACGACATCGGCGACGACCGCACCGTCATCCAGTACATCAGCTCCGCGAACATCGCCTGCGGTTACCACGCTGGCGACCCGGTCGTGATGGAACGCACCATGCGCCTCGCCCTCGAGCATGGCGTGGGCATTGGGGCACACCCGGGCCTTCCGGACCTGCAGGGGTTCGGCCGACGCAAGATGGACCTGAGCCTGCGAGAGGCCAGGCTGATGATTCTCTATCAACTCGGTGCGGCACGCGAAATCGCCGGGAGCGTCGGCGCATCGGTGGGCCACATCAAACTGCACGGTCAGTTCTCGGACATGGCGCTCCACAGCGAGGAACTGGCCGGCGCGGTGGTGGACGCCGTCGCAGCCGCTGACCCGTCGCTGATTCTCGTGACGCGCTCGGGTGGGCTGCTTCACCGTCTGGGTGAGGCGAGGGGGCTGCGTGTGGCGAGGGAGGTCTTCGCCGACAGAGCCTATCAGCGCGACGGAACGGGGGTGCCGCGGCGCCTGTCCGGTGCCCTGATCACGGATGCCCAGGAAACAGCGCGCCGCGTGGTTCGGATGCTGACAGACCACCTCGTGGATACCGTCGACGGCCAGACCTATCGGGTTGAGCCCCATACCGTCTGCGTGCACGGGGACACGCCGGGCGCCACCGGCATCCTCGCCGCGGTTCGCGAAGCTGTTCTGGCCGCGGGCTTTGAGGTGCGGCCGATCAAAGACTGGCTGTAGAGGGGGGGGGGCGGACATGGATGGACACCTGATGGACGGGCTGTGCTGTACGGGCTGCGGGGCGGAGTACACCCCGGACCGGCCACGCTCGCTCTGCGAATCCTGCGGGGCGCCCCTGCAGGTGCGCTACGATCTGGACCGCGTTCGCCGAACCATGTCCCCGAAGGACGTCGCTACGCGCGAACGCAGTCTCTGGCGCTATCGCGAACTGCTACCGGGTCCGTACGAAGAACGTGTGACCCTCGGGGAGGGCATGACGCCACTCGTGCCACTGCCGCGCCTCGGGCGGGCCTTTAGCCTGGACGAGCTCTACGTGAAGAACGAGGCCGAGAACCCAACGGGGTCGTTCAAGGATCGCGGCGCAAGTGTCGCCCTGACCATGTACAAGGCGTTGGGCGTGCCGAGCATCGTGCTGCTGAGCTCAGGCAACGCCGCGGGGTCTTGGGCGCTCTATGGCAGGCGCGCGGGGATCGAGGTGCATGTGATCCTGCACGACGATGCGATCTTGCAGGCGAAACTGGACCTGATCGCCGCCGGTGCGGCCACGGAGACATTCCACGGCGGCAAGGCTCAGGGCATGAAGCTTCTGGATCGTCGCGTCGAGGAAGGCTGTTTCAGCGTGCAGGCCTTTCACGAGCCCTATCGGCAGGAAGGGAAGAAGACGATGGGGCTCGAGCTGGCCGAGCAGTTCAGCTGGCGTATGCCCGAAGTGATCATCTTCCCGACCGGCGGCGGCCATGGCGTCGTGAGCCTCTGGAAGGCGGCAACCGAGCTTCGGGATCTCGGCTGGCTCGAAGGAGACATGCCTCGCATCTACGCCGCTCAGATGGACGGCTGCGCGCCGGTCGCCCGGGCGATCGACGAGGGAACGCCGACGGTGCGGCCATGGGAGACCGTGGATGTCATCCCGTGTGGTCTCCGCACGCCCAATCCCTTTGCGAGCGACCTGATCCTGCGTGCCTTGCGGGAGTCCGGGGGAGGCGCCGTGGCCGCTCGCATGGACGACGTGCGTTCCCTCATGCTGCGGACGGCTCGTGAGGAGGGCTTGACCCTGAGTCCCGAGGGCGCGGTCGCGCTCGACGCCGCGCGTCAGCTCGCCGAGCGGGGCGAGCTACAGGGGGGAGAGCGCGTCGTCGTGTTCAACACGGCCAGTGCGCATCGCTACACGGAAACCTGGCGCGAGATCTGCGACAGCGCGGGGGCCGGCCTCGCGAATCCACGATGATCGCCATGGGCTCCCTGACCGTGCGGCGCGCCGGCTTCTTCACCACCGTGCAGGACGGGGGCCGGTACGGCTATCAGCCTTACGGTGTGCCGGTATCGGGCGCCATGGACTGGCTGAGTGCGGAACTTGCGAACCGGCTCGTCGGCAACCCGGCGGGGACGGCGCTGCTTGAGATCACGCTAGGGGAGTTCTCCTGCGTCATGGATCGGGAGAACTGGGTCGCCGTGACGGGGGCTGATGTGGCGGTCGCGCTGGACTCCGGCGCTAGCCCCGGCGTGTGGCAGGCGTTCAAGGTGATGGCGGGCGAGGAGCTCAGACTTTCGCGTCCACCCGGGACGACCGGCATGCGCAGCTACATGGCCGTTGCAGGGGGCTTCAGGCTGGACCCCGTCCTAGGAAGCTGCAGCACATTCGTGGCCGCGGGCATCGGCCCTTTGCCACGCCCGCTCAAGGCAGGCGACCGGCTGGATCTCGGGAGCCCGGGCGGAGTGCCGGTGCCCCAGGCCCTGCCGATCCGACTCAGGCCCCGGTTCCCCAAGGAGGTAACCGTTCGGGTCGTGCTCGGTCCTCAGGCGCACCGATTCACCGACGAGGCGGTGCGAACGTTCCTCGGGGAGGTCTTCGTGGTCACACCACAGAGCGATCGAACCGGTTACCGATTGCAGGGTCCGCCCATCCGGCACACGGAAGCGGCGGACATCATCTCGGATCCCATCCCCACGGGCGCCGTGCAGGTGCCGGGCAGCGGCCAGCCGGTGCTCCTCATGGTCGACCACCGAGTGACGGGCGGATACGCGAAGATCGCCACCGTCATCGGCTGCGACCTGCCGCTGGTGGGACAGATGGCGCCAGGGAGCGGCATCCGCTTCGGGGCAGTCTCGGTGGACCAGGCGCACGCCGCGCGCCGCGAACTCCGTCAGGCGCTAGCGGCGGCCGGGTTCGCATAGCAGCGCCGCCGCGAGACATCGGCAGAGCCGCATATGAATGGAGGGAATCCTGTTGAAGATCACGGATGTCACGGCTGTCAGCCTGGTGGTCCCGATCCAGGAACGCATGAAGGCCCCGATCAGCCTGCCTTACGCCGATGAACTGGGGCCGATCGTGTTCGGCCAGTACCGCACCACGCTTGTGCGCATCAAGACCGACGAGGGCATCGAAGGCGTCGGCGAATGCATGGTGCGCCTCGCTCCCACCGCGACGCGGGAGATCGTTCACGCATTGAGGCCGGTCCTGGTCGGCAAGGACCCCTATGACGTCGAGGTGATCTGGGAGCGCCTGTACGGGATGATGATGAACCGCGGCCACGACAAGGGCTTCTATCTTGAAGCGGTCAGCGGGATCGACATCGCCCTCTGGGACATCATGGGCAAGGCGGAGGGCAAGCCTGTCGCGGCGCTCCTGGGCGGTATCGCTAACGCGACGTTTCCGGTCTACGCCTCGTCGGTGCGCTTCAGAGGTTTCGAACAGACCCTGGCGGACGCCAAGAAGTTCGTCGAGAAGGGATATCGCGCCATCAAGATCAAGGTGGGGCAGAATCCCAGGCGCTTCGTCGACGATATCGAGGTGGTGCGGACGATCAGGGGAGAACTCGGCTCCGATATCGACCTCATGGTGGATGCAAACTGCGGATACGACGTGGGCACCGCGGTGGCCGTCGGGCGCAAGCTGGAGGAGCTCGACGTGCGCTGGTTCGAGGAGCCGATCGCGCCGGACGATCTACAGGGCTACGAACTGCTGCAGCGCAAGCTCGATATCCCGATCGCCGGAGGAGAGACACAGTTCTCCCGCTTCGGCATGCGCGACATCCTTTCCCGACGCCTCATCGACATCGTGCAGCCCAATGTCTCGCGGGCCGGCGGCTTCACGGAATGCCGCAAGATCGCGGCGCTGGCGAGCGCCTTCCACGTGCCGTACGCCCCGCACACCGGCAGTTCCTCCGCGATCTGCATCGCGGCATCCATGCAGCTTGCCGCCGCGCTGCCCACGAGCCTGATCTTCGAGTCGATGGAGAGTGACTGGTCGAAGACCCAGGAGAACCCCCTGCGCCAGCGCCTCGCGCCGGCTCCCATCGCCACGTTCAGCGACGGGAACTTCACGCTCGATCAGCGCCCGGGACTTGGCGTCACGCTGAACGAGGAGATTGTCGCCGCGTATACCGTCTAGCAACGATAGCGAGCGAAATTCGTCTCGGGAGTGTGAACCGTCTGTGCTGCGGATCAGCTACTTTGGCATCTCCAACTTCCTCGTGGAGCATGGTGGTGTGCGCATCCTGATCGACCCGTGCTTCAGCGAGAATCCGATGACTTCCGTCCGAGCCACGGACGTGCCTTGCGACCTCGTGCTCGTCACGCACGGCGGCAAGGACCACCTTGGCGACGCGGTCGAACTCATGCTCGCCAACCCTGGGGCGAGACTCTACGCGCCAGCCGACGTGGCCACGCACGCCCTTCGCCACGGCGTCGATTCGGCACGGACCTTCCGCATGGTGCCTGGCGCGCAGCGCGAGGACGGTGGCGTGCGGATCAAGGCGGTCCAGGCAGTGCACATCTCCTTCACGAGGTCGGACGACATCTACCTGACCGGCGTGCCGCTCGGCTTCATTTTGACGCTGGGTTCCCTGCGTCTTTACCACACCGGCGACACGTGCCTGTTCTCCGATTTCCGCCTGATCGGCGAGTTCTACAAGCCAGACGTGATGCTCGTTCCGGTGGGCAAGTTTCCGGGAGCGGTCACGGAGATGGAGCCCTGGGAGGCGGCGCAAGCCGCGGCGTGGGTGAACCCGGCGCTCTGTATCCCCATGCACTGGGACCCGCTGACGCAAGGGGACTATCCCGCGCTGTTCGCAAGCGAACTGCGAACGCGCGCCGCGGCCGACAGGCCGGTGGTTCGCCAGATACCATTCGACCGTGCGATCGCCCTGGATGAACAGGGCGTCGTACAGGGAGAGGGGCCTTGGCGGTCCACCTGATCCCCGTCGGCACGGCGCAGCGCCTCGCCTAGAAGACCGGTGAAAAACTAATGGTAGGTAGTGGGAAAGCAAGGAGTAAAGCCGGCGGGTGTCGAAGGTGTAGGCCGAGGTGGGGGTAGTGCTCTCGAAGTCGGACGGGCAGGGGCAGATGTTCCAGTACATTCAGCTGGAGGACCTGGTGCCGCAGGATCACCTGCTGCGACGGATCCGGGCGGTATTGGATCTGAAGGCCATCTACGCGGCGACGGAAGGGAGCTACAGCGCCAATCGGGGTCGGCCGTCGGTGGATCCGACGGTGGCGTTCCGCATGATGTTGCTCGGGTATCTGTTCAACCTGCCGGAGCGCCGGTTGTGTGAGGACCTGCAGATGCACGCGGGATACCGCTGGTTCTGCGGGCTGGACTTCAACCAGAAGGTGCCGGACAGGACGACGCTCGTGAAGCTGCGCCGCCACCAGTGGGGCGAGGCGGTGTTCCGCGAGGTGATGCGCGCCGGCGTGCAGCAGTGCATCGACGCGGGGCTGGTCAAGGGCAGCGCAGTGGTCGTCGACGGATCCGAGGTGCGGGCCCGGGCGGCGATCAAGAGCCTGGAGGCTGTGGCCCCTGAGCAGTCGGTGGACGAGTTCGTCGACAAGGTCGTACGCGAGGACTCGGCGGAGGCTACACCGCAGGGACCGGCGGATCCAAAGGAGCCGCCGAGCTCCGGCAGCAGTGCGGCGGAGCCCGCTGCGAGCGAGCCGCGGAAGGCCGGGGACGAGAACTTCCACGGCGAGAAGTTCACGAACGAGACGCACCGCTCGAAGACCGATCCGGATGCCCGCCTGTTCCGCAAGGGCAACACCGGGGCCACGCTCAGCTACCTCGTGCACAACGCCATGGACCTCAAATCCGGCGTCATCCTCGCAACCACCGCCAGCCACGCCTACTCCGCCCAGGAACGCACCGCCGCCATCGACATGCTCGACGAGATCCAAGGCCAGTTCGGCCAAGAGCTCCTGCTGCGCTTCCTGCTGATGGACGCCAACTACACCGAGGCTCGGTTCCTCGCACAGGTCCTGAGCCGCGGCGTGGAGCCGATCGTTCCGACTGATAGAGTGGCTAAGTCGCCAGTTCCCGGCCCCTTGCGTCGTCGCCTGATCCCCCTCGAAACCGGCCGTACCCACCGCGACAAGGTGCACGCGGCCGAAGCCGCCAGACATGTGAGAGGCCGCGAGAGACCGCCCGAACTCGCCCGAGCCAGGACCCGCATCGAGCGCACCTGGGCCGAAGCCAAGGAGTGTCACGGCATGCGACGAGCCAAAGGCCTGGGCCTCGAGATGATGAACATCCAAGCCCTGATGACCGCCACGGTGCAGAACCTGAGGCGGCTGGCCAGTGTCCCCCGCAAGGAGGGCAGTGGCCAGGCGGCGATGCGGGTGGGCGGCGCCCACCTGCTTACGGCCCTCAATAGCGCCGCCGCCGCCCTTCACCACGTCCTCAACTCCTTGTTCCGCAGCCCCTGGTCTCGCCTGAATCTCTTTACAATCCCCGGTTTCTCACCGGTCTTCTAGTACACCAACGGTCCCCGCCAGCCGCCGCCCGTTACCGGTCCTCGCTGTCGCGTTCGTGGAGGTACGCCTTGCCGCGCAGCATCGACGCCAAGGCGGCGACGAAGGCCAGGGTCGCGGCCGTCACCATGACCGCGCGCTCATCGCCTCCATGAACGGGGGCGAGATCAGGTGGGGGAAGAAGTGGTTGCCGAGCACCGTCCTGCGGCTTGCGGCGGGCAGGGCCCGGAGCACAGCCGCCGGCAGAATGTTGGCCATCGGGTTGTAGCCGAGAAGCGCCGCGAAGAGGGCCTCGATCGGCGGCAGGTGCGATACCCCGGCGGCCACGGCCGTCGGGATGCCCACCCGCGCGAGGCCGTGGAAGAGCGTCGCCGGGAGGCTCTGCGAGAGGCGCACGACGAGGATGCTGAAAAACACCGCGATGGAGAACATCATCGAGCTGTTGGTGAAGGTGGCGCGCATGCCGACCATCAGGGGGATCATGTCGATCGCAGCCCGTAGCGGCGCGTCCACGAAGTTCACTCCGTGCAGCGGCAGCCAGATGCCCTGCAGCCAAATCACCAGCATGAACTGCAGGCCGCCGCGCGCGATCCCGGCGAGAAACTGGCTCAGATTGCCCGCCGAGAAGGCGCGGATCTTGAAGAGATCGAGATGGAACATGGGTTCCGCGACCCGCCGCTCCACGGCGATGAAGGCGGCGAGCAGGACGAGGCCGAGGCCGATGAAGATCTGCACCATCGGGTTGCCCCAGCCCATGTTCGCGCCGCCATAGGGCATGATCGCGTAGGTGAAGCCGAGCAGCAGCACCACGAGACCGACCGCGAAGAAGAGGTTGCCCCACCAGTCGATGTGCTGGTCCGCCTTGGGCTTCGTAGTCTCACGCAGGGCGACGTAGGCCCAGATCGTCCCGGCGAGGCCCACCGGCACGCTCACGAGGAAGATCAGGTGCCAGTCGATCACCGAGAGCACGCCGCCCAGAATCAGGCCGATCAGGCCGCCGCCGATGCCGGCGATCTGGTTGATGCCCATGGCGAGGCCGCGCTCGTTGAACGGGAAGGCGTCCGTGAGGATCGCCGCCGAGTTGGCGAAGAGGAAGGCGGCGCCGATGCCCTGCACGAGGCGCAGCAGGATGAGGGCCAGGGCAGCGGACTTGCCGGTCATCCAGAGCGATACGCCGTAAAGCGCGAGCGAGCCGATGGTGAAGACGAGGAATCCCGCCTTGTAGAGACGCACGCGGCCATACATGTCGGAGAGCCGGCCGAACGTCACGAGCGTCACCGCGGAGACGATCATGAAGCCGAGCAGCATCCAGAGCAGGTAGTCGGTGTTGGACGGCACGAGCGGGTTGATCTTGATGCCTGAAGATCGCCGGCAGCGAAATGATCGTGATCGACGAGTTGAGCGAGGCCATGAGGACGCCCAACGTCGTGTTCGAAAGCGCAATCCACTTGTATGGAACCCTGTGGTGCAGCGGCTTCGACGTGCTCTCTGCGCGGGCTCGCCGCGACCGGTCCGCTTGGCTCATCGGGCTTCGCCCCCCTCTCGTGTGGTCTTGCCCAATTGGCGCTCCCAGGTTGCGCAGGCCGTCTCGAGCACCTTGAGCTCCGCCTCGGACACGCCGTCCAGGAGGTTTAGGAGCGCCGACCGCTGACGACCTTGGGCGGCGGCCACGGCCGCCGCGCCCTCGTCCGTGAGCGAGAGAGGTACGACGCGGCGGTCGCCCGCCGCGCGCGACGGATGCGCGGCCCGCAGCACGAGCCCACGACGCACCAGACCATCGATGCTGGCGCTCACGGTCGCCGGCGCAAGCTCGAGGCGTGTGGCGAGATCCGCCGTGCGGTGGCAGTCCGTGCCGATTGCGATCAGAAGGCGCAACTGCGGCAGGGTGAGCGGTTCTTCGCCGCCGGCCGAGGCGGCTCGCTGCAAGGTGCGCACGAGACGAGGCAGCACCTCGAGGATGCGCACGACGAGGCCCTCGCGCGTCGTGGCCGGCGCGTTGTTATAGATCGTCATGTGAAAGGTTTGCCCCCCTAAACATCTGTCAGGATAGCCGTCCTGGGGCGGGAGGCGCAACCGGCGCACCTGGCGAGGAATCCCGCACACCACCCGCAGGGACTTTGCCGGGTGGCGCTCGAAGTAGTGCAAGGACGACCGGGGACCGGGTCCCCTAGCGTCGACGAGACCCTGCAGGGATGCAGTAGCGGGAGCGCCCATGGCGTCCGTCGCATCGAGGATCGGCGGAGCAATTCGGGAGGGGAGCAGGTCTTGAAGGTATTGATGCTGGGCCACGCCGATGTCGAGAAGTACCTGCCCATGGACGCGTGCATCGATCTCATGGAGGAGACGCTCAAGGCGGGCTCGGCCGGGCAGGCCGTGCAGCCCCTGCGCTCGCGGATGCCGCTACCGGGCGGCAAGGGAGTCGTGGGTCTCATGCCGTCCTACCTCGGCACCATTCCGGCCGCGGGGGTCAAGGTGATCTCGGTCTTCCTTGGCAACACCGGAACGCGCTACGAGTCGCACCAGGGGCCCGTGCTGCTCTACGAGCCGGAGCATGGCCAGCTCCTGGCGATGGCCGACGCCGCCACCATCACGGCCATCCGCACAGCGGCGGTAAGCGGGGCTGCGACACGCCATCTGGCGCGCAAGGGCCCGGTGGACCTCGCCATCCTCGGTTCGGGCACTCAGGCACTTCTGCACGTCGCGGCGGTGCGCGCCGTACGCGAGATCGCGCGGCTGCGCGTCTGGAGCCGCAGCGAGGAGCACGCCCGCCGCTTTGGGGAACTCGTTGAGGAGCGCCACGGGTTCGCCGTTGAGGTCATGCCGGATGCGCAGCGGGCGGTGGCGGGGGCGAGCGTCGTCTGCACGACGACGTCCTCCCGCGAACCGATCCTGCGCGGGTCGTGGCTCGCGCCAGGGACGCACCTCAACGTGGTCGGGGCATCGACGCAGGGTTTCCGCGAGGTGGACGGCGAGGCCGTCGCCCGCAGTCGGCTGTTCGTGGACTGGCGGGAGTCGGCGGCCAGCGAGGCGGACGAGATCCGCATCCCCATGGCCGCGGGGGAGATAGGCCCGGGACACATCCAGGGCGAGCTCGGGGAACTCTTCGCGGGCAAGGTGGAGGGCAGGAGGTCGGACAACGAGATTACCCTCTTCAAGTCGCTGGGCATCGCGGTGGAGGACCTTGCGGCGGTGCACGCCGTGTACATGAGGGCCAAGTCGAGCGGGGGCGGCGTCGAGATCGAGTTCTCGGGCGAGCGCACCGAATAATCGGCTGGTTCCAACGGGCCCAGTTGCGCCGCGCGGTCTGGGTTACGACATAGACGCGGGCACCAGCCTGCGATCGGCTGACGCTCGCGTCTCGTCGAGCCTTAGACGAGTTCCCCATCGACCGGGAGCAGGCCGCGCGGCTCCTTGCGCTCAGCCTCGAGGTACGTGACGCCGCTGCCTGTGTTGATGGAGACCACGGTCCTTGCCGCATCGATCCATCCCTGCGCGCGGCGCGTCCTGGCCGCGGCCAACCTCGCGGCACCGTCAGGGCAAACATAGGTACCGTTCCGTTAGACCTACTCAAAACTACCCGAAGGTAGCTTTGACGCTAACTTCCTGCTTCATTGGGGCCGGTTTCACAGTGGCCAGATGGCCGCTGCCAGAGCCTGACCCTCCACAGGCTGACGCCGTGGAACTCACGGCGTATGTAGCCAAATTGGTCGCTGCGTTGAGATCGCGGTCGTGTGTGGTATGACATGCTGGGCAGGTCCAGCTGCGTATCGCGAGAGGCAGTTCTTCCTGGACGACGCCACAGACCGAGCAGAGCTTACTGCTCGGGAAGAAGCGATCCGCTACCACGACGACGGCGCTTCGTCTTTCGGCCTTGTAGGTGAGCTGCCTGCGGAACTCGCCAAAGCCCATGTCGGCGATGGGCAGGGCCAGGCGACGGTTGCGCACCATGCCGCGCACGTTCAGGTCCTCGATGCCGATGACGTCGAAGCGGCGCGTCAGGTCCGAGGTAAGCTGGTGCAGCGAGTCCTGCCGGGTGTTCGCGATCCGGGCGTGAAGTTGCGCGAGCTTGTTTTTCGCCTTGGCGCGGTTCTTCGAGCCCTTCTGCTTGCGAGAGAGACGCCGGCTTAGGCGGCGCAGTCGTCGGAGATCCCGCCTGAGCGCCTTGGGGCCCACAACGCGCTCTCCCGTGGAGAGCGTAGCCAGGGCGAGCACGCCGAGGTCCACTCCGACAGTCCCCTGATGTTCCGCCGCACGCTTGGGCAGATCCTCCGTGTCGACCGTGATCGAGACGAACCAGCGATCCGCCCGCCGAGAGATCGTCGCCGACACGATCTTGCCGGAGAAGCGCAGCTCTTCCCGCATAGGCACCCAGCCGAGGTTCGGGATGCGGATGCGACGGCCCGCCACCTGGAACTGGTCGTTCGTCAGCGTGAACCGGTCGTCGACGCCCTTGCGACGGAATGTCGGGTACTTCGCCCGACCGGCGAAGAAGTTCTTGAAGGCCTGACCAAGCTGGATGATCGCCATCTGCGGCGCGTTCTTCGAAACCTCGAGCATCCAGGGGAACTCCGTGCGCTTGATCGCGTTGAGCTGTCGGCGCAAGGCGGTCTCCGACGGCGCGGGAAGAGAGGGGTCCTCGTGGTGTGCGGCATACTGGCGGCCCCACCCGACGAGCGCCCAGTTGTATGCGAAGCGGGCCGTACCAGCCGCCCTGGCGAAGTACGTCGCCTGCTTTCGATTGGGATCAAGCGCGATGCGGTGGACCATCAGCATCCCTGCACCTCCTCGACCGCCCTCTTCGCGCCGTCGAGCAGCTTCTGGTTCTTGCCTGAGCGGCTGCCGTAGAGTCTGGCCGAGAACACGGCGATGATCTCCAGCACGTCCTTGGCCAGATTCTCTTCGAATGTTGTGTCCTCACCCTGGTTCAGGATGACGACTTCGACCTCTTTGGCCTCGCAGATGGCAAAAACCAGCTTGGCTCCGAACCGCAGCAGTCGGTCCTTGTGGGTGAGCACCAGTCCGACGTGGCCGTCGAGGATTTCGCCGAGGAGATGCCTGAATCCCTTCTTTTGGTAACTCATGCCCGAGCCGAGGTCCGACACGACCTCGTTGGCCCAGCCCTGGCGTGCCAGGACCTGCCTCTGCCATTCCAGGTCGCCCTTCTGGTCGTGGCTGGACACACGGGCGTAGGCGATCGTTCGCCGCTCATCCGGCGCGCTGCGGTACATCTCCGGCTTGCGTTTGGCCAGATCATACCGGAGATGCTTCCCGGCCGTGTGTTCGGGTATCAGCTTGCCCTGCGCTTCCTACCATCTGAGTGTCGTGAGCGACACCTAACGCTTTGGCTGCCTCACCAATCCCAATCAGCCTTTCCAAGCCGGTAAGGTTAGAGTAGATTCGCCCTGGTTTCAAGTGAACTGTTCAAACCCTCGAGCCGGCCCACAAGATCCTGCTCTTGCAGGCTTTCCTCGTCGTCCACGGCGATGGCGCGGCCGTCCGAGTCGTAGACGGGGAGCAGCACGAGACGGTCGCCAGGGGCCTTGGGCGCGTTGATGTCGAAGGCGAGCGTCTTGGAGTCCGGCCAGAAGCTCGACTCCTGCCGCCGCTCCTCGGAGGCACGCACGATCGGGGCCTGGCCGTAGGCCTGGACCGAGACTATCCGCGAGGACTTGCCGTCGAGCGGGCCCAAGGCCTGCGGTTCGCGCAGGGCATTGTCGGTGCCAGGTCGCCTTGTAGGCTGGGCGGTGCAGCGGCGCTGCTGGAAATTCACCGACAACCCGGAGGCCATCGCGCAACTCGCTGGCGACGTCATCTCGACCGAGGTGTCGCGCTCGGGCATGGGACTACGTTCATCAGATGAACAGAGTCGTATGGCCTTCCTTTGCCGTCTCGATGAATTCCCCGACGCCGGCTACGCGGTCAACGACATCCTCGAGATCGGCGAGCTTCAAACCGAAGAGGTCCATGGTCATGCCGCAGGCGACGACCTCCACGTCGCCAAGTTCCTTCGCCGTGCGTAGCTGATCCACGACGCCGGGGATCTTCCTTTCCTTGAGCATGGCGCCGAGGTCGCCCACCATGCCGGAAAACGACGGGCTCACGGGCATGTGGAAAAACGCGTCCTTCTTGAACGCCATGAGGCCCCAGAACGTCAGAAAGATACGCACCTCATGCCCCATCGCGACGGCGCCGGACGCCAGAATGCCCACGGGCAGCAGCTTGTCCATCTCACCCGAGAACACGATCATCGAAACCCGGTCAGTGGCCATGCCTATCTCCTCCCGTGTTGGGCGACTGTTCCCCGGCGATCGGGCTCCACATGCTGCGCACGAAGCCGAGGAAGAAGTGCAGCGTGATCGCCACCGCGGGATCCTGGCGCATGATGCGCAGGAGCTCGCGCATGCGGACCGGGCGGGGCGGCACACCGACCTCCTCTGCGCCAGCCCGGACCGCGCGCACGACGCGGTCCGCGAGTCCATCCATGCTGGAACCGGGGCCGATCTCCGCGATCTGGCCGAGGAGCGGCGTGAGCACCGCAGAGGCCCTTTGCAAGGTGCTGAGGAGATTGACGATTTCCGGACTCGTCAAGAGGTCGAGCGCTGCGATGGTCGATTCCGCGACGCCGCCGAGACGATTGACCATGCGCGGCGTGACCGAGGCCAGAACCGCCGACGCAAGGCTGCTGGCCTCATCGCGGAAGACGTCCGGTATGCTCTGTTCCTGTGCCCCCATCGACTGCACCCCCTACATGACCGCCTTGAGATTGGCCCAGTGGATCCGGTTGTAGGTCTGCTTGAACCAGTGCACCGCGTTCGTGGGCTCGGGCACCGTCGGCGGGTGCTCGTAGTCGAAGGCGAGAAACGTCGCCCGCTCGAGGCCGGTCTCGATGAAGCAGAACGCCCGACCGTTGTACTGGTTCGCGGGAGGTGCCCCTTCGGTGAGCACGCCGACGAGGTTGTCGGCCAGTACTTCGGCCTCGAAGTGGGCCACCGAGCCCGCCTTGGAGATCGGAAGGTCGCTTGCGTCGCCGAGGATGAAGATGTCGTCATGCCCCTGCAGACGCAGGTTGTGGCGGTCGGTAGGATACCAGTTGCCCGCTCCGCTGAGGTGTGAGGCGGCGCCCAGGTCGTCGCCCTGGTGGGCGGGCACGCTGACGAGGAGGTCGTACGGCAGGTCCGTACCCTCGAGCGAGTGCGCGATGCGCTCCTCGTGCTCGACTGACTCGAGGTTGTAGAATGTCTCGATCGCGATGTCGCGCGCCTCGAATTCCGGCGCGACCCAGTCCGCCACGGCTTGAATGGAGTGCGCCCGGCCGAGCGGATAGGTATAGACGATCTCCGTCTTGTCCCGCACCTTGCGATGGCGGGCCCATTCTTCGAACATCATCGTGAACTCGAGCGGTGCTACAGGACACTTGTGCGGCACGCCCACGGTCAGGACGAGTTTGCCGCCCTGCCACCGCCGCAGCGCGTCGCGCAGGCGCAGAGCACCCTCGAGTGTGTAGAACCAGTGAGCGCCTTCCCTGAGCCCCGGCACCTCGTCGAGATTGAGCCCAGAGCCTGTAGCGAGCACCAGAACGTCGTAATCGAGGGCATCGCCGTCGGCGCGGAGCACCTGCCGCTTCCCCGTGTCGATCCGCACGGCGCGGTCGTGCACGAATCGAACGCCGGGGGACAGGAGATCCCGCACCGGCCGCATCAGCTGCGCGGGGCGCATCAGGTCGAAGACGACGTAAAGGTAGCCGGGCTGGTAGGTATAGGTTTCCTGCTCGCCGAGCAGGGTGACGCTGATCTCTTCCCGTTCGATCTCGCTATGGAGGTCACGCGCGACGAAGTTGGCCACCATGAGGCCACCTGTGCCGGCACCGACGATGACGAGACGTTTGGGCATGTCTTCCTAGCTCCTTAGTGCGACTTGCGCACGGAGATCTCGTCGTAGTCTCCATGCGTGTCGACGCCGAGGAACTCATGGCCCGCCTTCTGCGCCCACATCGGGATGTCTTTTTTGGAGCCGGAATCGGTGGAGAGCACGACCACCACTTGACCGACATCAGCCGCCTTGACGGCCCGGATCAACTCCATCATGGGACCCGGGCAGAAGCTGCCGCGAGCGTCGATACGGATCGGGGCCACATCCATCAGATCCACCTCTCGCAGGTCGAATCGTCCGCCGAAAGCCCGAGTTCGGGCGGTTTCAGTGAAAATATCCTTCCCGGCTGCCTTTGCGATATCCGCCCTGCGAACGCGCCGCGTGACGGGTTGGAACCTTGCCGCGCACATGGGGCGAGTCGTATCGGGGCATTGCGGCCGCACAACCTCGGCAACGCATTGTTCGGGTCCGGCAGGGGCCGAACGGCCGTTGCATCGAGAGACGTTGGGACCTAGGCTGGCGCTAAGGTCATACCTTGGTGCATCGTCAAGGTCGCCGGGTGCTCGGGCCTCCCAGTGGCCGACTGATCCGCTCGTAAGGCGAGTAGACGAGATCTAACGACGTTAACCGGCCTTGCTCGACCAACGCTCAGATCCGGCTCGCTCCAAGGATGACAGGGCTCATAGGTCCTACCATCGAGAGCCTCCCGGTACCATGTCAGGCAAGCGAAGCAGAAGAGGAGGATAGCGGCGATGCAAGCCGGATCGGGGGAAGTTCCCATGGCTGCGACGGCAGGCATGATCTTCGACATCCAGCGCTACGCCCTGCACGACGGGGCCGGCATCCGCACGCTGGTCTTCCTCAAGGGCTGCCCTTTGCGCTGCCCCTGGTGTCACAACCCCGAGGGACAGGAGAAGCAGCCGCAAGTCATGCGCTACGAGAATGGCACGGAGAAGGTTGCGGGCCGGCGCATGCGCGTCGATGAGGTCCTGCGGGAGGTTGAGAAGGACACCGTCTTCTACGACGAGTCGGGCGGCGGCGTCACGTTCTCCGGCGGGGATCCCTTGCTCCAGCCCGGCTTCCTCCTCGCGCTGCTCAAAGCCAGCAAGGCGCACGACCTGCGCACGGCGGTCGAGACCTCCGGCTACGCCCGCTGGGAGGACGTCGAGCCGCTCGCGCCATTCGTGGGCCTCTGGCTTTACGATCTGAAGCTCATGGACGACGCGCGTCACCGCAAATGGACCGGCGTCTCGAACGCGCGTATCCACGAGAACCTGAGGCGGCTCACCACCTCCGGGGCGCGCGTGATCGTGCGCATACCGCTTGTGCCCGGCGTCAACGACGACCGGGAGAACCTCGCGGCGACCGGACGGTTCGTCGCGAGCCTTGGCGCCGTCGGGGAGGTGCACCTCCTGCCGTACCATCGCGCCGGGATGAGCAAGTACGAGCGCCTCGGGATGCCCTATACCCTGGGCGATACGTTAGAGCCCCCGGCCGAGGAGATGCAGCGCCTCGCTGCGATCCTGCAGGAATGGGGCGTGCGCACCAAGATCGGCGGCTAGGCCGCCCGGCTGAAGAGCGAGGAGGGTTGGTCGATGAACGAACGGGTGGCGGACCTGCGTCGCAGGAGCGTCGACGCCAAGGCGACCGTCTCGATGGAGCGGGCGCGCCTCATGACCGCGTTCTACCGGAACGCGAAGGGCCTTTCGGTGCCGATGCTGCGCGCGCGCGCGTTCGCGTACCTGATGGAGCACAAGACGATCGTGATCCAGGACGGAGAACTGATCGTGGGAGAGCGGGGCCCGGCGCCCAAGGCGTCGCCCACCTACCCTGAGCTCTGCTGCCACACGGTGGAGGACCTCGAGGTCCTCAGTTCGCGCGAGAAGATCCCGTACGCGGTCGACTCAGCGACCACCCAGTTCTACGAGCAGGAGGCCATCCCGTTCTGGCGGGACCGGTCGCTGCGCGACCAGATCTTCGCGAGCATGACCCCTGAGTGGCTCGCGGCCTACGACGCCGGCATCTTCACGGAGTTCATGGAGCAGCGGGCCCCTGGCCACACCGCAGGGGGCGGCCAGCTTTTCCGCAAAGGCTTCCTCGACTATAGGCGCGAGATCGAGGAGGAACTGGGCCGCCTCGACTTCCTTGGCGACCCGAACGCCTACGACAAGCGGGAAGAGCTGCGGGCCATGTCGGTCACGTGCGACGCCATCATCCGCTTCGCCGAGCGGCACGCGGACCTCGCGCGCGAGCTCGCGGCCAGGGAGGCCGACGAGGCCCGCCGGCTCGAACTGCTGAAGATCGCCGAGGTATGCGGCCGGGTGCCCGCGCACCAGCCGCGGACGTTCTGGGAGGGGCTCCAGGCGTACTGGTTCGTCCACCTCGGCGTCATCACGGAGCTCAACACTTGGGACGCCTTCAACCCCGGCCGGCTCGACCAGCACCTCTACCCCCTCTACCGCCAGGACCTCGACGCCGGCCGGCTGACGGACGAGCAGGCGAAGGAACTGCTCGAGTGCTTCTGGGTCAAGTTCAACGACCAGCCCGCGCCGCCCAAGGTGGGCGTGACGAACGCGGAGTCCGGCACGTATACCGACTTCGCCAACATCAACAGCGGCGGCGTCGGGCCCGACGGCTCGGACGGTGTCAACGAGCTCAGCTACCTGGTGCTCGACGTGATCGACGAGATGCGGCTCCTGCAGCCGAGCTCGAACGTTCAGATCAGCAAGAAGACGCCGGACCGCTTCCTGCGCCAGGCCCTGCGCATCGTGCGCAAGGGCTGGGGCCAGCCCTCGATCTTCAACGCCGACGCCGTGGTGCAGGAGCTCCTGCGCCAGGGCAAGACGCCCGAGGACGCGCGGGAGGGCGGCACGAGCGGCTGCGTCGAGGCGGGCGCCTTCGGCAAGGAGGCCTACATCCTCACCGGCTACTTCAACCTTGTGAAGATCCTGGAGCTCACCCTGCACGACGGGGTCGATCCGCGCACGGGACGCCAGCTTGGCCCGCACACCGGCGACCCGCGGCAGTTCGCGGACTTCGACGCGCTGATCGCGGCCTACGACCGGCAGATGCGCTACTTCGTCGACGTCAAGATCCAGGGCAACAACGTGATCGAGCGGCTCTACGCCACCGAGATGCCCGCGCCGTTCCTGTCCGTGATCACCGACGACTGCATCAGGAAGGGCCGGGACTACAACGACGGCGGCCCGCGCTACAACACGAGCTACATCCAAGGGGTCGGTATCGGCACCCTCACGGACAGCCTCTCCGCCATTAGGCGCCACGTCTACGACGAGCACGCGATCAGCATGACCGAGCTCCTGGGGGCCCTGGCGCGGGATTTCAACGGCGACGACGACGTGCGCTGCCGCCTCATGGACGAGACGCCGCGCTACGGCAACGACGACGACTACGCCGACGACATCATGCGGCGCGTGTTCGATCTCTTCCAGACCGCGGTGGACGGGCGCCCGAACACCAAGGGCGGCAGCTACCGGATCGACATGCTGCCGACCACCTGCCACGTCTACTTCGGCTCCGTGACCGGCGCGACGCCGGAGGGGCGCCATGCCTGGCAGCCCGTCTCGGAGGGCATCTCGCCGGTGCAGGGCGCCGACCGCAGCGGCCCGACGGCGGTCGTGAAGTCCATGGCCAAGATGGACCACATCCGCACCGGCGGCACGCTGCTCAACATGAAGTTCATCCCGCAGGTGCTGGAGGGCGACGAGAACCTCGAGAAGCTCCTGCACCTCGTGCGCTCGTACTTCCGCATGGACGGCCACCACATCCAGTTCAACGTGGTCAGCGCCGAGACGCTGCGGGACGCCCAGCTGCATCCCGAGGAGTACCGGGACCTCATCGTCCGCGTGGCGGGTTACAGCGACTACTTCTGCGACCTCAGCCGGGCCCTGCAGGACGAGATCATCGCGCGTACAGAGCAGGTGGCGTTCTAGGGCGGAGAGCCCTCGTCATCTGGCGGGAGTCTCCTCGTGTCGTGCCGGGGTCAGGAGCGCCTCCGAGACCTCGGCGCTTTCACGGATGTGCTGTTCCATGAGGCGGCGCGCCACCTGCGGCCGGTGGCCCTGCACGGCCTGCGCGACGCCCAGCAGTTCGCTCGCCTGCCGTCTGCGCCACTCGAGCGTGTCGTGGCTGCCCACCATCAGCACGGACTGACGGAAGGCGCTATTGAGGGCCAGCATCACGGCCTCGCGGATGGGATTGCCGGAGGCCGCGGCAAGGTGTTCGTGGAAAAGGATGTCGAGCTCCATGTAGGTCTCCCAGGGCACGCCTGGACGGTTCGCCACCTCCACGAGGCTGGCGACGCTGCCCATCAGGCGGGCGATGTCCTCCGCGGACGCGCGCCGCGCGGCAAGCTCGGCGCTTTCCATCTCGAACGTCAGGCGGAACTCGGTGAAGTGCCGCGGCGTCACGTCGCCAAGCTGGATCAGGGCGCCCAGCGCGGCGCCTGTGCGGTCGACGGGAGGGCTGGAGACGAAGATGCCGCCCGAGGATCCCCTGCGCACCTCGATCAGGCCGGAGGCCTCGAGGATCCTGAGCGCCTCGCGCAAGGTGGCCCGGCTGACGCCGAAGAACTGCCCGAGGTCGCGCTCCTTCGGCAGGCGCTCGCCGACGCGGATGGCGCCGGAGAGGATGGCCCGCTGGACCTGTAGCGCCACGGCGTTCGAGCCGCGTCCGGGCTCCCTGTCGCCGAAGAGATCCGCGAAGCGCCGCTCGGGGACGGGCAGAGAGGCCCAGTGAGCCTTCGCACCGGGTTCAGCGCCGTCAGGCGTCCGCTCAGCCATCCGTCACATCCTCAGTTCCGTAGTCTCGTCCCTAGGAGAACGCTGAGAAACCGGGTATCTTGAGCCACCAGGTCGAGCTGTCACGGTAGGATATGGTACGTGGTGCTCACGGGGAGGCGCGAATC
>JAJZAT010000012.1 GCA_021799275.1 Bacillota bacterium
CGGCCCTCCTGCACGAAAGAGCCTGCCGCTCTCGACGGCAGGCTCACTGTCTGTCTGTCTGTCCTTTGGTCTCAAACATCCCGAGCGACCCTCTGTCTGTCTGTCGCACGCACCGGAAGCGCCCACATTAGAAGCAGTGTACCCTGCAGAGTCGCAGGGTGCACTGCCGTTTCATCCCTGTAAAATGACAGAGGATTTTAAGTCCTCTTGAGGCCTGGGTGCTGCGTGTAGCCGCCCTTAGCAGCCCTTAGCCGTGATTCGCCGTTAGACCCAGCAATCTCGCTCTACGAGCGCGTTTGGGAGGCAATGCGGTCTATCCCCAAGTAGTCACGGTTAGCTTCCCTTAGCCGGGCAGGATGGCGCCATCGATGGCGCCATTTCTAGCTCCTGCTCACGAACGCATCGAAGCGGTCGAAGGCCGCCTGGAGAGTTGCGTCGAGAACATGAGCATAGACCTGCGCGGTGAACGCAAACGACTTGTGCCCCAGCATCTTCGAGATCGCCACGATGTCGATGCCGGCCTGGAGGCCGAGCGAAGCGAAGGTATGCCGCAGGGAATGGAAAGAGTAGGTCGGCAAGCCGAGGCCGTCGCGTACACGTTCGAAGAACGTCTCCACCGACCGTTCGGAGAGGGGGCGACTGTCTTGGCGTACAAAGACCAAGCCATGTTCGTCTGATTGCAGGGGTTCGAGCAGAGCGGTGAGGTGGGCTGTCAGCCGGATAGTGCGAAAGCTCTTGCTCGTCTTGGGGTAGTCTTTGATGATCGCCGGCTGCCGCGGGATCTCGACTAGAGCCCGCTGCACTGACACCATACGGGTCTTCCAGTCGATGTCACCCCACCGAAGGGCAAGGATTTCGCCGAGTCGCAAGCCCGTCTGCCAGGCAAAAGTCGGAATCCTGGCCATGGTGTCGTCCATCCCGGCCAAGGCTTGGTCGAGCACACGCATTTGCTCACGAGTGAACGCTTGGACCACCTTGGGGGACTGCTTCGGTGGACGCACCAGGGTTACCGGGTTGTCGCGGATCATTCCGGCCCGCCTCGCCTCATTTAGGGCCGCCCGCAGCACTTGGCGCGCGTAGGCACGGCGGCGGGGAGAGAGGGGCTTCCCCGTCGGTGTAACCGCGGTGGCCAGCTCGGCCTGCCAGCGCTGCACGTCCACCACCGTCAGGCGGCCAATCTCGATGTGTCCGATGTGGGGCACGATGCGCAAGCGCACAAGGCTCTCGTACGATCGGTAGGTGGAAGGCTCAAGCTCCTTGCCGTGGGTCGACAGCCAGCCTGTCAGCCACTCTGCGACTGTCGTCTTTGGCGGCGGTGAATATCCGGGTCCTTCTGCGCGCAGCTCAGTTGCTCGCTTCTGCCAGTACTCGTTGGCGGCCGTCTTGTTCCCATGGAAGGTCTCTTGTAGTCGCTGGCGCTGGCCGCCTGCACGTCGCGGCAGATCCCACGTCAGGCGGAACGTCGTCGGCCGATCAGGGCGCTCCCCCTTGCCGGGACGCGCGACGATGTTGGGCATGCAAAACGTCACTCCCGATGTGTCTGCTGATCGGGGCGTCGCGAGCTTATCCGCCTGTGGACCATCCTCGGCCGGGGTGGTTGACTCGTCGGCGGCCTGCCGGGCGGGCGACGTCATCACGATAGAGCGTTCTTCGGAGAAGCGGCGCCAACCTGCGAACTCTTGATATGCCAAAAATCCCGCGGGGTGCGGCTCGTTGCTCGATGGTGTGCAAAGGCTGTCCTGGAGCGGCTTCCGCGGCCCATTAGCTCACGAATGCCGATACTGCGGCATCGCGTTCTGAGGAAATCGGGGACCATCCCGGGGACCGGGCGGACATGGTCCTTCCTCGTGAGGAGGCCTCGTGCATGTCGGCTTGACGATATGGGCGACAAGACGAAGGTTGCGTTCGATCAGCAGTTGCCGGGCAGTATGGTCGCCGCCTCTCAGCCGACTGATGGCGTCGCCCTCTTGCCGTATCGGTCTACGGCGACGCCGCGATTCGGTTACTGCATTCTTTCGGGCAAGGCGCGCGAAGTCGCCGCGCACCCAGCATACCTGGGGGAGCCTGGACATAAAAGGCCCGCTTGTCCGGCGGGCCGATCGAGTCCATGGCGTCTGGCAGCGATCGACGCGGATTCCGAGAACACACACGCCGGCTCGAGCTACCAAAGGAGCGCCGCGGTCCACCACTGCGGCACCCAGTCGCTATTCAGCGTCATGCATAAGTCGTCTGCTGAGACCGCCCTCAGGGGGGACACGCAACCGAGCCGAAGCGGGTCTCTTACGAGGTGGCTTGTGGCGTAGGGTGTGGCTTGGGTTGCCTACTGATGTCCAACGCCTCGGGTTTGCAAATGAACCTTTGCACAACTAGGCCATCCGGGGCGAACAGCCTCTGCTTTCTGGCGCCAGTGGCGACGATGGCAGTGTCTGCGCTCATGGCTATGACGGGTTCCCCCTGCGAGACCAGACCGGCTTCGGTCGCCATGATTACCGCTTGGATGCAAAGAGACAGGCCCCCACTAACCAAGTTCATGGTCTGGACAATCGTTTTCAGCTTCGAGTCGTCCGCGCCCGGGATGAAGGCATCATCGAACGGCAGACCCGCCTGCACTATTTCGACGCCGTTAGCCTGCAGCTGTTCCCTGACATTCGGGTCGGGGATCCCAGTAGGCACTCGAGTTGATTCCCTCCCTGCGACGGTGGTGCCTCTCGGGAAAGTGCAGGCGATGACCTGAATCTCCTTCCCTGCAAAAGACTTCGCTGCTCGCAGCGGGCCATCTCCATCAGCGGTAAACATCACGACCTTGAAAAGGTTCCACCGGGCAGCAGCGGCGCCAACTAGCGTGATCGTCTTACGTAGATTCTGCTTGCCCTCTCTGGAAAAGTAGTAGATTCCTTCGGACTTACCGTCAGACATGCAACTGGCGCCTCCCCTGGGTTAATATCAGGTTCGCCACATCTGGCGAATCGATTGGGTCCAGCCCGCCCTGGATTGGCTCAAGGAGCAGCATTGTGATGTATGAGTTCATTGGGAAGGCATCCAACGTCGTGTCCTCGGGATGGATGCGAACATGGTCTTTGGGATAATTGATGTGGTCGACCTCGAACCGAAGAATAAATGGGCGACGATGGCGTGTGGAACTACATTGGATGTGGTAGTTGTAGTCAACCTCGCGTACTTTCAGATGGCTACGCCCGTGCCTGCGACTGACCGTAACTACCCCTAAAGTTTCGCGGCCTATGCGAAGTGACGTTTCGCCGGTGACAATCGGTTCAGTTAGGCTTACTTCGACGAAGACCGGCCGATCCTCGGCACCGTCCACAACAACTTCCCACTGCCACGCGGTTGGCTGTCCGTGTAGTTGGCCTATTGCTGCTTCGACGGCGTGAACGTAGTCTCTGATCAGAAAAGCCATTGGTCTCCTCCGAAAAACTGAAGGCTGGAGGGTTTTCCTCCAGCCTGTCCTTCGTGAAGTGACCAGGATGTTCCTGCTGCAGTTCCTGTTGTATAAGGAACTTGCGGACCCAGTAAGCCCACAGCTCTGCCACCGACTCCGGCAGGCCGTCAACACCGGCAATCCACCGTTCGTAGAACACCCAATATGGGAGCGAGAATCGCACCTCAAACTCCCGCACGCGTTCAGCTGCAACATCCTCAGCGTAGATCACGCGCACCGGTTCTTCGATTCCCTCGATCAGGATCGTGTGGTTCCTCTGTTCGTTGCGGATCACGGAGACAACCTCCAAACGCAGCAGGTCGTGCGGCTAGTGTTCCCCATTCTCAGACGCCTAGTCAAGGGCAGTAGAACGGGTTCCGCACACACGCACACATCGACACACTCAATCTTATCCTTAACCCACCGGAATATTACACAGAGAGATGTGCGTGTCGCGCACTCTGTGGAGCCGTCCATGGTCCTCAGCGGAGTTTGGGAGTGGCTCGCGTAGCCTAACGCTGCCAATCGTGTTGGGAAGCGTCCAACGGTGTGCGACGGCTGCGGGACAGGTGTTCCGCTCGTGTGAGGCCGATCTGATCGAATATCTGAAGCCGGGCCCCAGGCAACAACGGCAGCCTACATGCCGCAGGAAACTGCGCCTTCTTGCCGTCCGCCTGCGCCTCATAATAGTCCGCCCTCACCTACCAAACAGGTTGCGGACCCAGCGCCACAGTATCTGCCAAAGTCCCTCTGGTCTCGCGTACATCGCATCGTAATATGCCTTACGGCGTATCGCTTCTGCGCTGCGCCCTGCTTCGACCTGCTCCTGCGTCCACGCCTCGGCCCAAAGAACCTGCCCATCCCGGATCCAGTAGTGCGACTTGCACATCTGCTGCCAGTTTCCAATGGAAGGATATAGCGTCGGGCCATGTTCTGTCTCTACGAATTGCCATTCTGTCGGTCCCAGGGGGGTCCGGATCTTCGCACCACATCCGCATGCGCAGAGATGAACAGCGATCCCAAACTCCTCGGATACGTATAATACTCCAGATGTCGCGTCTTTCGGCATGAAGTGCACGCGCTCAGTTCTAATCCTCATCAGTCTCGCCAACAGACATGAGATCGGCCACCTCAAACAAGAGATGATAGTATGGCGATTTTTCCGCGTAAAACCCGCGCAACTGCTTATACCTAATAACCGCCAAGCTTGCATTGAGCGCATTTAGCTCAGCAATCTGGATATTGCTTCTATAAAAGTCGTCAGGACGATCTGCCAGCTCAACCAAGCCTCTCTCCGCCACACGTTGACCCGTCTCGGCAGAGAAGTATGTTATTCTCAACATTCCATTCAGTGGTCCACCTTCACGATGAAGCCCCATGCCCACATCAATAAACGGTATCTGCAACGACCGCAGCAAGTCGATGATGTCAGCCCGCGAAGATCCCTTGTCGACGCAAACAAAGGCGAATGTTACGCCCTGTAGGTCGCTTTCGCAAGTGCTATCTATGAACTTTGGTCTAGTACTCAATCCGTATCGAAAGTTCTCATAACGCGCCACATAGACTTCTGCTTTGGACTTGCCAAGCTCGTCTTCCTGGAGCCTTCCAGGGGATCTAAAGGCATTATGAACGTAGTATCGATCCACATCAAACGCACGAATCTCACGTACGGGCGTTTTGGCTAACATATCTAGAACGTACGCTCCGGTTCCACCAAGTCCAATAATAGCAAGAACCTCATCATGAAATCTCGAAGACAAATCTACAATTCCAGCTCTAGATGTGAGAGTGTCATTCAACTTAAACACAGAATCAACGTCTACCCGTTCTACCGTCCTAAAGGTATATGGATTAGCGTCATACAATTGCATCGCAGGTCCAGAAATAATCCCTACGTAGCTTTCGATCTTCTCGTAAAAGTCAGCAAACTTTCCAGTTACCCGAGGCTTATTCGAAAACGAGCGCTCGACAACCACGTCCGGGCTGGCTGCGCTTAGAGGCAAGCTAACGGGTCCACCCGCAAGATTAGAGATTGGCTTTCCGTCCATATTACACGGAACCGATCCCGCAAAATACACTTGGTGATCGTCTTGAACGACCTTGTTGGCGTCAACAAACACAAGTTTCGCGACAATAGCACCGACTCTCAACTCGCGGTTCGTGTCTAAGTACGGAATGTCTCTTATGACAAGATAGTTGCTATCAAAACTAACCGCGTACCCTCTATCTATCAGCCGCTTAATATCGTCATTATGACTGACCAGTCTCTGAAACACTGAATACCATACCTTCCTTCACCCTTACTGACCCTCCCGGTGCAAGTATGCCGGCTGGTTTATTCCCATGACCATTAGTGTACTTGACGGAATATGTGATCTCCGGGTGTGACAGGTAGTCCGGGACCTCAAGCGTAACGACCTCAGCATAGGTGATTTCGCCCTTGGGCCATTTGTGCGGTGTGCCGTTGACGATGATCGTTACTTGCTTTTCGGGCTCTGGCAATGCTCTTACCCTCCCTATGAGTCATGGTACCTCTTTCCACAGAGTAGTCTGTCGGAGGGAGCCTGTCTAGCCTTCAGAGGGCGCCACCCAAATTCCATGCCGTCCCCTCTATCGTCGGGCTTGGTTGCGGGAGGATCGTGCGGTAGTTTCGGTGTCGGGGTCTCGTCTCAGCAGATCTCGCTGCCGTCCGCGAAAAGCGTTAGCAGGCCATGGTCCAGGCTGCTCCTGATGCGTCACACCTCGAACACCTTGAGCACCTCGTCGCCGTAGTGGTTGATGACCTTCACGGCGATCTTGCCGGACTCGGGATTGGCAAACGGTCGGCTCACGGTCCGGTAGAGACTGCTCCACGCTGCTTCATCTATCTCCGTCCGCAGTGCCCGTTGAAGCTTTTCGTAAGGCTCATCCGCCCCTGTGAAGTAGGCGTGGCGCACGAAAAAGCTCTCGCCATTGTACTCCGTGTCGATGAACCAGCAGGCGATGTCGTCGGTCGAAGCGCTTCGGATCTGTCCAGTGGTCGGGTCATACACGTCTACGCCCTTGATCTGCACGACGAGCTGCCCGTCACTCTGCTTCGAGATGTCCACGTCTGGCTCGCCGAACACCATGAATAGATTTCCAGCACCCGTCTTCTTGAGCAGTTCGTCGCCCATGGCCAAGTCGGGGTTCATCTTGGTCGGTAGCACGGTCAGTTTGCCGTAGCGTTTCACCTCTTCGTCGACGTGCGGGTCGAAGGCAAAACCGCAGACGATCAGCATGTCGAACCCCACACCCTGCACAGCTTCCTTGGCTGCCTCCTTCACCTGCTGAGGGCCGACCGTACCGTGCTCAGGGCCTATGGAGATTGCCACGCGCCGAGCCTTACCTTCGGCATCTGTGTACTCTCCGCTGGCTTGTAGCCACGTCCCCGCATAGGGGTCGAGACGTTCAAAGATCAGCCGTTCTTCCTTGCGAGTGTTCTCTACACCAGCCTTCATCAAGTTATCAAGGATCATGGAGGCGAAGTCTTGATGCTTACGCGCTTCCTGCTCAGTCACCGTGACATCCTGTCCCTCGTCGTCGGTGGACAGCACGCGATGTGGTGACAGGCTTTCCACCGAGAACGGACCGCACACGCGTACCCGCTTGGTGTCTTCGTAGGGCTGGTCGAACAGCATCTCCGTGTCAGCGTGGCGGGCAATCGCAGCGTCGATCTGCTCGCGCGACAGGCCCTCGCTTATGTCCGGGTTGTTAGCAATGGACTTGAGTGTGACGTGCGGCGCGCGCCTGTACACGAACCCTTTCTTGATGTCTCTTTCCGCCCAGTGCTCGAAGGGGCGCTTGCCAGTCAATTCAGCTTCTTTCGAGACGCCTTCGGGTGAGTCGGCCAGCAAGTAGTAGGGGTACTTAGCTGACATCAAGCGCGTGCGTGCGAGCGCAAGTGCGACGCGGCTGGTGTCGCAGGTGATCCAGCGCCGTCCCCACTGCTCGGCGACATATGCGGTGGTACCACTTCCGCATGTAGGGTCAAGCACTAAGTCCCCGGGGTCGGTGGTCAGAAGTAGGCAACGCTCGATTACCTTTGCACTTGTCTGAACGACATACACCTTGTCCATTCCGCTTCCAGATGCGGTGTCACTCCAGAAGTTTGATATCGGATTCACGGGAAAGTCGTCAGCAAACCGTACATAAGACAGTGTACTGCCAGATTCCACCACACGGTTTGAGGCTATGAGATTGTCCATTCCCGCTTTATTAGTGGCCCAGCTACGACCGGCTGTTGGGTGATACAGCCGTTCGCCATAGCTAATAGGATAAATACAACTCTCCGTCCGTCCAGCGGATAATAAGATTTGATTGCGGTAGACACGAGAACCTTGCGGCAAGTTAGTGTGATCCGAACGTTCTTCGCTCGTCATCCGTCGCCTCGTTCCGTCTGGAAGTTGAACGAACGCATAGGCTGCGTCGCCCTCAAGTTCCTTCGGAAGGTACAAAGGTCGCACCTTGTTTTGCTCTATATAATTGGCATACCACAAGACGAAGTCCGTAACAGCAGGTATGGAGTCTGTTCCAAGTCCCGCTGTTTTCTTGATTGTGATTATTGATCTAAAATTTTCGCTTCCAAAAACCTCATCCATCACCGACCGTACGAGATGGACATTCTCGTCTCCAATCTGCACGAAAACACTACCGGTCTCGGTCAGCAGTTCCCTGGCAACAACCAGGCGGTCACGCAGATACGCCAAGTAAGAGTGAATACCCAGCTTCCAGGTGTCGCGGAATGCGCGGACTTGTTCGGGCTGGCGAGTCGCATCCTCGGCCCTGCCGTCCTTCACATCACGCTTGCGTGTGCTCACCTGCCAGTTGGAACCGAACTTAATACCGTAGGGCGGATCAATGTAGATGGTCTGTACTTTACCCTTGAGTCCCTCTTTCTCTGCCAGTGAAGCCATCACCAACAGCGAATCGCCAAGGATCATGCGGTTAGTCCAGTTTTGCTCGTGGTGGTAGAAGTCGACTTTCTGGTCAAACTCGTGTGGACCGCCGTTGAAGTCGGCGAAGAGGTTCAGCAGATCGTCACCAGGTTGTTCGATGCGCGGAAGGGCGTCGATTATGGCCTGCGGGTGGATCTTCTCCTGGATGTAGATCGGGACCACGGGGACTGCGAGATCCTCGCGGTCCTGCTCGTCCTTGCCCTTCCACACCAGTTGCGGATCAAGCGAAGGGTCTCGTGGGTAGAGCATGGTCTTAGGGGCAAGTTCCTCGTCAGCCACGAAGTCGCGCAACTCCTCCGTGGGGATATTGGTGCGCTTATCCTTGTGGCGGATGGATTCGACCCTCGTCACGCTGGCGTTGTTCCTAGCCATGAGCGATCTCCTCTCTTGATTCCGCCTGAGTCTCTTTCAGAAAGCGACGGATCAGACTCTGTGCTTCCCACGGGTCGACGACTTCGACAAACGCCCAACGCCCGAAGCCGCCGTGGTTGTTAATGGCGGGGACCCACAACGTCCGCGCCGTAGCGACCTTGGCGGCTTTGTCTTTCTTCTTCTCGCCGGTGACTTCGACGATCAGGTTGAGCAGGTTGTCTTGGCCGTGGCCGACGTCAACGCACGCGATGAAGTCGGGAATGTAGTTCCTCTCCTCGCCGTTGAGCGTGTAGGGGATGGTGAAGCCGAGGTTGTGGTTCTTGACGTATCGAACGACCTCGCTCATGTCCTCAAGTGTTTGGGCCAATTTCTGTTCCCACGAGTCGGTGTCGGCAACGACGTGGGATACGTGGCACTTGTCCTCGCGAGTGGCCCAGACGGGTCTGGTGGTATCGAAGTCTACGTAACGGGTGGTGCCGATGGTGTCATAGGGACGCAGAATGGGTTTGACGGCAGCAGTACCGTCCGTTGTGGCGACGATGGCCTTGTAGATGCGATCGGTGGCATCATGTGCGAACTCAATGAGTAGCAGTAGTTGCGGGAAAGTGTTGTCCTTGAGCGTCACGCATTCGGACAGCCAGCGCTTTGCTATGCCTAGCAGTTGCGGGAAGAGCCAGGGCTTATCGTTGCCCCCGTCATCACGGAAGTATTTCTCTAGCGTGAGCTTCGCCAGCAGGAAGGCGACTTCGTTGACTCGCCGACGCTTTAGATCGTCGAGGGTATGAATGCTGGACTCTCCCACGATCGGCGCATTCTCTGTCTTTGTGGGGAGGTCAGCGGTGGAGAGGCTCATCTTGGACTCGTCAGTAAAGGTCGCGGTGAGTCTCTCGCCGACTACGTCGTAGCGATAGCCCAGTAAACGTGGGAATCTGATCTCACAAGCGTTCCGGCTTTCGATGGCGCGGACGCGGGTCGGCATGGGGCCTGGCTTAGGGTCCTTGACCGCACCACTGGAGGGGATGAAAGAGAACGGCACCCCGTAAACTTCCGCGTACTCGGGGTCGAAGTGGCCGCTCTCGTTGGCGGCGTAACTCATGCGACGCAAGGCCCGCCCTACCACCTGCTCGCACAGAAGCTGGGTGCCAAAGGCGCGCACGCCGAGAATGTGGGTGACCGTGTTTGCGTCCCAGCCCTCAGTAAGCATGGAGACGCTTACCACGCACTTGACGTGCTCGCCTAGTTTGCCTTCCTTGCCGACGGTGTTCATCACTTCGCGAAGCAGGTCTTCGTCGGTGAGGTTATCGGCGTCGCGGCCCGGGAAGCGGATGCGGTATTCCGCCTTGAACTCGTCGATCTCGCGTGACGCGATCTTCTTAAACTCTTCGCTCATTGATTCGCCGGATTCGAGCTGTTGGCTGTCAACCAAAATGGTGTTCGGGCGCTGCAGCCAATGGCCATCGCCATCATCATTTCGGAAAATGGGCAATTGCCCGGCCTGCACGACGGTCTCGTTGTCGATCTTCCGTTCCCAGCCAGCGATGTAGTCGAAGACCAGTTTCGAGACGTTGGTGTTGTTGCAGACAACGATGAACACCGGAGGCGTGATGCCACGTTCCCGCGCCTCGGCGTTCTGTTCCCACAGACGGTAGTATTTCTCGTAGTTGCCATAGAGGCTCAAAAGTGCCCCTTGCAGTTCGACAGGGAGGTTGGGTTCCCCGCCGACTGCATCGGTCTTCCGGCCCTTCTTTGGCAGGTGCTCGCGTATGCGCAGCCAGAGGTCGCGATAGGTCGGCTGATCACCGATCATCGAATCGTCGGCGACGGGCACCCTTGGAACCTTGACGATTCCAGCCTCGATCGCGTCGATGAGGGAGAAATCGGAAACCACCCATGGAAAGAGCGTGCCCTCTGGGTAGCCAGATCCGCGCAGGAAGAACGGTGTCGCCGAAAGATCGTAGATAGACTTGACACCGATCTTGTCCTTTACGGCCTCGATGCCCGATATCCAAATGCGGGCCTCTTCGTCGCGGCTCTTGGCTTCGACCCGATCGTCGCCAGTCAGGGCTTCTCTCTCACCATCCGGTTTGCGCCGATAGCAATGGTGGGCCTCATCGTTGATGACGATAATGTTCTTCTTGGAGCCAAGGTCGCGACAAACTCTGCGCACCATCTGATCGGGGGTCTCGGTGAACGGGTTGGCCTGTCCATCGGCGAGGATCGACTTGGTGATCTTGCCGGCCTCCACCCTTTCACGCAGTTGGAACGCATGGTAGTTGGTGATCACAAACTTGGCCTGCGTGAGCTGGTCTTGTAGCTGAGCCGGAACGATGTCGCGCTGTCGGTAATAGTTCTCGGGGTCGTTAGGCAGCAACACTCGCAGGCGGTCGCGGATTGTGATGCCGGGTGTGACGATCAGGAATGTGTCGGAGAAGCGTGCATCTTGCGGGTTGGCTCGCTTGTTGAGTGTGTGCCACGCGATGAGCATGGCCATGACCACGGTCTTGCCAGTGCCAGTAGCCATCTTGAACGCTGTTCTCGGCAGGCCGGGGTTGGAGGTGTCGTTCGCTTTGCGCAGTTCATTCTCGATCCATGTTTCGCCGTATTTCCGTGCCACTTCGGTTATGTAGATCGCGGTTTCCAGGGCTTCGTTCTGGCAGAAGAAGAGCTTCTTCTCGCGACTCGGATCAGTCCAGTAGGCGATGAGGCGTGCGGTGGTGGGCGTGACACCATGGTATCCGCCCCTTCGCCACAATGAGACGCGACGCCGGATGTCGTTGACGAGCCTGTTCTCCTCGATCCGTTCCTGCGTCCACTCGGTATCAAACAGCGCCGCAGGCGCGCCCTTCTTCTTCTTGGGCGGGGCGATCGGCACGAAGTAGGAACTGGTGCGACGGCCATCGACGATCTCGTTGGTGATCCCTTCATCAGAGAACGCGAAATGACGGGTTGGCTCGTCGAAAGGCGAGTTGATGATCGGGTTTTCTATGACAACTTGCCTCACACCAGCACCCTCCAGTGACGACCTTCATGGTGCGACCTCTGATCTGACCCTCTACCGGCCCGCCATGTGAAGCGGGATTGCCACCTTATTGCCTCAGCTCAGCGTGGCCGTGGCTTGTAGCAGTTCAGTCCCATCTTAATGTCAGATCCCTGCACATCGACATTTCCTTCGGTGCTCGCGATGATCGTCGTCTTGCCCGAGGACGATGGCCCGAATTCCTTAGTGAGGTCCACGCGGATCGTCAGTATGTTGCCATCGACCTGCATCTCGACGTTTTTCACGGAAGCTCCTCCCCACTCTCGCCCGAACCCCCGGGACGTTTCGCGCTGAACAGTGGCGTATCCTACCTCTCTGAGAGTAGCACGCGACAAAAGGAAATCCTTTAGGCGCACCCAAAGCGAACGAGAGGAACCGCCTCCCGAGCCGGGTCGTAGACGAGCGAAGGCGGCCCCTTTTTGGCGCGCTACCTCTTGAATGTGAGGCAGGAGGTCGTTTGGCATTCGGTATCGCAACAGTGCCACCGACGCGATGCGGGTGAACTTAGCCCGCAGTGGACTCAACTTGCACGTGGGTAAACCGTCACACCGTCCTCAAGGGCCGTGGCCAGAAAGGAATCGGGTTGGGCAGACGCGATCTTGGATGGCGTGTAGGGTATTACGTCGACGTCGACATCGACCGACGGTAGGCAGCGGTAGAGTAACGCAAAGTCCGCTAGGATGTCGTCTCCGAAATCTGATGACACCACCAGGAGGTCAACGTCACTCGATTCTCCCGCGTCGCCCCTGGCCCTGGAGCCAAACAGAATGACCCTCTCCACATGGATCTTCGTGCTAAGCGTTTCTACGAAAGACGCTACGATGCGCTCGACGTCAACCGCTGTTTCGCCCACGCGATCACCTCCTGAGCCGTAGTCAGGAGCCCTTCAGCAACATCCAATGTCGTCCTTTGGCCGAGTTCCTTCCGTACCTCTGGATAGCGAGTAGCGATGTAATACGCGGACAAGGTCGCCAGACGTTCTATTAGGTCCTGTCGTTCGAGGCCCGCTTCACTCGCAAGGGTGACAAGGTTGTGGATCTTGGGCGGCACCCGCGTGGTCTCCTGAATCACCGCTTTTAGCGCTTTCTCAGCCGACTGCTGGGACTCAAAGCCGGCGTAGAGATACCTGCCGCCGCGAAACATAGCCTCAGCAGCATCAAGGTCTTCCTGCGCAATTTCCAGCCACTCGACGGTTGTAGGCTTCATGCTCTCACTCCCAGAAAGCTGCGTGCTGAGGACATCCTCGCCCCGCATCCTTGCTGCAGAATTTCTCTAGCAGTTCTGCCTAACCTCCCCCCAAACCCTAGCATTCAGCAGGTGGCCTGCTCACAGATGCACCAGGTGGGCCACGCCCACACACCAGTCCTCCCGGCACGCTTCGGAAGGGGAAGAGGTCAATCACGTCGCTGTGCACGACGGTAAGGACGCGCCTTGGGCGTCCAATGCGAGAGTCAGCGCATCGCTTTGGGCTGTGCAAAGGCCGATCAAGCAAGGATCATCGGACGGCGAAATAGGAATGTAGGCTTGGCTACCCTGGGCATATCCCTTGCAGACCACTCAAAGCTGGCCAGCAGCGGTGAGTCAAAGATCCTCACTGATGCGGATCTTCCCGCGCAGCAAGCCTGCACACGCTTGCGCACTACGGTCTCCGGCACTACCGGACTACCGGCTTACCAGCCCTAGAAATGATAATCTCATTGCCACCTGCAACTCTATCCGGGAGGCTCGACAGATGGATCTTCGCCTCGCGCTCGTCGACCAACTTTCCCAAACGCCGTCTTTCTGGATACTGAGCACAGTCGAACTACTACCGCAGCGTCAAGGCTCTGGCCTCAGCCGTTCAACCGAGAGCAAGTATGAATCGCACCTGGCGCTTCCTTTGTCGCGACGGGCTTGCCTTCTGCGAGGCGTGATAAAACAAACCGAACTGTGAAGGGAGACAACCCGACCGGTGATGCGCATACGGACGATCTCACCCGACGAGTGGCAGATCTGGCGAGGTCTCAGGTTGGATGCTCTCCGCGAAGCGCCTCATGCCTTCGCCACAAAGCTTAAGGACTGGGAAGGCGAAGGCGATACGGAGGCCCGTTGGAGAGCCAGGCTCCATGAGTTGACGTTCAACGCGATCGCGGAGGTAGATGGGGTCCCGTCTGGAATGGTCGGCGGGATGGAGCGTGACAACGAGGTCGAGCTGCTCAATCTGTGGGTGGCTCCGCATGCTCGCGGCCAGGGAGTGAGCGACGCGCTGGTCGAAGCCGTGATCGCCTGGGCGCGATCACGCCGCGCAGAAGAGGTATCGCTCGGAGTATGGGCAGGGAATGACCACGCCTTCGAGCTGTACCGTCGCCACGGCTTCGTCGACGTCGAGCCGATCCGAGGCGATGCCTCCAACGGACCACGCAAGCACCAGATGGTCCTTCGCAGGCTGTAAGTCCTCCCGCCGGCACCTACTCGTGCACCACGATCTGAGGTCGAACCGCTCGCGCGTCCACCGCTCCGCCCGGCGCCTTATCCGGCCTCGCAGTCGTTCCCTATCCCGCGAACGGTTGCCCGGAAAACTCGACCCAGTGGCCGATTCCGACCTCTTCCGCTCGCAGCAGGCAGTAGTTCGCGGCCGCGAGGTCTTCTATGGCCAGCCCGACAGACTTGAACAGGGTCACTTCCGCGTCTGACGTCCTGCCCTCGCGCCGCCCGGCGAACGCGTCGCCGACCTCCGTGACGTCCTCCTCCGCCAGCTGTCCCGCCGCCAATGGCAGGCGCACGTCATCCGCCTCGCGCAGGCAATGCTCGCGCGAGTCCACGAACACACGGGAGCGCCCCATCGTCTCGGGCTCGATCTCGCCATAGCCCGGCGCAGCGGCACCTACCGCGTTCACATGGGCTCCTGCCGCAACGCACCCGTCCGGCAAAACCGGTTCACGCGCCGACGTGAGCGTGCAGACAATGTCGGCGCCCTCCACCGCTTCCCTCGCGTCCGCCGCGACCCGCAGGACGCCGCCATACCGCGCGCCCGCGCGCCGCGCGAAGTCCTCGGCATGACCCGCGGTCGCGCTCCACACCCGCACCTCGCGGATCGGGCGCACGGCCAGCATCGCCGGCAGGTGGGCTTCCGCGAGCCCCCCGCTGCCGAGCAAGGCCAGCACCTGCGCATCCGGGCGCGCCAGGAAGTCTGTGGCGGCCGCGGTCACCGCGGCCGTCCGCGCCGCCGTCACGGCGTCGGCGTCGAGGATGGCCTCGACATGGCCATCGCTCGGCGAGAACAGCACCACCACCCCCTGGTGACTGTTCATGCCCTGGCGGCGGTTCTCCGGGTAGACCGACACCACCTTGCTGCCGAAGAGCTTGCCGCCAGCGGCCAGAGCCGGCATCCAGGCGATCAGTCCGGGATGGGAGGGGTGTTCAAGCACCTGGCGCGGGGGAAGCAGCGTACGCCCCGCGCTCAGGTCCTCGAGCGTGGCGCGCATGACCGGCACGAGCCCGTGAAAGTCGAGGAGCCTCTGCACCTCCGCGTAACCGAGCACCAACGTGCGCACGCGGTAGACCTCCTCACGCGGCGAGGCAGGCCCAAGGCGGGGCCAGAGGGCCCGCCTTGGGCCTGCCGCCGGCTTCAGGTTCAGGCGATGACGCCGCTCTGGTAGTCCGGCGCCTTGCGGGCGCCCTCCTGGCGCAGGACCGCGGCGAGGCGGTCCACATCCTCGTGGGTGTTGAAGTAGTGGCAGGACACCCGCAGCCCGCCGATCCGCGACGTGAAGCGCATCGCGACATAGACGCCCTGGCGGTGGATCTCCCGCATCAGGCGCTGCTCCTCGGCCATGTCCTGGTAGAAGCGGAACACGACGATCGCGGAGCGGTTGCCCTCCGGCGCCTCCGCACGCGTCACCACGTGGGCGCCGGCATCCCCGAGAACCTCGGCGCAGTACGAAGCGAGCTCGAGGTTGTGGCGCTCGACGTTCTCGATGCCGATCTCGTTGACGAGCGCGAGGCTCTCGCCCAGGGCCACCGCGCCTGGATAGTTCGAGGTCCCACCAACTTCGAGCCGGCGGGCGGTCTGCACGAAGTGCCAGTCGTCGACGGGCTGGATGCTCGGCGTGCCGAAGTAGCCGGGCCAGCCCTGCGGCGGCGTCACCAGGTTGAGGTAGCCCCAGAGCGGCGGGTCGAGCTTGCCCAGAAGCTCCCGGTTGACGTAGAGGAGGCCGCAGCCGAACGGGGCGTTCAGCCACTTGTGGCCGCCGGCCGTCATCATGTCGATGTGGGCGTCCCGCACATCGAAGTCCAGCACCCCGACGTGCTGGATGTCGTCGACCACAAAGTGGATCCCCCGCTCGTGGCAGAAGCGCCCGAGCTCCTTGACGTCGATGCGCCAGCCGTTGCACCACTCCACCGACGAGACGACGATCATGCGGGTGCGCGCGTCGGCGAGGGCCTCGAAGTCTTCAAGCGCGAAACGCCCGTCGCGCCCTGGCACCACCACGACCTCGCAGTCCTTGGCCATGGCCCAGGGCATCGCCACCTGCAGGAACTCGAGACTGGTCGTGAGCACCCGGCTGCCCGCCGGCAGCGGCAGGCTCAGGGCCGCCACGTTGAGGCCGTAGGTCGTGCTCTCGACGAGCGCGATCTCCTCCTCCGCCGCGTGCAGCAGCCGCGCGCCTTCCGCGTACGCCTTCGCGCGCATGCCATCCATGGCCACGTGGTGGGCGCTCGAGTCCTCTTCGACGCAGTCCGCGGCGGCGTCCGCGAACGCCTTGACGGCCGCCACGGCGCGCGCCGGCGCCAGACTGACGCACGCGGCGTCGAGGAAGGCCTTGTCGCGAAGCGCCGGAAACTCTCTCAGGCGCACCTCTGCGAGGTCCATTGGGCAGGCTCCTTTCCTCCCGCCCCCCGGGGGCCCGGGGGGCGGGCATGCGGATGGGGCGTGGGACTACGAGGCCGACTTGTGCTCCGGCGCGTCCGGCGCCTGCGCAGGCGTCTGCGTGCCGCGGCGCACGAAGTAGTAGATGATCGAGATCACGACGATGTAGGGCACGCCGGCGTACCAGGCGACCTGCAGGCCGTCCGGGAAGGCCGTCAGGAGGATGCCGAACAGCGCCACGAGGCCGAAGATCGCCGACCACGGGTAGAGCGGCATCTGCAGCGGCGACGGCGGCAGGCCCTGGGCGGCGCGCTTGCGGCGGAACGCGAGCACGGTCGCGAGCACGAACATCCAGACCAGAATGCCGCCGAAGATCGAGATGCCGAAGAGATAGAAGTAGGCCGTATCCGCGTAGACGACCGAGAGAATGGCCGCGAGGGCCAGGCCGACGGTGGAGAGCAGAAGCGCGTTGCGCGGGGCGCCGTTCTGCGCGAGCCTGCCGAAGGACTGCGGCGCGAAGCGGCTGCGCGACAGCGAGAACATCATCCTGGTCGTGAGGTAGAGGTTCGTGTTCATGCTGGAGAGCGCCGCGGTCAGCACCACGAAGTTCATGATCCCGGCGGCGGCGGGGATGCCCACGTCGCGGAAGACCAGCACGAACGGGCTCGTGGTGACGCCGCTGTGCAGTCCGGCCTGGGTCCAGGGCACGACCGCGACGACGATGGCGATGGCGATCACGTAGAAGAGGGTCAGGCGGAGCACCATGGAGCGCATCGCGCGCGGCAGGGACTTCTCGGGGTTCTTGGCCTCGCCCGACGTGACCGACACGACCTCGACCCCGTAGAAGCTGAAGATCACGATCAGCATGGCGCACCATGCGCCCCAGACACCGTGCGGGAAGAAGCCCTGGTGGCTCACCCAGTTGACGAAACCGACGTTCGGCATGCCGCCCCAGCCGAAGATCAGGACGCCCAGACCGAGGATGATGAAGAGGGCGATCACCACCACCTTGATCATCGCGAACCAGTACTCGAACTCGCCGAACGCCTTGACGTTCGCCGCGTTGACCCCGATCAGGATGATCGAGTAGGCGATGACGAAGTACCAGAGCGGAACGTTGGGCAGCCAGTACTGCGTGTAGATGCCCGCCGCCGTGACCTCGCCGCCGATGGCGATCACCTGCGCGAGCCAGTAGGTCCAGCGGACGACGAATCCGGAGTATGGATTCAGGTATTCCTCCGCGTAGACGCCGAAGGATCCCGCGGTGGGGTGGACGACGCTCATCTCGGAGAGCGCCCAGATCATCAGCAGAGCGATGATCGCGCCGAAGACGTAGGACAGGATGACGGCGGGGCCAGCGAGCGAGATGGCCAGGGTGGAACCGAGGAACAGGCCGGTGCCGATCGCTCCGCCGATCGCGATCATGGCCAGCTGGCGCTCGCTCAGGCTTCGATGCAGTCCAGACTCGCGTTGGGTAATGGGATCAGTGGCCATGGCCATGGAATAATCTCTACTCCCTATCCGCGACCCGTGGCGACCTCAGAGCGCGTGTCCCTTGCGGTACTCGAGCACCCCCTCCACCACTCGACGGGCATCGTCGAGGTTGTTGTAGTAGTGCAGGCTGATGCGGATCGCCTGCCCGCGCGGCGACACCAGTACGCCGCGCTCCGCCAGGTAGGCGCCGAGTCCTTCCGCGTCCTGCGCCAGCACCGAGACCTGCGGGCCGCGGCGAGACCGCTCCCGCGGGGAGAAAAGGGCCACTCCCGCCCGCAGGAACTCCTCCTGCAGGTAGTCGCCCAGAGCCAGTACGTGTTCGAGGTTCCGCGCCGGGTCGGTCTCCAGGATCAAGGAGAGGCCAGCCGCGCCGGCGAAGGCCGCGGGAATGGCCGGAGTGCCGGTCTGGAAGCGCCGCGCGTCGTCCGCGTAATCGAGCAGGCGCGGGTTGAACGCGAACGGTTCCTTGCGGGCGAACCAGCCCGTGAGCGGCGGGTCAAGGGGCAGTTCGAGGCCCGGACGCACGTAGAGGAAGCAGATGCCGGGCGCTCCCAGGAGGTACTTGAGGGTACCGGACACGAGGTAGTCGCAGTCGAGCTCGCGCACGTCCGCCGGCACGACGCCAGCGCCCTGGTAGGCGTCGACGAACACGCGGGCGCCCTTGGCGTGGGCCGCGTCGGCGATCTCCCGGACAGGGAGGCGCAGACCGTTCGCGTAGGAGACGAGCGGCACCGAGACGAGCGCATCGTCGTCGTGGAGAGCGGCGACGTAGTCCTCGGCCGTGATGACGCCGTCCTTGTGCCCGACAAAGTCCACCGCGGCGCCGCGCTGTCCCTGCGCGAGCCAGACGTGCGCCACGGACGGGAACTCGAGGTCGTTCGTGAGGATGCGGCTGCGCTTTTCGTAGGAGAGCGTGGACGCGACGTGGTAGGCCGCCTCGGAGGCGCAGGAGACGACGGCGATGTCCCCGGGATCCGCGTGGATCAGCTCGGCGAAGCGCCCGCGAGCGATATCGACGTAGTCCATCCACTCGTGCCAGGGCGCGCCGTGCACCCGCCAGCTGGTCATGAACTCGGACATCGCGACGATGACGCGATCCGAGAGCGCGCCTTCGCTGCAGCTGCAGAGGTGCGCCTTGTCCTCGAAGATCGGGAAGTGGCTGCGGAATGCATCGGGTGTCAGTGCCTGACTGGCCAAATCCATATAGGTGAGCCCCTTTCCTCGGATCGCTAGTAGCTCGGTGGCGTGATGGCGACGATGTACACCGTCCTATGCTGGCTGTCGTTGCGGTAGAGATGGGGCAGGCGCGAGTCGAAGTAGATGCTGTCCCCGGCGGAGAGCGCGTGGACCTCTCCCTCCACCACGACGCTGAGTTCGCCCTCGAGCACCACCGCGCACTCCTCCGACGGGTGGCCCCAGGGGGCCGGCGATGAGGAGTCGCCAGGCTGCAGGACGCCCTCCAGCACCTCGAGGCGACCAAAGCCTGGTGAGATGCGGGCATAGGCCACCGCGCCGTCGGGCGGTAGAAGCCGCAGGCGCCGCTCCCGCCTCACCACGGCAATACGCCGCTCCTCGGGCTCGTCGAGCAGATTGAAGAGCGGCTCATCGAGCGCCTGGGCCAACTTGCGCAGCGTCTCGAGACTGGGAGCCGTCACACCGCGTTCAACCTGGCTGATCAGCGCGGCAGACATGCCCACCTGGGCCGCCAGCTGGCGCAGGCTGATCTTGCGCTGCTCACGCACTTCTCGCAGGCGCACGTGGTTGATTCCGCGCACTGCCTCACCTCGTTAAGTCACACTTAACGCGTACATGAGGCGGTCGCAATAGGTCAACCGGACCATCCTGCCGGGCGTCGGTCCTGCGCAGATCGGTCCGCGGCCCGTCCCGTTGCGTCTCCAGAGCTCTCTTGCCCAGCCTTCTACGCCTCGACCGCGACCTCCGCACCAGGCTTGCGCCGTCCGACGGACAGCGCAAACACCAAGGTCGCCGCGACATCCACGAGCGCCATGCCGCCGAACAGCGCCGTCTTGCCGTCGGCCATCGCCAGTCCCCCGAGCACCGGCCCGACAGCGGAGGCAAGCCCCCACACGATGTTCTGCAGCGTAAAGAACGTCGCCCGCTGGTCCCTCGGTGCATAGATGGCGATGATCGCCTGCTGCACCGGCGAGAGCAGCACCTCGCCGATGGTGAAGACGACATTCATGCCGATCCACGCCGCAGGCGCCACCGCGAAGATGAAAGCCGCGTTGGCAATGGCGTAGATCGCCGCTCCGCCGACGAATCCGAGCCCAAGCGACCTGCCCTCCTGCCAGCGGCTGAGGAACGGCTGGAGCAGCACCACCGTGATCGCGTTGGCCGAGATCATGTAGGCGTAGAGGTGGGCGCCGTTGGTGTAGTGAAGACCGATGAACTGCGGCAGCGACGACTCGATCTGGCTGTAAGTGACGGAGATCAGGAACATGCCGACGAAGGGCCAGAGAAGGAGCGGGTTCGCGACGCCTCGCCCCATGTGCCGCAAGCTCTCGAGAGCGCTCGCGCCCGAGGGGGCCTCGCCGGCGGAGCGAGGCACGAGCGCGAGGATCACCACGATCATCGCGGCCTGCGCCGCGGCGGCGAAGAGGAAGGGAAGCGGAGAACGCCCGGACCCCAGCACTGCGCCGAGCAAGGGGCCGATCGCGGCTCCGATGTTGACCGCCCAGTAGTTGAAGCCGAACACCCGCACACGGCGCGGCTCGGGGGTGAGATCGGTCAGCAGGGCCTGGTAGGCTGGGCCCGAGATGGCCCAGGACATGCCGGTGAAGACCTGCAAGGCTGCGAAGGCGTCAAAGCTGCGCGCGTAACCGAAGCCGACGAGACCGATCAGCTGCACGAGCGATCCGGCGATGAGCGACGGCTTGCGGCCAAGTCGATCCGAAAGCGGGCCGAGGAGAAAACTCGAGAGCAGGCTCGAGACGGAGCCGAGGCCGATCACAAGGCCGACCGACGCGGGACTCGCGCCGGTCACGATGTGCATATAGAGCGCGAGGAACGGCATGACCATGAAACGGAAGGCCGCGCCGAAGCCGTCTCCCGCGATCAGGATCCAGACCACGTTGGGGATGCGCTGGTTCACAAGTCCTCCTGGCGGGACACATGGACCCTCAGTCTAGCGGATCGGGTCCCCGCATGCCACCAATGGAACGTCGAACATTCGTGCGTAATTCGATGCATGGCGCCGAGATCGCGACGCAACCGGCCCAGGTCCCGGCAGGCACCCGGCAGATGTGGCGTGCCGCCACACCCCGTTCTCCGCCCCAGCCGCCGGCCCCGTCGCCAGCCGTCCATCGGCCCCTGTGACCGGCAGACCGTCCGTCGACAGGGTCCCCACCCCACCCGACCCGCCAGGTGATCACCTATCTTGGCGACGTCCGACAGCCCAGGCCACCGTCCACTGGTGGTGTTTGTCTCGGAGCGGCTCGGAGCCTGCAGGAGCAGCCGACCCAGAGGAGGAAACCTGCTCACGGGATTGCCCTCCGGGGCACGGTTTTGCCAGTGCGCAGACAACAAGAGATGAGGTGCCAGCATCATGTCAGCGGATAGGCCCTTCGCAGTGCAGCCGGCCGCGTATCCGCCGCCCGGGGATCTCAGGGAGGAAGCGATCAAGCGGGAGCTCGACGCGCCCGACAGCCGGATCGACGTCGGCGTGGCGATCGTCGGCGGCGGCCCCGCGGGCCTCGCCTGCGCCATCCGCCTTCTGCAGCTGCTGTCGGAGGCCCCGGAGGTTATGGAGCGGCTCGGCGAGGTGCCGGTCGCCGTCGTCGAGAAGGGCAAGTTCTGTGGCGCCCACAACCTGAGCGGCGCGGTGATGCGTCCCTCGGGCCTGCAGGCTCTCTTCCCCGACATGGATCCGTCCGAGTGGCCGACCTACGGCAAGGTCGAGCGGGACAGCGTCTACTGGCTGCACGGACCGACCTCAGAGACCCTCTTCAACGCGACGCCGAAGACCTTTCAGAACCACGGCAACTACGTCGTCAGCGTGGCGGAACTCTCGCGCTGGCTCTCCGAGCAAGCGGAAGCCCTGGGAGCCTACATCCTGACGGAAACGGCCGGCCAGCAGCTCCTCGTGACGGATGGCGCCGTGCGAGGCGTGCACTCGGGCGACAAGGGACGCTCCACGCGCACGGACCGCCCCGGCAACTTCGAACCGGGCGTCGACATCGTCGCCAAGGCGACCGTGCTCGCCGATGGCCCCTGGGGCCACCTCGGCCGCGCGGCGATCGAGGAGTTCCATCTGGCCGAAGGGCGCGAGCCGCAGGTCTGGGCCCTGGGCGTCAAGGAGGTCTGGTCCGTCCCGAAGCCCCTCGACCGCGTCATCCACACGCTCGGCTGGCCTCTGCGTCCCGCGGCCAGGTGGCGCGAGTTCGGCGGCTCCTGGATGTACCCGATGGGCAAGGACAAGGTGTCGCTCGGCTTCGTCGTCGGCCTCGGCTATACCGACGCCACCCTCTCGGCCCACGACCTCCTGCAGCTCTTCAAGAGCTCGACGCTCGTGCGCGAGGTGCTCGAAGGGGGCGAACGTCTGGCCTGGGGCGCGAAGGTCATCCCGGAGGGCGGCTTCTGGTCCATCCCGAAGTTGTCCGCTCCCGGCATGGTCCTCTGCGGCGACACCGCCGGGCTCGTCAACGTGCCGTACCTCAAGGGCATCCACTACGCGATCCACTCCGGCATCCACGCCGCGGAGACGATCTTCGAGCAGCTCAGTCATGACAGCACCGACTTCACCTCCTACGAGGAGCGCGTGAAAGACTCGGTCATTTGGAAGGACCTCTACGCGGCGCGCAACATGCGCCAGCCGTTCGAGCGCGGCTTCTACCAAGGCAGCGCGATCGCCAACCTGATGGTGGCGACCGGGGGGTCCTTCCCCGGCGGCCGCTGGCCGAACCACCCCGACGCCGACGCCCCCATGGTGATCGGCGACCGCAAGGACGCGTATCCGCAGCCCGACGACAAGTACATCTTCGACAAGCTCTCGTCCGTCTACATCTCCGGCACCAGCACGAGGGACGACGAGCCAAGCCACATCCGCGTGCAGCAGCGCGTCCCGCGGCAGGTTGCGGAAACCTGGCGCTGGATGTGCCCGGCAGCGGTCTACGAGATCGCGGAGAACACGCCGGACGACGCGGAGGAGGTCGACATGATCGTGCACTCCGCGAACTGCGTCCAGTGCGGCGCGATCACGGCCAAGGGAGGACGCCTGACACCACCGGAAGGCGGGACGGGTCCCACCTACACCAACACGTAAGATCATGCACGTGAGCCCCGATGGTTTTTCGCCACCCGAGCCAGCCGAATGTCGCTCTACTTCCGCGGGCGGACGGCGGCGGCCATCTACCGCAAACTGAAGGAATCATCCTTAGGCGGTAGAATAAGGCATCCGACATGACAGGATACAACGGAGACGAGTTCGGAATGGTCGCCAACAGGGCGCCACGGCGGCTCCGGCCATGGGCTCGGTGGGCTCTGCCGGCCGCCACGGCGCTCGTCCTGACCGCCTGCTCCGGCTCTGTGACCTCTTCCACCTTTAGGCCGGGCCCCAGGATCGCCAGCGTGACGCATTCGAGGGCCGACGGCACGCCCATATCCCTGCGGCGGATCGTCAAGTCCGAAACAACCAGACACTTGCCCCCGGGGCAGCGCCTCTACACTCTCCGCTATTGGAGTCGCGGGGTGGACGTCCAGGGTTACCTCGATGTGCCCAGCGGTCACGGGCCGTTTCCGCTTGTGCTGTACCTGCATGGAGGCTTGCCCACGCCAGAGCCGAGCCACTGGTCCGCAGGAGACTTAACCTACAACGCTCTGGCCGCCGCGGAGGCCGCGAGTCCTGGCACGATCGTCTTCATGCCGAACTACGGCGGATATGGGCCGAGTCGCGGCACCATCTGCAGCCCATACGACTGCAGCCTCGATGCGGCCAACGGTCTCAAGGCGCTGAGGCGCGTCGAAGGGCTGCACGTGAAGTCGGGCGCAACCTATCTGATCGGCTTCTCGCTTGGTGGCTACGTCGCGATGCAGCTGGCCGAAGGCGATAGCGCTGTGCGCGCTGCCGTGCTCGACAGTCCTTGGCTCGGGGCGCAGACGTACGAGGCCTGGGCCCAGCGCGTGCAAGTCGCGAACCTCGGCGCCTACGACCTGTCTATCTGGACGATGGTTGTCTCCGCGTTTGGTCAAGACCCGAAGTCCAATCTCATGCGAGAGAACTCGATCCAGTTCGGGCGACTCCACGTGCCGGTCCTCCTCATCGGAGGTACCAGGGATCCGGCAGTGCCACCGTCGCAGGTGCGCTTCCTCTACAGCCAGATGCGGCTGGGCGGCGTCCACGTGACCATGCGTTTCTTCAGCGCCGGTCACGCTCCCATCACACCGCAAGTCCATACGTTGGTCCGCACCTGGCTCCTTGCACAACATCTGCGCCTTGTATGGCGTCCGTGAGCCCCAAGCAAAACGGAGACCCGCAGATCCTATCCACAGGATCTGCGGGTTCCTCTTCACAAGATGGTGGGCACGGCAGGTTTCGAACCTGCGACCTCATGAATGTGAGTCATGCGCTCTACCCCTGAGCTACGCGCCCGAACATTTGGTGGGCCCAGCATGATTCGAACATGCGACCAACCGGTTATGAGCCGGCAGCTCTACCGCTGAGCTATGGGCCCATGCTGAACCCAAAAACTTGGCTCCTCGAGCAGGATTCGAACCTGCAACCCTCCGGTTAACAGCCGGATGCTCTACCGTTGAGCTATCGAGGAACGTCTCGACAACTGCCATTGTAGCCGGGGGACGAAAGACGGTCAAGCGCGGCGCAAGGCGCCCTGGCGCGATCGCGACCGTCGCATACCGCCGTGCGCCGTGTTCGTCCCGCCCGGAGCGTCCGAACCCGAAAATGGCCGCGCGTGCGACGTGGCTTGCGCTTCCTTGCAGACCCGCTCGCGGCAACGGCGATACCCTCGCGTGGCACTTGCCCGGGAACGATCCTAGGCGCGGTTGGCAATGCTGAACGTGAGACCGCCCCACCAAATGGCCGGCCCGATGCCGACAGGGGTCGCGTCCAGAAGGCCACGGCTGCATGCTGTGCAAGCCTCACGTTGTCCACATCAAGCATGCGCCCGTCCACGCTATACTTGTAGCATGCGCGTTCCTACAACCGATACCACGCGAAGGCAGGTGGCGCCGACATGCCCGGCGATGCAGCACAGTCGCACACAGGCAACGCATTCGGCGCGGCCGCTTCATGAATAGATTCCCTAGCGGTGCCATGTTTGCGCTGGTGACGTCCGTGCTCCGGCCGTGGCCCGCTTCGTGCGGCGGCCCATGCTGAGCGATCAGGGCCCCGTCAAGAGCCCGGCGCCCGCCAAGCACCACCCGCAGTTCTTCGGCCAGCGCTTCCTGCTGTGGCTGGCCGTGCTGGCGATCCTGGCGGCCATCCTGATCGTCCACGCGGGAGGCGTGGCCCAGCGCCCGGACCCGACCACGGCGAAGGCGCAGGCGGTGCTCGTCGTGATCCGGGGGACCGACACCAGCACGTCAGGTCCCGGCATCGCGGCCTTCGTCGCCGTGATCAGGCCGACGAGCCGCGCGATCGGAATCCTGCCTGTCTCGGGGGACCTCAACACGGCGACCGGGGTGACCCTGGCGGCGGGAGCGCCCACGTTGACACGCCAGGCGATCGCGACGGCGGTCAGCCAGGACCTCGGCATCAAGCTGAACGGCTACATCGTGATCGACGCCGGCGTGGTCGAAAACGTGCTCACGTCGCTGCAGCAGGACATCCCGGCCTGGCCCGCCAACCTGACCCCGCATCAGGCGCTCGTCGAACTTGGCTGGCCGGCGGCGCGTCCAGACCGCAAGGGACAGATCCAGGTGATCTCGGACCTGATCACCTACGTGCCGCAGCTGCAGGGCGACGCCACCGTGCTGGCCGGACAAGTTCTCACCGGATCTCGAACCAGCTTGTCCTTTCAGGAGCTCTTCGTGCTCGTCACGTACGTGAACGACCAGAAGGTGGCACCGATCCGCCTGAAGCAACTGCCGAAAACGCTGCTCCAGAAACGGGTGAAGCCTTGAACCGGGCATTCTCGGCGCGCCGTGACCTCCAGGCCCGTGAGCGCCAAGGCGGCGCGCTCGCTTGGCTGCAGTCCCCGCTCGGTCTGCTCGCGGCGCTCGTCGTCATGTCGCGCGTCGTCGTCCTCGAGATCGGTGCCCTCGCCTACCGGTTCTTTCCCCATGCCTGGGTGCAGACCGTCCCCGGTTACCTCGTCCCGCCATCCGGCTACTGGAGCCAAAGCCTCCTTGGCGTCTGGGCCCACTGGGACGGATTCTGGTACCTCTCGATCGCCACCTTGGGCTACACGGGGCGCGCCGTCGCCACGGCGTTCTTCCCGCTCTACCCCCTTCTCGTCCACCTCTTCGGCGGCACCGATGTTTCCGGGATCCTCGTCTCGTTCGCCTGCTTTCTCGGCGGCAGCTGGCTGATCTACCAGATCGCCCGGCGCGAGCTGGGGCACGACGCCGCCTGGTACACGATCGTCGCCCTCGCCTTCTTCCCGAGCAGTTTCTACTTCACCGCGGTCTACCCGGAAGCGCTCGTGCTCCTGCTCTCCGCCGGCACCATCTACCTGCTCTCGCTGGGCCGCGTCGGCTGGGCCGCGCTCGTCGCGGGCATCGCCTCGGCTGCCTCGGTCGACGGCATCCTGCTCGCACTGCCCATCCTGATCACGCTCTGGCAGCAGCACCGCCCCTGGCGCGAGTGGCTGTCGCTCCTGCTGGTGCCGCTCGGGCTGCTCGCCTACATGGCCTACCTCTCCTTCACCTTCGGCAGCCCGCTCACGTTCCAGCACGCCCAGGCCCACTGGGGCCGCAGCTTCGCACCGCTCTGGACGACGTTCTGGCTCGCCGCCCGGGACTTCTGGCGCCACTTCCCACAGCTCGCGTGGCCGCACCTCTTCGCGACGGGCGAGCCGCTCGTCGTCATCTCGAACACCTGGAACCTGCTGTTCACCCTGCTCGGCCTCGCGCTGCTCTACTACGCCATCCGCCGGCTGCGCCCGGCGCTCTGGTCCTACGCGCTCGTCGTGCTGCTCGTACCGCTGTTCTATCCCTCCAACGGCGTGCCGCTGATGTCCGCACCGCGCTTCCTGCTCTCGGCCTGGCCGATCTTCCTGGCCGCGGGCCTCTTCCTCAAGGAGCATCCGCCTTGGGCGCGTCCCTTGCTCTGGGCGTCTGTGGTGTGCGGGGGGCTGTTCGTCGCCCTGTTCGCCACGGCCCACTGGGTGGCCTAGCCCACCAGGTACATCCATTCTCTTCCATCCGATGCCTGCGCTGTGGCACACTCCCCTTCGAGGGAGTGTGCCATAATGCTCCAGCCCACCGATTCCCAGACGCCCGTCCGGGCCTACATGCAGGCCTGGCTCGCCGCCCGTACCCCAGACCTGCGCCCCGCGACGCTCGATACCTATGCCAGGCTGACTCGCCTGCACATCCTGCCCCACCTCGGGGCCCTCGGCCTCGACGAGCTGACGCCACTGCGCCTGCAGCTCTGGCTCGGCGAGCTCGCGCAGAAGGAGGCGCGCGGCGGCGGCAGGCTTTCGGCGCGCACCGTGACCTACACGATGTCCGTCCTGCGTGCGGCGCTCGCGGACGCGGTGCGGCTCGGCGTCCTGCAGGAGAGCCCCTTCAAGCGGGTACGCCCGCCCCGGCCCTCCGCCCGCCTCGTCAGTTCGTTCACGCTCGAGGACATGCGTCGCCTGGATGCCGCCGCCGACCGGCATCGTCTCGGGCCGCTCTTCTCGTTCCTCTGGCAGACGGGCCTGCGCATCGGCGAGGCGATCGCGCTCAGTTGGTCCGATGTGGATCTGCCGCGCGAGAGTCTGCGGGTCCGGCGCGCCGCCGCGGAGGTGGCGGGGCATGTCCTCGTCGGGCCGCCCAAGACGGCGGCCGGCCTGCGCGAGATCGCCCTGACGGGCCAGACCGTCGCGCTGCTGCGCCGCCACCGTGAGGATCAGGTGGGCGGCGGTCCGAATCCCCTGGGTCTTGTCTTCCCGAGCCGCAAAGGGACTTTCCTCTCGCGCCGCAACGTGGCGCGCGCCTGGGTGACGGCGCGCGAAGAGGCGGGGCTGCCGCCGCACGGCCTGCATGCCCTGCGCCACACGAACGCAAGCCTGCAGCTTCTGGCTGGGGTCGGCCTCAGGGAGATCTCGTCGCACCTCGGCCACGAGAGCACGGCCCTCACCGCACGCGTCTACGCGCACGTGCTCGTGGACACGAGGCGACAGGCGGCGCGTCGGCTCGCAAGTCTCCTCGAGAGCCCGTCTGAGGAGCCCACGGACGCCTAGGAGAGGCGGAGCAAAAGAGCGGAGAGGGTCCGCGCCGGGTGCGGTCCCTCTCCGCTGCCGTCTTGCCTTGATGCCTCAGTGGGGCTGCGGCCCGCCGGGCGGCGGGGTTGGGGCGGGCGCGGGACCTCCGGGCGGCTGGAGGTTCGCCGCCGGCACGAACGGCCGGATGGCGGACATCATCGCCTGCACGTCGAAGGTGCCGAGTCCCGTATCGTAGTTGTAGCCGGGCGTCTCGGGATACGGGGCGTTGTCGCCGGCCACGGGCGCGTGGAACGCCGGCGTCGTGCAGATGTCCTCGAGCGTCGTCAGGTCGGTCTGACACGAGCCCGCCATGTAGACGTCGTAGAGCACCGGCGCCGCGAAGCCGAGCCTGTTGCCGTAGAGCGACTCGATCCTCGCCCAGACGCCGAGCGCGAGCGGCGCGGAGAGGCTTGTGCCGCCCACCCCGATGAAGCCGCCATTGCTCTGGCTGTAGACGTTCGCCCCGGACTCCGGGTCCGCGTCCATCGCGATGTCCGGCACACCGCGGTCGCCCACCGTCCCGGACTGGATCGGCAGGACCTCCTTCTGCCAGTAGGGGGCGCTCTCGAGCTGGCTCAGCCCGCCGCCGCCGGCATACCACGAGAGTTCCTCGTCATAGGTGCCATTCGAGTTCGTCAGCAGTGTCGTGCCGCCCACCGCGACGACGTAGGGCGAGGAGGCAGGATAGTTCACCATCGGCGCACCCGAGCCCGGCACGCCGTTCGTGCCCGCGACGGCGCAGCTGGCGCCGGTGTCGCCGGAGCTCGCGAACATCGTTTGCCCCTGGGCCGCCGCCTCGGCAAAGATCTCGTCATCGATCAGCATCGAGCCGTCGAGGTACGGGAAGGCTTCGCACTCGCCGAGAGAGGCGCTGCCCGCCTTCGCGAGATCCTGGCTCGCGAAGGCGTTGAACGCTCTCGCGAGGTCCGAGTCGGTCAGGGACGTGGTGTCGTAGAAGTAGAAGTGGGAGACGCTTTGGGCCATGCCCGTCGCAAACTGGCTGTCGAGGTCCCACTCGAGGTTGCCGGAGGTGTCGGGGCTTGCGATGCCCACCTGCTCCACCGTCACCGGCACCTGCGGCAGGTGGTTCAGCTGCTCCTCCGTCCGCAGGTTCTGCAGCGGTCGCGTGAGGTCGCCCTCCGCGAAGGTGGCGATGCTCGTCTGGGCGCCGGTCGGCTGGTTCTGGGCCTGATACGCCGTCCAGAAGCCCTCCGGACTGTAGACCGCCGGGTAGTTCGGGAGCGACGTCGACGTGGTCGGCGACGCCTGCATCGGCGCGTAGGAGAAGCGGAACGCGTTCGTCAGCCCGAGCACCGCCACCACTCCGGAGAGTGTCGACGGCACCATCGCCGGCCCGGTGTTGGCGTAGACGGTGCGGCCGAACTGGCTGTAGGCCTCGAGCGGCGTGTTGAACGCCTGCTCGGCTTCCTGCGCCGTGCCGTCCGCGGTGACGAGGATGCGGTTGGGCGACACCGCGATGTTGGTGAAGCCCTCGTCCGCGAGGTAGGACGCGACCGCCGCCGCCTCGGAGGACGACGGGCCGAAGGCCGCCGTGAAGCCCGACGGCGTGTAGACGTCGCCGAAGTCCGGCGAAGCGGGGTTCGACGCGTCCGCGATGAAGTTCTGCAGCGCCGTCTCGTTCTGGAGCGCGAGGCCCACGGTGATGTGGAGCTCGGTCCCGGACGCCAGGGGTCCCAGATCCGTGGCGCTTTGGAGCTGCACGGCCTGCGTCGCGGTCGGCACCCAGGTGGTGCCGGTGGAGGCCGCGCCTGCCGTCTCCGCGAGCCCGAATGCCGCGACAAGGGTACAGGCCAGCAGCAGGGCAGACCCCCGCGTCACGGGCCGAAGCAGTCTGCGCAATAGACTCCCCTCCTGTCTGGGCGCGGGTAGCGCAAGGCGAGCCGGTGCGCTGTGCGCACGGCGCGTTGGCGCCTCGTGTCGGAGCCCGGACCGCTCCTCCACCCCGCGTCCCCGGTCTGCCAGATTCTTCGTTTGTCCCTGGAGGATTTTGTCCGTCGCCGCATTCGCAACGTCGCCTACATAGGCAAGGCCGGGCTGCCCGCCCGGCCTCTCTTCAATCCGTCGCACCGATGCTCAGGACCCGCCGAGCCTGCCCGAAACCGGATCCGGGGAGGCATCGCCCGCGCCGGCCGGCATCAGGCGCTCCAGGAACGGCAGAAGGATTCCCCGCAACCGCCCGAGGCTCGGCGTGAAGAGATGGCCCATGCCCGGCACGACGTGGAGTTCCGCTCCAAGGCATCTGGCCACCTCGGGGGCCCAGACGGCGGGGACGAGAGGATCGAGTTCGCCGTAGACGAGGCAGACGGGAACGCCGGGGGGCTGAGCCGGCAGGTCGAGGAGGCTGCGCTCGAGCCAGGGCACGGGGAGCCTGGCCGGTCGGGGTGGCGTCTCGCCAACGCGGAGAAGGGCTGGCGCGATCAGGATGAGGGCCCGGACGCGCTCCGGCCTCAGCAGGGCGTAGCGCAGGGCCAGGTGCGCCCCGTAGGAATGCCCCACCAGCAGCGCGGGCCGATCGCCGAGTTCCGCCTCGAGCCACCCGAGCTGCCCGGCGATGTCGAGTGGGTGTCGCGGCCTCGGCGTCAGGCCGAAGCCCGGCAGGGCCAATGCCTTCACGGGCCCCAGGCGCCGCAAAAGGGGCGTGAGACCATGCCAGACCTCGGCCGGCTCCCGCATGCCCGCGACGCAGACGACGACAGGATCGCGAAGGCGTACTTGTGCCGCCGACGCGACACGCCGGCGGAGCGCTGTCCAAAGCAGAGGCAGTGCGACAGCCAGCAGGAGCGGCGCCGCTTGCCCGAGCTCTGCCGGCACGCTGCCGGGCAGTGCACCCTCGAGGTAGCTGCCTGCGACGAGGCCAGTCAGACCGAGATAGATGTTCGCTACCCAGGGCGATGCCGGGCGATGCCCCGTCGCCACCAGGAGGACCACCGCGGCGGCCGCGGCAACCACGGGGATCCAGAACAGCAGGACATGCACGCCGTTGGCCGTGGGCACAAGGGACGGCCGGAAGACGCTCACGGCCGTGCCGAGCACGAAAGGCGCAACGACGAGCGGCAGGAGGATCCAGAGCGTGAAATCCTGGTTGCCCACAAGCCAGCGGCGCAATGTCCCACCTCGGTCCCCGCGCAGGTCCGGCGCTGGTAACAGCTTACAGAATCTGGCCGAGGCGGTCCAGGATCATCTGGTCCGTAAGGGTCTCGACAGGCGCCCTGTTGTCCGTCAGCACGAGACCGGGTCCGGGCTTCGGCCGACGCCACGTGGCCGAGAGTCCCGCGGCCACCGGCTGGAGGTAGCCCGGCAGGGCCGCCGGCGCCGGCAAGGCGATCGGCCGAGCGCTCGCCACGATCAGCCGGTTGTAGAGTCCGGGAGCGCGCGAGACGTAGACGTAGGGGAACACCGTCATCGCGGTGCGTTCGATCGCCTGCAGCAGGGCGGCGTGGCTCGAGACGGCGTTCACGTTGAGCGCCAGCACGCCGTCGCCGGTCAGGTGGGAGCGGCAGAGCGCGAAGAACTGCCGCGTCGTCAGGTAGAACGGGATGTAGATCTCCTGGCTGTAGGCGTCAACGATCATCAGCCGATACCGGTTCCGGCTGGTCTCGAGGTAGACCCGGCCGTCCTCGCTCACCACCTTCGCCGCGTCCGGCGTGAGGTGGAAGTAGCGCCGGCCGAGGGCGACGAGCGTCGGATCGATCTCGACGCCTGTCAGGTCCACCTTGCGATAGGGCCCGACGTCGCGCTGCAGCATGGTCGGGATGGTGCCCGCGGCCATGCCGATGAGGAGCGACCTGACAGCGGTCCCCTTCGGGAAGAGGAACGGCAGCACGAGGTACGCATCGTAGTAGAGGCCCGTCAGGCGCCTCTTCGTGTAGACCGACTGGATGCCCGCCGCGTCGTTCACCGAGAGAGCCGTCTCGCCGCTCGGCAGGCGGTAGACCTCCGCGAACTGGTACGGCGTCTCCCACTCGCCGATCAGGCCCGGCATTGGCTTCAGCAGCGGCGACTGGGCAAAGGGCAGCAGGACGGGCAGCAGAACGAGCGGGCCGAAGGCGAAGCGCCTCGCCATCAGCACGCCCAGCGCGATCAAGAGCGCCGCCGATAGCCAGAAGGTCGCGCGCACGCCGAAGCTCGGGATGATCCAGAAGGCGGGCAGGAAGGTGCCAAGCAGGCTGCCGAGCGTCGAAAACGCGTAGAGCGAGCCGGCGCGGCGGCCGGACGTCTCGTCCCCGGCGGCCGCCAGCCGGATCGCGAAGGGACTCGCGACGCCGAGGGCGGCCACCGGAGGCATGAAGAGGAGCACGGTGCCGAAGAGCGACGCGAGCACCACGCCGGCCGGCGTACCGAGGAGGCCGCCCACCATCGCCCGCAAGAGGGGCTCCGCCATGAGTGGCAGCAGGGCGACGAAGACACCGGCTCCGAGCGTGATGTAGCCGAGCGTCGCGCGGCGGGGCCAGCGGTCCGCGAGCCGCCCGCCCACCTCGTAGCCGATCGAGAGGGCAAGCAGGATGAGCCCTATGAGGCTCGCCCAGACGAGCTGCGACGAGCCGAAGAAGGGCTCCATCAGGCGTTCCGCCCCGAACTCGACCGCCATCACGGCGGCGCCGGCGCCGAACACGAAGAGGCGCAGGAATCCCCTAGAGACGCCCGCCCTGGCGGGCCGGGCCGAGGTCACCGTCTCGGCCCGGCCCCGGGGCTAGCGGGCACGGTCGATCGCCCGCATGGCCCCTTCGGGGTAACGCTCGCCCGACACCTCGTCGGGTGAGAATGCACCGCCGATGCGCCCGGTCTCCTGCGGCGTGAGCGCGATGTCGATGGCCCGCAGGTTCTCCTCGAGATACTTGCGCCGCTTGGTGCCGGGGATGGGCACGATGTCGTCGCCCTGGTGCAGCACCCAGGCGAGGGCGAGCTGCGCCGGCGTCACGCCCCGCTCTCTGGCGATCTCCTCGACGCGCCGGACGAGCGCCAGGTTTTGCTTCATGTTGTCCACCTGGAAGCGCGGCGACATCCGCCGGTAGTCGTTCTCCGGCAGGTCCTCAGGGGCACGGAAGCGGCCGGTGAGGAAGCCCCGCCCGAGCGGGCTGTAGGGTACGAAGCCGATGCCGAGCTCCCGGCAGGTCGGCAGGATCTCCGCTTCCACATGCCGCGTCCAGAGCGAGTACTCGGTCTGCAGGGCGGTGATCGGGTGGATCTTCGCGGCGCGCCGGATCGTCTCGGGCGCCGCCTCAGAGAGGCCGAAGAAGCGGACCTTGCCCTGGCGCACCAGGGCCGACATCGCGCCGACGGTGTCCTCGATCGGCACCCTAGGGTCGACGCGGTGCTGGTAGTAGAGGTCGATGTGGTCCACCTTGAGACGCATGAGGCTCTTGTCGCACGCCTCGCGCACGTACTCCGGGCTGCCGTCGACGCCAAGGTGCTCGCCCTTCGGACCGCGCACGTTGCCGAACTTGGTCGCGAGGAAGACCTCGTTGCGCCGGCTGCGGATCGCGCGCCCGACGAGCTCCTCGTTCCTCCCGACGCCATACATGTCGGCGGTGTCAAGGAAGTTGACTCCGAGATCGAGGGCCCGCTCGATCGTGCGGATCGACTCCTCGTCGTCCTGGCCCGCATAGAAGTCCGACATGCCCATGCAGCCGAGCCCGAGCGCCGATACCTCCGGACCGTCCTTGCCCAGAGTGCGCATCTTCATGACGTCACGCCCCTTCCAGCCCGCAGACAGGGAGGCCTCCCGGCCACCCTTCCGGACGGGCCCAATTGCCTGGTACCTTCCATTGTCCCCCTCGGACCGCCCTCGATCAACCTGACTGGCCGCTAGGCGGGGGCAGCGACGGAAGGTACACTTCGAAGAGCAGGCGCATATCGGGGCCCCGCCCCGACCGCCCGCCACCCTCCTGCCCGACCGGAGGTCCGCCCATGCTGTCCATGCTGCAGTTTTTGCTCGTCTTCCTCGCCGCCATCGCCGGTGGCATCGTCAATGCCCTCGCGGGCGGCGGCACCCTGATCACGTTCCCCGTCCTCACCGCCGTGGGCCTGCCGGCCGTGGCGGCGAACATGACCAACACCGTGGCGCTCTGTCCCGGATACCTCGGCGGCACCCTGGCGCAGCGCCGGGATCTCGAGGGCCAGGAACGGCGACTCTGGCGTCTCCTGCCGGCGGGCATCGTCGGCGGCCTTTTGGGCGCCTGGCTCCTGCAGGTAAGCCCCGAGCACCTCTTCCGCTTCCTCGTGCCCTATCTGATCCTGATCGGCACCGTGCTGCTGGCGCTCCAGCCCCGCATCAAGGCCTGGCTCGACCGCAGGGCCGAGCGGCGCGGCTCAGGTTCCGGCGAGACCTGGAGCCTGCCGACGATCGGTTTCGCCACCGTCTACGGCGGCTACTTCGGCGCGGGTCTCGGCGTCATTACCCTGGCGGTCCTAGGCCTGACCGTCACGGAGTCCCTCACGCGGCTCAACGCCGTCAAGCAGGCCATCTCGTTCGCCACCAACGTGGCGGCGGCCGTCTTCTTCGTCTTCTCGGGGCTGGTGGTGTGGCCAGCGGCCGTCGTGATGTTCCTCGGGTCGCTGCTCGGCGGCTCGCTCGGAGGTCGCCTCGCGGGAAGGGTGCAGCCGGGGCTCCTGCGGCAGATCGTGGTCGGCATCGGCCTCGTGGTGGCCGCCATCTACTTCGTCATCTGAATGGGCCGCAGGAATCCGCCCACCACAGGAGGAAGCAACCGCCAGCTCGCGGAGTGGAGAAGCGTCCGCTAAGCCGCGGGCGACGATTCCCTCGCGCGAGGAGGTGGAGGATGCCAGACATCGCTTGGCGCCGTACGGTTCTGGCGGCTTTGTCGGCGCTGGTCCTGGCCGGCTGCGGCGTGCAGCGCGGACCCGCCCCGGACGCGTCGGGCAGCGGTCGAAACCGCGCCCCCGTTACCGTCAGGCATGCTGCGCCGGTCACCGCCGGTGCGCCGGCGAGCGACTCGAGCGGCCTGGGCCCCGCGGCCGCGTCCGAACCGACGCTCGCCCCCTCGACCCATCCCGTGAACGGCTGCAGGCCCGATGTATTCGGCTTCTGCGTCTCGACCCTGCCCCAGTTCTACTGCTGCTCCGCGGCCTACACGGGCTGGAGCCACGTCTACGTCGACGAGACCGTCGACGTGCGCGGCTCCGTGCCGCTCTTCACGAACGGCCAGCCGGACGCCAGCGCCGTCTTCATCGTCACGCCTTCCCGCATGCGCATCGTGCTGCCCGTCGACAAGGCCGGAGGCTTCTCGCGGCGCATCCGCTTCAGCGAGCAAGGCAGGTACGCAATGGGACTCGTCCCTTCCCGCAAGGGATACCAGTGGGGCATGCCGGTTCCGTTCTATGTCGCCTACCGAGCCGTTCCCGAGACCACGGAAACTCTCAGGTCCGTCTTTCCGCTCTCGCGCGTAAGCTGGCAGGGCATCAAGGTGCTCGCCGCTCCCGTCGGCAGCGACGAGACGTTCGGCGTCCGCTTCGTCGACTGGTACGGACACCCCGCGGCGAACGTCACCCTGCAGGTGGCCGGCCACGCCGTCACCACCGACAGCGAGGGCTACGCCGACATCCCCTACCTAAGCCCCGCCCAGTACATGCTTGACGGAATCTACACGGGTCTCTTCGTCCAGACCTACTCGCATATCGAGGTGCAGGACGGCCAGCTCACCGGCCTCGTCCGCCTCTCCCCGACCCTGGGTCCGAAGACCGTGCGCGTGATCACGGTCCACGGCACGCCGATGGTCGACGTGGCGGATTTTTTCGACTACGGCTTTGGGGAGCAGGCGCCGGGGACGCCCGGAATCTCCCTCGACGCCAAGACGGGCGTCTTGCATTTCGGCAACAGGAACGCCCCGACCCTCGACACGCGCACGGGGGTTTATCGCGGCTGGGCGCCCGCAGGGATCCGCTACCAGCCGGTCACGGTCGGCGTCCACACGGTCGTGCAGGGTGGGCAAGTCTATCTGACGCTTGGGAACCTCGCCCAGATCCTCGACACGTACGCCTGGGCCACGGCAGAACCGGACGGCAGCATGCTGTTCTCGACCTTCACGGTGCCATAACGGTCTCAACACGCCTTTGAAGTGGCGGAACATCGCGAGCGATTCCCACATGGCGCGCAAGTCACGGGCGACCTGCGCACTCCTCGGTCAGGTCCCGACGCATCCTCGGCCCCGAGCATCGCCAGGACCGAGTGGCAGACATGTCCATGGACCGCCCGCTGGCGAAGACTCCATGCTAGTCTCATCAACGCGGGCGGAGGCTCTCGATATGCAAACCGTGTTCAAGAGCGCGAGCGAATGGCTGCGCTACGAAGGCAAGCGGCGCGCTCGCCCGGCGGGGCTTGTCGCCTACAGCCTGTTCATCGCGGTATTCATCCTGGGCTTCCTCGTCGGGTCCGGATCCGCGCGATGGTTTCAGTCGATCGCCTTTCCGATCACGGAGGCGTTCGTGGGCGCGTACCTCGTCTTCGCGCTGGTCGCCCTGCGGTCTCTGCGCGTCTATGGCAAGTTCCGGCGGCTCGTGCAGTCCGTCGCGGACCGGAACCTTCGCGAAGAGCGCGAGGCATTAGGCGACGAGGCGTGGCGCCGCAGCGCCGAGCTATCGTGCCGGATCGTGCAAGAAGAGGTCGAGCGGCTTCGCTATCCGGTGCGCCCGGAGTTCGACTTGACAGAAGTCGGTGAGACTTCCACCCCTGCCGGCGCCACACCCTAGTCGGCTGGACGGGACTGGCGCGGCGGGCGACGAGCGGGGATCCGGGCTTGCCCGGATCCCCGCTCATCTTCGTCTTTTTCGTCCTAACCCTTCAGCAGGCCCTTCGAGACCAGGAACTGCTTCGCCACCTGCGGGATCGACTGCTTCGAGATGTCCACCTCGTAGTCGAGGTGCTCCATCTCCGCATTGCTGATCTGGCCCGCCAGCTTGTTCAGGACCCCCTGCACCTCCGGATGCTGCTTCAGGAAGTCCTGGCGGATCACCGCGGCCGCGTAGTAGGCGGGGAAGAAGTTCTTGTTGTCCTTCAGCACCGCGAGGTGATACTTCTCGAGCCCTCCGTCCGTCGTGTAGGCGTCGGTCGCCTGGATCCTGCCCTGGGCCATCGCCTGATAGACGAGCGAGTGGTCGATCGTCAGGACGCTCTTGAAGTGCAGGCCGTAGTCCTTCTCTAGGCCCGGCAGACAGTCCGGGCGGTTCTGGCACTCGGAGTCGATGCCGGCCGTCATCTGCGGCGCGTACTTCGCGAGCTGGCTGATCGTCTGGATGTTGTCCTTCGCGGCGATGGACTGCGGGATCGCCATGGCGTACGTGTCGTTGAAGCCGAGCGGCTTCAGCCATTCAAGACCCCACTTCTTCTGGTACTGCTGCTGTACGTAGTCGTACATCGCCTGCTCGCTCTCGGCCTTCGGCTGCTTCAGGATCTCGACGTAACCCGTGCCGGTGTAGTCCGGGTAGACGTCGATCTGCCCGCCCTTCAGGGCGTTGAACGCCACGAGGGTGCCGCCCATGTCCTGCTTGAGCACGACGTTCATCTTGGTGTTCGCCTGGATAAGGTCCGCGAACATCTGCGCGAGGATTTCGTTCTCGGTGAAGTTCTTCGAACCGATCACGATCGTGCCGGTGTCGGGAGAACCGCCCGAGACACTGGAACCGCAGCCGGCCACGAGAAGCAGCGTCGACGCCGCCAGCGCGGCGCCCGCCATGAACCTGGTCCGTCGATGAGCAGCGAACTTCAATCGAGTCCATCTCCTTTGACCGTCTCTTGGATCGCCAGGGGCCGCCGCCGCGCCTGGCCCTGAGGCTCCCTGCGCCTCTTCGTCCGCCCCGCGATGAACGCCAGCAGGCCGTCGAACACGATGGCCATGAGCGCCGCCGGCAGGGCGCCGGCGAAGATCTGCGAGGCGCTCTGCACCTGCATGCCGCCGTAGATGATGCTGCCGAGACCGTCCGCGCCGATGAAGACGCCAACGGTGGCAATGCCGATCGAGGTGACGAGCGCCACGCGGAAGCCCGTCAGGATGATCGGCGCCGCGAGCGGCACCTGGACGCGCCACATCGTCTGGCGGCTCGACATGCCGAGCGCCCGCGAAGTGTCGACGAGCGCGGGGTCCACGCTCAGGAGCCCCTCCACGGTGTTGTGCAGCATCGGCATCAGGGCATAGAGGAAGAGGGCCACAACCAGCGTCGTGTCGCCGATGCCGAACCAGATCATCAGGATCGCCAGAAGGGCGAGACTCGGGATGGTCTGGATCGTCTCGGCCACGGCGGCGGCCACGCGGCGCACGCCGGGGCGCCGGTAGGCGTAGAGCCCGAACGGGATCGCCACAAGGGCTCCCAGCACCGTGCCCTCGATCGAGAGCATCGCGTGCGTTCCGGCCGTCTGCATGATCGACCCGAGATTCTGCTCGAGGTAGGAGAAGAGCATCAGGCACCCCTCCCGCCCGCGGCCATCTTGCGCATCCCGACCGGCGTCAGCAGGCGCTGCAGCCAGCCGAGCAGGAGGCCGGCCAGGATGGCCAGAAGGGCGGCCGGCACGGCGCCGGCGAGCACGAGCCCGAAGTCATAGGTCGAGAGGCCCTCGAGGATCAGTACCCCGAGGCCGCCGCCGCCGATCAGGGCCGCCAGCACCGCCCAGGAGATCAGGTAGATGGTCGAGAGGCGCACCCCCGCGACAATCACCGGGATCGCCATGGGCAACTCGACGCGGAGGAGCGCCTGCAGGCTGCTCATGCCCATCGCCTTGGCGCAGTCCACCGTCCCGGCCGGGACGCCCCGGACGCCGACGTAGGTGTTGCGCAGGATCGGCAGCAGGGCGTAGAGCGCGAGCGCCGTGATCGACGGCACGAGGCCGATGCCGAGGACCGGCAGCGCGAGCGCCAGGAGCGCGAGGCTCGGTACGGTCTGGATGAGACCGGTGATCGTGATGACGATCTCGGCCATGCGGGTGTGGCGGGTGAGCCACACGCCGAGCGGAATCGCCACGACGCAGCCGAACACCACCGAGATCAGCACGAGCTCGACGTGCTGGCCGAGGTCCTGCCAGACGAGCGGCAGGTGCGCCACGATATCGGGCCAGATGCCGCTCATTGCGCCTCACCCCAGACCGCCGCCGCCAGGGCCCGCACCATCGAGCGGCGCGTGACGATGCCCTTGAGCCGCCCGTCCTCGACCACCGCGAGGTACGGCAGGTGCTCCTGGTCCATGCGGCTGAAGGCGGTCGCCGCGTCGTCGTAGGGGCCCGTGACCGCGACGTCCGGCTCGCAGATCTCGCCCAGGGTGCGGCCCGTCGCACGCCGGTGCGCGAGGTGCAGGGCGCTCACGTAGCCGTGCAGCGCGCCCTGCGCGTCCACCACCAGCAACGTGTCGACCTGGCGGCTCTGCATCAGGGCGAACGCCTCCTCGGTGGAAGCGCCGGGGCCGAGCACCACCGGGCGCGTGTTCATGATCTCGCGCACCGTTTGCGGCCCTTCGCGCTCCGCGAGGCGGTGGCGCCCGACGAACTGCGCCACGAACTCGTCGGCGGGGCTCCTGAGGATCTCCGCCGGCGTCGCGTACTGCAGGAGCCGGCCCTGGCGCAGCACCGCGATGCGGCTCGCGAGGCGCAGGGCCTCGTCCATGTCGTGCGTCACGAAGACGATCGTCTTGTGCACCGCCTCCTGCAGGCGCTTGAGTTCGTCCTGCAGCTGCTCGCGCGTGATCGGGTCGAGCGCGCCGAACGGTTCGTCCATCAGGATCACTTCGGGGTCCGCCGCGAGGGCGCGCAGCACGCCGATGCGCTGCTGCTGGCCGCCCGAGAGCTCGTGCGGGAAGCGGTCGCGATAGACGGAGGGATCCATGCCCACGAGGGCCAGGAGCTCCGAGACGCGCTGGCGGCGTTTCTCGGCCGCCCAGCCCAGGAGGCGCGGCACCACCTCGATGTTCTCGGCGATCGTCATGTGCGGAAAGAGTCCGATCTGCTGCACCACATAGCCGATGCCGCGCCTGAGCTGCACGGGGTCGTAGGACGTGACATCGCGTCCCTCGAGCAGGATCGAACCCCCGCTCGGCTCCACCATGCGGTTGATCATGCGCAGGCTCGTCGTCTTGCCGCAGCCGGACGGGCCGATCAGCACGGCGATCTCGCCACGCTCGACCTCGAGGCTGAGATTGTCCACCGCCACCGTGCCGTCGCGGTACGACTTGCTGACGTGTTCGAATCGAAGCAACGATGATAGCCCCTCTCTGTAAACACGCCCAAGGGCGTGCTGACAACTTTATATTACAATCAAGTCGTCGGATGTGACAAGTTGAACAGGCTGCCACCGTTCGACATGCGCCTCCGCATTCGGCGGCAGCCCCGTCTGCGCGCGGCGCTCTCGGGCCCTCGATGGCTTGCCGGCGCGGGCTTGCGCGCGGACCGGGCATCGGCTGCGTCCGCGTCAAGGCACCGCCGAGTCCATTGGCATGCTAAGATACAGACACTTCGGGCTTGGCCGCGACACGGCACACCCCGACTTACGACACGGACCAGCAACCTTTCACGTGGGCCAAGATCAGCATGACGAGCGGGGGGTCCTCGATGGCCGACAGAAGCCCCAAAGTGGACGAGTTCATCAGACGGGCGAAGAAGTGGCGCGAGGAGTACGGGGCACTGCGGGAGATCGTCCTCGGCTGCGATCTCAGCGAGGACTTCAAGTGGATGCACCCCTGTTACACGCTCGATGGGCAAAACGTCGTCCTGATCCACGGCTTCAAGGAATACTGCGCGCTTCTGTTCCACAAGGGCGCGCTGCTCACGGACGCGCATGGGGTGCTCGTCCAGCAGACCGAGAACGTCCAGGCGGCGCGCCAGATCCGGTTTCGCAGCCTTCAGGAGATCGTGGCGCTGGAACCGGTCGTGGAGGCGTACGTCCGTGAGGCGATCGAAGTCGAGCGGGCGGGTCTCGAGGTGCCCCTCAAGGACACGTCCGAATACCTCGTCCCGGATGAGCTCCAGCGGATGTTCGAGGCGGACCCCGCCTTCAAGTCGGCCTTCGAGGCACTGACACCCGGGCGGCAACGAGGCTACATCCTCCACTTCTCCGCCCCCAAACAGGCGAAGACGCGGCAGGCGAGGATCGAGAAGCACCAGGAGCGGATTCTTGCGGGGAAAGGCTTGAACGATCCCGCGTGATCCGCGCGCCGCGCGAAGGGTGTCCTCCGCAGCGCGCCTGACCGCGGCGCAATGCGAAAGCCGAACCGGCGCCACGCCGGTTCGGCTCGTCTGTTTGGTGGACCGCGGGGGCAACTTACGCCCCTCGCAGGCTATTCGAGATAATCCTTGAGCTTCTTCGAGCGACTCGGGTGGCGCAGCTTGCGGAGCGCCTTGGCCTCGATCTGCCGGATGCGCTCGCGGGTCACGCCGAACACCTGCCCGACTTCCTCGAGCGTGCGCGCGCGACCGTCGTCGAGGCCGAAGCGCAGTTCAAGGACGCGCTGTTCGCGCGGCGTGAGCGACCCGAGCACCTCGCTGATCTGCTCGCGCAGCAGGAGGTAACTGGCGGCCTCGGCGGGCGCCGGCGCGTCCTCGTCCTCGATGAAGTCGCCGAGGTGGGAGTCCTCCTCCTCGCCGATCGGCGTCTCGAGGGACACAGGCTCCTGGGCCACCTTGAGGATTTCGCGCACGCGCTCGACCGAGACGTCCAGCTCCTCGGCGATCTCCTCCGCCGTCGGCTCGCGTCCGAGTTCCTGCAGGAGGTGGCGCTGCACGCGGATCAGCTTGTTGATCGTCTCGACCATGTGCACCGGGATGCGGATGGTGCGGGCCTGGTCGGCGATCGCGCGGGTGATGGCCTGGCGGATCCACCAGGTCGCGTAGGTGGAGAACTTGTAGCCCTTGCGGTAGTCGAACTTCTCGACGGCCTTGATCAGGCCGAGGTTGCCCTCCTGGATCAGGTCGAGAAAGAGCATGCCGCGGCCCACATAACGCTTCGCGATGCTGACGACGAGGCGCAGGTTGGCTTCCGCAAGGCGCCGCTTGGCGTCCTCGTCGCCCTCCTCGATGCGGCGGGCGAGTTCCACCTCGTTCTCGGCCGTCAGGAGCGGCACGCGGCCGATCTCCTTGAGGTACATGCGGACCGGATCGTCGATGGCAACCCCGTCGGGAACGCTGAGGTCGACTTCCTCCGCCTCGTCCGAGGACTTGCCATCCGTCGGCTCATTACCGGACATGACTTCAATGCCGAGGTCTTGCAGCTGCTCATATATCGCGTCGATCTGCTCGGGCGTCAGGTCATTGCCCTGCAGGGCCTTGCCGATATCGTCGTAGGTGAGCGACCCGGCTTCCTTGCCTCTGCGGATAAGATCCTGCATGCCCTCGATGGGAAGATCCTTCGCGCTCATGGCCGCTGCTCACCCCCTTTGGCCGAAGCACCAAGTTCCCTGCTCAGCTCATGGGACAGGACTAGCAGCGACGGATCGACCGCTTGGCCCGCCTCCAGGAGCTCCCTGATGCGCCGATTGACTTCGTTCAGGCGCAGCCTAATACCTGCTTGCGCCCATCTGGCGATGGTCTTCTCCACCTCGGACTCCGGCAGGTCCACGGCGAGCGACGCCTCCGCCCAGGCCGAGCGCACCGCCTCGTCCTCCGCCGCCGACACGTCGCGGCCTGCGGCCGCAATCTCCAGCGCCGCGTCGAGCGTCTGGTCGTTGAGCGGACGGCAGGTGGCGCGGATACCGGCGGCCCGAGCCGGATACTGGGACGCCAGGGCCAGCAGCTGGCGCTCGATCGGCAGCCATTCGGCGATCTTCGGCGTTTCCGCAGTGTTCCTAGTACTATTCCTAGGTCTCGCCAGGGTATGCGTTCTGTCGCCGCTGGGTGCGCCACGCTGGTATTCGAGGCGCAGGGCTTCCTCCCGCACCTCGAGCCGCTGGGCGAGGCGTCTCAGTTCCTCGTCCCGCACGAGCGGGCTCTGGATGGCCCGGATCGCGGTGAAGACCTCCTGCGCCACGGCCGCCTTGCCGTCGGGCGTCGACGCGTCGTGGCGCCGCGCCGCCACGGCGTAGAGCCAGTCGGTCACCGCGACCGCCTGCTCGAGCGTCCCCCGCCAAGCCTCGGCTCCCCCGGGCGCCTTCAGGATCTCGTCCGGGTCCTTGCCGCCCTGCGGCAGGGCCACCAGCACCTCGATGCCCTGTTGCAGCAACGGCTCCGCGCTCCGCCGGACCGCCGCCTGACCGGCCGCGTCGCTGTCGAACGCCAGGTAGGCGCGCTTCACCGCGCGCCCCAGCTGCCGCGCGTGATCCTCCGTCAGGGCGGTGCCGAGCGTCGCCACCGTCGCGACGAAGCCGCCGCGGTGCAGGGCGATCGCGTCCATGTACCCCTCGACGAGCGTCACCGCCTGCTCCTCGCGCATGTTGCGCATGGCCCAGGACCAGCCGTAGAGGAGGCTCCCCTTGTGGAAGAGCGGCGTCTCGGCGGAGTTGAGGTACTTCGGCTGGCCGTCGCCGAGCAGCCTGCCGCCGAAACCGACGATGTGGCCGGCGCGGTCGCGGATCGCGAACGTGACGCGCTCGCGGAAGCGGTCGTAGAGACGCCCGCCCTGGCTGCGCGCGCCGAGCCCGGCCTCCAGAAGGAGCTCCGGCGACGCCTTCAAGGCGCGGCAGATGTCGTCTCCGCCTACGGCGTAGCCGAGATCGAAGCGGGAGAGGTCCTCCCCTCTCAGGCCCCGTCCGGCGAGATACCGGCGCGCTGCCTCCCCTTCCGCCGCCTGCAGGTGGTGGCTGAAGCGGTCCTGGGCAGCCTCGAGCAGGCGCAGGAGGACCTGCCGGCGCTCCTGGCGCTGGGCGGCCTCGGGGGTCGCCTCTTCCTCCGGCAGCTCGACATGGAACTCCGCCGCGAGGTACGCGACAGCGTCCGGGAACGAGAAGCCGTCGCGCTTCATCACATAGTCGATGACATCGCCGCCGGCGTGGCAGCCGAAGCAGTAAAAAAGGCCCCGCTCCGCTGAGACGGAGAAGGACGGGCTCTTTTCCTGGTGGAACGGGCAGAGTCCGACGAGCCGCTGGCCCTGGCGCCGCAACCCAACCGTCTGGCTGACGACGGCCACGATATCCGCCTTGCGCCTGAGTTCGTCGAGCCCCTCCGCACGGAAGGGCAAGAAGGCCACCTCCTCGCCTCAGGCTCCTAGCTTTCGGCGCAACCGTGGTGAATCCTGCGGCGGGGCCCCTGGCAGCCCGGACGCGGGCCTGTTGACAGGAAACCTATGCTTGGTTTAATTATTGACTGACGATCAGTCAGTAAAGGAGGCAACGGCATGGCTCGCAGAAACCGCGACGCTCGGTACGCGGACCTTATCTCCGCCGCGATGGCGACGTTCGCGGAGCGCGGGGTCCGGAACACGCTCGTGAGCGACATCGTGAAGGCCGCCGGCGTCGCTCAGGGCACCTTCTATCTCTACTTCAAGACGAAGGACGATATCGTGCTGGCTGTGGTCGACAGCATCGTCGACCGGTTGCAGGCAAACCTGGAGCGGGCGGTCGCCGAGGGCGGCTCGGCCGTCGAGCGCCTGCAGCGGCTGTGCGATATGCTCGGCGGACTCACGGACAAGCCCGGCACGACGGAGATCGTCGACTTCATGCACCTGGCGGAGAACCGCCCCCTGCACGACCGGCTCGTCGCCGCCCTTGCGCCGAAGCTGGTCGAGCTGATGGAAGGGGTCGTCCGCCAAGGCGTGGCGGAGGGAACGTTCGACGTTCCGGATCCGAGGGCGGCCGCCTGGTTCGTGCTCGCCGGCCTGCAGGGGACCGAGCTTTCCGGCACGCCCGTCGCCGAGGCGCCGCAGGCGCTCGGCTCCGCCGCCGTCCTCGCCTTGCGTGCCTTGGGCTATCAGGAGCCCCGGCCATGAGCGGCGACGTCGCGATCGCCGCCCGCTCGCTCACCAAGCGCTATGCTGCCGTAACCGCCGTCCGGGACCTGCGGCTCACCGTGCGGCGCGGCGAGATCTACGGCTTCCTCGGCCTGAACGGCGCCGGCAAGACGACCACCATCCGCATGCTGCTGGGGCTCATCCGGCCGACCGCCGGATCGGTCGAGGTGATGGGTGACCCCGTACGCCCAGGCGCGACACGTTTCCTGCGTCGCGTCGGCTGCCTGATCGAATCCGCGACCGCCTACCCCAACCTGACCGTCCGGGAGAACCTCGAACTGCAACGCCGCCTGACCGAAGCGCCGCAGGAGGCTGTGGACGAGACGATCGATCTCATGGGCCTCGGACCCTACGCGCCCCGGCGCGCGGGGGATCTCTCGTTCGGCAACAGGCAGCGTCTGGCGCTCGGCCGGGCGCTCCTCCACCACCCCGACCTCATCGTCCTGGACGAACCCGCCAACGGTCTGGACCCGGCGGGCATCGTCGAGATCCGCGAACTCCTGCGCAGCCTTTCGCGGGAGCATGGCGTCACGGTCTTCATGTCGAGCCACATCCTCTCGGAGGTCGCGCAACTCGCCGACCGTCTCGGCATCGTGCATCAAGGCCGACTCCTCGAGGAACTGGACCGCGGGCAGTTGGAGCAGAAGATGCGCGCCTTCCTCGAGATCGGCACCCCCGAGCCGGACCGCGCCGAAGCCGCCCTTGCGGCGGCCGGCTTCGGCGACGTGAGCGCCGTGGCGGACGGACTGCGGCTCTTCGCTACAAAGGAGCGCACGCCGGATGTCGCGCGGGCTCTCCTTCAGGGCGGCATACCGTTCACAGGCATCGCGCCGCGCAAGGAGGACCTCGAATCCTACTTCCTGCGTCTCACGGGAGGCGAGCACTGATGTTCCCCAAGGTCCTCGCGGCGGAGTTCCTGAAGCTCAGGCACAGCCGCGTGCCGGTCGTGTCGCTCCTCGCCTTCTCCCTCGGTCCCCTGGGCCTTTGGCTCTTCATGTGGATCGCGGCGGAACCGGGCCGAGCGCGCAACCTCGGCCTCATTGGCGCCAAGGCGGGCCTCATGGGACTCACCGCGACCTGGCCCTCCTTTCTCACGATGTTCGCGGAGATGGTCGGCGGCGGCGGCCTCCTGCTGCTGGCCTTCGTCGTCGCCTATCTCTTTGGACGCGAATACGTGGAAGGTACGGCCAAGGTGATGCTCGCGACCCCCGCCCCCCGCCACCTCTTCGTGCTGGCGAAGTTCCTGGTCGCAGCCGTCTGGTGGGCCTGCATCGTGACCGGCGTCCTCGTGGAGGCCGCGGTCATCGGCCTTGGCCTCGGCCTTCGCGGCTTCACCCCCGCGCTCGCCTCCACCGCGTTGAGCCAGACCTTCGTCCTGGCCGGCGTCGCCTTCCTCCTCACGACCTTCGAAGGCTGGATCGCGGTCCTGGGCAGGGGTTATCTCGCGCCACTCGGCTTCGCCATCGGCACCCTCGCGCTCGGGGACCTCTTCGGCCACACCGGTTGGGCCCAGTGGTTCCCGTGGTCGATCATGTCGCTCCTCGCGGGTACCGCCGGTCCCCGCACGAGCTCCCTCCCACCCGGCAGCCTCCTGGTGCTGGTGCTGACATGCATCCTGGGCATCGCGGCCACCGCGGCGCAGCTGCGCTGGGGCGACAACACCCAATAGCTCCGGCCGGACCCGGCCGGCCCTCCGCCTCGCGTCCGCTAGAGCGGGCGGCGCTCCCGCCTCAGGAGGTAGTGGACGCGCGGGCTGGTGCCAAGCTCCTCGAAGAGCCGCTTGGCCGGGCGCGCGGCGAGTAGCCGCGCCACCTCGCTATCGGGATCGGAGGGATCGCCGAAGACGCGCGCCCCCTGCGCGCAGGCCGCGACGCAGACGGGCGTGAGCCCCTGGTCGACGCGCGCAGCGCAGAAGTCGCACTTCTCGACGACGCCCCCGCCTCGGGCTCCCTGACCCGGCGGCACGTAGCTCCTTGCGCCGTAGGGACAGGCCGCGATGCAGGCGCGGCAGCCGTTGCAGAGGTCGTAGTCCAGCGCGACGATGCCGTCCGGCCTCGGGTAGGTCGCGCCGGTCGGGCAGACCTTGACGCAGGGCGCGTCCTCGCAGTGCTGGCATCCGACGGGATAGTAGGTGAGGTCGAGGTCGGGATAGTTGCCGCTCGGCACGTCCTGCGCGTCGCCCTCGCCCGTCATCACCACATTCCAGGCGAAGCCCTGGGCGACACCGTTCGCCTCGCGGCAGGCGACGGAACAGGCCCAGCAGCCTGTGCAGCGGTCGAGGTCGATCACCATGGCGTAGCTTCTCGGCCGATCGCCTTCAGCCATCGAGTTCGCCCTCCTCGAGCCGCCGCACCTCGCAGGCCTGCTCGTAGAACGGTGCCGTCGTGCCGAAGACCCAGCCCATCGGCCGGCCCTCCTCCTGGTAGATGGCCTCCTGGCGCGCCGAGCGGTGGCGCGCCGTCAGGTGCTGCAGGCTGCCACGGCGGAACTGTGCGTTCCACCAGCCGTTCGCGATCCTGACGCTGCCTGCGCGCTGGCCCGGCGTGACCCTGGCCCGCAGGACCGCCTCGCCCGCGGCGCTCCGCACGAGGGCCCAGTCCCCGTCCGCGACACCTCGCGTCCGGGCGTCCTCCGGGCTCAGCTCGACGAGCGGCCGGGGATCGATCGCGAGCAGCGATGGCACGTTCGCGTAGGTCGAGTGCGTGCGAAAGCGCGTATGGGCGCTCTGCAGCCGCAGGGGAAACTCCCGCGACACCCCCAACTCCGGCGGCAGGTAGTCGGCGACGGTGCAGCCGTAGGGCCTGAGCTCCTCGAGGTAGAACTGCGCGCGACCCGTGGCTGTCCCGTAGACGCCGTCCTGATGCGGCACGGGGGGCTCGTCCGGCACCTCGAGGCGCACCACGCCCTCCCGCCGCAGCCGCTCGAGGCTGACGCGCCGCACGCGCTCGTCGCCGCCCGCGAGCATCTTTTGCATCACCGCCTCGGGGCTCTCCTCGAACCAGCGCCCGACGCCCAGGCCTTCGGCGATCGCCCGGTAGATGTCGAGGTCGCTGCGCGAGGAGAAGAGCGGCTCGATCAGCTTCTGCTGCAGTCCGATGTAGGAGAAGGGCAACGTGAGGAGATCGTCCTTCTCGAAGAAGCTGCAGGCCGGCAGCACGATGTCGGCATAACGCGCGCTCGTCGTCATGAAGAGGTCGACGCAGGCGACGAAGTCGGTGCGGTCGGGATCCGAGAGCACCCGCTCGGTGTGGCCGAAGTCCGGAAACCACTGCTGCAGGGGATTGCCCAGCACGAGCCAGGTCCGGACCGGCGAGCCCTCATCCATCGCCCGCATCGGGCCGAGGTAGCCGACGTCGCGCAGGTCCTCCCCGGGCGCCGGCGGCCACGGACCGAGCTCGACCGGCCAGGACGACGTCGAGCGCCCGACGCCGCCGCCCGGCACGCCGACGCTCCCCGTGAGGATCGGCAGGGTGTAGATCGCCATCGCGCTCTGATCGCCGTTCGTCCAGCGCTCGACGCCGTAGCCGGGCCGGATCACGGCGGGCTTCTCGGTGGCGTAGGCCCTGGCGAGGCGCTCGATCATCCCGGGGGGCACCTTCGTGATCTCGGCCGCGCTGGACGGGGCGTAGTCCTGGACGCGACGGCGAAGCAGCTCAAGCGATGGGCGCACGGCGATGCCCTGGAACGGGAAGGTGCCCTCGAGCGCGGGCTCGACGGCCTCTTCGGGTGCCACGACGCGCCCGGAGGCGAGGTCGAAGACGGCGAACGTCTCGGCCCCGGCGCCAGGCAGGCGCAGGTAGCGCCCGTCGTCTTCGCGCACCAGAAGGGGCGCCGCGCTGTGACGCACAAGGTAGGTGCGATCCTCGAGGCCGTCCCGCAGAATGACGTGGGCCATCGAGAGCGCCAGGGCGGCATCGCTGCCCGGCTCGATCGGGATGTAGAAGTCGGCGTGCGCAGCGGTCGGCGTGAAGCGCGGGTCGATCGCGACCACCTTCGCCCCGCGTTCCTTGGCCTCGAAGAGGAAGTGGCTCATGCCGGGCGCCGTCTCGACCATGTTGTTGCCCCAGAGGATGATGAGCCGCGTCTCCCTACCGCCCTCGTAGGGCGGGTCCGACGCACCGCCGAGCATGGCGCGGTCCGCCCAGGGAATGCCCTGATCGATGCCGCCCAGGATGACGGTGGCCCCTAGGGCAGACGCGAGCCGGCGCCAGGGACTCAGCGCGTTGCCGGCGCCGAAGGAGCCGACGAGCCCAAGCGAGCGCGGTCCGTGCCGCTCGATGCCGTCGCGCATCGCGCCCGCGACGGCGTCCAGGGCCTCGTCCCAGGAGACCGGCTCGAACTCCCCGCTGCCGCGCGGTCCCGTCCTGCGCAGCGGCTCGCGCAGCCGGTCGGGGGCGTAGACCCAGTCGCGGCGCGCGAGACCCTTGAGGCAGATCCGCTCGACGTACGGGCGGTCGGGGAAGGACACCTTGGCGATGCCCATGATCTTGCCGTCGCGCACCGTGACGGCGAGCGGGCAGTTCTGGTCGTAGCAGTTGGGCGAGCAGACGGTGACCTGCGTGCGCTCACCCGCTCGCATCGCGTCAGCCATGGCAAGGAAAACCTCCCAGGGCGGGCCTGGGCCCACGTCCCTGAGCATGCCATGGCGGGCCGCCCCTGCCAGCGGCCACTCGTCCCTCGAAGCTCGCACGGTCGACGCTCAGTGACTGGACTTCGACGATGCGATGACGACCGCCCAGACCGTGCCGGCCGGCGCCGTCACCCGAAAGCGTAAGGGAACGCCCTCCGCGTCCTGCCAGACCGATCCCGCCGAGAGCGGCTGAGCCACCGCGGTGGTGACGTCGGTCTTCGTCAGGACCCCTGTCGACGCGGACGGTCCGCTCGGCGCCGCGCCAGGCGTCAGTGCGAGCGGCACCGAGACCTTCGGCACGGCCGTCACCGGCTCGGGCCCCTGGACGGGCCACGTCCCGCTGCACGCCGTCTGCTGCCGCGGCGGGGGCGGAAAGAGGGACGGGGGGCTGGCGGCACCCGTCCCCACCGGCGCCAGCGTCACGCTCCCCGCGCCGACGCACGACACCACAAGTTCGAGATACGCCTGATGGGAAACGATCGTCCCGAGCGTGGAGTCGCCCACGCCGAACGCGGCGAGCAAGGTCCTCTTGCCGGGCTGCCTCGACCCGGAGCGCAGCTCTGCCAGGAGCTTCGTCGCACGGGCGGCCTCGGAGGACGTCAGGGAGAGACCCGAGGATTGCGGCGGCCGCGGGTGCGAGTTTGCGCCCGAGAAGCCACATCCAGCCAGCGCGAAGGCGGACACCAGAGCCATCAGGATCCCTCTACGCATCGAACCACTCCCGCCAACGCGGCACCCATGACGTCTCGTCCCTTTTGTACCTCTGATTCCGCTCTACGCCATCACGTCCGGCCGCCGTCGCTGGTCGCGTAGAGCACCTTCTCCATCTGGCCGGCGCCCGGCGTCGACAGCGCGACGTCCCGAGGAGTCGTGAAAGCGAGATCGACGCCCCCTTGCGCGGCGGTGGGGAACGTCGACACCTGCCAATGGGAGCCCGCGTCGGAGATGCGCGCGATAGCGACCATCGAACACGCGCCCCGCCCCTGAACCTCGACGGCCACCCGGCCGTGCGCGCGATCGAGGAAGAAGAGGGCGGAGCCGAACGCGTTCTGGATGCCGGAGAAAGGACTCGCGGGCGTGACGTCGCTCCACCGCCTGCCGCCGTCCGACGTGCGGAGGATGGCCACCTGAGAGGTGGAAGAGGTGATGAACATCTGGTCGAGGCTCCAGGACGGCAGGTCGTGGCGGGTCAGGGTCGTGAAGGCGAAGGCGCTTGCGGGACCGGTCATCTGCAGGCCGAGGACCTGCGCCATCGCGGTCGGCGGTGCGGCGTGGCTCAAGGTCGGCTTGCGGCGCGATGCGGCCAGCGTGATCGGCACACTCTTCCACCAGCTCAGGTCACGGCCGAGGAAGGTCTGATCGTGGACAAGGGTCACGAACCCGCCGGTTCGGGGCTGGATCCTGCCCGTGACGAAAATGCGGCAGTGCAGCGAGTTCTTCGCCCCCGCGAAGGACTCCCAGATGTTTTGGTTCAGCATGAGCGGCCCCGCAGACTCTCCCCGCCCCAGGACGCCATGCGCCCGCAGTGCCATGGCGAAGAGGGCGTCGCCCGAAGTGTCGCGCGCGCTGTCGCAGGTGCCGCCCGCACCCTCGGCACCGGTCGAGAGGTAGGCGAACTCGGCGTTCGGGATGTAGGGATAGAAGCCGTCCAACCCGGTGCCAGGCGGCAGCTGCAGCGGCGAGCGCGCTGCGGCGCCGCGCAGGTCTACCGTGATGTCGAGCTTCCAGTAGCGCTTCATCCAGGGGAGCGTGTTGCCTTGTTCCGGCGACCGCAGGACGGCGCTGACGCGCGCGGCCTTTGGCGCGACGCTTGGCCGCAGGCCGAGATATAAGGCGAAGAGAGCCAATAGGAGCAGAGCGGCGGCGGAAGGACCGAGCCACCTGCGCACGTCCATCTTCCTTCCGCAGAGATCAGTAAACCCGGCCTGAGTCCCCTATGGTGGTGGATCGCCGTCGACCGCCCGCGCCAACGGCCGCACTTGGGCACAGCCAGCAGTCGAAACGGCCTATGAGCGCGGTTCTCGGACCGATCCGAAATGCCACCGCCTACTCCTGGCACACTACCGTGGCCGCCACGCAGGTCGCAGCGCGAGGCATGACATGCTATCCGCTCTCGCCCCACCTCATCCGCGCATTCGCCGCAGCCCGGGGTCTCCATCCTTCACGCAGTAACGACGCGCGCCGACAAGAAGCCGCAGCGTTGCTAACAGGCGCCTCTGCTTAGGCAGCCGCCTCCGGCCAGCGCGAGAGCAGACACCAGGGCCATCACGATCCCGCTGCGCATCGAACCACTCCCGCCAACGCGGCACCCATGGCGTCTCGTCCCTTTTGTACCTCTGATTCCACTCTACGCCATCTGACTCCGCCCGACCACCTCGGCCGGCGGGAATCCGCCGTCGGGCCGGGTCCGCGGGGTTCGCGGGGTTCGCGGCCGGCGTGGAAGAAGGCCGGTCCCGTGCGGCACCCCGCACGAGACCGGCCCCGTAGATGGTTCTCCTCTACAGCCGCCCATGCGGCCGCCCCTCAGTTCTCCTCGGCCCGCCAGGGCCTCGGCAGGAAGTGCTGGGCGTAGACCGAGATGGCGAAGTGGTCCGTCATGCCCGCGCAGTAGTCCCGCACCCCGGCGTCGCCGTCGGCGCTGCCCTCCGGCAGCAGCTCCGGATGCTCGCGGAAGTGGATGTAAAGCGTCCGCAGGAGCCCTTCCGCCTTCTTCTCCTCCACCTTCGGCGGCGAGCCGAAGTAGACGCGCTGGAAGAGGAACTGCCTCAGTTCCTCGAGGGCGTCCTTCTCCCGCTGCCGCATCGCCACCTCAGGCCGTCCCTGGGACTCCGCGAGCACCGCCTCGACGAGGCGGCCGATCCGTTCGGAGTGGCGGTGGCCCAGCACCTCGATCGGCGCGGCGGGCAGGTCCTCCGGGCCGAGGATCTGTGCGCGCATCGCGTCGTCGATGTCGTGGTTCACGTAGGCGATGCGGTCCGCGAGGTGCACGAGCCTCGCCTCGAGCGTCGAGGGCGTGCCGCCCGCCGTGTGCTGCGCGATGCCGTTCCGCACCTCCTGCGTCAGGTTGAGGCCGCCTGGCCGCTCCAGCACGTCGACGACCCGCAGGCTCTGCTCGAAGTGGCGGAAGCCACCCGGCACGAGCTCGTCCAGCACGCGCTCGCCGGCGTGGCCGAAGGGCGTGTGGCCGATGTCGTGCGCGAGGGCGATCGCCTCGGTGAGATCCTCGTTGAGCGAGAGCGCCCGCGCCAGGGTGCGCGCGATCTGCGCCACCTCGAGCGTGTGCGTCAGGCGCGTGCGGTAGTGGTCGCCCTCGGCGGCGATGAAGACCTGCGTCTTGTCCTTGAGCCGCCGGAAGGCCTTGGCGTGGATGATGCGGTCGCGGTCGCGCTGGAAGGCCGTGCGCACGGGGTCCGGCTCCTCCGGACGCTGCCTGCCCCGCGACAGGGCGGCCTTGGCTGCCCAGGGCGCCAGGATGCGCTCCTCGATACCCTCCTGCCGCTCGCGCGGCGTCGTCATGCCCCCACCTCCTCCGGCAGTCCTCCCCGCTGGAGAATGCGGCCATGCGCCGCCGCGGGGCTCTCGCCGCCAGCGACGCGCCGTCGCACCTCCTCACTGATCGCCTGCTCGAGCCAGAAGGGCGCCGCCCCGAGCAGCGGCTGGCGCCAGATGGCCGCGAGCTCCGCCTGACGGAACTCCTCCGGCAGTCCCTGCGGCCTGCCGAGGAGATCGAGGATCCGCCGCTCGTCCGCAAGCCCGGCGTGCAAGGCCACGTCGGCGAACGCCCTGGCTGCACGCTGCGCCGCGTCGAGCGCCTGCAGGAGCTGCACCTTCGGGCGCTGGAGGCGCTGCGCGACGTACCCCGCCGCGTACTGGGACCAGCCGAGCGCGACGTATGGCGACAGCATGATGCGGCTCGCCATGTCCCGCGCCGGCGCCGAGGAGAAGAGAAGATGGCTGCCCGGCACGCCACCCTGGGCGGTCGTCAGCACGAGCCGGCTGCGCATGTGCATGACCTGCATCGGTCCCTGCCCCGCGAAGACGAGCATCCGTCCGGGGCTGCGGGCGTCTCCGGGCACATACGCCGTGAGCGGCAGGAGGCCGTGCAGGTGCGCGGGCCCCGGCCGCCACTCCGGGCTCGGCACCGCGGGGAAGTCGCCGCCGACCGCCGCCAGCAGCTCCGCCTGGGCATCCTCGTAGGCCGCCATGAGCTCCTGCGGCCCCTCGGGGCAGTCCTCGCCCATGTCCTCGAGAATCTCGGCGATGTCCCGGCCCGGCGCGATCTCCCGCCCGAGCCGCGCCACCTCGAGGAGTTCCGCGTCGAGGCGCAGCAGCGCCGCCTCCGCCAGCTCCTTCGGCACGACGTAGCTGCCGAGCTCGTCCCACATCAGTTCATGGTAGGCGTGCGGACCCATGGTCTCCCCGGGCGACGCCGTCTCCCGCGCCGCGTCGAGCAGGCGGACGTAGTGCTCGAGGGCCATGAAGGCCTTCGCCTTCGGTTCGCCCTGGTCGCTCTCCTCCGGCTTCGCGCCGATCGCGATCAGGAGCCCCGCCGCGAGCGCCGCGGCCCGCGCCGCCTGATCGAGAGCCTGCGGGTCCTGGCCGGGTCCAACGGCGCCGCCGAGCGCGTCCGGAATCGCCCGCCAGACCTGCTCGCGGGCCTCGTCCCTCAGTTCGGACTGCACGAGGGCCGTCAGGACCGCCTCCGCGATCGACGCGGGCCCTTGGTCGTCCGCCTGCCGCAGGGCGCGCCGGGCCAGGCGCATGCCTGGCCCTTCGCCGATCTCCCTTGCCCATTCCTTGGCCTGCGAGCGCCGCCGCTCGAGCGCCGCCGCATCCCGGGGCCCGAAGCCCCCGAAAGGCAGGCCGAGCTCCTGGCGCACGGCCGGGAAGGCCTCGAGATACCAGGCCCCGAGGGCCTCGAGCTGTGCCTCGATCATCAGTCCTCGAGGGCAGCGCGGGCTGCCGAGATCCTGGCGATCGGCACGCGGTAGGGGGAGCAGGAGACGTAGTTGAGGCCCGCGCGGTGGCAGAACGCGATCGACTGCGGCTCGCCGCCGTGCTCGCCGCAGATGCCCACCTTGAGTTCGGGCTTGCGCGAGCGGCCGCGCGCCACGCCGAGCTCGACGAGCTGGCCGACGCCGCTCTGGTCCAGCACCGCGAACGGGTTCTGCGGCAGCACCTTGTCCTCGAGGTAGCGGGTGAGGAACTTCGCCTCGGCGTCGTCGCGGCTGAAGCCGAACGTCGTCTGCGTCAGGTCGTTCGTGCCGAACGAGAAGAAGTCGGCGTGCTCCGCGATGTCGTACGCCAGGAGGCACGCCCGCGGGATCTCGAGCATCGTGCCCACCTTGAGCGGCAGCTCGCGGCCCGTCTCGCGCTGCACCTCGTCATGCACCTGCACGACCATCTTGCGGGTGATCTCGAGCTCCTTCGGGTCGCCGACGAGCGGGATCATCACCTCGGGCCTGGCGTCGACGCCCTCCGAGAGCAGGCGCGCGGCGGCCTGGTAGACGGCCCTCGCCTGCATCTCGTAGATCTCCGGATAGATGAGGCCGAGGCGGCAGCCGCGGAAGCCGAGCATCGGGTTGAACTCCGAGAGCGCCCGCGCCTTGCGCAGCAGGTCGGACTTGCGCCGGTACTCCTCGCTGCCCTGCTCGTCCTTGGCGCGCATCACGGCGATGTCGACGGCGAGTTCCTCGACGTCGGGCAGGAATTCGTGCAGCGGCGGGTCGAGCAGGCGGATCGTCACGGGCAGGCCCTGCATCGCCTTGAGGATGCCGTAGAAGTCGCCCTCCTGCATCGGCAGGAGGCGGCTCAGCGCCGCCCTGCGGTCCTCCTCGGTGTCGGCGAGGATCATCTCCTGCACCACCGGCAGGCGGTCCTGGGCCATGAACATGTGCTCGGTGCGGCAGAGGCCGACGCCGCCGGCGCCGAAGGAGCGTGCCCGCTCGGCGTCCTCGGGGGTGTCGGCGTTCGCCATGACGCCGAGCCGGCGGATCTCGTCGGCCCAGCGCAAGAGCTCCGCCGTCTCGCCGCCGAGCTGCGGCTCCACCATGCCCACCTCGCCCAGGAAGACGCGGCCGGTGGCGCCGTCGATCGAGATGACGTCGTCCTCGTGCAGGGTGCGTCCCGCCACCTGCAGCTCCTTGCGCATCAGGTCGATCCTGAGGGACTCGCAGCCGACGATGCAGGGCTTGCCCATGCCGCGGGCCACGATCGCCGCGTGGCAGGTCATGCCGCCGCGGGACGTCAGGACGCCCTGCGCCAGCACGATGCCGTGGATGTCGTCGGGCGCCGTCTCGGGCCGCACCAGGATCACGCGATGGCCGACGCGGCCGAGCTCCTCGGCGGTGTCGGCGTCGAACGTGATGCGCCCGGTGGCGGCTCCCGGCGAGGCCGGCAGGCCCTTCGCCAGCACCTCGTTCGAGGCCGCGGGGTCGACGCCGCGGTGCAGCAGCTGGTCGATCTGCTCCGGCGTCACGCGGCGGATCGCCTCCGCCTTGTCGATCCTGCCCTCGTGCACGAGGTCCACGGCCACCTTCACGGCGGCGCGCGCCGAGCGCTTGCCGCTGCGCGTCTGCAGGAGGTAGAGCTTGCCGTCCTCGATCGTGAACTCGATGTCCTGCATGTCGCTGTAATGCTTCTCAAGGAGGTCCGCCACCCGCTCCACCTCGGCGTAGGCGGCCGGGATGTCCTCCGCGAGGACGTTGATCTCCTTCGGCGTGCGGATGCCCGCCACGACGTCCTCGCCCTGCGCCTGCGTCAGGTACTCCCCGTAGAGCACCTTCTCGCCGGTGTTGGGGTTGCGCGTGAAGAGCACGCCCGTGCCGGAGCTGGGGCTCAGGTTGCCGAAGACCATGGCCTGGACGTTGACGGCGGTACCGAGATCGTCGGGGATCTGGTTGATCTTGCGGTAGACCTTGGCGCGCGGGTTCTCCCAGGAGTCGAACACGGCCCGCACGGCGAGCATCAGCTGCTCCTTCGGCTCCTCCGGGAAGGGCCTGCCGGTCTGCCGCTGCACCAGCTCGAGGTAGCGGGCGATGACGTGCTCGAGCTCGCCCTCGCCCAGCTGGTGGTCGTGCTCCACGCCGGCGTGCTCGCGCACGTCGGAGAGGATCTTCTCGAAGGCGCTGTGGTCCATGTGCAGCACGACGTTGCCGAACATCTGGATGAAGCGGCGGTGGCAGTCGAGCGCGAAGCGCCTGCCGGCGCGGCGGCCGAGCGCCTCCGTGGTCTTGGGATTGAGGCCGAGGTTCAAAATCGTGTCCATCATGCCGGGCATGGAGACGGCGGCGCCGGAGCGCACCGAGACGAGCAGCGGGTTCTCCTCGTCGCCGAAGTGCTTGCCGAGCCGCTCCTCGAGCACCTGAACCTCCTGCCAGATCGCGTCCTCGAGTCCCTCGGGGAACTTCTGGCCCAGCGAGTTGTAGACGTTGCAGGCCTGGGCGGACACCGTGAAGCCTGGCGGGACCGGCAGGCCCACCTTGGTCATCTCCGCGAGGTTCGCACCCTTGCCGCCGAGACGCGCGCGGTCGTCCTTCGAGCCCTCCTCGAAGCGGAACACGAGCTTCTCCGTCACTGTCAGGCCCTCCCAAGAATGTCGAGAATGTAGTTCGCGGTCTCCTCGACCGCACGCTGCGACACGTCGATCACCGTGCATCCGAGACGCTTGTAGACCCTGTCCGCGTGCTCGAGCTCCTCGAGGATGCGGCCGAGGTCCGCGTAACGCGATCCGGCGCCGAGGCCGAGGCTCCTCAGGCGCTCGGTCCGGATCTGCAGCAGGTTCTCCGGGTTGATCGTCAGGCCGATGATCTTGCGCGGCGAAATCTGGTAGAGCTCGTCGGGCAGATCCGCCTCCGGCACGATCGGCACGTTCGCCACCTTGATCTGGCGGTGCGCGAGGTACATCGACGTCGGGGTCTTCGACGTGCGCGAGACACCGAGCAACACGACGTCGGCGCGCAGGATGCCTGCGGGATCCTTGCCGTCGTCGTAGCGCACCGCGAACTCCACCGCCTCGACGCGGCGGAAGTAGCGGGCGTCGAGCTGGTGCACGAGGCCCGGCGTGCGGCTGGGAGCGGCCGAGAGCGCGGCCTGCAGCCCGTCCAGCACCGGACCCATCACGTCCGCGTACGGCAGGCCCGCGGCCTCGCAGTGGCGGACGATCGACGCCCGCAGCTCCGGCAGGATGATCGTGAACACGACCGCGCAGGGCATGCGCTGCAGTCCCTGCATCACCTGCAGGAACTCGCCTTCGGTCGTCACGTGCGGATAGCGCCGCACCTCGATCGGATGCCCAGGAAACTGGCTCGCGGCCGCCTGGGCCACCAGTTCCGCCGTCTCCCCGAGCGCGTCCGAGATGACGACCACCAGCGCCGCCTCGCCGCCCGAGCCGCTATTCCCTGTCAGAGCGGCCACCTCCTTCACTCTCCCGCGCTCAGCGCGGCGATCTCCGCAACCCGTGAAAGCGCCACGTGCGCCCGGTGGAGGAGAGCCTGGCGCCGCAGGCGCACGTCCTCCTCCTCCGCCATCACCATCGCCGCGGCGAAGAAGCGGTCGAGCGGCTCGAAGAGCCCCGCCGCGCGCCTCAGGTAGCCGAGGTAGTCGCGCCGGGAGAGCAGGTCCCTGCCCTCGGCGTCGAGCGCCGCAACCTCCTGCAGCAGCTCCCGCTCGGCACCCTCGGCGCCCTCGGTGCTGCCCTCCCGCGCGAGGTTCTTCGCCCGGCGCGCCGCCTGGACGAGCCGCGTCCAGGCCTCGCCCTGCGCTGCCTGCTGCAGGGCCTCGATCCGCGGCATGACCTCCGACGGATACTCTATGCCGCTCGCCAGCACCGCCTGCACGATGCGCGGGTCGTGGCCGAGTTCCTGAGCGCGGGCCGCGAGGCGCGCAGCGAGGAAGGGCCGCACCGCCGAAATCGCCTCGTCGGCCGTTTCGCCGAGCAGGTCGCGATAGCCGTCGGCGGCCGCCTGCAGGGCGGGAGCGAGGGCGAGCTGCGGCAAGGTCTCCCAGAGCCGGATCGCACCGATCGCCGCACGCCTGAGCCCGAAGGGGTCCTGGGATCCCGTCGGTCCCTTGCCGACCGCGAGGAAGCCGGCGAGCTGGTCCAGGCGGTCGGCGAGCGCCAGAAGGCGCCCCGCCTCGTCCCCGGGCAGTTCGTCGTCGCCGCCGCGCGGCCGCACCCGCGCCGCGATCGCCCGTGCTACCGCGTCGTCCTCCCCGCCGAGGCGGGCGTAGACGCCGCCCATCGTACCCTCGAGCTCCGGCAGTTCGCGCACGAGCGCCGTGGCGCGGTCCGAGAGGGCGAGGGCGCCGGCCCTCTCCAGCACCGGCACGAGGTCCTCCCGCCCCGCCGCCTCGCCAAGCCGCGCGGCGAGCCTCTCAAGACGCTCGCTGCGGTCGTAGAGGCTGCCTAGGCGCGGCGCGTAGGCGATGCCCCTGAGCTCCTGCCGGCGCTCCGCGAAGGCGGTCTTCCGATCCTCGCGGTAGAAGAAGAGGGCGTCCGCGAGCCGCGCCGCCAGGACCGTCTCGTTGCCGCGCCGCACGATCGCCTCGTCGCCGCCGTTGCGCACGGCGCAGAAGCGCGCCGCGAGCCGGCCGTCGGCAGTGCGCAGCGGGAAGAAGCGCTGGTGGTGCACCATCGTCGCGACGAGCACCGGGTCCGGCACGTCCAGGTACTCCGCCGCGAAGGCGCCGACGAAGGCCTGCGGCCACTCGCAGAGGTCCGTGACCTCCTCGAGGAGCGGGAGGGACATCTCCGGCTGGAGTCCTTCGGCCGCGGCGGCCGCCCGCACCATCGCCGCCACCTGATCGCGCCTCAGATTGCGGTCCGGTTCGACAAAGCTCCGGCGCAGCACCTCGTGGTAGTCCTGGGCCCCGCTCACCTCGTGCGGTCCCGGCGCCAGGACGCGGTGGCCGTACGTGACGCGACCGGCCGCGATGGGGCCGATCCCAACGGGCAGCACCTCCCCGTCGAGCAGGGCGAGCAGCCAGCCGAGCGGCCGCGGCAGGCGCGGCGCATCCTTGGCCCAGCGCATCGTGCGCGGAAAGTGGAAGGCACGCCCCGCCTCCGCGATTGCCTCGGCCATGATCTCGCCCGCCCCGCGGCCCGGCACCTCGCGGCGCAGGTAAAGGTAGGCCCCCGTCGGCGTCTCCCGCCGCTCGAGCTGCTCGGGCGGGACTTCCTGGCCGCGCGCGAAGCCGAGGGCCGCCTGGGTGTAGTTGCCCTCGTTGTCGAGGGCCGCCTTGAGGGATGGTCCGCGCACCTCCACGATGCGGTCGCTCTGGCGCGCCTTGAGGCCGTCGAGCACCGCGCAGAGCCGCCTCGGCGTCGAGTAGACGGCGGTTCGGGCGTCTTCTTCGAGGAGACCCGCCGCCTCGGCCGCAGCCCGCAGACTGACGAGGAGTTCCTCGGCGGCGGGCGCGATGGTGCCGGACGGCAGTTCCGGAAAGCCGAACTCGACGATCAGCTCCATGCCGCCACCCTCCCCGTAAGCGGGAAGCCCTTCGCTTCGCGGTCCTGGAGGTAGAGCTCCGCCGCGCGGCGCGCCCCGTCGCGGATGCGCGCGATGTACTCCGTGCGCTGCGCTGGCGCGATCGCCCCCCGGGCCTCGAGCACGTTGAAGAGGTGCGAGCAGTGCAGCACGTTGTCGTAGGAGGCGAAGTAGAGCCCCTGCTCGGCCGCGCGCCTCGCTTCCCGCTCGGCGCCCTGGAAGCTCTGCATCAGATAGTCCGTGTCGGCGTGCAGGAAGCTGTAGGCGGAGTGCTCATACTCCTCGCGCCGCACGATGTCGCCATACTTGAGACCCGGTACCACCTCGACGTCGAAGACGTTCTCGACGCCCTGGACGTACGCGGTGATGCGCTCGAGGCCATAGGTGATCTCCACGGGCAGGACGTCGAGCTCGATTCCGCCCATCTGCTGGAAGTAGGTGAACTGGGTGATCTCCATGCCGTCCACCCAGACCTCCCAGCCGATGCCCCAGGCCCCGAGCGTCGGGGCCTCCCAGTTGTCCTCGACGAAGCGCACGTCGTGCACCTTGGCGTCGAGACCGATGGCGGCCAGAGAGCCGAGATAGAGGTCCTGGACATTCGCGGGGCAGGGCTTCAGGAGCACCTGGTACTGGTGGTGCTTGTAGAGGCGGTTCGGATTCTCGCCGAAGCGCGCGTCGGCCGGCCGCCGGGATGGTTCGACGTACGCGACGCGCCAGGGCTCGGGTCCGAGCGAGCGGAAAAACGTGAGGGGATTCATCGTGCCCGCGCCCTTCTCGACGTCGTAGGGCTGCCCGATGAAGCAGCCCGCGTCCGCCCAGAAGCGCGCAAGGGCGAACATCAGCTCCTGCAGGGTCAGGGCCTTCGCCTCCCGGCCAAGAAGATAGGCGCCTCCGTCCCTCAGGGACGGGAGGCGCCTCCCGCGGTTCCACCCTGCTTCCCCCTTGCGGGGGCCACTCTTCGAAGGGGCTTTACTGACGGCCGACGGCCGTGTTCCTCCCCGGGCTTGCGGGCGCCGGACACGCCGTGAGCCGGCCCGGCTTCCACCTCCCCGGGCTCGCTTGGCAGCTCGGCGGGGCGTTTCCCTCCCGCGCATTGCCTTCGATAACCAGAGTGCCAAGGGTCAGGTCGGAAGTCAAGTTGCGAACGGCCTGCCCCGAATGACCATGCCTCTACGGGACACGGCGCTCGAGATCGCCGATGCGACGCTCGTGGTCGTTTGCGATGCGTTCCAGGCGCTCGGCCCGCAGGACAACGTTCTCCGCGACCACCTGCAGCGTGTGCTCCATGCGCTCGAGCATCATCATGGTCCCACGTTGCTGCTCCATCGCCAGATCGAACCTCTCGTCCGTATGCGCCATCGCCTGATCGAAGCGCAGATCGGTGTGCTCCATCGCCAGATCGAACCTCTCGTCCGTGTGCGCCATCGCCTGATCGAAGCGCAGATCGGTGTGCTGCATCGCCTGCGCGAACTTCTCGTCCGTATGCGCCATCGCCTGGTCGAAGCGCAGATCGGTGTGCTGCATCGCCTTCGCGAACTGCTCGTCCGTATGCGTCATCGCCTGGTCGAAGCGCTCGTCCGTGTGCTGCATCGCCTTCGCGAACTGCTCGTCCGTATGCGTCATCGCCTGGTCGAAGCGCTCGTCCGTGTGCGCGGCAGTTCTCGCGACGATATCCTCGCGCATGGCCTCCAGATACTGGCGCATCTCCTCGTCCGTCGCTGCCACGCTCCTCTCGGGTACATACTTCGCCACCCGCAAGTCAGTTCCTTCCAGTTCCTAGCCGTCCAAAACGCTTTCGGCGAACGCAGCAGAGCGCAGCGGCGCCTCGAGGTGCGCACGCCACGTGAGGTGCAGAAGAGCCCTGGCTTCCGCCGCGCCGGGCCCCGGCGCCTCGCCGGCCGCAGAGGCTCGGAGCGCGGAGAGTGCGGCCTCGCCGGCTGCGACGCCGCCCATTGCGGCGCAGCGTCCGCAGGTGAAGCCGCCCAGCTCCACCTGGTACTTGAGCGGCGGTCTCAACTCCCCACCGCAGTCGACACAGCGCGAGAGTTCGAGGCCCCAGCCGTAGGCGGCCAGGAGGCCCAGCTCGCCTTGCAGCCAGGCGGACGCGGGGTCCGGGGACTCGTCGAGGAGGCGCAAGGCCTGCGCCAGCATGGCAAAGGGCCGCAAGGCCTCCTCCTCGCCGCTCTGCACATCGCAGATCTCGAGCAGCACCTGCGCGGCGGAGACCCTCAGCAGATCCTCGTGCAGGCGGCGGAACGAAGCGATCTGCGACGCTCCGGTGACCACCGCCTGCGCCCCGGGACGCTCGTAGAGCGTCACCTGGACGAGCGACGCTGGCTGCAGAAGCCCGGCGAGTCTGCTCTTCGCCTTGCGCGCGCCAGGTACGCGCGCAAGGCAGCGGCCCTCCGGCGTCAGCAGCGACAGGCGCCGGTCCGCCTCGCGGAGGTCCTGCGAGCGCAGCACCACCGCCTGGGTTTCGCGGTAGCCGCTCACTGGCCCGGTCCGCGCCGGCGCACGGCTGGACGGAAGGTCAGCACGAGGGCGACGAGCAGCACCAGGAAGCCGAGCTCGAGCGGCGGCCTGCCCGGCACGGACGCCAGGCGGAAGAGACCCGGCCAGAGCAGCACGAACCCAACCGCCGCCGCTCCCACGGCGCCGATCAGCACCGCCCCCGCGGCGGCGTCCTTGGCCGCGGCCGCCAGCCGCTCCTGTCTCGTGCCCACCGTGAGATCCACCGCGCGCTCCACCGCCGTATTGACGAGTTCGAGCGCCAGCACGAAGGCGATCGCCAGGATGAGCATGGCCCACCTGGCCGCATCGACACCCTCGACCACGGCAAGGTAGACGACGACCTCGGCGACCGCGAGGTGGATGCGCATGTTGGCCTCCGCGCCGAAGGCGAGGGCCACGCCGCGCAGGGCGTAGCGGAACGCCGCCGGTCGCATCAGCGCGTGATGCCGAGGCCCGCCAGGACCTCTTCCTGCAGGCGCTGCATCTCCTCGTCCTCTTCGGGCGTCATGTGGTCGTAGCCCAGGAGATGCAGGGTCCCGTGCACGACGAGAAAGCTCATCTCGCGCATGAGGCTGTGGCCGTACTCCTCCGCCTGCTGCTTAGCCTTCGGAGCCGAAACGATGATGTCGCCGAGGAGGCACGGCTCCTTGGGCCTGTCCTCCTCGAGGGGAAAACTCAGCACATCCGTCGTTCGGTCGACGCCACGATACTGCAGATTGAGCTCGTGCATCTCGCGGTCGTCCACGATGCTCAGCGAGACCTCGGAGCCTTTGAGCCCCTGGGTCTCGAGGCAGGTCTCGATGCTGAGCTCCATCGCCCGCAGCACGGAACTGTCGAGCGCCACCTCGTCCTGCCGAACCTCGATGTCCACCAAGCGGTCGCGCGCCCCCAGAGGGGCGCTCCCTCCATTCCTAGCCGCGCCGGCGCAGAAGCTCCTCGAGCCCCTGGGTCTGATACTCGACACGCGTGTGGTGCACCGCGCTCAACACGCGGACGAAAGCCTTGCCGATCAGGTCGAGGTCCCGGAGCGTCAGGTCGGTCTCGTCCAACTGGCCCTCGTAGAGGCGTTCCTGGATGAGCCGCTTGACGGTCGCCTCGATCCCGCCCGTCGTGCGGCCGCGCATCGCGCGCACCGCCGCCTCGCAGGTGTCGGCCAGCATCAGGACACCGGTCTCACGGCTCTGCGGCTTCGGCCCCGGATAACGGAAGTCCTCCTCGCGCGGCGGGTTCTCCGGATGCGCTTCCTTCGCCTTGTGGTAGAAATACTGCACCAGGGTGGTGCCGTGGTGCTCGGCAATGAAGCGCCAGAGATCGCGCGGCAGGCGGTACTCCTGCGCGAGCTCGAGGCCGTCCTTGACGTGCGACGTGATGACGAGCGTCGAGAGCATCGGCGAAAGCTTGTCGTGCGGGTTCTCCATATCGGTCTGGTTGTCTATGAAGAAGTACGGGCGGCGCATCTTGCCGATGTCGTGGTAGAACGCGCCGACGCGGGTCAGGAGGCTCTGCGCGCCGATGGCGTCGCAGCCCGCCCCCGCGAGGTTCGAGACCACGAGAGAGTGGTAGTACGTCCCTGGCGCCTCGAGCAGCAGGCGCCGCAGCAGGGGCTGGCTCGGCGACGACAGCTCGAGGAGTCTCAGGCTCGTCAGGACGCCGAACCCGTTCTCCAGGAGCGGTGCCGCGGCCAGGGCGGCCCCGACGGAAATGAGGCTGCCGCCGATGATCCAGCCGAGCGACGGCCAGAACGTCGGGTCAGGGGCGAAGGGCGCGCCGAGCAATTCGAGCGTGCCGAGCGTCAGGACGCCGCTCAGCGCAACCGCGCCCCCTGCGCGCAGCAGCTGGTTGCGATCCGCGAGACGCTGGACCGCGAGGGCTCCGACCAGGGTCTGCACCGCGAGGACCACCGTCGCCCGCGGGTCGACACCGAAGGCGGCCTGGAGCAGAAGCCCGTCCAGGAGGCCGATGCCAAGCCCGATGCGCGCGTCGAAGAGCATGGCTCCCAGCACGGCGACCGCCGCGAGCGGCACCAGATAGGGCGAGACGAGCAGGGCGAGGCGCGCTAGGCCCAGTTCTCCCACCAGCAGCACCACGACGAGCCCGACGTTCGACTCGTCCCGCATCACGCTCGGGTGAAAGCGCTGCAGGTACATGGAAATCACCGCGAGCGCCGCGGCGGCCAGCACCAGGGCACCGCCCAGTGCGGGCCAGTTCTGCTGGCCGTTCAGGAGGCCGAACTGGCGCAGAATCGCGATGTCGGACTTCGTGACGCGCGCCCCGCGCTGGATCAGGAGCTGGCCCTGCTCGATCACGGGCGGCGGTACGGCGTTGACGGCACGGGTGCGGGCGAGCGCCGTCTCCGAGGCGGAGACGCGCATGTTCGGCGTGACGGCCTGCCGTTCCACGGCCGTCAGGAAGTAGGTCTCGGAGGCTTGGCTGAGGCCCAGGGACTCCACCGCCAGGGAGAGCGCATCGCGCTCCGCCGCGATCTGCGACGGCTGGTAGTTCGCCTGCTGCAGCACGCGCGACGCCACCGCCGACGCCAGGTGCTGCAGGTTCGTCAGCTCCTGCGGCGTCAGCTTCAAAATCTCCGTGATGTCGGCCTGCGGCAGCGAGATGCCCACCTGTTCCGTCCAGGCGGCCTGGGCCGCGGACGGCGAGGTGCCCTTGGGCAGGCTCTGCTGCAGGGCCCCCACCGTCGTGAAGACGCCCGAAATCTTGTTCTCCATGTCGGGCAGGGCCTTCTGGTCGGTGACGTAGATCGGCTGCACCGAGGCCAGGGCCTGCTGCCTGAGCTGCTGGTAGAGGGGCTGGTTCAGTTCGCGGCGCGGCGCGTAGATGTCGCGCGGCGCGATCTCCCCCGCGTGCAACGAGACCTGACCCGTGAAGAGGCCGCTCATCAGGAGGAGCGTCACCGCGATGAAGCCGCCCACGATCCAGCCCAGCCTGCGGTGTCCTACCGCCTGGTACCAGAGGGACAGACGGCGCGCCATAGGTTCATCTCTCCTGCCTTAGGGGGACTGGGCCCTCATTTCGTACGCCTTGATGATCTTCTGCACGAGCTCGTGGCGGACGACGTCGCGGTCGTCGAGGTGGACGAAGGCGATGCCCTCGATGTCGCGCAACAGGTCGGCCGCTTCCTGGAGCCCTGAGAACTGGCCCCGCGGCAGGTCCACCTGCGTCACGTCGCCGGTGATCACCGCCTTCGAGCCGAAGCCCATGCGCGTCAGGAACATCTTCATCTGCTCCGGCGTCGTGTTCTGCGCCTCGTCGAGGATGATGAAGGAGTCGTCGAGCGTGCGCCCGCGCATGTAGGCGAGTGGCGCGATCTCGAGCACCGCCCGCTCGCGCAGCCGATCCACCTGCTCCATGCCGAGAATGTCGAAGAGCGCGTCGTAGAGCGGTCGCAGGTACGGGTCGACCTTGTCCTGCAGATCGCCGGGCAGGAAGCCGAGCTTTTCGCCCGCCTCGACCGCCGGCCGCGTCAGGATGATGCGCTGGACCTGCCGCGCCTTGAGCGCCGCCACGGCCATCGCCATCGCGAGATAGGTCTTGCCGGTGCCAGCGGGGCCGATACCGAACGCGATGTCGTGGCCGCGGATGGCGTCGACGTAGGTCCGCTGGCCAGAGGTCTTCGGCCGGATGCCGCGCCCGCGCGTCGTGACGACGATGGCTCCTTGCGGCTCGTTGCCACCCTCGCGCTGCGAACTCCGGATCGCCTGCCGCACATCGCCGACACCGATGCGGCCGCCGCTCGCGGCGTGCTCCAGAAGCTCCGCGAAGACGCGGAGCACCGCCTCCCTGTCCGCCGCCTCGCCGCCGATCAGGACGGCATTGCCGCGGCTCGCGATCTCGACCGGAAACGCCTCCTGGATCACGCGCAGATTCTCGTCCAGATGACCGAAGATCTGCTCCGCGGCGCGGTTGTCGGGCACCTCGAAGCGGCTCTGGAAACGCTCATCGCTCAATCTCGGGTTCTGCCCCCTGCCTTGGCCTGCGCGATATCGGTCTCGGCCTCGATGTAAACCTCCGCCTGGAGGTTGCCGCCGATCCGTCGCACTTCAGTGCGGAGCGACAGAAGCTGCGCCCCAGGCATGCTGCGCTTCATCGCCGCGAGAGCCATGGAGGTCGCGCGCAGTTCGGCATATGTCCGGGTCCGCTCCACCTTGAGCGTACGCAGTTCGACATATGTATAGCGGGCCACTTCGACGGAGCCGAGGGGAATCCTCCAGATGGTAGTCGCGCGGCGGGCCTGCCGGAACGGCTGCGCGGATCCCAGCGGCGTCCATTTTCGCCCCCCGGACCATGATATATACCAGCGCGTCGCCCGCCGTCCGCTCACGTAGCTGCGCTCGGAGCGTTGCGGGAAGGTGTAGTCGAGACGCCGCCAGATCCGCGCGAACACCTGGCCGCGGCTCTGGCCCTGGTTCGGCGCGACCAGCGGTTCGCCGCGCACCACGGTGTCGCCCGCCTTCACGAGCGGCTGGCCGCGCAGCACGACGACCCGCGTAACGTAGCCGCGCTCCGCGGCGAAGAGTGCTCCACTGGCGGCCGCGGGCAAGGCCTGGGGCGGCTTCAGGGCCGGCGCCGCGTAGACGACGGCGCGCACCCCGTCGAGGCGCACGGCGGCAAAGATCAGCCCCGGCACCCTGAGCTCGATCCTCTTGCCGAGGCGGAAGGGGTCGAGTGCCCCTCGCGAGACGCCCGGGCGCAGGCCGAAATCTTTCGCCGCCGCCAGAATCGTCGCCTCGGGAATGCCCGACGGCCCGACAACCGCGACCTGCCACACGAAGCTCGAAGCGACCAGGTAGCCGAGGAAGGCCAGGGTCGGCCAGGCGGCCCGCCAAGGTCGGCGTCGCAGAGAACGCAGGATGAGCGGCCAGCCGCCATAGCCCAAAAGGTCGAGCCGGCCGTGCCCGGAGAGTTCCCTGCGCAAGGGCCGCAGGCCATGGAAGGGGATGTCGAAGACGAGGCCATCCGCCTGCGGGTGGATGCGCCGCGCCGGCGTTCCGCTGACCGCGAGCGCCTGCCAGAGCTCCTCCGTGCGGCCGCGGAACCGCAGCCGCAGCCAGATCCCCTCAGCCACGCTGGTAGCGCATGCCTTCGATGCGCCCCGTGACGAGGATCGCGTCGCGGTCGACCGCCCCAACCGTCAGCTCCTGGCCCCAGATCTCGAGCGGGCCGATGCGGGTCGCCACGACAGCGACGCCGTCCTTGAACGAACGCACCCCGAGGTGGTTCTCGATGAGCACCTGCAGATTGCCGATGCAGCGCAGCTGCGGCAGGTCGAGGCTGGTCGCCTCGGGCAGGTCAAGCCAGCGTCCCAGGCCGAGACGCAGGTCGGCCATGGCATGGGCCCCCCTTGCCACCGTCTCCATGCAGGCTATGCCGCCCCGGGGCACGCCATGTCCTGGCGGCGATGGCGGCAAAAGCCCTAGAATGGTAGACAGGCGGTCAGCCGCCGGACTCGTCGATGGGAGGAAAGCAGATGCGCAAGTTCCCGCCGATCGCCCCCGTCGCGGCGAAGGGCCCGCTCGGCGTCGTCCAGCTTCCGCGCCTCTGGAGCAAGGTGCTCCTGGACAAGAAGGGCCTTCTGGCCGACGGCTACTACCCCTGCGGGCAGGGCTTCGACAAGGTCGTGCTGGACGGGCTCGGCCTAGACCGCGAGGAGGTCCTTGCCTACCTCACCACGGAGATGCCGACCTACGCCCGGTTCGAGGCCTGGGTCGTCGAGAAGCTCGGCGGCCACGTGCCGCAGGAGAAGATCGACAAGGTGAACGACTACATCCTCGGCCGCGAGTTTCCCGAGGAGCGCGCCCAGGCCATCCTGGAGAACTGCGGCTTCCCGAAGGACCTCGGCATCCGCCACGGTGCCGTGCTGAACCAGCTCGACGACTGGCAGGAGTTCCACCGCCACCTGACGGCGGACTGAAGCTGGAGGCGCCGCCGGGGCGTCACCGCGGCTCGACGGGGACCTCTTCGGCCCCGGCCGCGTGCGGGATCTTCAACGTGAGATCCGTGGCCCCGGCGGCGCCGCCATGTCCACGGCCGCATCGCGCGTCGGAGGCTGGGGTAACTGTCCGGCATGCCGCAGATGACTTTGCCTGCGCCCTCGGTGACAACGGGCGCAGCGGGAGGCACCAGAGGTGAACTGGCGAGCCGAGGCCTACGAAGACCGCACGTTTTCCCCGGACGACCTGCGCGGCGCCTCGCTGCGGGACTGCAGCTTCGAGCGCTGCGACTTTAGAGACACCGCCTGGTCCGAGACGACTTTGTCGGGGTGCACGTTCACGGAATGCAAGTTTTGGGCCGCCGATCTGAACGGCCTCTCGGCGGAAGGCTGCAGTTTTCTCGCTTGCGACTTCCGCGGGGCGACCGCCTTGCTGCGGGCCGTCCTGCGCGACTGCCGGCTGACGGGCAGTTCCTTCGGCGAAGCGAAGCTGCCGGGACTCGAAATCGACGGTGGCGACTGGTCGCTGACGTTCTTGCGCGGCGTCGACCTCAGGCGCAAGAAGCTCGCCGGCCTGCGTCTGCGCGAGGCGGATCTCTCGCTTTGCAACCTGGAGCAGGCCGACCTGCGCGGAGCGGACCTCAGGCAGGCCCTCCTGACGGGCGCCAGGGTCCGCGGCGCGGATCTGCGCGGGGCGAACCTCGAGGGCGTCGACCTCGGCCACCTCGACCTCACCGGCGTCAAGCTGGACCTGGACGGGGCGGCCGCCGTCGTCCGCTCCCTCGGCGCCATCCTCGACTAGGCGCCCTTCACTGCCCCGGGCTGCGGTGCGTCCTGCGGGCCGCGGGGCGTTTGCGATGGTCAGCCCCCGTCCCGCTCGCGAGGTGCCCTCCGCGAACGGGACGCGAAGGTATGCCGGCGCCGGAGTCCCCGGCCTCACCGCCTGACGGCGACCAGGACCTCGTAAACCTGGTGCCAGTGCACCTGACCGCCATATCGGCGGTCGATCAGGTCGCCGAGATCGGCGAGAAACCCTTCGCGGTCCCTCGGCTCCATCCCGATGATCAGGGAGTCCGTGCGCAGCATGCCGATGTAGGCCTCCGTGGTGAAGCAGCGTACGGCCTCGATGCGATGCCGCTCGACCGAGTGGAAGTCTCGGCAGTCCACGATCTCCGGGTAGATCGGGGAGATCTCCGCCGCCGTCGGCGGCAGCCACTCGGGGTCGTGGCCCAGTCCCCACTTGATGTAGCACCGGTTCGTCTGCTGGAAGAACTCGGGATCGTCACCCCGCACGTGGTGCGGGTGGACGATCCCGAGGCTGCCGCCGGGGCGCAGGGCGGCGGCCGCCTTCACGAAGCGCACGTCGGGGTCGAGCCAGTGGAAGGCGTTCGCGCACACCACGGCGTCGAACGGCTCCTGCGGCACCGGCCAGGTCTCGAACGCCGCCACCTCGACCTGCGCGCGGGGGAACGGGGCGAGCCTCCGGCGGGCGACGCGCGCAAGATCCGCGCCGAGCTCGACCCCGAGGAGCTCCGCTCCCCGCTCCGCGAGCGGCACGCTGAGCTGGCCCGCGCCGCAGCCGATCTCGAGCACCCGGCTGCCGGCCGAAATCGCCAGGGATCCAGCGACGTCCTCCACGACCGCCTCCGGGTATCCCGGCCGGTACCGCGCATAGAGGTCGGCCACCGTGTCGAACGACTCCCGCCTGCGCCGGGGATCCCTCTCGGCCACCGAACCCCTCCCTCCACCGGAGCCGTCCACCTGGGCATGAAAAAGGAACCGGCGCCCGGCCGGGTCCCCCCTGTGGTCTAGCCTCCCAGAAGGCGCTTCGCCGTCTCCTGCACGAGGCGGCCGTCCGCCCGGCCCCGCAGGGCCTGCATCACCGGCCCCATCACCTTGCCGATGTCCCGCATGCCGGTCGCCCCCGTAGCGGCGATCTGCGCCTTGACGGCCTGCTCGATCTCCTCGGGGCTCGCCTGCTGCGGCAGGTACTCCTGCAGCCAGCGGACCTCCTCACGCATCTTTGCGACGAGGTCCTCGCGCCCGCCCCGCTCGTAGTCCGGCAGGACGTCCTGACGCGAGCGCACCTCGCGCGCGAGCACGTCGACGACTTCCTCGTCCGTGAGTTCGCGCCTCAGCTCGATCTCCCGGTTCTTCACCGCGGCCAGCGCGACGCGAAGCACGGAGAGGCGGGCCTTGCCCGCCTCCCGCGCTTTGAGCGCCGTGCGCATGTCATCGTTCAGACGTTCCCTGAGCACGAAGCTCCCTCCGGATCTTAGCCGTGCTTGCGCTTGCGCGCCGCCTCGGACTTCTTCTTGCGTCGTACGCTTGGCTTCTCATAGTGTTCCCGCTTGCGAACTTCCGATAGCACTCCAGCGCGTTGGCACTGGCGCTTGAAGCGGCGGAGAGCTTGGTCCAAGGTCTCGCCCTTGCCGACCTTGACTTCGGACATTACGTCACCCTCCCCTCCGACATCGCTAATTTAGTGATTCTAGACAAGAATTCCGGCGTCGTCAACTACCCTGGCGGCCACACCATCTGCCTGCCGCCAAGAAGGTGCATGTGCAGATGCGACACCGTCTGCCCGCCCTCGGGTCCCGCGTTGACGACTAGCCGATATCCTGATGGCCATATTCGCCGCTCCCGCGCAAGCTCCTGCGCCGCGGCGGCGAGCCGTGCGACGATGCCGATCTCCGCCGCCGGCACGTCCTGCAGCGAAGCGTAATGGCGCCGCGGGATGACGAGGATGTGCGTCGGCGCCTGCGGGTGCAGGTCCTCGAACGCCACGACCTCGTCGTCTTGGTAGACCAGTTTCGTCCCCATCTCGCCTCGGGCGATCGCACAGAAGATGCAGTCCACGCCATCCACTCCTAGGAGGCGCTTTCGCCGCCTGGGCCTGGATTCCTTTCGGCGTGGCGCTGCAGGGCGAGGTCGACGAGCCGGCCGCAGAGTTCCCTCGCCGAGAGGCCGGTGGCCTGCCAGAGCAGGGGGAACATCGAATAGGCGGTGAAGCCCGGAATGGTGTTGATCTCGTTGATGTAGACGGCGCCGCCCGCCTCGTCGTAGAAGAAGTCCACCCGGGCGAGGCCCGCGGCGTCGACGGCCTTGAAGGCCCTTACGGCGTAGGCCCGCACCCGCTCCGAGATCTCGGCGGGGAGGTCGGCCGGGATCTTGAGGCCCGACGAACCGTCGTACTTCGCTGCGAAATCGTAGAAGACGCCGGACGAGACGATCTCGCCCACCACCGACGCCTCGGGCTGGTCGTTGCCGACGACGCCGCACTCGAGTTCGCGGGCGGGGATGCCCTGCTCGACGATGATGCGCCGGTCGTAATGCGCCGCCGCCTGCAGGGCCGCGTGCAACTCCCCAGGATCCGCGACGCGCGTGATCCCGACCGACGAGCCGAGGTTGCAGGGCTTGACGAAGAGCGGGTAGCCGAGATCCCGCAGCCGCTCCTCCACGAGCCGGTCGTCACCGAGCTCGCTGCGCAGGAGCAGCCGGTACGGGCCCACCGGCAGCCCCGCCTGGAGGAAGACCATCTTCATCACGGCCTTGTCCATCGAGACCGCCGAGCCGAGCACGCCGGCGCCGACATACGGCAGCCCCGCGAGCTCGAGGAACCCCTGCAGGGTGCCGTCCTCGCCGCGCGGTCCGTGCAGCACCGGAAACACGACGTCGAGGCGCCCGATTTCGCCGGTCGCCTCGGTGAGCTCGATCTCCTGCCCCTGCGCCGGAGCGAGGCCCTGGGCCTGGTCCGCGCCGGCCAGGGCCCGCATCGGGTCGCCGCCGACCAGAAACCGTCCCTGGCGCGTGATGCCGATCGGCACCACCTCGAAGCGCCCGGGGTCCAAAGAATCAAGCACGAAGCGCGCCGATTGCAGCGACACGTCGTGCTCCGCAGACTGCCCGCCGAAGATCACGCCCACCCGGATACGCCTCGACAACGCCGCCACCCCCGCCCATGCTATGCCGCGGCCGCCGGGTTCATGCCGGTCTCGCTGCGATCGCCCGCCAGTCCCCAGCCACCGCTTCGTCAACGGCCGCAAGCTTATGGTCCTCGAGGGCCCGATCGAAACCCGTGTCCTGCCGCAGGATGCCGCCGAGGACCAGGAGTCCGCCGGGGCGGACAGCCCGCCCGAGGCGGCCGAGCCATGGTCTCAGGCCCTGCCCGGAGATGTTCGCGAGGATGAGATCCGCCTTCTCGGCCCGCTCCGGCAACGTGCCAAGCCGCACATGGGCCCGCATGCCGTTGCGCCGCAGCGTATCGCGCGTGGCGTCGACGGCCAGGGGGTCAAGGTCGTAGGCGCGCAGGCGCCCGGCGCCGAACGCGAGCGCCGCGGCGCCCAGGATGCCGCTGCCCGAGCCCATGTCGATGACGTCCTGCCCCGGCCGAAGCCACCTGAGGAGCAGCGCGAGGCACGTCGCCGTCGTGGGGTGGTCGCCGTAGCCGAACGCGGCCCCGGGCATGATGCGCAGCACCCGTTCGCCCGCATCCGGGCGCGCGGGGTCCCAGGGCGGCTCCACCCAGAGCCCCGGCACGACCCGCATCGCCTGGACGCTGCGCCGGTACTCCTCCACCCAGTCCACCTGCGGCGCCGGAGCCAGCCGCACCAGGACCGGACCGAAATAGGGCTCGATGCGCTCGCGGCAGAGCTTGCGCACCGTGCTCTCCACCGCCCGTGCGCCCTCGGCCGGAAGGTAGATCGCCGCCTCGTCCGGCCCCGGCGCGTCAGGCGCCGCCCAGACGTCATCGCCCGTCGGCAGCGCCGCCTCGCCCAGGATCTCGACGCCGTAGGCGCCGATCTCGCGCAGGATCTCCGAAACCGCCTCCACCGCCTCCGGGCCGCAGCGCACCGAGAGCCGGAAGAGCTCAGCGGAACGCGTCCCGGACCCGTCCGAAGAAGCCGCGATCGTGCTCCCCACCCTTGTTCAGTTCGCGCAGACGCTGCAGCAGTTCACGCTCTTCGCCGCTGAGGCGCCTGGGCACCTGCACGACGACGTGGACGATCAGGTCGCCACGCCCGCCGCCGCGCAGATGCGGCATGCCGCGCCCGCGCAGCCGGATCTCCTGGCCGGGCTGCGTACCCTCCGGCACCTTCACCTTGATCTGGCCGTCGATGCCCTGCAGGTCGTACTCCGCGCCGAGCGCCGCCTCGGGGTAGCCGAGCGCGAGGTCGACGTGGAGCTCGCTCTCCTGGCGCGCGAAGCGCTCGTGCGGGCGTTCGCGCACGAAGACGTAGAGATCGCCCGGCGGTCCGCCGCGCAGCCCCGGCTCGCCTTCGCCCGAGATGCGCACCCTCGCGCCGTCCGAGACGCCTGGCGGGATCCGCACCTTGAGCGCCGCCACCTTGCGCTGGCGGCCGCTGCCGTGGCAGACGGGGCAGGGTTCCGCCACCGTCTGGCCGGCGCCATGGCACTGGGGGCACGGTCGCGACGTGACGAAGCGCCCGAACGCCGTGTCGCGCGCCTGCTGCACCTGTCCCGAACCGCCGCAGCGCGAGCAGCGCGTCGGCGCCTGGCCGCCCTTGCCGCCCGTGCCGTGGCAGGCGTCGCAGACCTCCTGCCGCTGCACCCGGATCTCCTTGTCGACGCCGTTGAAGCAGTCCTCGAGCGTCAGTTCGACGTCCGCGCGCAGGTCCTCGCCGCGCGCGGGGCCGGTCCGGCGCGCGCCCCCGCCGCCGCCGCCGCCGAAGAAGGCGTCGAAGATGTCGCCGATGTCCCCGAAGGGGCTCTGCCCGCCGAAGCCGCCGAACGGCCCCTGCCCGCCGAAGCCCGCGCCGGGGCCCTCGGCGGAACCGAACTGGTCGTAGCGGCCGCGCTTCTCCGGATCGGAGAGGACGGAATACGCCTCGCCGATCTCCTTGAACTTCTCCTCGGCCTCCTTGTCGCCGGGGTTCATGTCCGGATGGTACTGCCGGGCCAGTCGGCGGAAGGCCTTCTTGATCTCCTCTTCGGAAGCGCCGCGCTCGACGCCCAGCACCTCGTAGTAGTCCTTCGCCAACCTTCAGCCCCTCACTCTCGCGCCTTGGCCACGCGCACCAGTGCGGGGCGCACGACGCGGTCCTGGATGCGGTAGCCGGTACGCACCTCCGTCGCGACGGTGCCGGACGGGAGGTCGGATTCCTCCTGCCCGATCGCCTCGTGCAGAGCCGGATCGAACGGCTGCCCCACGGCGGCGATCGGCTCGAGCCCGAGGCGCCCGAGGGCCTGCATCAGCTTGCCGTGCACGAGCGCCACGCCCGCCCGCAGGGGATCGTCCTCCGGCGCCGCGCCAAGCGCGAGCTCGAGGTCGTCGGCAAGCGGCAGCAGCAGCGACGCCGCATCCTGCTGCGCTCGCAGCCTCTGCTCCTCCTCGTCGCGGCGCTGACGCCGCCTCTGGTTCTCGAAGTCCGCCAAAAGGCGAAGATTCTGCTGCTCGAGCTCCTGCAGGCGCTGGGCGAGCGCCGCGATCTCCGCCTCCTGCGCCCCCTGCGCCCCGGTCGGCGTCTCCTCCTGCGCTGCGCGGCTCATCTCGTCATCGCTAGGCGTATGGGTCCCTCCACAAGTCAACTGATCGCCTGCTCGAGTCCCCGTAGGACTTCCTCGGCCAGGGCCAGGGCCTTCGCGTAGTCCATGCGCTTGGGCCCCACCAGCCCGAAGCGAGCTACCACCTCGCCCTGGCGCTCGATGCCGAGCGCCACGATCGAGAGCTCGCGGGTCTCGGGCAGGCTCGTCTCCTCGCCGATCCGCACCCTGACGCCGCCCTGGCCGCTCGCCTCCAGCAGGAGCTCCTGCAAGGCGTCGGACTGCTCGATCAATTGCACGGCCTCGCGGATGCGCCCCGGCTCGCGGAACTCCGGCTGGGCCAAGAAGCGCGACGTCCCGACGATGCGCACCTGCTCCTCGCTGTCCGAGAGACAGTCGCGCAGGAAGCTCAGAAGCTCCTCGCGCATGCGGCCCTTGATCTCCCGCGCCACGGACTCCAGCATGGAGCGCGTGATGCGCTCGAGGCCGACCCCCTGCAGTTCGTGCGACAGCACGAGCAGCGCGCGCTGCAACCCGCCCGTGTCCATGCCGTCCGGCATCTCGACCAGGCGGTGCTGCACGAAGTGGTCGGTCACGAGCACCAGCGCGACCTGCCCCTCGCCCGCCTCGAGGGCGTCGAGGCGGCGCAGGCGGGCCGTGCGGACGCCAGGGCCGAGACCGACGGCGAGGAAGTCGCCGGCGGCCGACAGCAGCTTCAAGGTCTGGCCGACAAGGTAATCCATCTCGCGGACGCGCCGCAGGTACATGAGGCGCATCCGGCGGAAGGCCTCCGCCTCCATGGGCCTGGGCTCCATCAGTTCGTCGACGTACAGGCGGTAGCCGCGATCCGAGGGCACGCGGCCGGCCGAGGTGTGCGGCTTGTCAAGAAAGCCCAGAGCCTCGAGGTCCGCCATCTCGTTCCGGATCGTGGCCGAGCTCACGCCAAGCCCCAAGGTGCGCGCCAACGTGCGTGAGCCGATCGGCTCGGCCGATGCCACGTAGTCCTCGACGATGGCGCGCAGGACTTGCCGCTTGCGCCGGTCGAGTTCCACATCGACACCTCCCCCCGTTTAGCACTCATCGTATGAGAGTGCTACCGTGAACGTACCATGCAAGCAAAATGGGTGTCAAGGCAGGAAGGGTTCCGCTACCCGGTGCAAAAGCCACCTGCCCCGCTCGTTCGCCTGCACGCGTCCGGGCACCCGCTCGAGCAGGCCCTGGCCGTCCAGAGCGCGGCGCACCCCCGGGTAGGCCACGTCGAGCGGCACACCGAAACGGCGATGGAACGCTTGCAGGCTGAAGCCCTCGCGCAGGCGCAGCCGGAGGTAGATCCACTCTCCGCGGCGACCCTCCTCGCTCAGGACCTCCTCGCCCGCCACCGCGTCGCCCAGCTCGGCCACGGCCCTCAGGTAGGGACCCGGTCCCGCGATGTTCCAGCGGCGCCGCCCGCTGAAGTGCGAGTGGGCCCCCGGGCCGAAGCCGCGGTAGTCGCCCTGGTGCCAGTAGAGGAGGTTGTGGCGCGAGCGGCGGCCCGGGCGCGCGAAGTTCGAGATCTCGTACGGCTCGAGCCCTGCTGTCTCGCAGGCCGCCCGGACCGCCTCGCCGGCGGCCACGACATCGTCGTCCGAGGGCAGGGGGAGCTCGCCGCGCCTCCGCAGGACGCCGAAATAGGTGCCGTCCTCCACCTCGAGCGCATAGGCGGAGAGGTGCTCCGGGCTCAAGGCGATCGCCTCCTCGGCGTCCCGGCGCGCCTCCTGAGGTGTCTGGCCCGGCAGGCCGTAGATCACGTCGAGGCTGAGGTTTTGAAACCCCGCCTGCCGCGCGAGCTCGACCGCCCGCCTCGTGTCGTCGGGTCCGTGGCCGCGGCCGAGCCGCTCGAGCGTCTCCCGGGAGAAGCTCTGCGCGCCGAGCGAGATCCGGTTGACGCCGGAGCGCCGCAGGGCCCGCAGGGCCGGGAGGTCCACCGTGCCCGGGTTGCACTCGAGCGTCACCTCCGCCCCGCGCCGCACGTGGTAGCGCCCATGCAGGAGCGCGATCAGGCGGGCGATCGCCTCGGGCGGAAAGAGGCTCGGCGTGCCGCCGCCGAAGTAGATCGACCGCACCTCGCGTCCCCTGTCCTCGCCGCCGGCGCGCAGGATCTCCTCCGCGATGCCCGCGGCCATCTCCTCGAGGACCCCCGGCCGCGGCGGCAGGCGGTAGGCGTTGAAATCGCAGTAGTGGCACTTGTAGGGGCAGTAGGGCATATGGACGTAGACCCCGATCGGCTCAGTCACCACGTCTGAGGACGGCCATGAACGCCTCCTGCGGCACCTCCACCTGGCCCAGCCGGCGCATGCGCTTCTTGCCTTCCTTCTGCTTCTCCAGGAGCTTGCGCTTGCGCGTGATGTCGCCGCCGTAGCACTTCGCGAGCACGTCCTTGCGCAAGGCGCGGATCGTCTCGCGCGCCAGCACCTTGCCACCCACGGCGGCCTGGATCGGCACGTCGAAGAGCTGGCGCGGGATCACCTCGCGCAGCTTCTCGCAAACGGCCCGCCCCTGGCTCTGCGCGCGGCTCTCGTGCACGATGAACGAGAGGGCGTCGACCAGCTCGCCGTTCAGGAGGAGGTCGACGCGCACGAGGTCGCCCTCGCGGTCGCCGCCGAGCTGGTAGTCGAGCGAGGCATATCCCCGCGTTCTCGACTTCAGCTGGTCGAAGAAGTCGTACATGATCTCTCCGAGCGGCAGCTCGTAGCTCAGGACGGCCCGCTCGGGCGACGGGTACTCGATCGTGCGGAAGATGCCCCGCCGCTCCTGGCAGAGTTCCATCACCGGCCCGACGAAGCTCGTCGGCGTGATCAGCGTCGCGTCGACGTACGGCTCCTCGATCCGGTCGACGCCGCGGCCCATCTCGAGCGCCGCCGGGTTCTCGATCCGCTCCACCCTCCCGTCGAGGTAGTGGACGGTGTAGACGACGCTCGGCGCCGTCACGACGAGGTCGATGTCGTATTCCCGCTCGAGTCGCTCCTGCACGATCTCGAGGTGCAAAAGGCCAAGAAAGCCGCAACGGAAGCCGAAGCCCAGGGCCCCCGACGTCTCGGGCTCGAAGGAGAGCGCGCCGTCGTTGAGCTGCAGGCGCTCGAGAGCCTCGCGCAAGAGGTCGTAGTGGCTGGGCTCGCTCGGGTAGAGTCCGGCGAAGACCATCGGCACCGCCGGCCGGTAGCCCGCAAGCGGCTCCGCCGCGCCGCGTTCCGCGGTCGTCACGGTGTCGCCGACGCGGGCGTCGCGCACCACCTTGATGCCGGCCGCGAAGTAGCCGACCTCCCCGGCCGCGAGTTCCTCCACGGGCGTAGGCTGCGGGCGGAAGACGCCGAGGTCCGTCACCTCGTAGGCGGCCCCTGTCGCCATCAGCCGGATGCGCTGGCCGGGGCGGACGCGTCCGTCGACGACGCGGATGTGACAGACGACGCCGCGGTAGGCGTCAAAGTGGGAGTCGAAGATGAGGGCCTTGAGCGGCCCTTCGCTGTCGCCTCCGGGCGGCGGCACGCGCTCGACGACCGCTTCGAGGATCTCGGGGATGCCTGTCCCGTCCTTGGCCGAGGCCGCGATCGCCGTCTCGGGATCGAGACCGATCTGCAGCAGTTCCTGGCGGACGCGCTCCGGGTCCGCCTGCGGCAGGTCGATCTTGTTGATCACGGGGATGATCTCGAGATCGTGCTCGAGGGCCAGATAGAGGTTCGCGAGCGTCTGGGCCTCGACGCCCTGCGCCGCGTCGATGACGAGCAGCGCCCCCTCGCACGCCGCGAGCGAGCGCGAGACTTCGTAGGAGAAGTCGACGTGCCCTGGCGTGTCGATGAGGTTCAGCACGAACTCGCCCTGCAGCTCCGACCGGTACCGCAGGCGCACCGCCTGCGCCTTGATCGTAATGCCCCGCTCGCGCTCGAGGTCCATCGAGTCGAGCACCTGGCTTTGCATCTCGCGCGCCTGCAGGGTGCCAGTGGCCTCCAGCAGGCGGTCGGCGAGCGTCGATTTGCCGTGGTCGATATGCGCGATGATGCAGAAGTTCCGCAGGTCCTTACGGTCGCCCATCACTCTCGGTCCGCCTTTCAGATCGGTTGACATTCTCCCGGCTAGAGCCGGGGGATTCCTTCTCGGTCCTCGCGGGCCGAGCTACACCGCATCCCTAGGGTTGAAGCCGGGGGCTTGCGGCCGGTATCCTCGGTCAGGTGGACTGCCTGCGGCGGCGGGCCGTTTGACTGAGGCCCCTTCGCCGACAGGCCCGAAGCATCCTGCTCGTCCGCACCCAGGCAGGATTCGCCCGCCAGGGATGGAAGAGAAGGAGGCTGATACCCTGGGAGGAGTCTCGGTCACGCATGCTGCAGGCGATTGCCTTTCTCTTGCATGAATTCGCCGACGAGAACCGCATGCTGGTCACCGCGGCGACGTCCGTGGTGGTGGCCCAGGCGCTCAAGTTCATCGTGTCCTCCCTGCGCAACCGCACCGTGCTGAGCGAGCGCCTGTTCTCTTCTGGAGGCATGCCGAGCGCCCACTCGGCCATGGTCACGTCGCTCGCCACCGCCGTCGGTTCGACGCACGGCTGGCATTCGGACCTCTTCGCCATCGTGGCCGTGTTCTCCGTCATCGTGCTCTACGACGCGGTGAATATCCGCTACGCCGTCGGACAGCAGGCCCGTTTCCTCAACTCCCTCCTCGGGCGCCGCGCAGGCGAGAGCCCCGAGTTCAAGGAGCAGCTCGGCCACACGCCGCAGGAGATCGTGGCGGGGGCCGTGCTGGGCGTCATCATCGCAACGCTCTACTATCTCTGATCCCGACCTGGAGGTGGACTGATGACCGACCCCCGCGGCTATCTCGCAGAACATCGCGCCGCCCATCTCGATGAGCTCTTCCAGCTCCTGCGCATCCCGTCGATTTCGGCCGTCGCCGAGCACCGTACCGACGTGCGGGCGGCGGCCCAGGCGTTCGCGGATCTCTTGCGCCGTTCGGGGCTCGAACAGGTCGCGCTCCACGAGACGGCCGGACATCCCGTCGTCTATGGCGAACACCTCCACAGCCCTGGCCACCCGACGGTGCTGATCTACGGCCACTACGACGTGCAGCCGCCAGAGCCCCTCGATCTCTGGCACTCGCCGCCGTTTGAGCCGGAGGTGCGCGACGGCAAGATCTACGCGCGCGGCGCCACCGACGACAAGGGCCAGATCACGATGCATGTCCTGGTGGCGGGGGCGATGATCCAGGAAGGCGTCCTGCCCGTCAACCTCAAGTTCCTGATCGAGGGCGAGGAAGAGGTCGGGTCGCTGCACCTCGGCGACTTTGTCGCCTCCCACAAGGATCTCCTCGCCGCCGACTACGTCGTCATCTCCGACTCGACCATGCTGCGGCCCAAGGTGCCGGCGCTCTGCGTCGGACTGCGCGGCCTCGCCGGCCTCGAACTGCGGCTTCGCACCGGGCAGCACGACCTGCACTCGGGCAACTTCGGCGGCGCGGTGCCGAACGCCGCCCACGCCCTGGTCGAGCTTCTGGCCACCCTCCATGACCGTGAAGGCCGGGTAGCCGTCGAGGGCTTCTACGACGACGTCCTGGACCTCACGCCCGCGGAGAAGCGGGGCTTCGCCTCCCTGCCGCTCACGGACCGCGAATTCCTGGACCAGGCCGGGGCCTACAGCCTGTACGGCGAGGCCGGACGGACGACGCTCGAGAGGGTCTGGACGCGGCCGACGCTCGAACTCAACGGCGTCTGGTCCGGCTTCACCGGCGAGGGCCGCAAGACCGTCATCCCGTGCGAGGCCTCGGCCAAGATCACCTGCCGCCTCGTGCCGAACCAGGATCCGCAGAAGGTGCTTCAGGCCATCACCCGGCATCTGCGCCACCACTGCCCCGATGTAGCGCAGCTCGAGATCATGGGCCCGGATGGCGTGCCCGCCTTCCTCGCCCCGCCGGGCCATCCCGCGCTGCGGGCGGCCGAGCAGGCCCTGCGCGAGGCGTACGGCCACGAGCCCGACGTCATCCGCATGGGCGGCTCGATCCCGGTCGTCACGGACTTCCAGGAGATCCTCGGCCTGCCGACCCTGCTGATGGGCTTCGGCCTGCCGGACGAGAACCTGCACGCCCCGGACGAGCACTTCTCGCTCGAGAACTTCAGCCTCGGCATGCTCGCCCTCTGGCGCTTCTGGCAACTTGCCGCATGAACGTCAGCGGGGGCCCCGCCCGGGGCCCCCGCTGCTTTGTCACCTCGGCTCAGGCCAGGTTGCGCTCGAGTTCCTGGCGCAGTTGGTTCTTCGGCCGGTAGCCGACGATGCGGTCCTTGAGGCGTCCCTGCTCGAACACCGCGAGCGTGGGGATGCTCATGATTCCGTAGGTCGAGGCGATCTGGGGATTCTCGTCCACGTTGAGCTTCAATACCTTGAGGCGTTCGGAGAACTCGCCCGCGAGTTCCTCGACGATCGGCGACACCATACGGCAAGGGCCGCACCATTCGGCCCAGAAGTCCACGAGAACGGGGCGATCCGCGCCCAACACCTCCGTGGCGAAGCTGTCCTCCGTCACGTTGCCGACAGCACTCAATCCATTCCCTCCCAGCAGTACGCTACCCCCTGGGGTAACGTGTCGTATGGACCATGCTACGACGCAGCCTGGCCAGGGTCAAGGCGTAGGCGCACCGCCGAGGAAGTCCGCGATGGCCTGCGCGATGCCCGGCAGGGCCGCCCTGGCCTCCTCGGGCGTCGCCTGGGGCCCGCCGACATCGATCGTCAGCATGGTCGGTGACAGCTGCTGGTTGAGACGGTCGGTCGAGCGCACCACGCCGGCGAACACCTTCGGCAGGGACTGCTGCAGGTAGCCGCCGAGGCTCTTCGCCAGGGCCAGGTTCTGCGCCGCGTGCGGCTGTGGCAGGTTCGTTCCCGTGCCGACGACCAGCGCGACGCTCGCGACCTTCTTGCCCGACACCAGAACGGTTGGCGTCACGGAGGGGAAGGTCGGGCGTTCGACGTCGAGCAGGATGGCGATCTGCGGCTGCGCCTTCAGTATGCTGCGCGCGACCGCGTACGATTTCAGGTAGACGCCCAGTTCGCCTTCGCTGTCGTTGCGCTCCAGCGACGCGATCGTCGGCACGCCATCGCGTGCGAGGTCCTGCGCGAGCGTCTGGACGACGCCGAGCACGTCGCGCGAGCGCTCGGCGCTCGTCGGTGGCGGTGCGTTCTCGGCCGCCGGATGTCCTACGTAGGCGGCCATGCCCTCGGTCGCGTAGAGGCCGACGATCGGCGTCCCGCTACCGTAGATCCGCATGCCGCCGGGTAGGCTCTTCGGTTTGGTGGCGGGCGCCTTGGGGAGTTCGCCAAGCCAGCTGTTGAGCGAAGAGCTGCCCGAGCTCCGCGAACTCGGCGCGAAGCCGAAGCCCGCAAAAGCGCTCTCGAAGATGCTCGTCGGGTCGTGCGGCATGACGCCGAGCGCATCGTAGAGCGCGAGAGAGGCGATCTGCGCCTCATCCAGTCCCAGCGGACCGGTGGCCGGGTGCATGCTCCCGAGCGTGGGCAGGCCGTCGCCGAGCAGGTAGTGCAGCGTCGGGGTCGGCAGCGGCAAGCCCCGGTTGACGTCGCGGCTCATCCACCCGCCGCCTCCCAGCGTCGGCACCGTCGCCGTGCCGTGCACGTAGAGCAGGAGGCCGAGCAGGACCAGGAGCGGCACCATGGCCTGACGCAGGAGCAGGCGCGCAAGGCTGCCAACGTCGCGAAGCGGCAAACGCGTCCACCTCCCTACGGCTCTATGCCCCAAGGGCCGAGGGCAGAAGCCCGCGGGCACGAGGGTCGCGGAGCGCCTCGCAGAGTCGGCGGCGAGGCTGGCGTAGCGCCCGACCGATTGGATCACTCTCGCATGATGATCGGAACGACGGCGCGTGCAGTCCCATCAAGGCTTTGGCGCAACACGCTCCTCCTTCGATTGACGCACCCGCCGCCCAAAGGGCAGATCGCCCAGGCTTGATCGGAGCGAAGGAACTTGAGCGCCCCCGGTCGCCGCCGGGCGACGCCGTACACGCCTTGGCTTGCGGCTCGGCCTTCCCATGTCCACCAAGGCATGCTACAATGCGATGTCGGAGGTGGAGACGCTTGGCCAACATCAAGTCCGCGAAGAAGCGGGCTGCACTGGCGGAAGTGCGGCGGCTCAGGAATCGTGCCGTACGATCCACGGTGCACACGGCGGTCCGGCGCTTCGAGCGGGCGGTGGCCACCGATGCGGCGGCTTCTCAGCAGGAGTTCCGGGAAGCCTGCCGTCAACTCGATCGGGCGGTGACCCGCGGCGTGTTGCATCGCAACGCTGCGGCCCGCAAGAAGTCGCGCCTCGCCAAGAAGCTTTCGCTCTCGTCGTGACCCTGCAGCGGAGCCGCCCCCGTCAAGACGGGGGCGGCTCCGCTCTTTGCTGCGTGCCGCGAGGCTCCGAACGGTCAGCGCCCCGGCATCGCGACGCGCAGGAGGCCAAGCTCGAGCGCGATCGCCTGGCTGCCGCCGGACTTCAGCGCGACGTCACAGCGCAGGAGTTCCCGGAACGCCTGCGTGATCGCCTGCGCGCTCCAGCGCGGCGCCGCCTCGGCGAGCTTCTGCGCGACGTACGGATGCGCGCCCAGCACTTTCGGCAGTTCCGCCGCTGGGCGCCCCGCCGCAAGCTCGGCCCTGGCCGTGGCCAGTTGGCGCAACTGGCGGGTGACGAGCGCCAGAAGGCCGAGCGGCGCCTCCCCCATGGCCGTCAGCTGCCTCGCGGCGTCGGCGATGCCCGCCGGTCGGCGCTGCAGGATCGCATCCGTCAAGGCGAAAACCCGCATCTCCACCTGCGGCGGCGCCGCCCAGACGGCCGTCTCGCCGGAAACCGGCAGCCCGACGTCGGTGGCCAGCTCGGCCGCCGCCAGGGCTGTGGCCAGGGCGTCGAGGTCGAGGCCGCTCTCGAGGAAGGCCCGGTTCGCCGCCGGAGTCAGCGCGACACCCTGCAGCCTCGCAAGTTCCTGCAACCAGGACGGCAGGTCGCGTCCCACGTCCGCCTCGAGGAGCCAGCCGCGCTCCACCGCGCGGCGCACCGGCCCCAGCCGCCGGTCGGCCGTCGGCGCCCAGACGAAGAGAGTCGCCTCGGCGCTCGGGCGTTCCATGTACGCGAGAAGCGCTCGCGTCTCGAGCTCGCGCTGCTGGGCGCCGCGCCCCTCCTGTCCGCTCAGGGCGTTCGTCCGCCACGCCGCGACCAGCCGGCGCCCACCGAAGAACGACGGCGTGGCGGCAAGTTCGCACGCCTCGCGCAACTGCCCGTCGCCAGCCTCCACGCGCTCGACGCCGTCCTCGCACCCCGCGGCCGCGCGAGCGAGGGCCAATTCCGCGAGCCATGCGGAGGGGCCTGTGCAGAGGATGACCGGGGCGTCGCGCTGACTGTCGGCCTGCCTGAGGAACTCGCTCGGCCCCATCCTGGTTCCTCCCCATCACGTCACCGGCCCGACGTGGCCCCTTCTCCTTCCACTCTAGCACGAAGCGCCGCGCGGCGGCTCTTTCGGAGCCCCGCGCGGCGCGGTGCGGGTCAGGCTAGGCCGACGTCCGCCGGTGGGCCTGCAGGGCCTTTTGCACGCCGGCACGCAACTCGGACGCGGTATAGGGCTTCGGCACGAGGCCGGCGAAGCCCAGCCGGCCCAGTTCCTGCGCCGGCACGCCCTGCATGCGTCCGCTCGAAATGAGGACGGGGAGATCGGGCGAGATCTCCAGGAGGCGTCGTCCGGCCTCCTCGCCGCCCATGCCGCCGGGCACCGTCAGGTCGAGCACGACGAGCGAGAAGGGACGGCCCGCGGCCTGTGCCTCCCGGAAGAGGGCGAGTGCCGCCTCGCCTTCCGCGGCCTCGGCCACCTCGTAGTCCTCCCCCGCCAGGATGCGCGCCGCCAGTTCCCGCACCGGCTGTTCATCGTCCATCAGGAGGACGCGCGGCCTGTCCCCCTGCCGCACGCCTGGCCGCTCCAGCGGCAGCCGCACGGTCAGGGAGCCGCCGCCAGGCGCGGCGGTCACCTTGGTGCGGCCACCCATTGCGGCCAGGACGCGACGCAACTTTCCCTCGGCAAGCCTCAGGCTCTCATCACCGGTCTGGGTCTCCGGCCAGCCGATCGCGATCTCGATCTCGGCCGCACCGTGCCCGGGCGGCAGGTCGGCCCGCAACCAGACCGGACCGGCGCTTCCGGCCAGACCGAACACGGCGTGGCCCACACGCACCAGGAGTCGGCGCAGGAGGCGCGGCTCGAAGTTTCCCAGGGCCTGGCCCGCCGCGGGCGACACGTTCCAGCCGGCGATTTGCCAGCTCACGGCGTGCTCGTGGCGCGCCAGAGGGCCAGCCGCACGCGCGGCCGCCCGCAGCCTGTCGGGCAGCTCCTGGGTGATGCGCCGCGCGGCGATCGCCCCTTCCTGCGCCGCGAGCAGCAGCTCGGCCTGCTGGCCCTGCGCTTCGTCCGCGGCCAGGCTGAGGTTGCCGAGCAGAACGGTGAGCGTGTTGTTGAAGTCGTGCACGAGGCGTCCGCTCTCCTGGCCGAGCCAAGCGGGCTCGTCGCCACCTTGCGAACCTCGCACCTCCACCTGGCGAATCGTGCAGAAGGCGCCGGCGAGACGGCCCACGGCGTCCCGCACGGGTCGGCAGCTCAGGGCGGCCACGCCCGCTTGTCCCACTCCAGTGCGCAGCGGAAGGGTCGCGTCGGTCACGGAACCACCGTGCAGCGCGACCTCGACGTTCGCCCGCAAGACGGCGCCGGTGCCCGCCCTCGCCTCCAGGGCCAGGCTCGAGCCCTTGCGCAGCCCGAGCAGCTTGCCGGCCTGCAGGTTCAGCTCGGCGACCACGCCGTCCATATCGACGACCAGCATGCCGTCCCCGGCATGCTGGAAGGCATCGCGCAGCAGGGCGGACCCCCTGCGCTCACGAACAGCTTGCAGATCCACGGCGGCTGCCGACGGCTCGCCCCAGAGCCAGCCCTGTTCCGGCGCCGAATGGTGCGTACCGGCCATGCTCCTACGCCTGCGGCCCGGGGATGTGGTACCCATCACGACCCCCCTGCTCCGGACGCGACGGCGCCAATCCACAGGGAATGCCGTCGCCTCGCAAGGAATTGCGGCACCTGAACTCAGGATAGGCAAACTCCTTGGCGTGATTTGTCGAACAGGGGCGTGTCGAACGATTGCGCAGGACCCGACTCTGGAGGTGTATGCGCATGTTCCGGTCGTATGCCGGCGATCTCTGGCTGCAGCCTTCGCTGCTCTGGCAGACCCAGTGCGCCGTCCTACGCTCCGCAGGGGCGGTGCTGGTGATGGACCCCGGCTTCTTCCCGCACGAGATCGAAGCCGCGAAGAGCCTCGCGTCGGAATTCGCGGACGAACGGTCTGAACGCTACCTGATCCTGAGCCACAGCGACTTCGACCACATCGTCGGCGTACCGCACTTCCCGGGCTGGACCATCGTCACCTCAGGGCGCTGGGACCGGCGCAACGAGCAAAGTGCCCGCGCGGCCCTGCGCTCGTTCGACGGCGGCCACTACATCGAGCGGGAGCGTCCCCTGACGGACGCCATCCGTCCGGACCGCCCGATCCGCCAGGACGGCGAGGAGATCGCCGGCTGCCGCTTCTACCTGCTCTCGGGTCATACGCGCGACGGTCTCGCCTGCTACCACCCGCAAAGCGGTGCCCTGATCGTCGGCGACTACCTTTCGGACTGCGAGTTCCCGTTCATCTACGTGAGCGCCCTCCAGTACCGCGAGACGCTCGAGAAGCTCCGCCGCCTCGCGGACGACCTTCGCCCCGGCCTGCTCGTCTCGCAGCATGGCCGCCCCGCCATCGGCAGGGCGGCCATCGAGCGGCGCCTCGGTGAGTCCTCGCGCTATCTTGAGCGGCTCCTGGGCGCGGCGCCTGCCGCCGCTTCCCCGGCCGAGCTCGAACGGGCCACCTTGGACGCATGGCGCGACGGCGTGCCGGATCCTATCCGCTCCTACCACCGCAAGAACGCCCGCATCGCCTGGCGGGAACTGCGTCCCTAGGAGAACGCTGAGAAACCGGGTATCTTGAGCCACCAGGTCGAGCTGTCACGGTAGGATATGGTACGTGGTGCTCACGGGGAGGCGCGAATCAGGTGTCCGAGGCCGCAGAGGATGCCTTGGCGG
>JAJZAT010000043.1 GCA_021799275.1 Bacillota bacterium
TCTTCGGCCTTCCTCGTCGTCAGCAGCGAGCCGTTCGTCGTCACGGCGATGTCCTCGATGCCGGGTACCGCCACGAGCGCGGCGATCAGATCCTCGATGTGCGGGCGCAGCAGCGGTTCGCCACCCGTAAGGCGGAGCTTGGCGACGCCGAGCCGAGCGAAGAGGCGGACGAGGCGTTCGATCTCCTCGGTCGTAGATCTCCTCACGCAGGTTCCAGAGATAGAAGAAGCTGCTGATGAGCCCCATGTCCATGAGGTTTGTGCCGATGCAGACCGCGTGGTCCATGATGCGGCTGAGCTCGCTCAGGATGACGCGCAGGTACTGCGCGCGCTCGGGAATCGTGACGCCCATCAGCTTCTCCACGGCCATGGCGAAACCGGAGCTGTTCATGAAGCTCGAGCAGTAGTTGAGGCGGTCGCAGTACGGGATCATGTTGTGGTAGGTGTGGGTCTCGGCCATCTTCTCGAAGTTGCGGTGCAGATACCCGAGCTCCACATCCGCCTCGCGCACCTTCTCGCCGTCGATCCGGGCGACGATGCGGAAGGTGCCGTGCGTCGCCGGATGCGAGGGACCGATGTTGAGGATCGTCGGGTGCTGCACGATCTCCTGGCCGTCCTCGCCTACGGGCGAGCGCTCGGCGAGGGGCAGCGTCGCCGCCTGGAAGAACGGTTGGCGCAAACCCGGCGGGTAGTCCCGGCGCATCGGGTGGATGTTGCCGAAGCCGTCGTGCGTCAGGATGCGCCGAAGATCGGGATGGCCGAGGAAGCGGATGCCGTAGAGGTCGTAGGCCTCGCGCTCAAACCAGCCCGCCCCCGCCCAGACAGGCGTCACGCTGGCGACCGTCGGGTCGTCCTCGGGCACCCCCACCTCAAGGCGGATCCGGTGGCCGGTAGTGGTGGAGCAGAGGTGGTAGACGGCGTCGAAGCGCGGCGTACGGGTGAGGTAGTCGACGCCGCAGACGTCGAGCAGCATGTCGAAGCGCATCTCCGGGTCGTCGCGCAAGAGGCGCGCAGCGCCCGGCAGGGCCGCACGGTCGAGCCGCACCGTGAGGTCGCCACGGAAGGCGCGCGTGCCGAGCACGCCGGAACCGAACGCCGTGCGCAGCCGATCGGCCAAGGCCTCGTCCACGTCGGACGAGGCGGTCGAATAGGCCAGGAGCGCGGCGGCGGGCGGCGAGAGTTCCGTCACCGAGGCGTCGTCCGTGCGGGCGTGCAGCGGCCGCTGGTTCGCGCCGCGGTGGAAGGTCCCGTCCTTGATGCCCTGCTGCAGCCGCATGATGGCGTGCAGCACGGCTTCCGGCGTCGGCGGGCACCCCGGAATGTAGAGGTCCACCGGCAGGAACTCGTCGATGCCCTGGACCACGTGGTAGGAACGGTAAAAGCCGCCCGAAACGGTGCACGCGCCCATCGCGACGACCCACTTGGGATCCGCGATCTGCTCGTACACGTTCTTCAGGATCGGCACCATCTTGTCGGTGATCGTGCCCATCACCAGGAGCAGGTCGGACTGCCGGGGGCTGAAACGCAGCACTTCGGAACCGAAGCGCGCGATGTCGTACCGGGAGGAGCCGACCGCCATGAACTCGATGGCGCAGCACGCGGTACCGAAGGGCAGCGGCCACATGGACCCGCTTTCCGCCCAGCGCGCCAGCGCATCGAGGCGTGTCGTGATGAAATCCCGCGGTGTCGCGTCAACGGACATCCACACACCCCCCATGGGATCGTTCACCATGGGAGTATAGAGTCCTCTATTGTGACATGGGTCACCTATATGCAGTGGTTAATATCACAACCGGGTACACCAAGTGGCAACGCTACTCTGTCTCTTTCATACCGGCTAGACTATTTAAACTCGCCTAGAGCCCGATTAATCTCGCGTGGATCCGCTTTAGTCTACCACTTTTGTGGCAACGCTCCTTCCAGGCATGCCATGGCCAGCGGTGGTCCATGTAGAACACCTTCCGTCCATGAACTTGGGGAAGGAGTCCAGCCGCCCGGCTGACCCGAACGCCCAGGCTCTTCCCCTCGTCCCGCCGCTTAGTTGTACTTGACCGCATCGAGCAGCCGCTGAAGCTTCCCGCTCTCCTGCGCGGCGAACTGGGCCAGCAGGCCGTCGACGGTGGTCTGATCCGCTTCCACCTTGGGCATCTCTTTGTTGTTCTCCGTGATGCCGTCCGAAATCGCCTGTTGCCACGATCCCTGCACCAGATCCTGCTGCTCGTCGTACATCCCGACCGAAATGTCGTTCGCGTCCACCGCGAGTTCGCGGAAGGGCCCCACCACGCTCGCGAGCGTCGTCGCGCCATAGGGCTCTTCCTGCGACGTGCCGACCAGGGCCTCGAGCCGCTCGAAGTCGGACTGCAGGTCCGACGCGTCGCTCGAGAGCGCCGACACCGACGGCTCCGCGGACCTCGCGTCCACGGGATCGTCGGGAAAGTCCTGCCACGACTTGTTCGTGAAGTCGACCGCCGTGCTGTAGTCGTCCCAGTACTGACCGATGTGCCCATCAAAGGAGGTCCCGAGGGCCGTCACGTCCTGCCCCAGCCGGTCGACGGCGGAGCACTCGCCGGCGAGCGTCGCGTCCGCCTGGGCGGTCGCATACTGGGGAGTGTCCTTCGGCACCGCCCGGAACTCCCCTCTCGCCTCCTCATAGGCGCCACGCTCCATGTCGAACCTGGCGTTCTGCATGTGCGTCGCGGCCGTCCGCAGAACCTGCTGCCGACCGGACCAGAGATAGAAGCCGCCGCCTCCCGCCAGCAGGACGACCAGGACGACCGCAAAGAGAATCCAGGTCAGGCGGCGGCGGGGCGGTGGCGCAGCGGCGTTCGCGGGCGATGCGTCGTTCTCGGGTACCGGCGGCACGGGCGGCAGGTCGCTCATCGTCATCCTCCTGCACGGCAAGGCATGATGAAGGCGCTGTTCCCAGCCTATGTCCCGAGGCCCGCGGCGGTGCCGCGAGGCGGCGGCGCAGGCCGAGCGGACGCGGCGTCTCCGGTCGTGGTATACCGTGGAGGTGAGGTGGTCCCGTGGAGGTCGAACTGGTCTACTTTGAAGACTGCCCGAACTGGAAGGTCGCGCAAGCAAGGCTCCAAGAGGCCCTGGCCGCACTGGGCAGAAGCGATGTACCGGTGCGCCTTCATCTGGTGCGTGACCCGGACGAGGCGGCGACGGCCGGGATGCGTGGCTCGCCGACCATCCTGGTGGATGGCCGGGACCTCTTCCCCGAGGACGATGACCTGCCCGTCTGGTCTTGTCGCCTCTATCCCACCGAGGGAGTTCTGGAGGGCGCGCCGAGCCTAGGTGCCCTCATCGCGGCCCTGCGCTGACCGCCGCGCGTCCCGTGGCGCAGCTTCCCGAGAGGTGTGAGACCCGACACCCCGCTGCAGCGTTCTCCGTTGCAGAGGCAGTGGGACTCGCCGTTTTGCTCCACGCTGCCGACCTGTCCGCAGCCTGCGAAGGGGGATCGTCATGCACCAAGGGCCTTGGCTTGCGGGAGCCGCCGCGGTGCTTCTGCTCGGCGCCGCGGGCTGCGGCGGGCCGACCGCCACAAAGTCTCCGGGACCGATCAGGCAGAACCATGCAGGCTGGGAGCTTGCCGTCGTACGCCAAGGCGACATCTTCCTCGTAACCAAGCCTGGCGGTCCAGCCGCGCGCCTGACCGACGGCCTCCACGCTTCCGACCCTCGCTTCTCGGCCGACGGACGCTACATCGCATTCCTGGACGGCGGACTGGCGGCGCCTTCGAGCCAGGTCCGGCTCGGGATCGTCGGGGCGGACGGCAAGGGCCTTAGGCTCCTGAAGCCCGGGAAGACGATCCTGCCGCAGGACTACGCCTGGAACCCGAAGCGGGATGTCCTCGCCGTGTGGGGCGGCAGTCTCGCGATGCTGCGTCCTGGCGGCTCGCCTCAGGTGGCGGTGCGGCCGAAGGGCACCGTCTCAACCTTCGCCTGGGCGCCGGACGGACAAGGCTACGCCTACACGGTGACGCCGCCATCCGAGGACTTCCCGAACGCTACCGACAAGCTCTACGCGGTCTCGGGCAAGGCACCGGGAAATCTGCTCGTCACTTCTCCCAATTACTCGGGGCTTGAACTTCAGGGCTATTGGCCGGATGGGCAGGGGCTTCTCTACTGGGTCGATCCGCTGCACTCCGCATCCGTCGCTGCGGACGGACTCGGCCTTATGAGCATCCCGCTCGCCGGTGTCGAGCCAAAGAACCTCGCGACCACCCTGCCGTACCCGAGCTGGGTGCAGCCGGGCGGGCAGACGAGCGTCGTCCTCGTCGCGGGTGAAGGCCGCCAGACCTGGACCGAGAAACAGCTCGAGCGCTGCGACCCTGCCACGGGATCCTGCATCGCCCTGAACACGGGCCTGGGGCAGGTGGCGCTCGACCCGACCGGCACCATGGCTGGCGAGATCGCCTGGGTCGGGGCGAAGGACCTGGGCGGAAGCGGCTGGGGCGAGGTGTCGTCGCGGGCCGGTCTCGACCAGTGGGAAGGCACGCGCTCCCTCTACATCGTCTTCGACGGCAAGGGGGTGCAGGAGGCGAAGCTCATCGCCAAGGGCGATGTCTTCGACCCGCAGTTCAGCCCGGATGGCCAGTCTCTCCTGTACGTGCAGACGGACAAGATCAAGCTGTGGCAGTCCGGGCGCGGCGCCGAGGCGCTCGCGGATCTGCCCCCCGGACAGGTCACGGACTACTACGGCTTTCGGTCCTACAGCCAGTTCGCGTGGTATCCGGGAAGGCCCAACTGAACCGGCAGGGAACGAGGCCGATCACAGGGAACCCCCTCGCCAGTTTCTGGTGAGGGGGCCTGTGTTTGCTTCGCCTAGCCGTCGCCGAACTCCCGACCGGCATCGTGCTGCTTCTCGCGTGCTACATCGTCGTGCAGCATGCTCTTGGCGCCAAGCACCAGCCCGTGACCATCCTGCTCGGACTCCTCCTCGGCTTCGCCGCGACGGGCGTCACCGCCCTGCTCGATGTCTGGCTGGGACTAGGGACGCTCGGCTCCGTCACGCTCCTGGAGGCCATCGGCCTTGGGCTTGCCGTTGCGCTTCCCTCGGTGGCGCTGAACGCCATCCTCATCCTCTTGCGGGCGGCGCCACTCGACGCCAGGGATGCCGGAAGTGCCGCAGGATGCGGGTTCGCGCTCGCAAATGTCGTGTTGTTCGCAATCGGAGGCATGCAGGTCAACCTGGTGACGTTCACGGAGGTCCTGCGGGCCCTGCCGTTTCTCCTCCTGAGCCTGCTCATGGCCTATGCGGTCTCCCTGTTGCTGGCCGTGGGTCGGGACCGTCATCGCCTTGCGACCTCCGCCATCCTTGCGCTTCTCCTGCTCACGCTGAACCTCACGACCGACCGCCTGCTTCTCTTCAGGCTCGATGCCTTCGCGGTCTATGAGGCGGTTGCGCTCCTGCTGGCGGCGGGCATCATCGTGCTGGTGGTCCGCCTATACCGCGGGACGCGGCCTTCCGCGCGACCGGCCCGAACCGTTTTCTGAGCCGCAAGCGTCAAGCGGCCGCCCCTCGCATCGGCGCCGGCGGGATCTGCGGCAGGTACTTGCGGAAGAGGGTCAGCCAGATCCAGTTCGAGGCTCCCGCGAACAGCATGGCGGCGAGCGAGAGAACGCCCGAGATCCTGCCGTAGGCGAGGAACATCAGCACGAGCGAGATGGCGTTCAGGGCCGAGAAGGTGACGGCGGTCGGGACGCCCTTCCTCTCGAGGATCAGGGCGATCGAGGAGAAGCCCCCGGACGAGTAGCCACAGGACAGGAGAAGCGCCGACGGCAGATACGAGAAGAGCAGGATCATCGGGAAGGCCACGAGGAGCGGCAGCGAGTGGAACGGCACCATCTCCGCGAGGTAGATCAGGATGGAGCTGAACGTCGCCGAAACGACGGTCCAGAGCAGCTGACGGTTCCCCTGGACCCGCCACACGAGCACGAGGATCAGGATCTTTACGACAAAGGTCCAGAAGCCTAGCGGCAGGCCGGTCCAGTGGAAGAGCGCGAGCGATACGCCGGACGCGCCACCCGAGCTGATGCTCGAGGCCTTCTCGAGAAAGCGTAGCTCGATCGCGAGGCAGATCGACGAGATCCAGAAGCGCAGCGGGGGCAGGCGCGAGGACTCGAGATCGACGTTCGTATGCCGCTCCCCTTTGCGATGAAGAAAGGTGCCCAGGCCCGACGCGGTCAGGAGCCGTAGGGCAGGAATCGCCCTTGAGGCCACATTGCCACAAGGCGCGGTCGGGTGCATGGGTCAGAAGGTCGGGTGCGAAAAACCCGCTCAGCGGCCCGAGGCTCTCCCACAGTAGGGAGCGTGTCTTCCGCTAGATGTCGAATCCCGCGGCAAGCCAGACCATTCCCTTGTCGAGTCGCTCGAGGAACGACTCGGCCATGAAGTGACCGTCGGTGGCAGACCATGCCGCGAGACCGATGCCGATGACAGCTCCCGCGAGTGCCTGCAGTTGCTCGTCGTCCGCGGGGCGGCCGGAGCGTTCCGCCAGGATCCCGGTCATCAGGCGTATGGTGCGGGTGAACTCCTCCAGCAGAGCCGCGCGCAGTTCGGGGACGGTGCGCATCAGGCGCTCGCGCTCGAGCGCAGCGTCGAGGTCGTCACCCGCGGCGTTCACGAACGTCTGCCACATCGCCTGGCGCATGGCGTCGAGCAGGCCAACGTCGGCCGGCACCTCCCGCATGGCCTCCACCATCTGCTCGTCCATGGCGTCGTACTTCACCAGGTCCACCTTGGTCGGGAAGTAGTGGAAGACCGTCGAGGGCGACACCTCGGCCGCCTCGGCGATCTGCTCCACGGAGGTCTCCTTGTAGCCCTGCTGGCGAAAAAGGCGCAGGGCATGGGACTGGATCAGCTGACGGGTCCTGGCCTTCTTGCGCTCCCGCAAGCCAGGTCCTGCGGCGTCTTTGGTCCGGGCCACCGTCCTCTCCTCCTCCGCGCGCACCTGGAGACAGCATACCGCGCGGAGGGCGTTCCGGCACGAGGAACCCCGGGGCGGCGCTGCTGGTATCGCCTCAGCTCGTCTTCTCCATCCGTTCCGCCCCAGACTCCCGCCCTCGGGGCAGGAACAGGAGCCCGAGGATGATCGCGGCCGCCGCGATGCCGGCCGTGGCGAGCACCGAGCGGTCCATCCCGGCCACGAAGGCCCTCTGGATCGCGAGGAGGAGCGAGCGCGAGCCAAGCTGCCTCGCTACGGCGATGCCGGCAAAGACGCTGGTCTTCACGGCCTCGGCCGCCACGGTCGGCAGGCCCGCCAACGGCAGCCTTGCCTGATAGGTGGAGTTCAGGACGCTGCCGAGAAGCGACGAGCCGAACGCGGGCCCGAGCTTGACCACCGCCTGCAAGAGGGCCGAACCGACACCGCTCCTGTCCTGGGGGAGCTCGACGAGAGCGGCCGAAGCGGCGGTGGCGAAGCCGAGACCGGCACCAAGGCCCGCAATGAACGTCCAGAGCGCGATGTAGCCGACTCCACTCTGGACCGTCATCGCACTGCCGAGAGCCGATCCCACGCACACCAGGGCGAAGCCCCCGGCGACCGTGAACCTGGCGCCGATCTTCGACGCGACCCGGTCGGCGGGCACCGCGCCCACGATCATGCCTGCGATCAGGGGCAGCAGCCGCACGCCCGAGGTCTCCGGTCCCACCCCCTCGATGGCCTGGAGGAATTGCGGCAGCCCGAACAGCACGCCGAAAAGCCCCAGCGTCCCAAAGGCGGTGAGGATAACGCCCCAGGTGAAGCTGCGCGAGCGGAAGAGGGTCAGGTCCACGAGCGGGTGTCCCCCCGGCGTGCGGGCCACCCCGCCCTCCCAGGCTGCGAACAGCAACAGGAGGACGATTCCCGCGAACGCCGGGAGAAGGGCCGCAGCGCTCCCCCAGCCGTCGCTGCCGGCCTCGATGACGCCGTACATCAGCGCCACCAGGCCGGCGCTCGAAAGGCCAAGGCCCGCAAGATCGAAGCCTTGGGTGCTGCGGGTGTTCGAGGTGGGTACGAGCAGAGCGACCGCGACCAGGGCCAGCACGGCGACCGGCACGTTCATGAGGAAGATCCAGCCCCACCAGGCGTGCGAGAGAACCCAGCCGCCGACGATCGGACCGAGCGGCAACCCGAGAAAGTTCGCCGCTCCCCAGATGCCGACCGCCCGCGGCCTTTCCTCTTCGCTGAAGAGCATCGTCAGCACCGAGAGCGCCACCACGGTGGCGGCCGCCCCCGCAAGGGCGACAGCGATCCGGGCCGCGATGAACACCGCGGCGTCCGGCGCGTACGCGCAGCCGAGCGAGCCCAGGGCGAACAGCACAAGCGCTGCCACCATGACGGTCTTCTGCCCGAAGCGGTCGCCGAGAAAGCCGGCGGGCAACATGCCGGCGACGAGCGCCAGGGTGTAGGCCGTCATGAACCACTGGAGAACCGATTCGGACGCCTTGAAGACACCGGCGAGCGTGGGCAGCGCGAGGCTCAGCACCGTCACGTCGAGGGTGATCGCCAGTACGGCGAGGCTGATGGCACCAAGCGCCCACCAGCGCCGAGCGCTACGCATCCACGTCCCCTCCCTTCGGTGGCTTGTCACATATGTTGTAGTCGCACCATTAATATAGTTACTCTTGTTTTAAGTCAACTCCGAGTTTTTCAGCCTCGAAGATATAAAGGCGCCCGCCCCGATCAGGGCGGGCGCAACGTCCGGCGGGAGACGGCCTCCGCCTGCTCAGGGAAGGCGCGTAAGAGATGAAAGCAGGTCGGGCCGCCAGTCTCGGTGGAACTTCTGCCGCCAGCGCGACTGGCGCGAAGCCGCAAGGTCCAGATCCGCGATCAGCAGTTCCTCCTTGCCGCCCTCTTTCGCGAGCACGATGAAGTTCCCGTCGGCGTCGCAGACGTGGGACGCAACCCCGAAGCGGGACACCGCCTGCTCGCCGCGGAAGGTGTAGGTCTCCTCCCCGGCGCGATTGCAGAACGCGATCGCGGTTCCGGTGTCGAAGGCGTGCACCCGCGTCGTGAGCGGCGTGATGTCGTCTTCGTGCTTCGTTCTGATGCGCGGGGAGTTGCTAATCTGCACGCAGAGGTCCGCACCTTGCAGGGCTTGGGCCCGGACGAACTCGCCGTAGACGGCATCCTGGCAGATCAGGATGCCGATGCGACCGATCGGGGTGGAGAAGACGGGCATCGCGTCGCCCCGCCGGAAGATCTCGGCCTCCTCGCAGACTCCGTCGCCAAGGTCGTTGCCGTGGAGGTAGAGCGGTGTCACCGCCTTGTCGTAGACGCCGACGATCCCCTCCGGACCGACGAAGAGGGCCGAGTTGTAGATGAGGCCCGACGGCGCGACGCGCGGCAAGCCGCCGATGACGTGGATGCCACGGTCGTGCGCCAGCTTGGACCAGAGGCGGCTTGTCTCGCCGGGGATCTCCTCGGCGAGTTCCTGGAACTTTTCCCCCAGAGTGTAGCCGGAGGTGACGAGTTCAGGCAGGAGGACGAGCTCCGCGCCCTCGTCCGCGGCACGTTCGATCCATGCGGCCGTACGCCGCCTGTTCTCCTCGACGTTTCCTTTGATGAGATCCATCTGGCAGAGTGCGATGCGCAAGGACAGCACCATTCCTTTGGTTGAAAGCTTCGCCGCGCTGGCGGCAGTAGGCCGGCAACCGGTGTTGCGGGGTGCGGGACAGCTTCGCCAGGTCGCGGGGGAACGCCTCCCGGCGCGCAAAGAGAGAGAAGCCTTTCGCGCCGCTCCCCCCGCGGGCTCCGCAGGTGGTAACAGGACCTTCCATGCGAAGGCAGAAAGCATTCCCGAGCGGGAACGCCCAGCTACGCATGTGCGACAGACAGGAAGTGCGTCACGATGACTTGCCGCGGCCACCGACCACCCCTGCCTTTGGGCACCTTCGCATCGATCCTTGTTGTCGCCCTGGTGGTGGCCGGATGCGGCGCAAATCCCCATGCGGCGCAGGCAACGAGGCACCCGGCCGCCCAACACGCGGCGCCTCCGAAGGTTCTCCGCGTCACAGGGACGGTCACGGCGACACTCGTTGGCGGACAGGCCCCTGCGCAGACCTTTGCCTTGCTCGGGGTGACGATGGCGACAAGCAGTTTCGGCTGGGCGTGGGCTACCTCAGGTCCCGCCGCGGAAGCCACCTACGGTGTGTATACCGCGGACGGCGGCAGTCACTTTCAGGAGGCGTTTGCGGCGCCCCTGCGCATCACCGACGTCTCGGCACCCGACAGAGATCACGCATACTTCCTTGAAAACAACTGCCTCGCGGGATGCGTCACCCAGCTGCAACTCCTCATGGCGGGCGACGCCACGCCTCGCACCATCTGGTCCCTGGACGGCATGGCAGCCGGCAGCTTGAGCTTCCCAACACCCCAGAGCGGTTACATCGCGGCGGTCCGCTCGACCCAGGGCATCTCGGGAGCGGCGGAAATCCTGGTGACCCATGATGGCGGCGGAACATTCTCGGCGCGGCCGTCGCCGTGTCCCGGTCAGCCCTACGCAAGCGCCATCGACTTTCTCGAGCCGCAGCAGGGTTGGCTGCTCTGTGGTGATGCATTACCAATGCGGACAAGGCAGCGCAAGACGCTTTATGCGACGACAGACGGTGGCGCGAGCTGGACCGCCGTTGCCTCGTCCGCCGCGGGCAGTCTCCCCGCGGCGGGATCGGTGCACAGCCTAAGCTTCACGAGCCCTACGACTGGTTTCATGAGCCTGGACGGGTACGGCGTCTTGCGGACGACGGACGGCGGCAGGCGCTGGAACAGGGTCTTCGCGTCCCAAGCGCCACAGTCCGCGTCACAACCCGTCGCCGTCGGCTTTCTGCCTGGAGGTTACGGATGGATCCTGCGCAATGCCGCCCAGCCGTTCGAGATCACGGCGGACAGCGGGCGGACGTGGCAGCTGGGCGACCGGACCCCAGGCCAGGTGCAGGCGGTAGCCGATCTCGGCGCCGGACACGCCGTCGCTTATGCCGAGTCCGCCGGGTCGGCTCCCACGCTGCTCGAGACGGCGGACGGTGGAGGGCAATGGTCTACGGCGGCGTCGCTCCCGTTCCAGGCCGCGGCACTCGTGGCGCTCTCCCAGAAGGAGATAGCGGCTGCCAGCGGCCGTGGGGCGGAGCTCTCGGCGGACGGCGGCAGGGCGTGGTCGCTGCAATCCTTGCCCAAGGGCTGGCAGGGCGTCAACATCGGATATTCGTCGCTTCGCCAAGGGTGGCTGGTCGCGCACAAGGGAGACCGTTACGCCCTCTTTGCCTGCGCATCGCATGGCTGCCGGCAGCTCCACACGAGCTTCGAGCCCTACAGCATCGCCGCGACGGGCAGCCACTCCGCATTCGCGGACGGCATCGACGTCCAAGGAAGGGAAGGGATCTTCAGCACGACCGACGGGGGCAGGCACTGGGCGGAATCGGTGTTGCCCCAGCGCATCCAAGGGCTGCCGAATCCCGAGGTCTACGACGGGGCCGGCGCGAAAGGGCGGCTACGCTGGCTATACCGCCAAAACGTCCTCCTGCTCAGCGATGACGGCGGTGTAGCATGGAAGCTCGTGGAGATCGATGCGCCCAACCTTATCCAGTCGGCCACATTCTCGAGTACGGCCGATGGGATGCTGGTTCTCTCGAGTGTGCAGGGGCCGACTCTTTGGGCCACCTCGGACGGCGGCGCGACCTTCAGGTTCGTGAAGTGAGGCCCTGGGCCGCGTTCCGCACGCCGATGCCGCAGAGAGACCTGTCGGGGCAACGCAAGCACCGTTCGCGCCTTTCGTCTGACGCTTCCGCCCAGCACGCCTGAGCTCGGCGCCCTATGGGGCTGCACACGGGCGACATGTCCGCCATGCAGTGCTGTCGGCAACGTCAGAAGGAAGACCGTGCCGCATATCGGCAGGCTGGAGGGGGCGCGATGGAGAGGTGGAAACCGTTCCGTGGGGGCGTGGATATGCGGCCGAACGGTCTGGACGAACGCTACGCGAACCTGGGTGGCCGGAAAATCCGTCTGCTGGTGAGCGGGGAGGGCCATCGCACGCTGGTGCTGTGGCCCGGCCTGGGTGCGACTGCGGAATCGTTTGCGCGCCTGCTGCGTGAGGGCGCCAGCCGTGGATACGCCATGGCCGCTCTCGACCCGCCGGGTCAAGGTCTCTCGGACCGCATCCCTCTGCGGGGCCGCTCCGATGCCGCTGCCGTCTTCCTGGCGGTGCTCGCAGAGCTTGGCGCCCAATCCGCCGTGCTGGGCGGGCATTCCTACGGCGCCGGCGCAACCTTGGCCGCGTTGGCCGGCTCGCGGGAGCTCAGGAAGCGAACGCAGGGCGTCATCCTCTACGACGGAGGCTACCTGCCGTTCGACGACTCGGCGGAGGACCGCCAAAGGCTTTGCGAGAGCTATCTCAGCGAATTCACCTTCGCGAGCTGGGACGAGTTCCTCGACCTGCAGCGCAGGGAAGCGAAGCACTGGGACGACGACATGGAGAGGGCCGCCCGGGCCTCGATGGTCGAACAGGGCGGGCGCATCCGGCTGCGCCTTAGCGTCTCCCAGTGCTGCGAGGCCATGGAGCTCATGGCGTGCAGCGCGCCAGCCCTCCTTCCGCCGCTCGGCCTGCCCGCGGCGCTCCTGCTGCGTGCGGGCCAGCCCCCGGAGATGGAGAGCGAGCGCGTCGCCGGTGTCGAGCGGCTCCGGGGCAGGATCCCCAGTCTCGTAGTGCGCGTGCTCCCCGAGGCGTCGCACGAACTGCTCGACGACGACCCCGCCGGTGTCGCCCAAGAGACGTTCTCCTTCCTGTCTGGCGTCCGCTGGCGGTGATCCCGCCGCGCGGGCTCAGGGGCGAGCCTCTTTAGACGCGCCGCCATGTCCCCTCGACCGGCACCGCCTGCGACACCGTCTGCAGCACGGTGCTATGCGTCTTGGCGAGATCGACGAGATGTCCCAGGCGCTCGTCGGGCGCTTCCGAGCGGATGCGCAGTACATATCGGATGTGCGTCAGAAGCGGGGGCTTCTCCTGGCGCATGGCCGCCACCTCGACCGCAGCCTCCTCGATCGCGACACGTGAGCTCTCGGCCACGTGGGCGAGCGACGTGAGAAGGCAGTCCCCGACGGCGGAGAGCAGGGTCTCGACGGGATTGAAGCCGGCCGTAGGGTCCGCGCGGCGCGCGCCAAGCGGAAGGGTGAAGTCCCTGACGTCTGCCCGGGCGTGGTAGGAGTCGGTCCGCCGAACCTCGACGCTGTAGGTCTGCATGCTCTTCCGCTCCTTCGGCCCGAACCTGGCGACGCGGCCCTCTAGCTCCGGGTCGATGCCCGAGGCGCCACCTTGACCTCCGTGCAGACCAGATCCGCCGTCTGCTCGCGGATCCACGCCTCGTCCGCCGCGTCGTGCGGCAAGGCCGCGACGATCTCCTTGAGCATGGGCGGGAGGTCGCTGCGAATCGCGTAGTACGTCCAATACTTCTGGCGCCGCTCGGTCAGGAAACCCGCCTGCCTCAGGCGCCGCAGGTGCTGAGAGACGGCCGGCTGGCTCACGGGCAGACGCCCGACGAGTTCGCAGACGCAGGCCTCGCGCACGCGCAAGAGGGCAAGGATGCGCAGGCGTGTCGGGTCCGCGAGCGCGCGGTAGATCTGCGCTTCGTCCTCGTACATCTCCATCACCTCATCGCGATTTACTTATATGGCTAGGCCTGCTATGGTGTCAACTGAGTATCCGCCTGGATCGCGTCTAGGAGGCTCCACCCCATGTCCCCTGCCGTCCTGGCTTCCCTGCTCTTTGTCGCCGTACTTGCGCTCGTCATCTGGCAGCCACGCGGCCTTTCGATCGGCTGGCCCGCGGCTGTAGGCGGTCTCCTCGCCCTTCTGCTCGGAGTCGTGTCGCTTAAGGACGTCGGTACGGTCGTGGGTATCGTCTGGGACCCGACCCTCGCCTTCGTCGGCATTATCCTCATATCGCTCGTCCTCGACGCGATCGGCTTCTTCGAGTGGGCCGCACTGCACATGGCGAGCTTCGCCAAGGGGCAGGGCATCCGCCTCTTCCTCTACACCCTGATCCTCGGCGCCGTCGTCGCCGCCTTCTTCGCCAACGACGGCGCGGCGCTGATCTTCACGCCGATCGTCTACGAGCAGGTCAAGGCACTCAAGCTGAAACCCGCGGCGATCCTGGCCTTCGTGATGGCCGGCGGCTTCATCGCCGACGCGACATCCCTGCCGCTCGTCGTCTCGAACCTCGTCAACATCCTCTCGGCGGACTTCTTCCACATCGGCTTCGTCAGCTACGCGGCCGTCATGGTACCCGTCGACGTCGTCGCCCTCGGGGCGAGCCTCCTGGCCCTCTACCTCTTCTTCCGCCGGGACCTTCCCCGCACCCTTGCGCCCGGAGGCCTCAAGGCTCCCCGTGACGCCATCCGCGATCCCCGCCTCTTCCGCGCCTCCTGGTTCGTGCTCGCGCTCCTGCTGCTCGGCTACCTCTTGAGCGAGGGGCTCCATGTCCCGGTCTCGTTCATCGCAGGGGCGGCGGCCATCATCCTTCTTGTGCTGGCGCGCCGCAGCCCGAGCGTCAGCGTGCGGCGGCTCATCCTCGAAGCCCCCTGGAAGATCGTCGTCTTCTCGATCGGCATGTACATCGTGGTGTTCGGCCTGAGGGACGCCGGCCTCATCGCGCTGCTCGCGACGGCCCTTCGCTGGGCCGCGGGTCACGGCCTGACGGTCGCGGTGCTCCTGACCGGCTTCATCGCCGCCTTCCTCTCGTCCATCATGAACAACATGCCGACCGTGATGATCAACGCGCTCGCGGTGCACGCCGCGCACAGCCAAGCTGCGCTCACGCACGCCATGGCCCTCGCGAACGTGGTCGGAAGCGACCTCGGGCCGAAGATCACGCCGATCGGCTCGCTCGCGACGCTTCTCTGGCTGCACGTGCTGGAGCGGCGAGGCATGAAGATCGGCTGGGGCTACTACTTCCGCGTGGGCATCACCCTCACGATCCCGGTCCTGGCGATAACCCTGCTCTCGCTCGTGGCCGTGACCCTGATCCACGTCTGACGGATACGTCTCGCTATGGGCAGGACGACCGGGCCAAGTCGTCCCGGACCTCCTGCGTTGCGCGGCGGCGCGCAGTCAGCGAGATTCAGGCTGCCCAGGAGGCGGGCTCTCGGTAATCAGCCGGTCCGCCCGCTCGAAGGTGAGGTACGCGAGCGTCCAGCGCCAGAGGATCGCGACGCGGTTCCCGAAGCCGATCAGGTAGAGGATATGGACGAAGAGCCAGACAACCCACGCTGGAAATCCGTGCAGGTGGAAGCGGCCGAGCTTGGCGACGGCCTGGCTGCGTCCGATCGTCGCGAGCATGCCGCGGTCATGGTAGCAAAAAGGCCGCGCCCTTTCGCCCCGCGCCCGCGCGAGGATGTTCTCGGCGGCCAGGATCCCCTCCTGGATGGCGACCGGCGCGATGCCGGGCAGCGGCTCCCCGTGCGCTCCCTCGACGAGAGCGATGTCCCCGGCGAGGAAGACCTCCGGATGCCCGGGCACGGAGAGATCCGCCGCGACCCGCACCCGGCCGGAGCGGTCGCGCTCCGCGGAAATCGACGCCCCGAGACTCGACGCCTCGACACCCGCGGCCCAGAGGATGGTACGCGCCGGTAGGAACTGCCCGCCGAGGCGCACGCCCTGCGCGGTCACGTCGTCGACGTGGGTTCCGAGGATCAAGTTCACGCCCATCCGCCGTAGGGCCCGCTCCGCCTGTAGGCTGAGAGCCCGCGGGAAGGCCCGCAGCACGCGGTCGCCCGCCTCGACGAGACAGACCCGCGAGCGCGCGGGGTCGATGCGCCGGAAGTCACGCCGCAGCGTCTCATGGGAAATCTCCGCGATCGCCCCCGCGAGCTCGACGCCCGTCGCGCCGCCGCCGACCACGACGAAGTGCAGGAGAGCCTGGCGCTCCTGCGGATCTGAGGTGCGCTCCGCCAGCTCGTACGCCATGAGGATCCGCCGCCGGATCTCGAGCGCGTCCTCGAGAGACTTGAGCCCGGGCGCGAAGCGTTCCCACTCCGGATGTCCGAAGTAGCTGTGCCGGGCGCCCGTGGCGAGCAGGAGATAGTCGTAGGGGAACTCGCCGGCGTCGCTTCGCACGACCTGGCGCCGCAGGTCGATCCCCTGCACCTCCGCAAGCAGGACCTGCGCATGCCGGCAGGACATCAGGACGTGCCGGATCGGGGCCGCGATCTCACCGGGGGCCAGCCCCGCCGTCGCCACCTGGTAGAGGAGCGGCTGGAACTCGTGGTAGTTTCGCCGGTCGAGCAGCGTGATGCGCACGTCCCCGCGCGCGAGGGCGCACGCCGCGTAGAGGCCCGCGAAGCCGCCGCCCACGATCACGACATGGGGCGGCTTCGCTGTGGCACCCATAGATCATCCTCCGGTTTGGCGCGATCTGGCGGACGGCCTTGCGCAAGAACGTTCACGGTGATGATCCGCGCTCAGCAGAGGTGTGCGCCGATCCTAGGATGGTCAGTGGACGGCGAAGACCTTCGCAAATCCCGCAAGGGTCGCAAGAACCTCAGGTGTGTGACGCCTTGCCTAGGCACGCCCGGACCCTTGGGCCACGATAGGAGCGCCGGGGCCGCGTTGGCCCGGCTGAAGAACGCTTCGCCCGCGCCTGGCAATCGCGCCGGAGAGGAGGCAGAGGACATGCCGGAGCCTGGCTCCGATCTAAGCTACGAGGTGGTGGGCCTCCGCCCCGTGACGCCCGTGATCGTCGAGCTCACGCTCAGGCCGCGCTCCGCAGCGCTTCGCTACACCGCGGGCCAATATGTGCTCCTCTCCGACGTGGCAGGACGGTTGCCGCAGCGCTCCTACTCGATCGCGAACGCGCCGCGCGCGGATGGCCTCATCACCATCCTCGTGACGCGCGTCGAGGGCGGCGTCCTCACGACGTGGCTGCACGAACGCCTCAGGCCGGGCGACGAGGTTGCGCTCGAGGGTCCCTACGGCACGTTCGTGCCGGTCACGGACCGGCCCCTGCTCCTGCTCGCAGGCGGCTCGGGGCTGGCGCCGATGCGCGCGATCGCCGAAGCGTCGCTCGCCGAGCGGCCAAAGCGGCCGGTCACGCTCTTCTTCTCCGCGCGTACGGCGCGGGACGTGATCGATCGCCGGCTCTTCGCGGACTGGCAGCGCAGCCACGAAACCTTCCGCTACCTTCTGACGCTGACGCGGGAGGACGGCGCGCCCTTGCGCGGCCGCATCCCGGACCTGCTCCAGGGAGCGGTGGGCTCTGCCGCGGAGCACGAGGTTTTCATCGCGGGCTCCGAGCCCTTCGTCGCGGACTGCCTCAAGGCCGTGCGCAGCCTGGGCGCCGACGGGGCGCAGGTCCATACGGAACCCTTCTTCTGCGAGCCGCAGCCCTGGCTCAGCCAGCCAGGCGACCAACCTGGTTCCTGAGGAGGCCGGAAGATGGCGGATATCTACACGAAGCTCGGCGACGACGGCACGACGGGTCTCCTGTTCGGTGGGCGCGTCTCGAAGGCCGATGCCTTGATCGACGCGATCGGCACGCTCGACGAGGCGGTCGCGGCGCTCGGGCTCGCGCGCGCGAGCACCACAGACGCAGAACTTGCGCAGCACATCCTCGAGGTGCAGCGCGGGCTCTTTGTCGCCGGCGCCGATCTCGCGGCGAATCCGCGTGCCCGCGCGCAGCTCGTGCCTGGCGTCTCCCTGGTCACGGACAAGATTCTGAGCCGCGTCGAGGAGCTGATCGACCTCTGCGTCGCGCAGCGCCCCTTGCGACCTGTCTTCCTCGTCCCGGGGGCGAACCTCCCTTCCGCGTCGCTCGAAGTCGGGCGGACCGTGGTGCGAAGAGCCGAGCGGCGTCTCGTCGCCTGCCAGGGGGACGAACGTGTCGCGAACCCCTGGGTCCTCCCCTACCTCAACCGCGTCTCCGACCTCCTCTACGTCCTCGCGCGCTGGGCCGCCGGTGACGACGACGAGCCGATCAGCCACGAGGCGGTCGACCGCCCCTGAGCTTTCTCCGCCGCTCTATTTCGATCGCCCACGTCCTTGCGAGGAAGGAGGTGCCCCATGAGCCAAGAGAGCGAAGATGCCCTGGCGCGCGAGCTTGCGGCGCTACTCGGAGACGCCCTGCGGCGCGTGCACGAGCTCGGCGACCAGGACAGCGCGAGCCGCATCGCGGCCAAGGCCTGGTCCCTGCTGCGCGGCGCCCACCCCAAGGAGGCGCAAAAGATGGACGGCCTGCTGCACCTCTTCACCGGCGTGATGCATCGCCGCTGACGCCGCAAGGGCAGCTTCGAGCCTGCCAACAACCGTATGGATACGTGACGTCTTTGCGATGGATCATACCGTCGCATGTCGCCGTCGCATCGCCGGAACAGGGCGGAGTGCCTAAGCACCCCGCCCTGTCTTGCTGATGGGAGCCGTGATGGCTGCTATACATGATTGCAATAGTAGGTATTCCATTGTGCATCGCTCCGCGTAACTGAACAGTGCCTATTCTGAGTTGCGAGATAGGAGATGATGTACATGACGACCGCAGCCGCACCGACAAGGTCTCGGACGGAGGTCGAGTCGCTCGCCGCCTTTGCGTCCGGTTCCCGCTGGCAGGACCTTTCGGCCGATGCCGTCGAGGCGCTCAAGATCCGGGTCCTGGATGCCTTTGGTTGCGCCATCGGCGCCTTGGATGCGCCGCCTGTGCAGGCGGTGCGGACGCTCAACGCGTCCCTTGGCGGCAACCCACTCTCCACACTGATCGGTGGCGGCAAGACCGCGCCCGACCGCGCCGCCTTCCTGAACGGAGCGGCCGTGCGCTACCTCGATTTCAACGACGCGTACCTGGCGCCACACGAGACCTGCCATCCGAGCGACAACGTCGCTCCACTGCTCGCCGCGGCGGAATACGCGAAGGCGAGCGGCCGGGACTTCCTCGTCGCCCTCGCCGTCGCCTACCAGGTGCAGTGCCGCCTCTCCGATGTCGCGCCGGTGCGCGCGAAGGGCTTCGACCACACGGTGCAGGGGGTCTACGCGGCCGCTGCCGGCGCCGCCCGCGCCATGGCGCTGCCCGCGGAGCAGACCGCGAACGCGATCGCGATCGCGGGCACGGCCCAGAACGCCTTGCGCGTGACGCGCACGGGCGCCTTGTCGAACTGGAAGGGTCTCGCCTACCCGCACGCCGCGATGAACGCGGTGTACGCCGCGCTCCTGGCGCAAAGCGGCATCACCGGCCCGCTCGCCGTCTTCGAAGGCAACAAGGGGCTCAAGGACGCGATCACCGGCGCCTTCGAGATCGACTGGCAGCACGAGGATCTCGAGCGGGTGACGAGGGCCATCATCAAGCGCTACAACGCCGAGATCCATTCGCAGTCCGCCATCGAGGGCCTGCTCGCCTTGAAGCGGCGGACAGGCGTGCCCGCGGACGGGATCGACGCGATCTCGCTCGACACCTTCGACGTCGCCTTCAACATCATCGGCGGCGGCGAGGAAGGCGGAAAGAAGGACATCCGCACGAAGGAGGAGGCCGACCACTCGCTGCCCTACATGCTGGCGGCGGCCTACCTCGACGGCGGACTCGGCCCCGCGCAATATCGCCCCGAGCGCATCGCCCGCAAGGATGTTCAGGACCTGCTGCAGCGTGTGGACGTTCGCCCCGATCCCGCTTTCAGCGCCCGCTTCCCGCGGGAGATGGCCTGCCGGGTGACGCTGCGGACGAAGGACGGCAGGACGCACAGCGTCGAGCAGACCGATTACCCCGGCTTCACGACCCACCCGATGAACTGGGACGAGGCCGTAGAGAAGTTCCAGTCGCTCGCGAAGGACGCGGACCCCGTGCGGGTGCGCGGCCTGATCACCGCCGTCTCGCGGCTCGAGGAGATCCCGGTTTCGGACCTCACCCCACTGCTCGCGACGGTCCGGCCCCACTAAAGGAGGACATGGAGATGCAAGAGCGCGCGTTTTCCTTCCTGCGCACCAACCGTCGTCCCGAGAAGCCCCGCACGCGCGGCGTCACCGAGATCCGCGGCCCATACTACAGCGTCGTGGGTCCCCGCTACCTCTCGGACGTTCTCGAGACGGCGGGCGACTATGCCGACATCCTGAAGTTCGCCGGCGGTTCCTTCAGCCTGTTGCCCGAAGCCACCTTGCGTGAGCTCATCGAGATCGCGCACAGCCATGACGTCAAGGTCTCGACCGGCGGCTTCCTCGAGCACGTCCTGACCCAGGGACCCGACGCGGTCGACCGATACCTGCAGGAATGCCGCCGGGTCGGCTTCGACATCGTCGAGATCTCCACAGGCTTCATCACCATGCCGATCGACGACATCCTGCGCCTCGTCGGGAAGGTCGCGGGCCTGGGGCTTCTGCCGAAGCCGGAGGTGGGGGTGCAGTTCGGCGCCGGCGGCACGACGTCCGCCGACGAGCTCGCGTCCGAGGGCGTCTCAGATCCCGCCCGCGCGATCGAGATCGCGAAGCGCTGCCTCGACGAGGGCGCCTACATGATCATGATCGAGTCGGAGGGCATCACCGAGAGCGTCCGCACCCCCCGCACGGACATCGCGCAGCGCTTCGCGGCGGAGCTCGGTACAGAGCACGTGATGTTCGAGGCCGCGGATCCCGAGGTTTTCGAGTGGTACATCAAGAACTACGGGCCAGAGGTCAACCTGTTCGTCGACCACAGCCAGATCCTGCAGCTCGAGGCCCTGCGCGAGGGCCTCTGGGGCACGAAGAGCCTCTGGGGCCGCGTCCTGACCTACTGACCGAACGGGGGTGGCCGCAGGCGGTCACCCCCGCTTTCTGCCCACGGGTACGGGCGGGCTCCCCCCGCGCTGCGTGACGTCGCTCACCTCGCCTTGCGATAAGCTGGGCGACACTTCGGGAAGCACCGCCAGTCCGCCGCCAGGCCTCTTGGCCAGGCGCCCGGCGTGCGGTGCGAAGGGGGACTTCCAGTCGTGGAAAATTTTCTGGACGAGCTCGCCAAGGCCACCCCGACGCCGGCGTCTGGAGCCGCCAGTTGCTACGTCGGCGCCGAGGCCGCGGCTCTCCTTGAGATGATCGCGGGATTCGCGGCCAAGAAGGGCCAAAGCTCCGGCGAGGCGCTCGTCGAGCGGGGCAGGGAACTGCGCCATGCGTTCCTCATGCAGGCCGCGCAGGACTCCGCGGCCTACACGCAGGTGATCTCGGCCTACCGGCTGCCCAAGGACGCGGCCGATCGAGGCGAAGCCATCGCACGGGCCCTGCGCGAGGCGACGCTCTCGCCGCTCGCCGTGCTCGATCTCGCGGTCGCCCTGATCGAGGCGATCCGGGAAGTCGAGGCGATCTGTCCAAGGACGATGCGCTCCGACTGGGAATGCGCCGTCGTCCTCTGCGGGGCGGCCGTGGACGTCTCGGCCAAGAACGCCGCGGCGAACTTCGACGGAGCGGCCGACGCGGATGTCCTGCGGCACCAACTGGACGTGAAGCTCAGGCGGATTGCGGAGATCACGCCGCAGGTCTGACGCTCGCCCCGCTCAGAGCCAACACGCAGCGCGGCCGCTCCCCGGCGAGATGCCAGGGGCGGCCGCGTTGCGCTTTCCCTAGCGCAAGGACCTGGCGCTTCAGTCGCCGGCGTGCGGCATGCGCACGGCGGACAGGTCGTAAGCGACAGGCGCCTGCGCCAGGTCCTCGAGGTTGCAGACGCCGGCGATCGGAGAGCAGGCGCCCCACATCGGACAGGTGAAGAAGATGACGACGAGCGCTCCCGCGAGGCCGAGCTTCGTCAGCACGGCGAGGCCGATGCCAGTCCCGACGAAGAAACCGAGGTTCGGGCCGGACAAGAAGCCCGCCTGAACGAGACCCGTGAGGACGATGGTCGGGAACGCGACCCGCACCACCTTGCGAAAGCCCTCGAGCTGCAGGTGGGAGGCGATCACGGTATCGAGGCAGAGCGTCTCCCGGCCGCTCGCGGCGTTGATGAAGATGTTCCAGGCCGCGCCACCGAACCAGGCGCCGAACGCGAGGAGATGCACCGCCCGCACGAGGGCCCAGAGCAGGACATCTCGGCCGGGGGCCATCCCTTCGGCGGACACTTCGGCCAGGGCGAGCAGCGCGAGCGCCATGGCGGACAGGATCGCCGCACGCCGGGCGCCCTGCCGGTCGCGAGCCGGCAGCCAGAAGGCAAGCGCCGCCATCAAGGCTTCCCCGGCCAGGATGAGAGGGCGCAGGGGATAATCCGGGCCGCCCAGGGCCACCAGCAGGTAGGCGAGCACGGCGACGGATCCTGCCGCCGCAACGATGCGGTGCAAGGTCCGAAAACGCAGGCCCTCCGCGGCGAGGAACGCCTTCGCCCCCGGCGAGGGCCGCACGCCTTCAGCCCAGGGCAGGATGAAGCCGGCCCAGGAGAGCGCTGAAAAAGTCCTGACAATTGGTAGGATAAGGTTAAGGAGTTTGAGGTAGCGGTGTCGAAGTAGTCAGCAGTCAGATAGACGAGGATGACTGCGATGCAGGGCCGAACTGATCAGCAG
>JAJZAT010000058.1 GCA_021799275.1 Bacillota bacterium
TGCACAACGACGCCGGCATCGGCGTCGTCCGCCACGCCGACGCCGGCTACGAGCTCTCCAGGCGCAAGCTCCAGGAGGTCCCCATCCACACCCCACTCATCGGACCCGAGTCCCAGCCGCGCAAGGAGGTTGCCAAGTGAGCGCCCAGCCCAAGCCCTTCGCCGTGGAGCAGCACAGCATCGACTACATCCCGCCCGAAGAACGCCACGGCAAGCCGTCGAGCCTCTTCAACATCTGGTGGTCGTCGAACATGCAGATGACCACCGTCGTCACCGGTGCCCTGGCCCTGGTGTTCGGCGTACCGTTTATCTGGGCCCTGATCGCCATCATCATCGGCAACGTGCTCGGCGGCCTCTTCATGGCCTTCCACAGCGCCCAGGGGCCCGTGATCGGCATCCCGCAGATGATCCAGTCCAGAGCGCAGTTCGGCTTCTTCGGCGCGATCCTGCCGCTGATCCTCGTCGTCATCATGTACGTCGGCTTCTTCGCCACCAGCGACGTGCTCGGCGCCCAGGCCCTGAACGCGGCCATGCCCGGTCTCCCGATCAACGCCGACGTCATCATTTTGAGTATCGTAGCGATGCTGCTCGCGATCTGGGGCTACGACCTGATCCACACCTACGAGCGCATCGTCGCCTACCTGGCGGGCATCGCCTTCCTGCTCATCACCATCACCATCTTCAGCCGCGGCCTGATCCCGGCGGCTGTCTTCGCGACCAAGGGCTTCAGCTGGGGTCCGTTCCTGCTGATGATCTCGGTCGCCGCCACCTGGCAGATTACCTACGCGCCGTACGTCGCGGACTACAGCCGCTACCTGCCGCAGTCCACGAACCTCTCCTCGACCTTCTGGTACACCTACGTCGGCAGCGTCGTCGCCTCGGTCTGGATGATGGCGCTCGGCGCCCTCCTGGCCGCCGCGATGCCGAAGCAGATGGACAACGCGGTCGCCACGGTGGCGCACCTGGCGGGCGGCCTGGGCGGCCTGATGCTGGTCCTGATCGTGCTCGGCATCCTGGCCGTCAACGTGCTGAACCTCTACGGCGGCTTCATGTCGTCGCTGACGACGCTCGGCGCCATCATGCGCCTCAAGGCCTCGATGGGCTCGCGCGTCGGCTTCATCGTCGGCGTGGCCATCATCGGCACCCTCTTCGCGATCCTCGGCCAGGGCAACTTCCTCACGAACTACTCCAACTTCATCCTGTTCCTCTCGTACTTCCTCGTGCCGTGGACGGCCATCAACCTCGCGGACTTCTACCTGGTCCGCCACGGCCACTACGACCACACGGCGTTCTTCTCGCCCACGAGCAGCTACGGCAGCGTCCGCTGGCTCGCGATCGCCGCCTACCTGATCGGCTGCCTGATCGAGGTGCCGTTCATGGACACGACGATCTATGTCGGCCCGATCTCGAACGCCATGGGCGGCGCGGACATCGCCTGGGTCATCGGCGTGATCGTGGCCGGCGGCCTCTACATCGCCTTCCTTGGCCAGAGGCTGCGCCAGGAGGCCAACCTCTCCCGCTGACGCGCGTCATGCAAGGGACCTCGGCGCCGAGAGGCGTCGAGGTCCCTTCGTGCCGGCGGGATGTCGCGTCTCCTGGGCCGGACACGGCCGGCAGGTCACAGGATCACGCCGACGCTTGCGCCACGGGGCCGGTGCCGCGTGGATGGCCCTGAAGGCTGGCGTCGCGCGGTGGTGCGGCCGCTGTCCATGACGGCCAGGACACGCGTCAGACGCAGAACGCCCGCGAAGTCGCTGCCGATGTTGATCCGCGGAATCGTGGACTCGCCGGGCATCGCGAAACCCGTATTCGATGTGAAGAGGAACGCAAAGCTCTGGTGCAGCTGGCGGACGTCCGCCCGCGTGTAGAAGCCGAACGGGAACGCGAACGCGTTGGGCCGGGGAAGGCCGAGCCGACGGAAGGTTGCGTCCTCAAGGGCGATGTCGCGGGCCAGCACGCGCCGCGCGCTGAGACGGTGCGCCGCGTAGTAGTGGAGGTTCTGCCGCTCGCCGTAACCCGAGTGCAGGTTGTAGGTGTGCGATCCGAACGCCCAGAGGCCCGTGGCCGCCATCGCTCGAACCTGCGCCGGTGTCAGGCTCTGCGGATCCCGACCGATGCGGTGGCCGATCAGGAAGGCCACCGCGTGGTCATGGAAGCGGCGCAGGATCGGCGTCGCGAGTGTATAAGCGGACCGGCTGCCGTCGTCGAACGTCAGCAGGACGCCAGGCCTGCGCAGGTGGAGCCGGCCAAGTTCATACTGCTCGAACTGGCTGAGCGACAGCACCTCCACCCGCTGGGCCCGCAGCATCGCGAGGGAGTCCCTAAACTTGGCGGGAGAGATCGTGTACGGTCCCGGCGGGCCGATGGCGTGGAACATCAGCACGGCGACCAGCGGCAGCGCGCGCAGGCTCACGCGAAGCCACGCACGGCCCGCGCCCCGCAGCACCGGATACAGATTTGCCTAAGCTGGGATCGACGCATCTCCTGCTCCCTCCAGGCCACGGCTGATGTCGCGCCCAGTATCCGATCGGCAGATCAGGATCATCTGAGGGACGGGCACCCATCGAATAGGCACGTCCGTCGGCGAAGGCTGCGGACCCGCTTGCGTTGAGGCCAACCTGGGCTTTACGATAGCGACATCTTTCCTCGGGAGGTGTCGGTCCGTGACGTTCCTGCGCGGCATCGCGGTCTGCCGGCACGTCGGATTCAGCCTTGCGGGCCCTACGGGAGAAGTATGCCCTATCGAGCCTGTGCCCGCACCGATGCCGAGGTAGCTTCAGGCGACCTTCTCGGACCGGGCACAGCCCGGTCCTTTTCATTTGGAGGAGGTCGCCCGTTTGTCGGCACGCAAGATGCTGCGCTCCTTCTACGCCTTTGTGGCCCTGCGCTGGCTGCGCCTCACCGGGGCGCTCTGGATCCTCTACCTCCTGCACGTCGGCTGGTCGCTCTGGCAGGTGGGCATCGCCGAGGCCGCATTCCACCTCGTCTCGTTCGCCGCCGGCGTTCCGACCGGCGTCTATGCCGACCGGATCGGCCGCCGACGCTCACTCGTGATCGGTCTCCTGATCGGCGTCCTTGCCCCGCCGCTCGAGTATCTCCTCGCGCCGCGCGGTGTTCTGCCGGGCAGCTTGACCCTTGGCTTCAGCGCCTTGGGCTGGTGCTTCATCGGCGGCGCCGACCAAGCGCTCCTGTACGACCTCAGCCGCCGGCTGCCTGAGGGAAGCCAGGCGTTCGCGCGCCTCTACGGCCGGATGGATGCGATCTCCCTCCTCAGCGGCGCCGTCGCCGCCCCGCTGGGCGGCTGGCTCGCGCTCAGCCTCGGCTGGCGTTACGCCTACTTTGGCCAGTCCCTCCTGACCGCTCTCGCGATCCTTCCCGTGCTCCTGCTGCCCCGGACCGAGCATGCGGGGCCGGGCGTCACCGCGGCGACCGACGCGGCAACTTCCCGCCCGAGCCTTGCCGAAGCCTGGCAAGTGGTCCGCTCGAGCCCAGGACTTCTCGGCCTCGTGCTCTTCGGCGCGCTCCTCGGCATCGTCGCCACAAGCAACCACCTCTACGGCCAGTCCAGCCTGACGCAGAGGGGTGAGACGGTTCTGGTGGCGACGGCGGTGATCGGCGTCAGCTCGCTCCTGGCCGCGGCCGCCAGCGCCCTCGCTCACCGCCTGGACGATCGACACCACAGGCGTCTGGTCCGCTGGGGCACGCTCGCCCTCGGCGTTCTCATCGCCGCGGTCGGGACGACGAAGGGAGCACTCGCACCGCTCTCGTTCGCTGGCTCGAACGCCTGCGAAGGTGGCGTGAACGTGCTCTACGCGGCAGAGCTCAACCGGGCCGTGCCCGATGCCCTGCGAGCGACGATCGCCTCCGCTCCGGAAGCGCTCTTCAGCCTCGGCATGATCGCGCTCTTCCCTCTCGAGGGCTGGGCGATGGGCCGCTTCGGCCTCTCCCCCGTCTATCTCGCGCTCGGTCTCGGGCTGGCCCTCACGACGCCGCTCATTGCCCAAAAGCGTCTGCGGCGAGGTCCGGGGGGAAACGCGGTCACATCCACTTGACTGCGCCCCGGCCTGTGGTAAGGCGTCGTACGACATCAACCTGACTTTTGCTGGCGGGGACGGAGCGTGTAGTTCCAGCCACCTTGGAAGTCGTCGCGGGAGAGGTTGAGGTCAGCCATGGCCTCGTCTGGGACCTTGATACCGG
>JAJZAT010000013.1 GCA_021799275.1 Bacillota bacterium
TCCGATCTCCCCCGCCGTCAGGTAGTAGGCCACCGCACGGCCCTCCCCTCTCCCGCCTGACATCTCCCGCGCCTTGGCCCGCATATGCTCCCCGGGGACAACATCCCGGTCGGAGGCGGTGCGGTGAAGGCGCGCTCTGCGTTGTTTCAGGGGTTCGTCGTACTCCTGCTCGTCGTCCTGATGATCGTGTTCTCGGAGCACGGCTTCCGCGCCTCCCAGGCGGGGCTCAAGCTGTTCTTCGACGTGGTGCTGCCTTCCCTGCTGCCCTTTTTCATCGTCTCGGACCTTCTCCTCGCCTACGGCGTCGTGCACTTCCTCGGCGAGCTCTTCGAGCCCTTGATGCGCCCGCTCTTCAATGTTCCCGGCGCCGGCTCGTTCGTGCTCTCCATGGGCCTTGCGGCCGGCTACCCGATGGACGCCGTCATCACCGCGAAGTTTCGGCGCCAGGGGCTCTGCACGCGCGCGGAAGGCGAACGCATGCTCGCCTTCTCGAACACTGCGGATCCACTCTTCATCTTTGGAGCCGTGGCCGTCGGCATGTTCGGCCTACCGGCGCTCGGCCTCACGCTGGCGGTGGCGCACTACCTCGGCGCCCTGCTCGTCGGGCTCAGCTTCCGCGGTTGGGCCAGGCACGAAGACGCGGCCGCCCGCCTGGCCGCCGTCGCGCCCGAGACCGGCATCTGGCAGCGGGCGGTCCAGGCGATGCTCAAGGCGCGCCGCGAGGACACGCGACCGCTCGGCATCGTGCTGCAGGACGCCATCCGCGACTCGGTGGCGACCCTCTTCCTGATCATGAGCTTCATCGTGCTCTTCTCCGTGTTCATCCGGGTTCTGGACGCCACAGGCGCCATGGCGGTGCTGCTCTGGCCGCTCCGCCAACTGTTGCCGATCGTGGGCATCGCCCCGGCGCTGGCCCACAGCATCGTACAAGGGCTGCTGGAGATCGACATCGGCACGGCCGCGGCCGCCAAGGCCCACGCGAGCCTCCTGCAGCAGGCGGTGGTTGTCTCGGCGATCATCGGCTGGTCCGGTCTCTCGGTGCAGGCGCAGGTGGCGGCCGTGCTGGCGGACACCGACATCCGCATGCGCCCCTACGTCTTCGCCCGCGTGCTGCACGCCTTCTACGCGGCCGTCCTGACGCTCTTTCTGCTGCCGCTATTGCAGGGTCGCCTCCTGCAGGCGTTCGCCATCGGTGGCGCGGCATCGCCGCCCGGCGACTTCAGCCACTTTCTCACGGCGGGCCTGGCACTCGCGGCCATCGGCGCCGTGGCGCCGCTTGTGGTCGGCGTGGCGGTGACCATCGCGCGCGGGTTGCGGATCGTCCGCATGCATGTCGGCAGATAAAAGGGGCAGGCCGAAGGCCTCGCCCCGCGCAGTTTGCGGGGTGGGGCGCGTCGTCTCCCGGGCGGCCCCAAGGCTAGCCCAGGCTTGAGATGACGTCGGCGACGGCTTGTGCGCCGAGCAGGAAATCCGCCTTGCGGATGTTCTCGTTCGGCGAGTGCGCCCGCGCGCCGTCGTAGCCGCAACCCATGCTGACGCAAGGGATGCCGAGTTGGCCCGCGACGGCGTGCATCGGCCCGGACCCGGCCGTGAGCGGCTGGTAGACGGGCGGCTTGCCATAAGTCTCCCGCACCGACCGGCGTACGGTCTCGACAAAGGGATGGCCCGGATCGCTCAGATACGGGAGCTCCCCGACCGTCATCCGCGTTTCGACATCCGTGAAACCCTGCGCGTCGAGAAACCGGCGAAGTTCCGCGTAGATCGCCCTCGGGTCCTGGCCCGGCACCAGGCGGAAGTCCAGCTTCGCGCCGGCCTCCGCAGGCAGCACGGTCTTCGGACCCATGCCGGAGTAGCCGGCGCTGAGGCCGCAGATCGTGCAGGTGGGCTGCGTGTAGAGGTCGTGGACCGGCCTCGTCCCAGGACGGCGGCGCACTCCTTCCAGGGACGCGAGAACCGTCTCGGACTCGGCTTCGAGCGCCGCGATCGCCTCGAGCGCCGCGGGCGGCATGGGCTCCACCGTCGCGTGGAAACCTGGCACCGCCACGCTTCCCGCCGCGGGGCGGATCGCCGTGAGCGCCTCGAGGAGGCGCCAGGCCGGGTTCTCCGCGACCGGCGCGAGCGACGAGTGGAGGTCCCGGTCCGCGGTGCGCACCTCGAGGTCGACGTAGAGGATCCCCTTTACGCCGCCGGTGAGATCTGGCCGCCCGTCGCGATCGACCCCACCGGCCTCCCAGATGCAATAATCCGCGCGGATCTCCCCGAGGTGCCCTCGTACCTCCGCCTCGATCGAGGGGCTGCCGATCTCCTCCTCCCCCTCTACGAGGAACGCGACCGAGACGGGGAGCTCGCCCGCGGCCTCGAGCGCGCGCACCGCGGCCACGCGCGCGATGAAGTCGCCCTTGTTGTCCGCGACGCCGCGGGCGATGAGCAGGCCGTCGCGCTCCGTGAGCTCGAAGGGTGGCGACGTCCAGAGGTCCAGGGGCTCCTCCGGCTGCACGTCGTAGTGGTCGTAGAACATCAGCGTCTCCGGTCGCAGGCCCTCGATCCGTCCGTAGACGAGCGGGTTGCCGTGGTCCGAGAACACCTGCACATCCGCCCCGAGCTCCCGCAAGAGACGTTCGACGAAGGCGGTGGCCTCCGCGATGCCGCGCCGCTGCGCGGCGACGCTGGGAATCGCGAGGTACGGCCTCAGGTCCTGGTCGATCGCCCTCTCGGCCTCACGCTCCACCTGCACGCTGCGTGCCACCAAGGCACCCCCCTCTTGTCGAACCGGGATGGAAGTCGCCGGCGCGCCTCAGGCCGGCTGCCTGATGCGCCCGAATGCCCGCTCGGCCGCCCGGATCCCCTGGGAGACATCCTCCTCCGTATGCCCGAGCGTGACGAACCATGCCTCGTAGGGCGAGGGCGCGAGGTAGACGCCTTCTTCGAGCATCGCCCAGAAGAAGCGGCGGAAGGACTCCCGGTCGTGATCCTGGGCCTCCTCATAATTGCGTGGCGCCGCCCCCCGGAAGAAGAGCGTGAACATCGAGCCGAAGCGCGTCAGGGACGTGACGACACCCGCCCCTTCGGCTGCGCGCGTCACGCCCTCCGCAAGGCGTCGGCCCATCGCGTCGAGCCATGGATAGACGTCCGGCGCCGCAAGGATGTCGAGCGTCGCGATGCCCGCCGCAACCGACAGAGGATTGCCGGCCAGGGTGCCGGCCTGGAACATCGGCCCCAGCGGCGCGACGAGCGACATGAGCGAGCGGCTGCCGCCGTAGGCGCCAAGGGCGAGCCCGCCGCCGATCGCCTTGCCGAGGCAGACAAGGTCGGGCCTCAGGCCGAGCTGCGGCCCGATGATGCCGTAGCGCAGGCGGAAGCCGACGATCACCTCGTCGTCGATCACGAGCGCCCCGTGCCGATGCGCGATCTCGCTGACGCCGGCGAGGTAGCCGCTCACGGGGCCGACGACGCCCATGTTGCCGGAGATCGGCTCGATCAGGACCGCGGCGATCCTGCCGCCTTCCGCCGCGAAGAGCTCCTCGAGGGCGCCAAGGTCATTGAAGGGCAGGCTGCGCACATCCTTGCGCACACCGCTCGGCACACCCTCCGAATCGTGGCCGCCCCCGGCCGTCGCCGCGCCCGACCCCGTATGGACCAGGACGGGGTCGGCATGTCCATGGTAGTTGCCGTCGAACTTGACAATGAGGTCCCGACCCGTCGCCGCCCGGGCCAGGCGGATCGCCGACATCACCGCCTCCGTGCCGGAGGAGACGAGCCGGACCTGGCCGAGTTCCGGGATCGCGGCGCAGAGTCGCTCCGCGAACTCCACCTCGCCAGGGCAGGGCGCGCCGAAGAGTGTGCCGTCTGCAAGCTGGCGTCCCACGCGCTCCAGCACGAGCGGGTGGCCGTGGCCCACGACGTTGGGGCCGAAGGCGGCCAGGAACTCGATGTAGCTCCGCCCGTCGACGTCCTCGAACCGCCCGCCGTGCGCCGCCTGGACGAAGACCGGGGCGTCGCCGCCCATCGGGCGGAAGCTGCGGGCTGGCGAATTGACACCGCCCGCGATGACGGCCTGCGCCCGCCGCCAGAGCTCCTCGGAGGCGTTCATCGCACCCTACCCGCGAGCAGGGCCTGCAGCTGTCCGCGGCCGCTCTCCTCCAGGAATACCCCGCGCACGGCTGAAGTCACGGTCTCGCTGCCGAGGTTGCGCCCCTCGATCATCTGCATGCAGAGCTGGCGCGCCCTGAGGGAGACGTAGACGCCCCGCGGGCGCAGAACGGCCTCGAGCGCGTCGGCGATCTCCTTGGTCAGGCGTTCCTGGATCTGCAGGCGGCGCGCGGCGACGTCCACGAGGTCGGCGAGCGAGCCGAAGCCCGCGATGCGCCCGCCATCCGGAAGGAAGGCGACGTCCGCGCTGCCGAAGAACGGCAGCAGGTGGTGCTCGCAGACCGAGAAGAAGGGCAGGTCGCGCAAGAGCACCATCTCGTCCGGTCCCTCGATGACCTCGATGACCTGCCGTGGATCGCGCATGTAACCTGAAAGCATCACCTGCGACGCCTCGGCCACCAGCCGTGGCGTGTCCTGGACACCGGGCCTATGGAGGTCCTCGCCGAGCCCTTGCAGCAGCAGGCGCACAGCCTCCTCGATCATGCCCTCGTTCACCAATGTTCCCTCCACATATGGCTCAGCCGCGTCCCTTGTGGATCACGTCTAGCCCACCGTCCACGGCAATGATGTTACCGGTGAGAAAGTCGGAGTCGTCCGCGAGCAGAAACTCGACAACCCTCGCGATGTCCTCGCCGCTGCCCGGTCGCCCGATCGGCGCGGCGCCCTCGTCGGTCCCGCGCGCCTGGGTGATGGTGCCCTCCTTGAGCGGCCGCCTGATATCGCCGGGGCAGATCGCGTTCACGGTGATGCCATAGGGCGCCTCTTCCTCGGCGAGGGATTTCGCAAGCGAGAGTACACCGCTCTTGGCCGCCGCGTAGACCGCCCGGCCAGGCCAGGCGGGCAATTCCGCCGCCTCGTCGAAGCCGAAGAAGATGAGCCTGCCGCCGCGCTGCGACCGCATGTCCTTAAGGAGCAGGTGCGCGTAGAGCATCGCGCTCCAGAGGTTCCCGTCGACGATCTCCCGCAGTTTCCCGATCTCCACGTCCGCGAACGCGGTTTGCGGCGTGAGAAAAGGACCCGCGGCATGCACGAAGGCCCATGGTACGCCGAACCGGTGCCTATGGGCCTCGACCGACGCCCGCGCCGCCGCCTCCTCGCCCGCATCCGCGGCCAAAGTCAGAAGCTCCTGCCCCTGCCCCGTGGCCTGGGCGGCAAAGCTTTCGGCCTTCGCGTGCGCCGTGCGATGCGTGACGGTTACCCGGTAGCCGAGGGCGAGCAGCCGCTCGGCCACGGCGCGGCCGAGTCCCGAAACGCCGCCGGTGATGAGGACGCTCCTCGGCTCCCCGAGGCGATCTCCTGCGCCGCAATCCGTCAAAGATCCACCTTCTTGCCCCACCGCCGTTTGCGGGACTTCGACATCCCGCAGCGAATCCATGATAGCAGACGGTCCTCGGGCCGCCTTGTCACGGAGGCGAACGCCGCTTGCTCGGGGAACTCCGCGCCTACCCAAGGGCATTCTGGGTCCTCTTCTTCGGTCGGCTGCTCAACTCGATCGGAACGTCGATCGTCTTTCCCTTCCTGACCGTCTATCTCCACGACACGCTCAACGCCAACCTCGCCATGGTCGGTCTCGTGCTTCTGCTCCAAGGCATCGCGCAGGTGGTCGCCGTGAGCCTCGGCGGCCTGCTGTCGGACGCCTGGGGCCGCCTGCCGACGATGTTCCTGTCGCTTGGCGCCGGCGCCTTGGCAACCCTTAGCCTCGCCGTCATCGGGGCACCCGTCTGGATCGTCGTGCTCGTGGTGGTGCGCGGCGGGCTGATGCCGCTCTTCGACCCTGCGGCGCAGGCGTTCGTCGCCGACATCGTCCCGCGCGAGAACCTCTACCCCGCCTACTCGCTGCAACGCGTCGCCGGCAACGCGGGCATCATCCTCGGCCCGATGCTCGGCGCATTCCTGCTGCAGCACTCCTTCTCGATCCTGTTCCTCCTGAGCGGCGCCATCGCGCTTAGCTTCGGCATTCTCGCCTTCTGGCTGCTGCATGGCAGCGAGACCCGCGAGCACGGGAACACGGGCCCCGCGGGCCTCAGCCTCGCGCTCCTGCGGGATCCCTTCCTGCTCACCGTGACGGGCCTCTTCGCCATGGTCTCCCTCACCTACTCGCAGCTCTACTGGGTGGTCCCGGGCTACATGACCGTCTACCTCCACCTGCCCGCGTCGGACTTCGGCTTCCTCGCCGCGGAGAACGCGGTGCTCGTGGTGGCCTTGCAGATGCCGCTCGTGGCCCTCAGCCGCAACTGGCGGCCCGAGCGCGCGATCGCCATCGGGGCCGCGCTGTACGGTCTCGGCTTCCTGCTCATGGCGCCGCTCAGGGGGTTCCTGCCGTTCCTCCTGCCTGTCGCCGTGATCACGGTCGGCGAGGTGCTCCTGAGTCCGAGTATCACGAGCCTTGTCGCCTCCCGCGCCAGGCCCGAAGACCGCGGCAAGGCGATCGGCCTCGTCAGCCTCGCGAACCGCTCCGGCTCCGCCGTCGGTCCGCTCGCCGGTGGCTCCCTCCTGACGGTCGGCGGCCCGTGGATGCTCTTCCCCGGCATCTTCGTGGTGGCGGTGCTGGCCACGCTTGGCTGGATCCGGCTCTTGCGCCTGCCGGAGCCTCAGGCGCAGACGGCGAACCTACCGTCCTGAGACGGCTGGCCATCGGCCGTCAGGGCGTGTTGGCCGTCCAGACCGATCGGGCGGGCAGACTCGGATCGCCATGTTGGAGACTCAGCATGTCGTGCACCCAGCTCCGCCCGTCGACGAAGGTCCGGCCGTAGATGTAGCCGCCAGCCCAGACAGGCGCGATCGTGTCGGTCTCGGGGTCGAAGCGCATCTGGATGAGATCGAGCCGCGAGCCGTCGCCCTGTGACCCAGCCAAGGCCTGTTGCCAGTAGACCGCCTGGCTCCCCGCGTCGACGAAACTCTCGATGTCCTGGTCGGCGAAGATTTGTGTCAAGGGCGTCCAGACGCCTTTCGTCTCGGACCAGTAGTAATCCGCCGAGGCGAGTCCGCTCGCGTCCAGGCCATCGTTCGTGTCGAAAAAACGCACTTCCAGTTCGAAGCCGCCCGCCGTGCGCGTCATCTGTCCGATCCAGGCCACGAGCGCGTGCTGACCCGCCTGAAGCCTCGGTACGTCGTGGAGGAAGATGGTGGGATAGCCCGGCAGCGACTTCGTGTCCACGCGATTGGCGATGACGCGTTGGCCAGCGTCGAAGCTGAGTTGATGCGCCGCCGCCGATGCGGTGCCCGGCGGGCGTACCCTGTCCTTCGGAAGCCAACCCGCCCATGCCGATGCCGCCACGGGACCATCGAGCCCTGTCCAGCGATGCGGCAGGACGGCGATCGTCTCCCGCCCGTCGAGGAGCGAGCCGCCCTTGGTCCGATAGGGTGTGTAGTAGATCGCCGTGGAACCTTGCGTCGCCTTCGGATTCAGGGTCTTCGTGCCGAGTTCGGGCCCGACCATGTTCTCAGGCCCGTGGGTTGGCGTCGCGAGCCATACCATGCCTCCGGCCAGTGGCAGGACGGCGATGTCCATGCCCACATAGGCCTTCGGCACCGCGTACCTGCGCCCGTTCACGCTGAAGGTGCGCAGTTTGCCGAAAGGCATGCCCGCCCCCCAAAAGCCGTCCTGCGACACCCTGCCGAACCTCGCGGCGTAGATCAGGCTCGCCGGCCCGAACTGGTTCATCTGGACGGCCTCGTAGCTCCAGGGCGCGCGGACCTGCCGCACGCGGTGCAAGCCCTTTCGGTACTCGCGCCCGCCCGAAAACCAGATGGCGTGGCCGTCAAAGCTGGTCACCATCCGCCGCGGCGCGGGCGATCTTGGCGGCGCCGCCTGACCGCACGACGCGAGCACGATGGTGGCCGCCGCGATCAGGGTCCATGCCGCGCTGCGCAACGGCGCCGCCTCCCAGACCATTTCCGGCTAGGAATTTCCACCCAGGGGCCTGGCGTCCCTGCCGGATCGCCCACTGCGACGGCCGTGAATGCCGCAAGCGCCGGCCACCTGGCCGGCGCTTGCGGTTCGTGATGTGCAAAGGCCTCAGCGGTAGCTCGCGAGCAGCTCCAGGAAGTCGGCCTCCTCGAGGGCGATGTCCCGGCCCGCGAGCGGCTCCTCGGCAAACCCCGGCAAGGCGTCCTCGTACGCGACGGACCCGGGATCGTGGTAGATGAGACCCGTGACGAGCTCCTCTCGCTCCAGCACGGCGGCGATCGCGCGACCGCGGCTGTCGGGCTCATACTCCGGGTCCTCGTCGAGGTCGTGCAGCATCTGCTTGTAGAAGTCGTAGGTGTTGATCTTGTTGTAGGTCACGCAGGGGCTCAGGACGTTGACGAACGCGAACCCGGGGTGCGCGATCGCACCCTCGATCAGGCGCGCCAGCTGCGCCTGGTTCGACGAGAAGCCCTGCGCGACGTAGGTCGCCCCCGCCGTGAGCGCGAGCGACAGCGGCCGCACCGGTGACTCGACGTTGCCGAACGGCGCCGCCTTCACCTTCTGCCCGTGGTCCGACGTCGGGGAATTCTGTCCCTTTGTCAGGCCGTAGATGTGGTTGTCCATCACGATGTACTTGACGCCGATGTTGCGCCGCACCGCGTGCACGAAGTGGTTCATGCCGATCGCGAAGCCGTCTCCGTCACCGCCCGCGGCGATCACGAGGAGATCGCGGTTCGCGAGCTTGACGCCGAGGGCGGACGGCAGGGTACGGCCGTGCACCACGTGGATGTTGTAAGAATTGATGTAGTTGCCCATCTTGCCGCTGCAGCCGATGCCAGCGACGATGGCGACGCGGTGGGGCGGGATGCCGAGCTTCACGAGGGTCTTCTGCAGAGCGGCCAGCACGCCGAAGTCACCGCAGCCGGGGCACCACCAGGACTTCTCCGATGTCTTGTAATCCTGCAGCGTCACGGTTTCCATCGTCACACCCCCTCCTTGACCGACAGTTCCTGCACGGCGGCGACCACCCGCTGGGGTGACAGCAGGGTGCCGTCGAAATGGAGGAGCGAGCGGTAGCGATCGTCCTCGAGGCCTGCGATGCGCATGAGCTGGCGCATCTCGCCGGTGGCGTTCTGCTCGGCGACCAGCACCTTGCCGGCGCCGCGCAAGGCGGCCGCCAGCGGGACGTCAGGCATCGGCCAGAGCTGGCGCACCTGGACGCGCCCGGCCCGAACGCCATCCTGGCGCAGCAGCTCGACGGCCTCGTCCACCGCCCCGACGATCGAGCCGAAGCAGACGATGACGACCTCCGCGTCGTCCGTGTGACTCGTCTCGATCGCGCCGGGCCGCGCGCGCAGGGGATCGAGCTTGCGGCTGCGCTTCTCCATCTGTGCGATCCGGTTCTGCGGCGCCTCCGACACCTTGCCCGACGACGCGTGCTCGACACCGGTCGCGAGGAACTGGCCCTTCGGCATCCCCGGCAGGGCGCGCGGCGAGATTCCGTCCTCGGTCAGGCGGTAGCGTTCAAACTCGCCCGTCAGGCGGTCGAGCTCCTCCTGAGCCACGATGGCGCCGCGATCGATCGCGTGTCCCTCAGGCGGCAGAGCCTCGACCGATTGCAGCCACTGCGCCAGGGCGAGGTCCGAGAGGACGATCACGGGGCACTGGTAGCGGTCGGCCAGGTTGAACGCCTCGAACCCGTCCGCGAAGGCCTGCACCGCCGTGCCCGGGGCGATCACGATGCGCTGGCCCTCGCCATGCCCGCCGAAGACGGCGGCCAAGAGATCGGACTGCTCGTTCTTCGTCGGCATGCCTGTCGACGGCCCGACCCGCTGCGTGTCCACGACGACGGCCGGGATCTCCGCCATCGACGCGAGGCCGATGCCTTCCTGCATCAGGCTGAAGCCGGGACCCGACGTGGCCGTCATGGCGCGGGCCCCGGCGTAGTTGGCCCCGATCACGAGGGTGATCGCCGCGAGTTCGTCCTCCATCTGGCAGACCGCGCCGCCGAAGCGGGGGAAGAGTCCCGCGAGGTTTTCCATGATGTCGGTCGCCGGCGTGATCGGATAGGCGGCCATGATGCGGCAGCCCGCGGCCAGGGCCCCGAGCGCCAGGCTGTCGTTGCCCGTCATGAGGTAGCGCTCACGCGGCCGCGGCGCGGGCAGGGCGAAGCGCCCCATAAGGCCCAGTTCCTCGATGAACGCGTGGCCGCGCCGCAAAGCCTCGACGTTCTGCAGGGCGACCGTCTCGCCCTTGCGCTCAAACTTCTCGCGGGCATAGGCCTCGAACGCCTCGAGCGGCAGGCCGAAGAGCGCCGCGGACCCGCCCACCGCCACCATGTTGCGCACGACGGCTGCCCCGACCTCGCGGGCGATCTGCGTCAAGGGGATCTCGACGAGCCGCGCCTCGCAGCCGTCCGGCAACACGGGCTTCAGCTGGCTGTCCGCGAGCAGCGGCGCACCGGGCAGAAGCAGGTGAGCGTTGCGGTCGATCGTCTCCTGCGTCAAGGCGACCAGCACCTCGACATTGGCCTGGGGCGCAAGCACCCTATCGGCGGCGATGCGGACCGTGAAATTCGTATGCCCGCCCTTGATGCGCGAAGAAAAATGTCTGTAGCCGTAAATGCAATAACCCAGCCGGCTCAGGACGCGGCCGAAGACATCGCCGGTCGCGTCGATGCCTTCGCCCTGGTCGCCGCCAATCATCCATGCGAGCGACTTTGGCAACGCGCAGCCCCCCCTGGCACCCAAGCGTACCCGATATCGACCTATAATAAAAGTGAACATCATGCATCCCCAGCATGTGTCTGGCGCATGACGAATGGAGGCCTAAACAATGCTGCTGCGCCAGTTGCAGACATTCGCCTCGATTTTCGAGCTCGGCAGCCTGACCGCGGCGGCCGAACACCTGCATCTCTCGCAGCCCGCGGTGTCACGCCAGCTCATGGCGCTCGAAAAGGAGCTGGGCGTCGGGCTCTGCCTCAGGCGCGGCCACACCGTGCTGCCCACCCCGGCCGGAGAGGTGGTCTACGCCTACGCGCAGCGCCTCATGGCGCTGCAGCGCGACCTGTTCCAGCAGGTGGCCACCCTGGCGGCGCCGGGCGCCGGCAGCCTCACGCTCAGCTGCGTCGACACGGTCGCGGTCTACACCCTGCCGGACCTGCTGCAGGAGTTTCTCCGCGATCACCCCGCCGTGCAGGTCCATGTCCATACGCTGCCGACGCGCGCCGCGGTCGCGGAAGTGCTCCAGCTCGAGGCGGACCTCGCCCTCACCACCACGCCCGTGACCCATCCGCGCCTCAGCTGCCTGCCGCTCTTCGAGGACCCGGTCGTGCTGGTGGCGAGCCCCGCTTTCGCCGCGTCCCTGCCGCCGTCGCCCACGCTGCACGAGCTCCAGGACCTGCCCTTCATCGCCTACGAAGCCGGTACGCACCTCAGGGCGCTCGTGGACGCGGTGCTCGAGCAGCACGGCATCCGCCCGCGCATCGCGCTCGAGTTCGACGGGCACGGGGCTGTGCGCGAGGTGCTGCTGCGCGGTCTGGGGGTCGCGTTCGTCCCCCTCTCCACCGCCTGGGCGGATATCGACCAGGGCCTGCTCGTGCGCCTCGCCCCGGAGGGTCTGCCGGACCTGAGCCGCCAGACGAGCCTCGTCCTGCCGCGCGAGGGAAGCCTCACGCCCGCGGCGAGGGCCTTCATCGACGTGGCCACGGCCCGGTTCACCCAAAGGAGAGGAACGGCAGGTCCGTGATGCGAAGACTCTTGTCGGAGGCGACGCGCAGGAGGCTGGGAGTTTGAACGTCGTGGTGGTGCTGGCCGTGTTCGCCGCCTCGGGCGTGGAGTTCGTCGAAGCGTTGACGATCTTTCTCGCCGCGCGTTCCGTCGGCGGCTGGCGTCCCGCCATCTGGGGCACCATGGTCGCCCTGGTGGCCTTGGTGGCTCTGGTGGCGGCCTTGGGCTACGCCATCCTCGCCCTGTTCCCGATCGGCATCTTCCGTGCCCTGGTCGGACTGATCCTGCTCCTCTTCGGTCTCAAGTGGCTACGCAAGGCGGTCCTGCGCAGCAGCGGCCGCAAAGCCCTGCATGACGAGGCTTTGATCTACGAGCGCGAGGTGCAGCAACTCAGGCAGGCGTCGTCCCAGAACACGGACTCGCTGGCCTTCGCGACGGCCTTCAACGGCGTGCTGCTCGAGGGCAGCGAGGTCATCTTCATCGTTCTCACGCTCGGCGCCAACGCCGGCATGCTGCAGTCCGCCATCCTGGGCGCCGCGATCGCCTTCGTCGTGGTGGCGCTCGCGGGCGTGCTCCTGCGCACCCCGCTCAGCCGCGTGCCCGAGAACACGCTCAAGTGGATCGTCGGCATCATGCTGTCGGCCTTCGGCACGTTCTGGGCCGGCGAGGGCATCGGCGTGCACTGGTGGCGACAGGACGTCTCGATCGTCGTCCTGATCGTCCTCTTCGCGCTCATGAGCCTCGGGTTGCGCCGCTGGCTCGAACCCGGCACCAGCGAGAAAGCCGCGTAGGAGGGAACCCCCTTTGCGCAAGCTCTGGGATGTGATCGTCGACCTCGTCTACGAGGATGGCTTCCAGTTTCTCGGGCCGATCGTGGCGCTCGCGATCGTCTGGCTGGTCGCCAGGGTGACCCAGACATCGTGGCTCGGCGTCCTGCTCTTCGCCTTGATCGCCCTATCGCTTTACCTGAGCCTGCGCAGGGAACTGCGCGGCTAGATCTCCGCCTCCCGCACCGCCGGCTCGGCCAACGGTGCGGGCTCCGCGCTGCGCAAGGCCAGGACGACGCCCGCCACGATCAGGAGCGCCCCCGGCACAAGCCATGGGGAAAGCCTCTCGCCCAGCATGAGCACGCCTAGGATCGTGCCCACGATCGGCTGGACGAAGAGGAAGAGGCTCGCGTTTGCGGCGGGCATCTGTGTGAAGCCGTAGTTCCAGAGATACATCGCCACCGCCGTGGAGATGAAGCCGATGTAGGCGACGCCCAGGTAGAGCGGGACGCCGAAGTGGCTCCACGGCAGGCTCAGCACGCCGCCGCTGGCGGGCAGGAGCATGAGGAACGCGAAAAAGGTCGTCATGAAGCTGACGAACCAGAGCCCCTGGCGTCTCGCCAGGCGCCGGTTGAAGACCGTGTAGACGGCCCAGGTCACGGCGGCCAGGATCAGCGTCAGGACGCCGCGGGGCGTCGCTCCACCCGCGGCGCCGGGGGCCATGACGATAACGGCTCCGAGCAAGGCGAGCGCCATGGCCGCGACCTGCGCGGGTTTCAGCCGCTCGCCCAGCACCGGCAGGGCGAGCAGGGCGATGAACGCCGGCGACGACGAGGTCACGAGCGCACCGACGTGGGCGGACGACCAGAAGGTGCCGTAGAACTGCGCCACGAGCGAAAGCCCGAAACCCAGCGTGCCACTCAGGAGCGCGATGCCGTAGTCGCTGAGCCTGGGCCGCAGCGTGGGCCGGCGGTACAGGGGCAGCAGTACGAGCAGGGTCATGAGGAGCCGGATCTCGACGAGCGGCACGGGCGGAATCGAGTTCAGGACCACCCGGCTGACGACATAGACGCCGCCCCAGATGGCGGTCGCCAGGATCAGGGACGCGGCGCCACGGATGTTTGGCACAGCTGCTCTATCCTCCAGGGGTTGTCAACTGATCAGCAGCGGAAGCTCCTGGGCCAATCGTTCCGGATCTCCCACGAGCAGCAGGATGTCGTCCGCCTCGATGAGGGTATCGCCGCCGATGCCGGCCAGGAAGCGGCCTTGCCTCTTGACCGCCGCCACCGTGCCGGTAAAGCCGCCCGCCGCCACGTCGGCGATCGTCTTGCCGCAGAGCCGCGATCCCTCCGGCACGCGGATCTCCTCGACCGAACCGTCCTCCAGAAGTTCCACCATCGTCGGTCTCGTCAGGAACGCGGCCAGGTTCCTGCCCGCCGAGATCTCCGGCAGCACCACCCGCGTCGCGCCGGCGCGCTGCAGGAGTTCCGCCGCCCGAGACTCCGCCGCCCGTGCGGCGATCGGCAGGCCGGGTCGCAGGTCCCTCGCGAGGCTCACCACGTAAAGGTTCGCGGCGTCGTCCGGCAAGGCCGCGATCAGGCCGATGGCCCGGTCGAGGCCCGCCCGTTCCAGCGTGTCGCGATCGGTGGCGTCGCCGTGCAGACACTCGATGCCCTCCTGCTGGAGATCCATCGCGAGCTGCGGGTCGCGCTCGATCACGAGAACGGCCCTGCGTGCCGCCTGTAGCTCCCGTGCGGACCTGCGCCCCACCCGGCCGCCGCCGGCGACGATGACGTGCTGCTGCAAGCGCCTGAGCACCCTTTCCCTGCGCATGGTCTGGAAGTACTCGACCCAGCCGAAGCCGGTCAGGCTGGCGACGGCCGCGACACCGATGACGATGCCCGAGATCACGGCCACCGCCACCCAGAGTTCCTGCGCGCCGCCTCGTATGGCAATCGCGGCGTCGCCCAGCGTGGTCATGGTCACGATGGTCATGTAGAGCGCGCGCCCGAACGCAACGTGGAAGACGGCGCCGCCCCAGATGCCCAGGCCGGCCAACAGCCCCAACAGCACCACACCGGCGCGCAGCACCGTGCGGCGCGCGGCATGGGCGGCTTCGCGCGTCTCCCGCATCGCGGACCTCCTCTCGGCGCTCACTTCGCGCCGAGCGGGCAAGCTCCTGGCGCCGGACGCGATCTCAGGCGGGCCCGAAGAGGCCGTCCGTCTCCGCGGGGCCGGAAGCGAGGCCGAGCATGTCGCGCATCGTCAGGGCGCCGCGGATCGCAAAGTCGCCGTGGTTGTTGTTGAAGAGCACGTGCACCTCGCTCGCCGACTGGGCCATCGTCTCGGCGGTACGTCGCAGGGTCATCAGCTCCTCGGGGCTGTAGAGGTAGTAGAACCTGTCCTGCGAGGACTCGCCGCGCACGTACCAGGTCTCGGCGTTGCGCCCGTGCAGGCGCAGGATCGCGACATCGTCGGTCACCTCCGGCACCAGGGGCACGGTGCTCTGTCCCACCTGCGGCTCGTCCGCGACCACGTGCGCCGCGCCGATCTCGCGCAGGAGGGAGAAAAGTTCCTTCCCACCGTCCTGGTACCAGCTGCGGTTGCGCATCTCGACCGAGACGCCGAAGGGGCGCATTTCCTCCCTGAGGGCGCGGACCATGCCGATCGCCTCGTCGCCCAGCCGCAGCCACGGCGGAAACTGGAGTAGCACGGTCCCCATGCGGCCGCTGCGGTAGAAGGCGTCGAAGCGCTCCTTGAACTCGCGGCAGGCCGCGAGCTGCTCCGGGACGCCGATGCCCCGGACGTGACCCGTCATGCGCCGCTCCGCCTTGATGTCCATCGTGAAGCCGGCAGGCGTCGCCTCGACCCAGCGCTCGAGCGTCGAGGGGCGCGGCAGGCCGTAGAACGTCGAGTCCACCTCAACGAGGTCGAAGCGCCGCGCGTAGTAGGCGAGGCGCTCGGCCGGCGGCAGTGTCGGCGGATAGAAGCCCTCATGGTCGGTGAAGGCGCAGGTGCCGACCCGGATCACTTCAGGCCCCTGCTTGGAACGTGACCGGCGTGCCCAGGGGCACCATCTCGATCCAGGTCTGGCCCGCCGCGAAGGGCGCCGTCTTGCCGTTCGCCAGGTAGAAGTGGAACCCGCCCTGGCCGAACGTCCAGGTGATGTTCCGGCGCACGCCCTGCGACAGGATGTAGCCCTTGCCGCCGCCCGTGAGGTTGTAGTTGACCGCACCAGGGGTATAGGGATCAGGGTCGGCGAACTGCGGCACCATCGCGATCACCACGTTCTGGGCCGTCACCCTGTTCCCGGCCTGCGTAAAGACGTTGTTGCCGTCGATCTGGCGCTGGTAGAGACCGTTCTGCCAGACCCACCCCACCTGGTACACCCAGACGTTCGGCAGATTGGCGTAGGAGATCAGGGTGGAGGCCGTCGCCGTACCGGTCAGCTTGCCTTGCGGGAACGACGGGATGCCGGCGGGGGTGTAGCCGTCCTTCTGGATCCCCTGCTCGATCAGGTTCGTCGACGTGTAGAGGTTGTGCGGCATCTGGCGGTCCGTGGAGCGCCAGAACCACTGGCCGGAACCGTAGATCTGGTCGAGGTTCTTGATCCCCAGAGGACCGATCGCCTTGAGAGCGTCGACGTTGCCGCCGGCGTGCGCCAGCGGCCAGGCGTAGGCCGCCGCCACGTTGTCGAAGTAGATGCGCGTGGAGCGCACCGGGCCGATCTTGGCAACGCTCTGGTGCCAGAAGACGGCTAGGTAGCGCGTGATGCCGCCTTCCGCCATGAACTCGAACACGAGATCCGCCTTCGAGATGCCGGACTGGGGCCACGCGGCCGGCTGGTTGTCGATCGTCACCGCGAACGCCGAGTAGAGGGTGTCGGGCGCCTTGGCCTTGGCCGTGGCGGTGGCTGGCTTCTTCTTCGTTACCGCCGGATGGGACTTCGGACTCGAGACATGCTGGGATGCGCCGCAGCCGGCAAGCAGCGTCATCACTGCCAGAGCGCCGATCCACCCTTTGCGCAAAATCGCACCTCCGACAGCCATTGCTCTTTAACCTGGAACGTCTGGCGTCTGTGACCGGTTGCCAGCGCGACACGGCACAAGTTTACCGCCTCTCGGCGGACGAGCATAGCGAAAACGGCCCCGGCTCGCGCCGGGGCCGCTTCGACCCGCTCAGCTGTGCATGGTGCGGATGATGTCGACCGTCTCCGGGTTCGACAGCGTCGTGACATCGCCGACGTCGCCGGTGTTGTTCGAGATCGCGGCCAGGATGCGGCGCATGATCTTGCCGCTGCGCGTCTTCGGCAGATCCGGCACGATGTAGACCGCGCGCGGGCGCGCGATCGGGCCGATCTCCTTGGCGATCGCCTCGGAGACGCGCTTCCTGAGTTCCTCGGTCGGCTCGATCCCAGGCTGCAGCGACACGTAGATCTCCGGCATGATGCCCTTGATCTGGTCCTTGGCGGCGACCACCGCGGCCTCCACCACCTCCGGCACGGTCAGGGCCGCGGACTCGAGTTCCTTGGTGCCGAGCCGGTGGCCGGCCACGTTGATCACGTCGTCGATGCGGCCGAGGATCCGGTAGTAGCCGTCCGGGGCCTGCATCGCGCCGTCGCCGGCCATGTACGGCCAGTCCCGCCAGTCCGTGCTCTTCGGGTCCTTGTTGTACTTGGCGAAGTAGGTGCGCACGAAGCGCTCAGGGTCCTTCCAGATCGTCTGGAAGATGCCCGGCCAGGGGTTTTGGATGCAGATGTTGCCCGCCTTGTTCGAGCCCGCCGGGATCTCGTTGCCTTCCTCGTCGTAGATGATCGGGTGGATCCCGGGCAGGGCCGGCCCGGCGCTCCCCGGCTTCATCGGGTCGACGGCCGGGACCGTCGTGCAGAGGAACCCGCCGGTCTCGGTCTGCCACCACGTGTCGACGATGGCAGCCTCGCCCTTGCCGACGTTCTCGTAGTACCACTTCCACACGTCCGGCTCGATCGGCTCGCCGACGGTCGTCATGTGCTTGAAGTGGAAGTCGTACTTCTCGGGATTGCCGCCGCCCGCCTTGCGCAGTGCGCGGATCGACGTCGGCGACGTGTGGAAGATGTTCACGCCGAGTTCCTCGGCGACCCGCCAGGGACGGCTGGCGTCCGGATAGGTCGGCGTGCCCTCGTAGATCACGCTCGAGGCGGCGAGCGCCAAGGGGCCGTACACGATGTAGGAGTGGCCGGTGATCCAGCCGATGTCGGCCATGCACCAGTAGACATCCTCGGGATGAATGTCCTGGATCATCTTCGAGGTCCATGCCGCATAGGACAGGTACCCGCCGGTGCCGTGCTGGGCGCCCTTGGGCCGGCCGGTGGAGCCGCTGGTGTACATGAGGAACAAGGGGTCCTCGGCGTTCATCGACTCCGGCTGCACCCGCTGGCCGCGATACTGGCCAAGGAGGTCCTGCACGATGTAGTCCCGCCCGTCCACCAGCGGCGTCGGCGAGGAGTAGCGACCCGGGTAGCGTTGCCAGACGAGAATCTTCTTGAGGGTGTGGCCCATCGCCTGGGCCTCCTGGAACGCGATGTCCGCCTTCTCCTTGTGGTCCAGCAGGGCGCCGTTGCGGTAGTAGCTGTCCATCGTGACCAGCACGTCGCTCTCCGAGTCGACGATGCGCTCGGCGCATGCCTTGCCGCTGAAGCCGGCGAACACCACGGAATGGATGGCGCCAAGGCGAGCGCACGCGAGCATCGCGACCGGCAGGTCGGGCGTCATCGGCATGTGGATCGTCACGCGGTCGCCGCGCTTCACCCCCGCGAAATCGCGCAAAAGCGCCGCGAACTCGTTGACCCGTACCCACAGCTCCCGGTAGGTGACGTGCTCGATCCGCTCATTCTCCGGCTCCGGCACGAAATGTATGGCGGTCTTGTTGCTGTACCGCGAAAGGTGGCGATCGATGCAGTTGTAGCTCGCGTTTAGCTTGCCGCCGACGAACCAGCGGTAGAACGGGGCGTTCGAGGTGTCGAGCGTCTTCTCCCAGTACTTGTCCCAGGTGAGAAGGTCCGCGAATTCCTTGAAGTACTCCGGGAAGTTCTGCAGGCTGAAGCGCTCGCGGATGCCCGGGTCGGTGAGATTCGCCTGCGCCACGAACGTGAGTGGCGGATGGAAATAGGACTCTTCTCCCCAGTGGACTGCGATTTCGGCTTCGCTGACGCCAGTTTGCTCCTCGCTCAAGTGGAGACCCCCTTCTTATGAGACGGAGACCCGCCGACGTATCGACTTGAGCCAGCCGTCGGCATCGCTGCCCGCCGGAATCCGACCGGGCGCGTCAAAGGGCCGCAACTGCCTCGGGGTGAATCCCGACTGTCGCCGCCTCTCACCTTCCTTCGCGCACCATTGTTTCTCCCTGTTCGCCAGACATCCTCTTTCCACCATATTGCGTTTACGTCTCCGAAGACTCCGCCCGCCAAGGCACGAGCCCGCTCCATCGCGGCAGAGCCTGCGATCAGGGCGAGGCCGTCCACCAACGAGAGGATGTGGATCCATGCTGCGCGTTCCGATCACCGGCCATCTGCCGACCCGGCCCCTGCCCGACCTGACCAAGGCACCGTCCGATCGGCAGATCGAACTGGATATCGTTCTGAAGCACAGCGGCCAGGAGCTGCCGGGCGGCGCGGTCGCCGCCCTGATCCGGCATTGCGGCGACCATGGCCTGCGACGGCCCGTTCTCGATCCTGACGCAGGGGTGCTCGAGACTGGGGGGAGCGTGGGCGCCGTCGCCGCGGCGTTCGACGTGCCTATGCTGCAGGACGGGGAGGGTGGGCTCTGGCCTGGCCGGGAACCCAGTCTGCCGCGTTCCCTGGCGGCCGAGGTGGCCGCTGTGGTCGGTCTGAGCTGGGAGCGGCCGGCACCTCGCCCAAGGTGCCATCCAGGCCCGGAGCAGCAGGCGGGAACCTTCGCAGGTTACAGGCCCTCGGACATCGCCCGGGCCTACGGCTACGCTGCGCTCCCTGCGGCGGGCCCCGCCCGCAAGGCGGTGCTGCTCGAGTTCTCGTCCGGCTTCCGCCAGGCGGACCTGGACCTCTTCTGCCACGAGATGGGCCTGCCGCGGCTCGTGCCCACCATCCTGCGCGTCGACCGGGGACAGCTCGACGCCGGCAACGAGCCCCAGGACGTCGAGGCCACGCTCGACCTCGAGTGGCTTTGGGCAGCCGCCCAGGGCGGAGTGGTCTATTTTGTCGAGTCGCCCGCCGGCACGACGAACGCCTCCTTCGCCGTGCACGTGATCGACGCTCTGCGCAAGGCCTTGTCCCTGGGGCCGGACGTCCTTTCGGTCAGCTACGGCGATGGCGAACTCTTCCTGCCGCCCGCGGTTCTGAAGGCGACGGATCTCCTGCTGGAGCGCCTGCTCTCGGCCGGCGCGGACACCTTCATCGCCTCCGGCGACCAGGGCGCTGCCGGCACCGCCGCTCCTCTGGCCCCCGCGACACGCCAGGTGGACTTCCCAGCCTCCTGCCCGCACGCCATCGCCGTCGGTGGAACCCACCTCGTACTGGGAGGTTCAGGTCTCGCGGAGACGGGCTGGACCGACACCGACCAGAACGGCGCGAGCGGTGGCGGCTTCAGCGCGGTCTTCCCCGCAACCGCCGCCCAAGAGCCTTTCCTGCCGGTCGGGGCGACGGGCCGCGGCGTCCCCGACATCGCCCTCGACGCGGACCCGCTGACAGGCTACCAGGTGGTGTTCCGGGCAGAGATCACGGTCGTGGGCGGCACGTCGGTCGCTGCTCCCGTGGCCGCCGGAGCCAGCCTGCGGCTACGCGAGGCGCTCGGCGGCGGCACGTTCTGGTCCAGGATCTACAGCCTGCCGATGGATGCCTTCCGCGACATCCTCGCGGGCGACAACAGCTACGGAGGCGTCCAGGGCTACTCTTGCGGTCCCGGTTGGGATCCCGTCACGGGGCGCGGCGCCCCTCTCTTCTCCGAGATCCTGCGTGCCCTGGGCGGCTGAAACTTTACTTGCCCACCCGGGCGGCGTATGCTGTCGCGCGTGGGAGGAATCGACCAAATGCACCTCTTCGACACTTTTTGCCAGCGCGGTCTCACCCTGCGCAACCGCATCGTCATGTCCCCGATGTGCCAGTACTCCGCCAGGGAGGACGGCACGATCACGGACTGGCACCTGGTCCACTACGGTGCCCGCGCTGTCGGCGGCGTAGGCGCCATCATCGTCGAGATGAGCCAGGTGGCACCCGAAGGGCGCCTGAGCCCGGGCGACGTCGGCATCTGGGACGACGCGCAGGTCCCGGGCCTGCGCCACCTCGTCGAGTTCGTCCACGCCTACGGCGCAAAGATCGGCATCCAGCTCGGACACGCGGGCCGCAAGGCCGACCCCGTGTACGACGCCGTCGGCCCCTCGGCGATCGCGTTCTCCGATCACTACCGCGTGCCCGAGGCCCTGGACCTCGCCGGCATCGCCAGCATACGCGACGCCTACGTCGCGGCGGCTCGCCGCGCAGACGCCGCCGGTTTCGACTTCGTCGAACTGCACGGCGCCCACGGCTATCTCCTGCACCAGTTCCTCTCTCCGCTCAGCAACCAGCGCACGGACGGCTACGGCGGCGACCTCAAGGGACGCCAGCGCCTGATGCTCGAGGTGGCCGAAGACGTCCGCTCCGCGCTGCCGGAGGAAAAACCCGTCTGGGCCAGACTCTCGATGCACGAGATCGGCGCTCCGGGCGGCTATCAGGTCGCGGATACGCTGGCGGTGGCGAAGGAGTTGCGGCTGCGCGGCGTCGACCTGATCGACTGCAGCACCGGCGGCAACGCCCAGACGGCCGAGGACGAGACACCAGGCTTCCGCCTGCCGCTCTCGGCGGCGGTGCGCGCCGCAGGCGTCCCGGCGATGCCGGTCGGCTGCATGGACCATGCGGCGCTCGCCGACGCCGCGGTCCTGAGCGGGCAGGCAGACCTCGTCTGCATCGCGCGCGGCCTCCTGCGCGACCCGCACTGGGCCCTGAGGGCCGAGCGCGAGCTCGACCTAGCGGCGACACCGCCGCGACAGTACCGCCGTGCCTACCTGTAACCGTTAACCGGACGGGCACCACCGTCCGCCGATCCTCGCATGAGGAGGTGCGCTCCTGCGCGTCGCGTTCTTCGATCTCGACCGTACCCTGATCGACGGCTACGCGTACGCGCGCCTTCTGCGGCCGCTCTGGCGCCACCGTGTGCGCCGGAGCGGTCTCATGCTGCTGCTCGGGCGTCTTGTGCTGTCCCGTCTGACGCCCAGTACCGCCCTCAGCAGCTGGTGGCCGAAGGCATTCGCCCATTACCTCGGCGGCCTCGACCCTGACAAGCTCCAGTCCTTCGCCGAGGAGGCCGCGCAGGCGGTGGCGGCCGAGGTGCGGCCGCAGATGCGGGAGGCCTTGGCCGCCGAGCGTGACCGCGGCGCGGAGATCTGGCTCGTCAGCGCCACCGTCGACCTGCTTGCGGACGCGGTGGCGAAGGCTTTCGGATTCGATGCCTGCGTCGCGACCCGCCTGGGCATGGCGGATGGGCGCTACGATGGCACCCTGGACGGTCCCGTCTGCCGGAGCGGCGAAAAGCTGCGGCGGGTGCAGGCAAGGCTTAGGGAGCTCGGACTCGACGCCGAGTGGCCGGCCTGCAGCTATTACGCGGACGGCTACGAGGACCTTCCGCTGCTGGAGGCGGTGGGGCATCCGGTGGCGGTGCGTCCCGACGAGCGCCTCTTTGCGGTTGCGACGGCGCGCGGATACCCTGTCGTTGGTCCCAGACGCGGGCATCGCGCAGGCGGCTGACACTTCCGTCAGCCGACGCCCTCTCCATCGTCCCAGACCAGCACCAGCACGTCGCCCGGGCCGTGCACGCCGATCGAGAGGTCGTTCTCGATATCGGCCGAACGGCTTGGGCCGCTGACGATGGCAAGCGAGCCGCCGGTCGGAGGATGCTCGAGGTAGTCCGCGAGGTCCCAGACGATGCGGGACGCCGACACCAGGACCGCGATGCGGGGCGGCACGAGTGTCGCCGTGAGCGGCGACGCCGGGCGACGCACGAAGCACATGCTGCCGGTGCGGGCCAGGGCGCCGTCCGCCAGGGCAACGCCCCAGTCGGCGGCGAAGGGCTCCTCGACCATCACCGCTTCGAGGTCGGCGCTGAGGGCGAGAACCGGCTCCTCGCCGCCGCGCAGGACGGTCCCCTGCCCCACTTCCTGCAGCAGGGTTCGCCGCAGCTCCGCAAGGCTGCCCAGGGCAACGCGGCAGCCTGCCTTGGCAGCCATCTCCCTGAAGGCCCGCACGAGGTCCGCAGGGGGAGACGGCAGTTCGGGTGCCGCCTGCTCCGCTGGCAGGTGGCTACCCGCCGGACGACTGCGCAGCCGCTCGAGAAACTCCTCGCGCCTCACTTGCCCACCCCCGCCCGATCGAGCAGCACGCTGAGGTGCATCGGCTCGGGGCGCTTGCCGCCCTTGGCGGCGATCCGGCCGCCAAGCTGCATCAGGCAGCCCTGGTCGCTCGCGACCAGGATGTCGGGCTCGGGGCTGCCGAGGTCCTGCAGCTTCTCGTCCGCCATGGCGATCGAGAGCTCCGGGAAGTGGACGGCGAAGGTGCCGCCGAAGCCGCAGCAGAGCTGCGGCTCGCGAAAGGTGAGGAGTTCGAGGCCCTCGATGCCGGAGAGGAGTTCCTTGGCGCGGTCCCCTTGGTGCAGCCAGTGCGAGAGGTGGCAGGACTCGTGGTAGATCGCCTTGGCGTCGAAGTGCCCTTTCGGTGCCCTGAGGCCCTCGACGTCGAGCAGGAACTGGCTCATCTCGTAGGTGTGCTCCGCGAGCCGGCGCGCTTCGCCGTCCTCGCCGAAGAACTGCGCAAGGCCGTGCCGCAGCATGGCGACGCAGGAGCCCGACGGCGCCACCACCGCCTCGCTTCCTCGGAACTTGTCGAGGTAGGCCGCGATGAACGGCTTGGCCTCCTCCTGGAAGCCGCTGTTGTAGGCTGGCTGACCGCAACAGCTCTGCTCCGGCAGCTCGATTTCGTGGCCGAGCCGCCGCAAGACCCGTGCCGTCGAGAGCACCGCCTGCTGCGCGAAGAGGTCGCCAAGACACGTGGTGAAGAGTCTGACGCGCACGCTACCGCCTCTCTTCGATCAGTCCTTCACGCCGCAAGAGCTCTCCGACGCGTACCGTCGCGACGGGCGGCAGACGCCGACCCGAGGTCCACGCCCTGAGCTGCGGCACGCCGCCGCCTACGCGCAGGGCGCCGCGCATCAGGCCGCGCACCAGCCGGTAGCGCCTGGGCGGCGTCCAGGCACGCCGCAAGGCCCGGAACGCCGCATGCTCCGACGGAAAGGCAACCCCGCGCGCCACCGCCCTGGCCCGCAAGGCCACCAGATGCTCGTGCAGGTGGATGCCCACGGGACAGACGTCCGAGCATGCCCCGCACAACGAGCTCAGGAAGGGAAGCGCCTGCGCTGCAGGATCGGGGCGCAGGAGCGGTGTCAGGACGGCGCCGATCGGACCCGAGTAGACGGAGCCGTAGGCGTGTCCGCCGGTCTGTCGGTAGACCGGGCAGATGTCGAGGCAGGCGCCGCAGCGGATACAGGCCAGAACCTCCTCGTAAGGGCCGCCGAGGATCTCGCTGCGCCCGGCGTCCATCAGGACGACGTGCACCTCCCGCGGCCCTTCCTCGCCATCCTTCGCCGGTCCGCGCACGATCGAGACATAGCTCGTGATCAGCTGGCCGGTCGCCGCCACCGGCAGGATGCGCAGGGCGTCGGCCATGTCCGAGAAGCTGCGCACCAGCTTCTCGACCCCTACGAGCGCGACGTGCACCTTGGGCAGCGTCGTGCACATGCGCCCGTTGCCCTCGTTGGTCACGAGCACCACGGCGCCCTCGCTGGCAACCAGGAAGTTGCCGCCCGAGATGCCGAGGTCCGCCTCCCGGAACTCCTCCCGCAGGCGCTCGCGCGCGAACGAGGTCAGGGAGGGCGTGTCCTTCGCGATCTCCCGGCCGGCCTCGCGGCTGAAGAGGCCCGCGATCTCGTCGCGCGCCATATGGAGGCACGGCGCCACGATGTGCGACGGCCTCTGGCCCGCGAGCTGGACGATGTACTCGCCGAGGTCGGTCTCGAGCACCTGCATGCCTTCGGCTGCCAGGTGCCGGTTGAGCTCGACCTCTTCCGTCGCCATGGACTTGGACTTCACGATGCGCCTGGCGTCGTGGCGCTTCGCGATCTCGGCGACGATCGCCACGGCCTCGGCCGCATCGGCCGCCGTGTGCACGATGATGCCATGGCGCTCCGCCTCTGCGATGAACTGCTCCGCAAGATCCGCGAGGCCCCGGACCGACCGCAGGCGCGCCGCCCTGGCCCGGGCCTTGTAAAGAGCCCTGAGCTCCGGCGACAGCGCGGCGAGGGCGGCGTAGCTGTGGCGGTCCACCGAACGCGCCACCGCCTCGTGCAGGCCACGGTTCGCCACCGCCTGCGCCACCTGGCCGGCGAGTTCCTGCGTTTCCATGCGCCTGGCCTCCTCCTGCAAGCTAAGGGCGCAGCGTGGCTATGAGGCGCAGGGGATGCCTGAGCAGGCGAGGCCCGTCAGGATGTCCCCCACGACGACGTCGGCCGCCTGCGCCGTGTCACCGGCGAGGCCTCCGGCCCCAGCGCCGCGACGCCGAGGCGGGCCCGCCGCAGCCTGGCGGCATCGTTGCGCCCGTTGCCGATGGCGACGCACGTTTCTGCGCCCAATTGGGCTACGTACGCCTCCTTCTCCGCTCCCAGACCGATCGGTACCGCCTTGACCCCGAGCGCCTCCTCGACGGCCGGCAGGCCGTCGTGGGTTCCCGCACGGGTGCCATTCAGGTCGAGACGGAGGTGCCTCAGTGTCCAGCGCGATCCGTCGGGCCACTCAACCGCGGTCACTGCCCCTCTCCGGACATCGCCCGCAGGACGGCTTCCGGCCGCAGCGGCAGTTCCCGCACCCGGGCGCCCGTCGCGTCCGCCACCGCGTTGACGACCGCGGCGGCGCCCGGCACCGCCGGCGGCTCGCCGACGCCCTTGGCGCCGAAGGGGCCCTGCTCGGACGGCACCTCGACGAGCGCCACCTCGATCGGCGGCACATCGCTCGCGCGCGGAAGAGCATAGTCGAGGAAGCTCGCGCTCAGAAGCTGGCCCGAGTCGCCCCAGCGCATCTCCTCGCCCAGGGCCCGCCCGATCGACTGGGCAACGCCGCCTCGGATCTGGCCCTCGACGGCCATCGGGTTGATGGTCCGCCCGACGTCCTGCACGGCGAGGTAGCCGATCGGTTGCACCTCGCCCGTGCGGCGGTCGACGCGCACGCGCGCCACATGGGCCGCGAAGCCCGGCGCGCCCCGCTTGATCGCGATGCGCCCGCGGCCGACGAGCGGCGCCGCCGTACCACCATAGGCGGTGGTGCGCCGGGCGAGATCGGCCACGTTGACGCTGCGGCTCGGGGCGCCCCGGACGAAGACGCGGCCGTCGGACATGTCGAGGTCGGAAGCCGACGCTTCGAGCTCCTGGGCCGCCATTTCGAGGACCTGCTGGCGCGCGTCCTGTGCCGCCTGCAGCACGGCGCTGCCTACCGTGAACGTGATCTTGCTGCCACCGCTCGACCCCGAGTACGGGGCGGTGTCGGTGTCGCCCGCCTTCACCGCCACGGCGTTCGTGCCGACGCCGAAGACCTCGGCAGCGATCTGCGCGAAGGTGGTGTTGGTGCCGGTGATGTCCACCGAGCCCACCTGCACCGTGATGCTGCCGTCGCCGTTGATGCGGCAGGCAGCCGCGGCCGGCTCCGTCCCGCTCGGCCAGCCCCCCGCCGCCACGCCGTAGCCCTCGTCCTCGCCCTTCTTGCGCTCCTGCCAGAACGGGTGACTGCGCGCCGTCTCGAGCACCTCCAGGAGCCCGATGCGCGCCCAGGGGGCGCCGTTCGCGCGCGGGTCGCCCTTCTGCACCGCGGAGCGCAGCCTGAACTCGAAGGGATCCTGGCCCAGCTTGCGTGCCAGTTCGTCCATCGCCGACTCGAGCGCGAAGAACGCCTGCGGCGCTCCGGGCGCGCGATAGGCGCCGGTCGGCGTCTTGTGCGTCAGCACCTCGACGCCGTCCACCAGCAGGTGCGGCACGCGATAGGTCGAGCCCAGCATCATCGCGGCGATGCCGACCGTGCCGTCCTCCTGTGCTCCGGCGTCCATCAGGAGGTCGGCCTGCAAAGCGGTGAGCGTGCCGTCGCTGCGCGCCCCGATGCGCACGTCGATCTCGGCAAACGTTCCCGGCCTGCTCTGCAGGAAGTCGGTGCTGCGGCTCAGGACCATGCGCACGGGCTGGCCGGTACGCAGCGCGAGCGCCGCGACCACCGGCTCAAGCTTGACGAACTTGGCGCCGAAGCCCCCGCCCACCGTCATCGCGACGACGCGCACCCGGTGCTCGGGCAGGCCGAGCATCGAGCAGACCTCCTCGCGCACGGCGAACTGCCCCTGCGTCGTCGTGTAGATCGTCAGGCTGTCGCTGTCCGGCACGGCGACCGACGCGTGCGGCTCGAGATAGCCCTGGTAGAGCGCGGGAATCCGGTAGCGCTGCGCGACGACCACATCGGCGAGGCGCATGCCCTCGTCGATGTTGCCGCGCGCGAAGTGCGACTCGCCGCAAACGTTCACGCGGGCGGAGCTGGCGTGCTGGGCGGCGTCCGCGCCGTGGGCGCCGGCGTCCGCCCGCTGGGACCGCAGTTCGTCCGGCAGCACCTTCGCGGCGTCGGCCCGCAGAGCCAGGCGAGGGTCGACGATGGCTGGCAGCCGCTCGTAGCGCACGCGCACGGCCTCAGCCGCGTCGGCGGCGGCCCGCCGGTCGTCCGCGACCACCACGGCCACCGGCTGTCCCGCGTAGAACACCTCACCCTTGGCCAAGAGACCCAGGGTCCCAATGTCGTCCGCCGTAAAGACGCCCACGACCCCCGGCATCGCCTGGGCCGCCGAGCTGTCGACCGACGTCACCCGCGCGTGCGCGTAGGGGCTCGTGACAAACTCGGCATGCAAAGCCCCCGACAGGCGCACGTCCGCCGCGTAGGCCGTCCGTCCGCTTGCCTTGTCCCCGCCCTCGAGCCGCCGCTGGGCCACGCCAATGGCTCCTGACAAGTAGAGGTCTCCCCTTTCCGTCTCGCGATCAAGCGGTCTAAAGTGCCTGCGCCTCGCGTCCGATCCCCTCGCAGAATTGGCGCACCAGCAGCGTCGCCACACCGGCGGCGACCCGCTGGCCAAGCGCCGCCAGCGGTCCCCCAAGTTCGCTCTCCGCCGAGTAGGCGATCCCCGTCCCCTCGTCCGACGCCGTGAACTCGGTGTGCACGGTCGCCTCGACGAACCCCCGCGGCGCCTCAAGCGCGATCTCGAAGTCGAACAGCCGCCCTGGCTCATGGCGCAGAATGCGGATGGCGCCCTGATAGATGCCGCGCACCGCCGCGACCCCGATCGAAATCTCGATGCGATAGCCGTCCGCTTCGGGTTCGAGCAGGCGGCAGCCCGGCAGGCTGCGCTGCAGCATCGCCGGATCCGAAAGAACCCTGCCCACGGCCTCAGGCTGCGCCTTGACGCTCGCCTTGCCGCTGATCTCCACAAGATTCCCTCCCAGTGACCGACAAAGAGGCCGGCCGACGGCCGGCTGCAGTCTTCGCTGCCTGGACGGTGCGAACCTGCCGCCCAGAGGCGTGAAAGGCGATCATGTGCCAGCACGGCCAGATATACCGTTCCCGTAGCGACAGGGCGTCCATCGCAGCTCGCCCGCACCGCGCAGACAAAGCGGCCGCTTACCTGGCGCAGCAGCTCCGCCTCCACCCGGACCTCGCCACCAAGAGGCGCCTCGCCACCCATTCGAGATGGTATACGAGCGACCACGTCGAGAGCACCGGGTGGATCGGCCGGTCGCCGAAGCGGGCGAGCATGCCCTCCTCCACCCGGAACACCATCTTCTCCCGGCTGTCGGGCGGGAGCTCCCTCACCTCAAAGCGCCTTCATCTGCTCGAACGGGTTGTGGCAGGCATCGCAGTAGTAGACGGAGCGGCAGCGCGTCGGCCCGAAGGCGGACGCCACGCGCGTGGCGTTCGACCCGCAGTAGGGGCAGGCAGGAGCTGTCCCCGGCGGCGCGATGCCGAAACTCTGCAGGGCCAGCCTGCCCCGCTCGCTGATCCTGGACGTGTTCCAGACGGGGTCCAGGGAGAACGTGACCTCCACCTCGGTGACGCCAGGCAGAGCCGCAACGCGGCTGCGCACCGCCTCAGCCATGAAGCCGAGCGCCGGGCAGCCGCTGAAGGTGGGCAGCAGCCCCACCATGACCTTTCCGTCGCAAACCGCGATCTCGTCCACGATGCCGAGGTCGACGATGCTGAGCACGGGGATCTCGGGATCGTGCACCCCCTGAAGCGCGTGCCGCACTTCCGCCTCGTTCGGCAACTCCCCGCCCCCTTTCACCAGACGGCCTTCGGATCGCTGCGCCAGACCTCGCCCATGGTATCGAGGAGTTGACGCAGCTCCGGCGTGTGGTCCCCCTCCCGCCCGCTGGGGCCGGACCTGCTGGGTGTAAAAGTCAGTCCGTACGGCCTGACCGCCTCCTGAATGCGTGTGACGAAGCGGCCCCAGAGGTGCGACGGCTCCTCGGGCAGGATGCCCGCACGCACCAGGGCGCCCTCCCAGGCGAGCGGCCGGAACAGATCGAAACTGTCCGCCGCGACCCGGTCCAGGGCGTGCTGCAGGCGCATCGCCGCCTCGTGGCCGCCGCTCGCGAGCGCCTGGATCCACGTCCGGCCGTGCTCCAGATGGTAGCGCTCCTCGCGCCGGATGCGCTCGGCGAGGGCCCTGAACGCACCTTCGCCCGACTGGAGCCACTGGGCCGTGCGCAAGTCGTCCGCCAGGTCGTAGACGAAGTGTCGCGCGACGCTGTAGGCCCAGTCCCCGTTCGGGCGCTCCACCAGGACCGCGTTGCGCATCATCTCGGGGCCACGCCCGAAAGCGAGCACGTCGGGCGACTTACCGCCCAGGGCCTCGACAAGACCGAACAAAAGCTGCGCGTGGGCGAGTTCGTCCTGCGCGATCGACGCGAACGCGACATCCTCCTCGATCAGCGGCGCGAACGCGCACCACTCCGAGTCGCGATGGCCAAGGACTAGCTCGTCGTCGGCAAGCGTCCGGACATACTCGCGCAGGACGGCACGCATGCCCGCGTCGAGCCCCCTACCGATCTCCACCCTGTTCGCCCCCGAACTGCTTCCACTTTTCGACGGTGGATCGGTAGCCGCTGCCGAGCCGATAGCTGCGCGGCTGCGCCGGGCCCAGCACCTCGCCGGCCCGGGGGGCGACATGGACGCTCAGGCGCGGAACCACCCAGAGTTCGATGTACTCGGAACGCCGGCAGAAAAGCTCCCGGGCCAGCACCATCGCAAGTTCGGGATCCGCCGCCTGGAGGCTCCCGGCGTGACAGACGGCGGCTCCCGGCTTCGTGAGGCCGAACACCTCGAACACCTCGAGATCAGCCACGTCTGCCGCCTCCCGGCTAGGCCGCGCTATCGCGCCGCATCGCGGCGACGACCCAGCTGTGCTCCGCGCGGCTGAGACGCCTGAGTGACAGGCGCTCCACGGTCTGCAAACCGCCGCCCCTGATCACCCGCCAGAATTCATCCCAGTCGGGATCGCCGTAGAGCCAGTTGCCGCTCGCCTCGTCGAGGCGCAACTCCGGATCGGGGATGACGAGTCCGAGACGCTGGATCTTCGGCACGTACTTGCGCAGGAAGCCCTGCCTCAGAGCCTCGTTCGACGCGGTGCGGATGCGCCACCTGAACGCGTCGCTGTTCGTACCCTCGCCAGGCGGGCCGAAGAAATGCAGGAGCGGCCGCCACCACCGCGCCAGCGCGTCCTGCAGCATCGCCCGCTGCGCCGGCGTCCCCGCGGCGAGCGTCAAGACGATATCCTCGCCGTGCTTGAGGTGCACCGCCTCCTCCGCGCAAATCCTGCGCAGGATCCGGGCGTACGGCGCGTAGCTCGTCTTGAGGAGCGCCCCTTGCGTCTCGAGCGCCGCGCCGTCCACGAGCCAGGCGATGATGCCGACGTCGGCCCAGGTCGGGGCCGGATAGCTGAACACGTTGTGGAACTTCGCCCTGCCCTCGATCAGGTCGTCCAGCATGTCCTGGCGCGTGATGCCGAAAGGGGCCGCGAGATCCTCCGCCACGCGGTAGATCATCTGGGCGTGGCCAATTTCGTCCTGGACCTTGGAGAGTATCGCGAGCTTGCGGCCCAGCCCCGGGGCCCGCGGGATCCACTCACGTTCCGGCAGGGCGCCCATGAGTTCGGAGTTCGCGTGGGTCACGATCAGCCTCAGGCACTGCCGACGGTAGGCGTCGGGCATGAAGTCGTCGGCTTCGACCAGTTCGCCACGCGCGATCCTCGCCTCGAAGTCCTTAAGGTCCATGTCCATCGCGCCCCCTCCCTGTCGGCACCAGATTTCGCAACCAACCCTGTACGGATGGCCTATGGTATACGGACAGTCGGCCCTTTGTACCTATCCTAGCGGCCCTGGCCGGACGCCGTCAACGGTTGGCATTGTGCTGCAGGAAATGGCGCGTCCAGGCATAAATGTGCGTGTTGAAGCACAACACTGTGGTACCTGAGGAGGGTCCTCCCATGAAGTTCGCCTTTCACGGAAGTCCCCAGGACTCGTGTATGGCGACTTTTGCCAAACGTCTTACGGCGGCCATGCAGGATTCCGGCCACGAACCGAGCGCGCCGGTGCCCGGCGTGGGGCTCGTGTTCAGCCATGTGGATCCTGAGCACATCCGGCCCTTCCGCAGGCACGCGCAGGCGACCTACATCATTGCGCTCCTGCGCCTCCCGGAGCGCCCGGACGACTTCCTGCGGGCCGCCTATCCATACATGATCCGCTCGCTTGCGAACCTCCTGATCGCCGTCGTCGGTCCGGAGGCGGAGGAAGAGACGTACTTCCTGACGCTCGAGCGCGGCTATTATCGCATCGCTCCCCAGCTCGATCCCGCGGTTCACATGCAGGAGGTTGTGCGCCGCCTGACGCCGCTCGCGACCTCCCACCTGATCATCGACAACGTCTTCGAGCAGGACCTCGAACCGGAGCTCTGGCAGGGCGACGAGCACACGGCGGAACTCGGGCGCGCAGGCGAGATCCTCGACGCGTGGAATCTCCTGCCGGCCCCGTTCCCCATGCAGGAGATCCTCTCGCCGGACGACTTCCGTCACGTGCAGCGCCTCTACCAGATCGGCGGCCTGAGCTACGGCAACCTCAGTCAGCGTCGCGACCGCCGCCGCTACTGGATGTCCGCCAGCGGCGTGAACAAGGCTCACCTGCACGACGTCGGCCAGGAGATCCTGATGGTCAAGGACTTCGACGAGGGGCAGAAGGCCATGCGTCTCTCCGTACCGCCCGAGATCAAACCCCGCCGCGTCTCTGTCGACGCGATCGAGCACTTCAAGATCTACCGCGAGCACCCAGAGGTCGGGGCGATCATGCACGTGCACGCCTGGATGGAGGGGATTCCCTCGACGGATGTCAACTACCCCTGCGGCACCATCGAGCTGGCGACCGCCGTTGCGGACCTCGTCCGCCGCTCGCCCGATCCCTCGCGGGCGGTGGTGGGTCTGCGCAACCACGGCATGACCATCACGGGACGCAGCCTCGACGACATCATGGAGCGCGTCGACGGCAAGATTCTGCCGCAGGTGCCGATGTCCTGATGCAGCCAAAGGCCACGGGGCTCGTCTACCGCGTCTCGATCCCCCGCTACCTGCTCGGGCGTGCCTTTGGCCCGGCCTGGCCCTGGCTGCTCTACGGCCCCCTGTCGTCGATCGGCCTGCAGCAGCGCCCCCTGCCCGAGCCGCCGGAGGGCGACTGGCTCGAACTGAAGACGCGGCTCTGCGGCATCTGCGGATCGGACATCTCCCTCCTGCGCGGCAAGTCCAGTCCTGCCCTCTCGCCGTTCCACTCCTTCCCGGCCGTGCTCGGCCACGAGGTGCTGGCCGAGGTCGCCGGTCCGACGGGCGACGCGCTCGCCGGGCGCAGGGTCGTCGTCGATCCCGTCATCTCGTGCGAGATGCGCGGCCTGGAGCCATGCCCGGCCTGTGCCGCGGGACAGAGCCAGCAGTGCCGGCGCCGTGGAGAGCGGGACGGGCTCGGTCCCGGCACGCTCGTCGGCTACCACAGCCAGCTGCCTGGCGGGTTCGGCGAACGGCTCTACGCCCACCGCAGCCAGGTCTATCCGGTGCCTGAAAGCGTGCCGGACGATCGAGCGGTGCTGGCGGAGCCATACGCGATCGCGCTGCATGCGGTCCTGCGCAGCCTGCCGCCCCAGGGTGCCAAGATCCTCGTCCTGGGTGGCGGCGCGATCGGCCTTCTCACGGTCGCCGCTCTGCGGCGCCACACGGACGCCGAGATCCACCTCGTCGCGCGCCACCCGCATCAGCGCAAACTGGGGCTCGAACTTGGCGCGACGCGGGCCTATGGGGCACCGGGCGCCAGCGTCGCGGTGCAGGCGGCCGTCGACGCGCAGCTGCTGCGTCCTCTGATGGGGCCACCCGTGTTCAGCGACGGCTTCGACTACGTCTACGACTGCATCGGCTCAGAGGAGAGCCTGCGCGACAGCCTGAGGGTCACGCGCCACGGCGGCAAGCTCGTGCTGCTCGGCACGGCGGGGCCCGTCGACGTGGACTGGTCGTTCGTCTGGGCGAACGAGCTCGACCTGATCGGCTGCTTCGGCTACGGCCGGGAATCCGACGGGCGCCACACCTTCGCCTGGGCGCTCGACGACTTCGCCGTCCCGGAGGGAGAGGTCTTTGAGCGTCTGATCACGGACCGCTACCGCCTGAAGGACTACCGCCAGGCGGTGCGCCGTCAGCTCGTGGCAGGACCGAACCGTCCGGTCAAGGCCGTCTTCGACTTCCGCTCCTGACCCGAGCGACAGACAGGCGCGCAGAGTGGATCTGCGCGCCTGTCCTGTTGCCCAGGGGTCCATGTGGCACATCGGGGAGCTTCTGGGCCGCACGCGCAACAGGCCGCCGAGAGACCACCTTTGCGGCCTAAGGCACCTGGCGCCAACTGGCGCCGCCGTCGGTCGTGCACAGGAGATGGCCGTCGCCCGACCAGAGGTACGCGACCTTCGCGCTCACGGGATCGATGCCCGCGAGCCCTGGGGCCTTCTCCGGCCACGTCCATACCCGAACGCTGCGAGCGGCCGGGCCCAGCACGTAGATCTGCAGCGTCGGCAGGCTGGCAGGAAAGAAACTGAGCCAGAGGCTGTCGCCGCCGCCGTCGGCGGACGTGAGCATGGCCGGGGGAAGTTTGTACTTCTCGCCACGGGTCGGCGGCGCGAGCCGCATGATCAGTTCTTGGGCCAGGCTGCCGAGCCCCGGGTCGGCAAGGCTCGCCGCGCAGACGGCGGCCGGCATGCCCTGCCGGGCGGCGGCGCGCCACGTCCTCCCGCCGTCGCGGGTGGCGTAGTCCCGCTGGCCATGTGGCCCGCTCACCGCGGCGCAGCCCAAGCTCGCGGACGCGAAGCTGATGCCGCTCACACCGTATCCTTGGCTGGGAAGCCGGACCTCTCGCCACGCACGGCCTCCGTCGCTCGAGGTGTAGAGGGCCTGATGCTGGTCATAGGGCTGGGACGCCGCGACCAGGTACAGTACGCCCTTGCGGGGTACCGCCAGCGGGTCGTACGACGCGGATGGAGCCAGGTCCTTCGGCAGTTCGCCGACCGCCCGCCAGGTGGCGCCGCCGTCCTGCGTCGCCAGCACCTCCCGGGCGTGACCGGACCACCCGACACCGTAACCCGAACGTTCGCTAGTGAAGTGCACCGCATACGGCGTCGTGGGTCCGAAGAGGCGGACCGCACGCCAGGTCCGCCCTGCGTCGGACGAGACCTGCACCTGCGCCTGATCGCCGGCGGCGGCCCCGATGGGGGTGACGCGGGCGGACATGAGCCAGAGGAGACTGGGGCTCGGCATGCTCATGGTGAGGTTGCTGGGCGTGGCACCCGGGATCGCGGACGAAACCTGTTGCCAGCTGCGACCGCCGTCGCTGGTGCTGTCGAGAAGGACGGTGCCGGTGCCGCTGCCGCATGCCCAGCAGGTACCCAGCATGACGGCGTGCTCCTTGTCGGTGGCGGCGAGCGGCCCCGGACCCAGGCCGGGTCCGGGGGTGACGCCGCTCGGATTGCCCGGTGCCGGCCCGCCACCTGCGGTCGGGCGGGCGAGCACCGGTGCCCAGGTGCGGCCGTAGTCCCCGCTGCGCAAGACGGTGTAGGACGCCTGCGACATGCCGACGCCGCCCAGGGCGACGATCCAGGCACCGCCATCGGGCGTGCACGTCAGCGTGGCGCCGTAGCCGCCAGGCACCGGCGAGGCTTTGGACCAGGTGCTTCCGCCGTCCACCGTGTAGGCCAGCGTCAAGCCGTTCGGGGCGTAGAGGGCGGCGGCACCTTGCTGCGGGCTGAAAAAGCAGGCCGCCAGCAAAGGCTGCCCCGGCTCCGCCCGCCATGTGCGCCCGCCGTCGGCCGTGTGCAGGACGCGAAGCCCCTTGGGCGTCGCGCCGTTTGGCCCGATGGGCCCCAGGCGGCCGCTGGGACGCAACGCGACGCCGGTCTGCGGCGTGAAGAACTGCACGGACTCGAGCGCTGTGCTGTCGACGAAGTGCCAGGTCGAGCCGTCACTCGTCGCGAGGAGCCCCTTGTTCGTGGCGGCGAACGCCTGATGGGCGGACAAGACGGAGAAACTTTTGACGGTGGCGTTGCCGGTGTACGAGGTATGCCAGGTCCGGCCCCCGTCCGATGTGGCGAGCAGGGCACCCTGTCCGCCTGCCCAGCCGTGGTCCAGGTCCGCGAAGCCGATCGCGCCCAGCTGCGGCGGCACCCCCGGCACGGTCGCAACGCGGACGGCTCGCGCTTTCATCTTGAGTACGGCCTGGAGGTCAAGGGGCTTGCCGGGGGTCGCGCGGGGAGCGCCGCAAGCCGTGAGGGCCAAAGCGCAGAGGGTCATGCCCGCGAGGGAGACTCGGGCCCTCGCGCCTACCCGGAGCGCAACCTCCCGCATGACCTCCACCCCCTACGGCGAGTTTACACGCACGAACGGACGGACGGCTCGATCCGACACGGGTGCCTACCGCGCAGACGCGCGGCGCACCCCGTGCCGGACCAGCAGGCCGATCTGGACGAGGCCGAGCCCGAAGAACAGCACCCCGACCGAAAAGAGTCCCGCAACCGCCAGATAGGCGCTGAGCACCAGGCCGACGGGAAGCACGTACCAACGCCCTAAACTCCGTCCGAGCCAGGTGAGCGCGACGTCCGCCGCCATCATGCCCCAGATGATGTACGCGGGGGGCCAGGGCACGCAGACGCCCAGCACCGTCAGCCCGTAGCAGTACGTGGCAAGCACCACCTCTCACGCAATCGCGAGACTGCCAAAGCGTATGGAGCGCGTGGCTAGAGAGCACGTCGAAGCCGCTTCAGTGGAGAAACTCCCCGATCACCGCCCGGAACGCCTCCTGCTCCTCCAGGTGCGGGTAGTGATTGCTCTCCTCGAAGAGGGCGAGTCGGGAACCCGGTATGAGCCGGTGGATCTCCTCGGAGCACCAGGCTGGACACTGGACATCATGCCGCCCGACCGCCACCAGCGTTGGGATGCGGATCAGCCCCAGACTTGCGCGCAGGTCGAACGCGGGGTAGTCGATTCGCGAGAAATGGTCGAGCCTAGGGACGGCCATCATCTTAGAGACGTCCCCGCGGAAGTACTCGCCGTAGCGCTCGGGATGGTGGAGCGAGAGCGCGGTGCGTCTGGCCGTGAGGCGCGCCCGCTCTTCGTCGGAGAGGCCCGGCGCCTTCAGCCGTTCGATCAGGTCCTGCATCTCCTGAAAGCGCGGGTGCCCGGGATGATAGATGCAGTCGGGGCCTTGGTTGTACCTGCGCGAGGCCGCCGCGCCCACCACGACGAGACGCCTGAGCGCGGACTGGGCATGCACCGCGTAGTGCAGGCCCAGCATGCCGCCCGTCGAGTGGCCGGCGAAATCCCACCCGTCCAAGCCCAGTTCCGACCGGATGGACTCGAGATCCGCCACCGCAGCGGTCATGCCGAGTTCCTCGGGATCCCCGGACCAGTCCGATCCACCCGCGCCGCGCAGGTTCACGAGGAAGACCTCGCGCAAAGGGGCGAAGGCGGCCGCAAAGCGGTCGCCTGTCGCGTTGTAGGCCGAGTAGAGATGCGTCACCGCGAGCGGTTGTCCGCTGCCCCGCCGGAAGATCTCAAACCGTCCGCGCGGCGTCCGGACGATCTCCCGCCGCCACGGACCGGGAACGTCGGATGGGGCGCCCGGCCGCGCCACGGTCGCTAGTTCCGCCCGGCGAGGTCGTCGACCACCGCCTGGAAACTCGCGAGGCCATGCCCCAGCGTGGACTCCTCCATCAGGTCGACGCCGGCACGCTCAAGAATCGGCAAGGGATCGTCGCCGCCGCCAGAGCCGAGGAACCGGAGGTAGCGCTCGGCCGCCTGGGGTCCCTCGCGCAGCACCGCCTGCGAGAGCGCGGCGGCCGCGATGAAGCCCGTGGCGTACTGGAAGACGTAGTAGCCCATGTAGAAGTGGGGGATCCTCGCCCACTCGAACGTCCCCGCCTCGTCGATCTCGAGGTCCGGTCCGTAGTAGAGCCTCAGGAGGTCGCCGTAGGTCTCCTGCAGGAATTCCGCCGTCAGGGCGCCTCCCGCCTCCACCCGCTCGTGCGCCTTGAGTTCGAACTCGGCGAAGAGGGTCTGGCGGAAGACGGTTCCGAGGAACTTCTGCGCGAGGTCGTCCCGGAGATCGGTCTGCTCGAGCTCGTTGGTCGTGGTGCGCAGAAGGTGCTGCAGCAGCAGGTGCTCGTTCGTCGTGGACGCGATCTCCGCGAGGAAGATCGGGTACTGGGCGTTGCGGAACGTCTGGCCCTCGCGCGAGAGGATGGAGTGCATGGAGTGCCCGGCCTCGTGCACCAGCGTGAAGACGCTGTCGCGGGTGCCGGTGAAACTCATCAGGATGTACGGGTGCACGTCGTAGACGTCCATCGAGTACGCGCCGGATCGCTTGCCCTGGTTCTCGTACACGTCGACGAAGCGGTCGTTTAGGATGTGCGAGAGTCCCTCGAGGTAGTGGTCGCCGAGCGGACTGAGGCCCGCCCGCGCCATCGCCTGCGCCTCCTGCCAGCTGTAGTGCTTCTCCGGGAGATCGAGCACCGGCGGGTAGAGGTCGTAGAAGTGCATCCGGTCGACACCCAGCTTCCCGCCGCGCCAGGCCACGTAGCGGTGCAGGGAGGGAAGCGCCGCGTGCACGGCGTCGATCAGGCGGAAGTAGAGCTCGCGCGGCAGGTTGCGCCCGTCGAGGGCGGCCTCCAGAGCCGAAGGGTAGTGCCGTACGCGCGCGGCCGTCACGGCGGTGCGCATCTGCTGGTCCAAGGTCGCGGCGAAGGTGTGGCGGTGTTCCTCGTAGGCCTTGTGCATGTTGAGGTACGCCGTCTGACGCAGCCGCCGATCCCGGGATTCCATGTACTGGCCGTAGCGGCCGTGGCTCAGCGGCATCGGCTCGCTCCCGCTCGTCTCCGCGTCCTTGAACCGCAGGTCGGCGTTCGCCAGCTGTCCCGCGATCGTGTCGGCGTTGCCGAGGACCGGCGAGAACGCGGCGAGGAGGGCCTCCTCCCCTGGCGCCAGGACATGCCGGCGCTGCCGCTCGATCTCCTTCAGGGTGTGGGCGTAATCCTTCAGTTCCGGCGTCGCGCGCCGCATCGCGTCGAGCCGCCCACCCGGCAGCGCGACGAGCTCCGGCACCAGGAACGCCGTGGCCTCGCCGGCCTGCGCCGCGAGGGCCTGGGCTTTCGCCACCATCTCGGTGCCCTTCGGATCCTGCGTGTCCTGGTCGTGGTGGAACATGCCGTACGCCCAAATCCGCTCCAGGCGCCGCCCGATCTCGTCCTCCGCCCGCAGCGCGGCGAGCACCCGCCCGCCGCTCTCGCCGAGCGTGCCCCGGAACGCTTCAAACCCGCCGCAGAGTTCCGAAACCTCTCCGAGCGCGGCCTGCCAAGCCTCGTAGCTCGGGTAGAGGTCCTGCAGGTTCCACTGCAGGGCGGGATCCATCTCGTTTCGCTTCCTGACCTCGACTGTCGCCATGTCAAGCCTCCTCCATCCCTTGCTAGGATTCTTCCACCAACTGTCCATGCATCCTGCGTCGCCTCCGGCAGGATGCGGCGACCCCCGCGAGAAGTCTTGGAGCAACACCCCGAAGGGAGGTGGCGCGCCGATCCAGCGCGCCCGGCCATGGCTAACGCTCCAGTACCATCGCTGTCGAGCATCGAGGAAGCCGCCCGGCTGATCGCGCCCGTTCTGTTGCCGACACCGCTTCTCCCCGCGCGCGCCGACGGACTCCAGGGCCTCCGCCTCAAGCCGGAGAACCTGCAGCGCACCGGCTCCTTCAAGATCCGCGGCGCCTACCACAAGCTGACCCGCTCCCTCGAGGACGCGAAGGCGCACGGCGTCGTGGCCTATTCGTCCGGCAACCATGGCCAGGCCGTGGCCTGCGCCGCCGCCATGCTCGGCTGCCGGGCCACGATCGTGATGCCCGAGGGCGGCGTCGTCGAGAAGCGCCTCGGCGTCGAAGCCTACGGCGGCAAGGTTGTGCTGTGCCAGGGAGGTTCCGACGAGCGGCGGCGGATCGCCGAGGAACTGGCCGCGAGCGACGGTCTCGTGCTGGTCCCGCCCTACGACGACATCGACATCGTCCAGGGACAGGCCAGCGTCGGGCTCGAGATCGCGAGGGCGTTTCCCGACGTGCGCCAGGTGCTCGTGCCGGTCGGCGGCGGCGGTCTTTTGAGCGGAAGCGCCAGCGCCTTGAAGGCGATCCTGCCGGGCGTCCGGGTGGTCGGCGTCGAGCCCGAAGGTGCCAACGACCTCTACCTCGGTTTCGCCCGCGGCGAGCACGTCTCGCTCGACACGATCGACACCGCCGCCGACGGCCTGCGCACGCAGTCGGTCGGCAACGTCAACTACGCGATCCTGAAGGCCACGGTGGATGAGGTGGTCACCGTGTCCGAGGAGGAGATTCTCGCGGCCGTGCGGGCCCTGCTCTGGCGCGAGAAGCTGGTCGTGGAGCCTTCGGGGGCCGTCGCCTATGCCGCGTTCATGTCCGGCAAGGTCGCTCGGGACCTGCCGAGCGCCGCCGTGCTCTCGGGCGGCAACATCTCCCGCGACTACATGCGTCGGGTCGTCGGCTGAACGTGCCGGGGAGCGTCCGCGGCATCCTGCTCGTGTTCCTCGCGGCGAGCCTCTGGGGCCTCAGCGGCACGGCCGCGCAGCTGCTCTTCACCCATGACGGCTTCTCGCCGCTCTTCCTCGTGGTCGTGCGGCTCTGGGGCGCCGCCGTGATCCTCATGCTGGCCCTCGCGCTGCGCGGGCCGAGGCGTCTTGCGGTCCCGTGGCCAGATCTCGGCCGCCTCGTGATCTTCGGCCTCTTCGGCTTCCTGCTCGTGCAGTTTTCCTACTTCTTCGCGATCGCGCGCATCGGCGTCGCCATGGCGACCTTCCTGCAGTACCTGGCCCCATCGCTGATCGCGCTCTTCTTCGTCGTCAGCGAGCGGCGCGCCCCGGCGCCGACCGAGGCGCTGGCCCTCGTTCTGGCCCTCGGCGGCACGATTCTGCTCGTGCTCGGCCACGGCGGCCTGAGTCTCGAGCCGATCGGTCTCCTCTTCGGACTCCTCTCGGCGTTCAGCCTCGCCTTCTACACGATCTATCCCAGCGGTCTCATACGCCGGCGCGGCGCCTTCGTCACCACGGCCTACGGCTTCCTCTTCGGGGCCGTCGCCGCCAGCGTTCCCTGGCCGCTCTGGCTTCACGGCATCGGCCAGGTGACGGCGGGCAGCCTACTTCTCATCGCCTTTGTCGTTGTGCTCGGCACCTTGGTGCCGTTTGCCCTGTACATCTATGCCCTGACCCACGTGCGCCCCACCGTCGTCGGCATCGCGGCGACGGCCGAGCCGCTGTCGGCCGCGGTCAGCGCGTTCCTCGTGCTGGGTCAGGCCCTGACCTGGCCACAATACGTCGGCGGCGCGCTGATCTTGGGCGCGATGCTGGCCCTTGCGCGGCAAAACGGCAGGAGCGAGGCCGGCGAAGCAGAACCCACCCCAGTAACCGCAGGCGGGAGGCCTGATGCCTGATGTTGCTCGGAGCCCTGATGCTGCCTCTGGACCGCTCGCTGATTTCCCCCGTGGCAACGCTTGGTGAAGCCTACACGCATCTCCTGGACGCGCAGCTCACGTGCCTTGTGCTCGACGAGCAGCCGCGCGGGCGCATCGTGCGCATGCGCAGCATTCTCGAACACCTTGCCGGCTCCGTGATGCACGGCATGAAGGCCGACCCCGACCGCCCGATCGCCACGATCGCGGAACACGTCGAGACTTTGCCCGAGTCCGCGCCCATCGAACTCGCGGCCAAGGCGCTCTGGCGCCGGCCGAGCCGGGCCGTGCTGGTGGCGGACGGACAGGGCGACGTGGTCGGCCTGCTCGGCTGGCCGCAGCTCAATCACTTCTTCGACGAGATCCTCGACATCGACTACGCGACCCGCCTGCATTTCCACGTCGGCGACCGTCCGGGCGAGATGGCCCGCGCCCTCGCGGCGGTGGCGGGGGCGGGCGCCAACGTGCAGGCCACGTACCTCTCGCATCCGCACGGCGACCAGCGCTTCGGCACCATCTACGTGCCGGACGAAGCGGCCGTATCCGCCCGTGACGCCCTCAAGGGGGCGGGCTTCCGCCTGATCGACTGAACGCGATCCCGTGCCAGGGCGCCCGTGGCAAAAGCCGCGGGCGCCCTGATTCCGCGTCTGCGCCCGGTCTCGATCAGAGACCGTAGAGCTCGCTGAACTTGCCCTCGATATAGGCGAGGTACGGACGGGTGGTGAGTCCCTGCCCGGTCGCCTTGCGCAGGAAGCCGTCCGTCGTTTCGCGCGAGCCGAGCTGGTGCAGCTCCCGGCGCAGGAAGCCGAGCAGCGGCGCGAAGTCGCCCTGGGCGATGCGCTCCGGCAGGTCCCCGATCGTCCGCCCGGCCGCTTCCCAGACCTGGGCCGATACGACGTTGCCCACGCTGTAGCCGATGAAGCCACCCAGGCCGCCCGTCCAGTGGATGTCCTGCAGGGCTCCCACGAGATCGTCGGGCGGCACGACGCCGAGGTATTCCTGCATCTTCGCCCGCCAGGCCTCCGGCACGTCCCGTGCGGCGAGCTCGCCCCGCATCAGGGCCCGCTCGACCTCGAAGCGCACCGCGATGTGCAGGTTGTAGGTCACCTCGTCCGCGTCGACGCGGATCAGCGAAGGTTCGACGTAGTTGACGGCCCGGTATATGTCCTCGACGCTCACCTGACCGAACTGGCTGGGGAACGCGGCCTGCGCCTTGGGCAGGAAGTAGCGCCAGAAGGGGCGCGAACGGCCGACGAGATTCTCCCATAGGCGCGACTGGGACTCGTGCACGCCGCTGGAGATGGCCTGCCCGAGGGGCGTGCGCGCCCACTCGGCGGGGAGTCCCTGCTCGTAGAGCCCGTGTCCGCCCTCGTGCAAGGTGCTGAAGAACGCGGACGCGAACGTGTCCTCGCTGATGCGCGTGGTGATGCGGACGTCGCCGACGCCGAACGAGGTCGTGAAGGGGTGGATCGAGCGGTCCTGGCGGCCGCGGCTGAAGTCGAAGCCGAAGGCCGTGATCGCCTCGAGGCCGAGCCGCCACTGCGTCTCGTCGGCGAAGTGGCCGTAGAGGATGCTGCGGTCGACCCGCTCCTTGTGCTCGGCGATCGCCTCCACGAGCGGCACAAGGCTCGCCTTGAGCTCCCCGAGCAGGTCGGCGGCGACCTTCGTCGTCATGCCGGGTTCGGACAGGTCGAGCAGGGCGTCGTACGACTCCTCGGGGTAGCCGAGCGCCTCGGCGATCTCGCGGCTCAGGTCGACCATCTTCGCGAACGCGGGCGCGAACACCGAGAAGTCCTTCGCGGCCCGGGCGGCCACCCAGGACTCGTACGCCTCCGTCGTGAGGCGCATCTGCCGCGCGACGAGCTCCTGCGGCAGCTTCGTCGCCTGGTCGTAGGCGCGCTGCACCGTGCGCAGGAGGGCGTGCCGGACATCACCTTCGGGCGCACCCCGCACCTCCTCGGCGAACGCCCGCAGGACGTCGCCGAACTCGGGGCTCACGAGCCGCTCGTGCGCCAGCGACGCGAGGGTGGCCAGCTGCTCGCCGCGGCCCTGGTTGCCGCCCTGCGGCATGTAGGTCATCTGGTCCCAGCCGAGCACGGCCGCCGCGCGCTCGATGTCGTCGATCTCGAGAAGCCGCTTCGTCAACTCCGCAAGCCGATCTGTCAAGCCGGTCGCCCCTTCCGCTTGCCTTGCTTCCCGACCCGGGATACCTTCGACAGGAGAGGTGCGAGACGTGTCCATCGAACTGCCAGGCCCTGAGACACCGCATCCCGAAGCCCCGCCTGCGCTCTCGCCAGGTCAGCTTTGCCCCAACTGCCAGCTCGCGCGCCTCGTCGCGGAGCCGCGCGGTCAGGTGAGCTGCCCGCTCTGCGGCTTCACGACCGCTCCGCCCTGCACCTGATGAGGCGTCGGTCGGCCGTGCGCCGACCAGAGTTCTTCCGCCCCGCCGGGGCGATCCCCTGCCGAGGGAACGCCCCTGGGCCCGCCTAGCGTTGCCCGAGCAGCCTCAGCGTCTCCTCGAGCGGCAGCGCGGGCACGACGCGCCCGAGCCGCCCGCGGGTGGTCTCCGCCATCGCGAGCGCGTTGAGAATGGCCTCTTCCGTCGCCTCCGCCACCGCGTGGAACGCGGCGCTCGCCAGGCGCCCGCCGTCTAGGTGCGCCGGCCTCGCGTCTGCAGCGGTCGAGAAGGCGATCGCGATGTCGCCGCTCCCGTGCGACGCGACCGACCCCAGGCGCGCGAGCCCGAAGGCCGTCCGCCGCGCCAGGCGCTCGAGCGAGCGGGCATCCCAGGGCAGGTCGGTCGCGACGACCATGATGATCGAGCCGTCGGGAGGCCGGAAGTCTAGAGGCCGCAGGTGACGCCCAAGAGGCACGCCCAGGATGGTGAGGTCCTCGGCGGAACCGAAGTTCGCCTGCACGAGAACCCCCACGGTGCAGCCGCTGCTCCCGACGAGCCGCGACGCTGTGCCGATGCCGCCCTTCCAGCCGCAGCAGATCATGCCCCGGCCACCCCCGACCGCGCCCTCTGGCACCGGTCCGGAAACGGCGGCCTCGATGGCCGCGAGCGCGTGCTCCGGGCGGACCGCCAGCTGGCGCAGGTCGTTGAGGTAGCCGTCGTTGCACTCCCCCGCCACGACGTTCGGCGTTGGCAGTCCGTTGCCGACGCCGGGTTCCTGCTGCATCAGATAGCGGATGCCACCCTCGAGGGCGGCCCCCACGGCGAACGTGTTGGTCAGCAGGATCGGCGCCTCGAGCTCGCCGAGCTCGTCGACCTGCACGAGCCCCGCCGTCTTGCCGAAGCCGTTGATGACGTGGCTTGCCGCCCGCAGCTTGGTGGCTGGCATCGCCCCCCCATGCGGCACGATGGCCGTCACGCCGGTGCAGATGGAATCTCCGCCGCCCTCCTGTCCCAAGGTCACGTGCCCCACCCGCACCCCCTGGACATCGGTGATGGCGTTCCACGGGCCCGGCTGCAGCACGCCGACCGGCACGCCAAGCTCGCGCAGCCTCTTCCTGACCTCGGCCATCTCAGGCTCTCCCTCCGGCGGTCTTCGTTCGCTCTCTACCCGACCGCCACCGCGACGCCCGGCGTGAGGAAGTAGAGGAGCCCCTTGGCCTCCACCCCCGCGATCGCCGCGATCGCCCGGCGGTAGACGTCGATCTGGCCCCGGTAGGCCTGCGCCGCTTCCGCCACCTGGTCCTTGGTCACGTGGTCGGTCTTGAAGTCGACAATCAGCCAGCCTTCCTCGTCCTCGAGCAGCAGATCGATCTTGCCCTGCAGCACCGTCCCGCCCGACGGGTCCGGGCGTCCATCAGGATCCGCGAGCACGCTGAAGGCGAGTTCCCGCTCGAGACGTCCGGCTCCCCGGATGCGCGCCGCCGTCCCTGACGCGAGGAAGCGCTCCACCGCCCGCAGGTCCACCGCCCCGGCCGCGGCACGCGGCAGGAGCCCGCGCGCGATCAGGTCGTCGAGCGCGTCGCCGAGGTGCGGCGGCGGCTCCCGCAGATCAATGCACTCGAGCAGGCGATGGGTGTACACGCCCGCGGCGCGCGCCGCGGCCGGTGAGCGGGCGCCGCGCTGGCTGCGCCGCGTGCGCAGGATGGCGCCGTAGCCCTGTCCGGCCTCGGCGAGAGAGCTCGCGCTGACGCGGAGCGGCCAGGCGGCGGGCAACGGAGCCGCTCTGTCCGGCAGGGCGGCGAACTCCGCCACCGCCCTGGCCCCAGCGAAGTCCTCGAGCACCCGCGGCTCCCGAACTGCAGGGCCTTCCGCTCCCGCCACCACCTCCCACTTGACGGGCAATCCCTCATCGGCGAGAGGTGCCTCGAGCCAGTCCAGGGCACACCTTGCGGTCCTGAGCCGGGCGGGATGGAGAGGCCCCTGGGCGCCGCTCGGCGCCGCGGACGACGTCAGGTAGAGACGGTCGCGGGCGCGGGTCAGAGCCACGTAGAGCAGACGGATCTCCTCGGAGCGGTCCGCTTTGCGCTCCTCGGCCTCGATCGCCTGCCAGAACGCGGTCGGGTGCAGGCCGCCCTCGTCGTCGACGAAGGCGGCCGCCAGGCCGAGCTCGCGGTGCAGCCGGATCCGCTCGCGCTCCTGGGCGCCGCCAAGGCGCCTGCCGAGGCCGGCGACGAAGACGATCGGGAACTCGAGCCCCTTGCTGCGATGGATGCTGGTGACGCGGACGGCGTCGCCGAGGTCGACGTCGGGCGGCGCGAGATCGAGATGCTGGCGGCTCAGTTCCTCGAAGGTGGCGAGAAAGCTCCCGAGCGCAGCCGCCCCCTGGCGCACGGCCCGCTGCGCCGCCTCCTGGAAGGCGAGCACGTCGCGCCGCCGCTGGGCACCGCGCGGCAGCCCCGCCACGTGGGCCGCATACTCCGTGTCGCGCAGCAGTTGCTCAACGAGGCGATCGAGAGGCATCGAGAGGGACCACCGGCGCCAGAGCTCGATCCGCTCCACGACGTCCCGCATGCGGCCATCGTCCGCCGCGAGCCGTCGAAGTCCATGCCAGAGCGGCTCCTTCTGGGCGGCCTCACGGATGCGCAGCACCTCCTGAAGACTGCAGGCGAACCACGGCGCGCGCAAGGTCACGAAGAGGTCCCAATCACGCTCGGGCAGTTCGACGGTCCGCAGCAGCGCCGTCAGCGTCTGCAGCTCGAGCCCGCCCAGGTAGCCCTCATTGCGCTGGATCAGCGCCGGCACGCCGCGGAGCGCGAAGGCGTCGTCGAACTGGGCCGCCGCTCCCTGCAGCCCGCGCAGGAGGACCGCGCAGTCGGCGAAGCGCACCGGCCGCACCCGCCCGAGAGCCGGGTCCCAGACGGGATGGCGCGCCTCCACTAGCCGCCCGATCTCGCGCGCGATCCACGCGGCTTCCCGCCCTAAGGCCGACGGCTCCTCCGCTCCCTCCTCGGCCTCCGCTCCCTGGACGAAGACGAAGCGCACACGGGGATCGGGATCCGGCGGCAAGGTCTTGGCATCGCGCCCGGCCTTGAGTTCCGCGCGCTCGTCGTAGAGCGGGGAATCCTCCTCCCGCATCAGTTCCCGGAAGACGGCGTTCACCACGTCCACGATCTCGGTCCGGCTGCGGAAGTTGAGCCTCAGCTGCAGGGCGGCGTCGCGCCCTGCAGCCTCGCGCTCTCGGCTGAGAAAGATGCCGGGCGCGGCGTGCCGAAAGCCGTAGATGCTCTGCTTGACGTCACCCACCGCGAAGAGATTGCCGCCTCGGCCAAGCCGCGAGACCTGATCGACGATCGCGGCCTGCAGCGGATTGACATCCTGGAACTCGTCCACCAGCACCTCGGCGAAGCGCTGGCGCAGCGCCTGCGCGACCGAGCCGCCCCGAGAGACCAGCAGGCGATGGGCCTCCTGCTCGAGGTCCGCGAAGTCGAGGGCCTGCCTTTGCCGCTTGAGTCGCCGGTAATCGTCCATCGCGGCGGAGAGCAGAGCGACAAAGTCCCTGAGAATCGCCTCCGTCGCACGGGCGCGCCGGGCTACCTCCGCCTCGTCGAGGCTGGCGAGGCCCTTTGCCAGTTGCCCGAGCTGCTTCTTCGCCTGGTCGCGCAGCCGGCGGGCCACCCTCCGTTGCGGCTGGCTGTTGCCCGCGAGGCTAGCAAAGGCCGCGAGGGCCGCGATTCGGGATCGGTGCTCTGCCCAGTCGAGTCGCCCGCCGCTGGTCGCCGTCTCGCGTTCCACCGCCTCCAGTTCGAGGGCCGCGGCGTACGCCGTCTCCCCCTCCGCCCGACGGGCCGCGTCGGCTGCCTGCCGCAGGAGGCTCGCCGCCTCCTCCACCCGCCTGAGGTCGTCCTCCATCACCCGCCTGAGGGCGGCCTGGTGCTCCGTCTCGAGCGAGTGGCCCTTGAGCGCGTCCTGGAGATAGCCCTCGGGATCCGGCAGCGTGTCGAGGAATTTGAGAGCGCGAAGCAGCGCCTCGCGCAGGCCGTCGTCTTCGCCCATGCCGCCGAAGTAGGCTACAAGCCGCGCCATGCCGCTCCGCTCCGCGTATGCCGACGCGAGCGTCCCGTCCAGGGCCTGCCGCCGCAGGATCTCGGTCTGGCGCTCGTCCATCAGGCCCGCCTCGGGGTCGAGGCCTGCCGCCTGCCACTCCTCCTTGAGGAGGCGCAGGCAGAAGCCGTGGATGGTGGAGATGTGCGCGAGCGGCAGACGCTCGCTCTGCGCCTTGGCTCTCTCGTCGCCCGCGAGCGCACGCTGCGCGAGCTCGGCCGAGATGCGCAGCCGCATCTCGAGTGCCGCCTTTTCGGTGAAGGTGACGAGCAGGAAGCGGTCGATGTCCAAGGGATCTTCCTCGGCGAGGCAGCGCCGGACCACCCGCTCACTCAGGGTGGTCGTCTTGCCTGCCCCTGCCGCCGCGGACACGAGGACGCTGCCGCCGCTGAAGGCGCACGCCGCCTCCTGCTCAGTCGTCAGCCGCGCCATCGTCCAGCACCTCCTGCGTGGCCTTCCCCAGCCGCCGGTAACCGTCGCGCCCAGGCACATGCCGGCAGGCCGGGCGCAGTCCGCAACCGTCGCATGCCGTCTGCCGTCCGAGCGCATACGGCGACGGCGCCCAGTGGCCCTCCTGCGCCTGCTGCGCCAAACGGCCGAGGGTTCGTTCCACATGGCGGAGCAGGCTCTGCCAGCGGGCTTCAGGCAGGGCCCAGGCCGAGTCGCGCAAACCGCCGTCCTTCTTGCGGCGCAAGGGGTGGAAGGGAGAGCCGCCGTCCGGCTCCTCGCGATCCATGGCCTCGATGAGACCCGGGTCCGAGAGAAAGAGACCCTGCGGGCGCTGCTGGCGCCATACGCCATCGGGATCGTCGTCGTCCTCGTCATGCACCCAGCTCTGCCCGAGGCGCACCGGCCAGTACGTCATGGCGACCGGTCGGCCCCCGCCCTGGGCCGCCGCGAGGGCATAGGCGCCGATCTGCAGGTCGAGGCCGTGGTAGACGCGCGCGAAGCTGAACGGCTGCCGCCTGCGCACCTTGTAGTCGACGACGCGTACCCACCCGTCCTGCCGGTCGAGGCGGTCGATGCGACCCTCGATCAGGACTTCCCGGCCATCGTCCAGGCGCACGGCCAGCGCCGGCAGCTCGCCGCGGCGGCCGAACGCCACCTCCCGCCCTGCCGCGTGGAAGCCCGAGCGCCTGCCCTCTTCCCAGACAAGCCTCGCCGTGCGCAGCACCTCCGCGGCAAGTTCGTCCCTGAGACTGCGCCCCTGCGGCGTGTCCTTGGGCAGGACGCCGATCTGCTCGGCCGCCTGCTCCACCAGTTGCGCGACGATACCCGGCTGCGCCGCGCCCGGAGGGGCGAGCTCCGGCAGTTCCCTCAGCACCTGGTGCACCAGGGCGCCGCGGGCAGCCCGATCGAATCCCGTCCTCTGCTCCGGCTCGATGCGCACCACGTCATGCGCGAAGGCGGTGAATGGACACGCCGCCCGGCGCTCCAATGCCGTGACCGTGAAGGGTCCCGCGAGGGCTTCGAGCCGTTCTTCCTCCGGAGTTCCGGCGAGTCCGCCAAGATGAGCCCCCTGCCCGCAGGCCTCGGCGTGCGCCGCGAGCAAGGCGAGCGGCAGGGCGGCGTCGGCGCCGATGTCGCGCGCCCGGCCCGCAGCCTGCGCCAACAGTTCCCCGGCCTCCTGGCGGCTGAGGGCGACCCGAGAAACCTCAGCCGGCGCGGCGGGCATGAGCGGCAGAGGCTCGCCGATCTGGCGCAGCCGGATGCTGGCGGCCTGCACGCCACCTTCCGCGTCGATCTCGGCGTAGCTCATGTAGAGGCCGCGCGTCGCTGCTCCGAGCGCGGCCTCTACCGCCTTGAGGCTTCGTCGCCTGCGCTCGGCAAGCGGCTCCTGGAGCGGCGCGCCCCGCTGCTCGCAGCGTTGGATCTCACCGGCCCTGAGCAGGCTCGGCGAGGATGCGAACGCGGGAAACCTCCCCTCCGCGAGGCCCAGGAGAAGAACATGTCCGGCCTCGAGGCCGTACATCTCCCCGACCGGAACGACGCGCACCGCGTCGCCCCTTGGCTGGTACTCGGGCCTTGCGGCCTCAAGCGCGTCCTCTAGGAGGCGCAGTGCGAGCGAACGCTCGAGCGGCCCTGGGCCAGCGACGGTAGCGACCGCGTCCAGCTGCTCGCCGAAGGACCGCAGGATCTGCCGCTGACGGGCGAGCTCCGACAGGCCGAGCCGGCCTTCGAGGTCCCACGCCTCGAGGAGCGACACGAGAGCGGCACGGTGCTCCTCGAACAGGCCCTGGCGCGGCCAGTGCCCCGCCGCCTCGTCGATCTGCGCCAGAAAGGCGGCCGCTTCCTCGGAAGGGCCCCTGCCGTCGCGCAGATGGGCAAGGAGGCTGTCGCGCAAGGGGCCCGGACCCGGCGCAACGCCGCTGCCGGCGATGGCTAGGAGTCCCTCCTGCCGTCGGCCCCGCAGCACGTCCAGGAGTCCGCCGAGGCAGAGCCGGATGGGCTCTCCCTGGACATCGCCGGGCCCCGCGTCGACGGCGATCCCCGCTTCCTCGAGGGCGGCACGCAGCAGGACGGACTGCAGCGAAAAGTCGCCGCAGCCGATGAGGATATCGCCAGGCCGCAGGCCGTCGCGCACGAGATCGAGGCAGTGCCTCGCCGCTGCCCGGGCCTCGGTCCGCACGTCCGGTGCCGCGCGCACCTCGACCGTCACCCCTGGCTGCGGACCCTCCCCGAGCCCCTCGGCCAGATCCGCCAAATAGCCGCGGTGCAGCAGCTCCGAACGCAGCGCCGCTTCCGGCGCACGCAGCGGCCCTTCGGGCCAGAAGACGCTCGAAGGCTCCCAGGCGACGCGGTCCAGGAGCTCCGCCGCCCGCCAGAGGAGGCGGGGTTCCGGCGCGAGCCCGGCTTCGGCGGCCAGATCGACGATCCGGTCCTGGACACTTTGCAAGGCGGCGAAGGTCTCGGCCCCCAGCACCTCGGCGGCGGCCAGCGGCAGGTTCGGGCCCTGCCACCACGCCGCCTCGAGCGTGCCGAGAAGCAGCGACTCCGCCCCCGCACGTCCTCCCGCCGCGCCCCGGAACACCTGCAAGGCGCCGCTTCGGTCGGCGACGACGCGCAAGAGTGCACGCAGTTGCGCGCGCGACAGGGCGGCCGCGGGCTCCCCGCACGCGGCCAAAATGTCCGCGGCCAGCCGGGCCGGTGTCTCCACGCGCAGCCGCAGGCTGCCCCCGCCGAGCGCGGCCAGCGTCTCGCGTTCCCAGAGCAGGGTGGCGGCCGGCGCGGTGACGAGCCGCACCGGCGGGCCGAAGGGATCCCCTGCCAGCCTGCGAACCAGTCGGCTTCTCAGATCACCCTGCACCTTTGTACCCCTCCAGTTTCGGGGTTCGCCCCGCCGAGGAAGGCACCTGCCGTCCTCAGGAAGCGACCGGTGCAAAGTGGTAAGCTAGGCGTGGACCTTGGGGGGAGTACCCATCCGCTTTCGCGCGCAGGAGGTCTGCACAGTTGAGCCAGAAGATATTTCTCGACGGCAAGTTCGTGCCCCGGGAAGAGGCGAAGGTCTCGGTCTTCGACCACGGTCTGCTGTACGGCGACGGCGTGTTCGAGGGCATCCGCGTCTACGACGGTGTCATCTTCAAGCTTGAAGAGCATCTTGCGAGGCTATATGCCTCCGCCAAGACCATCATGCTGGACATTCCCCAGACCCGGGACGAGATGCGCGAGATCGTGCGCCAGAGCTGCATCGAGAACGGGCTCAGGGACGCCTACATCCGCCTCGTAGTCACGCGCGGCCCGGGAGACCTCGGGCTCGACCCGCGCAAGTGCGACGGCGCGACGGTTATCGTGATCGCGGACAGGATCTCGCTCTACCCGCCCGAGCTGTACGAGCGCGGCATGAGCATCGGCACGGGCTCCATCCGCCGTTCGCGGGCAGAAATCATCAATCCGCAGGTCAAGTCGCTCAACTACCTGAACAACATCCTCGCCAAGCTTGAAGCCAACCAGCACGGCTGGGGCGAGGTCCTGATGCTGAGCGAGGAAGGCTTCGTGGCCGAGTGCAGCGCGGACAACATCTTCATGGTGCGCGAAGGCGTGCTCGTCACCCCCGCCGCCCATCTCGGCATCCTGCTCGGCATCACGCGCCGGACCGTCATGGACCTCGCGCGGCAGGCCGGCTTCGAGGTGGTGGAGACGACGTTCACCCGCCACGAGCTTTGGAACGCGGATGAGGCGTTCCTCACCGGCTCGGCGGCGGAGATCGTGCCGGTGACGAAGGTCGACGAGCGTGTTGTCGGTCAAGGTAAGCCGGGGCCCCTCACGCAGGAACTCATGCGACTCTTCCGCGCCTACGCCCCGACCAACGGCGTCAGGCTCTGACCTATCAGCGCAGGGACCGTCCCGCAGCGCGCGGGACGGTCCCTGCGCTTTTTGGAGACCTGCCGCCACCCGGGCCGACGATGCTCATTCGGCGAATCGCGGCCTCGTGTCGAGGAGCCAGGAGAGGTCCGACCCGACCGCGCGTTCCTCGGGGGCCTGCCCTCGCAGGAAGAGCCGTGCGCCTGCGGCCCCGCCGAGCACCGCTCGCTCGCCGGTGACGCGCAGCCAGGAACCTTCGCGCAGGCCGAGCACAGGGACATCGTTCTCCTCGAGGAACTGCAGCAGGCGCTCCTCGCGCGTCTCGCCCATATGGGTGCTCCCCGGCTGCGGATCGACGTAGTGCGGATTGATCTGGAACGGGATCAGGCCGATGGCGGCGAAGGACCCAGGCTCCACGATCGGCATGTCGTTGGTCGTCCGGATCGTAGGGCAGGCGACATTGGACCCGGCGCTGGCTCCAAGGTACGGGGTACCCTGGCTCACCTGCGTCCGAATGGGATCGAGTGCGCCCAGGTCGCGCAACGCGCGCACGAGCCGGAACGTGTTGCCGCCGCCGACGAAGATCGCCTCGGCCGCACGCACGGCGGCAGGCAGGTCCTGCTGGCGGTGGGCCCCCTCGACATCAATGCCCAGAGGCGCCATCGCCTCCTGCATCCGCCGGGTGTAGGCGTCATGGTCTTTGCCGGCGAACGGCAAGAAGAGTATCCGCCTGCGCCCGCCCATGACCGAAGCGATCTCCTCGCGGGCGTGCTCCAGGAAGCCGCGTCCGAACACGTAGGAATTCGACATGAGCAGCAGTTCACGTGGCATGGGACCCCACCCTCTCTCTCGGCGCTCGCCGGTGGGATGATCGGCAGCGCCTTGCAGCGCGCCCCGCCTAGAGCGTTCCGAACAGCCGGTCGCCCGCGTCGCCGAGGCCCGGCACGATGTAGGCATCCTGGTTCAGGTGGCTATCGAGCGCCGCCCCGAACATCGGCACGTCGGGATGCGCCGCCGCGACGGCCCGAACACCTTCGGGCGCCGCCACAAGGCAGATGAGGCGCAGGCTTCTCACGCCGACGGATTTGAGCAGGTCGAGCCCCGCCACCGCCGAACCGCCGGTCGCGAGCATCGGATCGAGCAGCAGGACGTCGCGCCCGGCGATGTCTGCCGGAAGCTTGCGGTAATACTCAACCGGCTGGTGGGTCTCATGGTCGCGGTAGAGTCCGATGTGCCCGACCGACGCCTCCGGCATCACCCGCAGGATGCCGTCGGACATGCCGAGGCCCGCGCGCAGGATCGGCACCAGGACCGGCTGGCCGTTCCTCAGCCGGACGCCGCTCGCGGCCGCGACCGGCGTCTGGACGCTGACGGTCTCGAGGGGCAGGTCGCGCAGTGCCTCGTACGCCAGCAGCACCGACACCTCGGCCAGCAGGGCGCGGAACTCCTTCGGGCTCGTCGAGACGTCGCGCAGCAGGCGGAGCTTCTCCTGCACGAGCGGGTGGTCGACCGGCGTGAACTCCAAGAGGGGACCTCCTTAGGGCTTGGCCGAATGGGGGACGTCGATTTCTGTCGGAAAGTTTACCACGCAGGTGATGGCTTCCTGCCGAGCCTCAGGCCCGAAAGAGCGGTGGCGCGTCGCGGCGGTCCCTGCGCGCCAGGTGGAGCCCCGCTCCGATCGCCGCCAGCACGAGCGGGTACACGGCTCCCCACCCGAGGAACGGCAGCGTGCCAAGGCAGACGAGCATGGCAACGAGCGCGACGGCGCGCTCGCGGGGGACCGTCAGCAGCCGTAGCGCGGACGCCATCGCCAGAACGTACAGCGCGATGAAGACGGCCGACGACCAGGCGACCAGCCGCTCGAGCCCGACCGGATGCAGGGCTTCCAGCGTCAGCACCAGCCCGAAGACCAGCGCGAGCGTCCAGACTGCCCGCAGGGGCGTGCGGGTGCCCGGGTGCAGGCGCGCGAAGAAGGCGGGGAAGTCCCCTGCCCTCGCCTGGGCGTAGACGAGCCGCACAAACCCCCCGACGTAGGCGTGGATGGTACCGTAGGTGACGAGCAGGGCGAGCAGGGATGTCGCAAGAACGCCGACGCGCCCGCCGCCCTGGCCAAGCATCACGGAGAGGGCGTCGCGGCTGCCGCTCCCCGCATAAGCGCCTGTGCCCACCGTGACCACCGCAAGCAGGATGTAGAGGGCGTCGATCACGACGATGCTGAGGATCATCGCGCGACGCAGGTCCCGCTCGGGGTCCGCGAACTCCTCCGCGTAGTTCGCCACCGCCTCCCAGCCGACGAAGGCCCAGAAGAGGAGCGCCAGGTCCAGGCCGACCGGCATGAGCCCGTGCGGCAGGACCGGCGTGAAGCGGCTGAGGCGCAGATGCATGAATCCGACGGCGACGGCCGCGAGCAAGAGCGCCGCGATCAGACCGACCACCGCGCCCGCCGCCCGACCGGAGATCTCGACGCCGAGCGCGTTCAACAGGACGGCCAGGGCCAGGAGCGCCGCGGCGATCAGGAGCGTCGTCAGGTGCGAGAGGCCGAACGCCGCCGCCAGATAGCCGGCGCCGATCAGCGCCGCGATCGGGGCGCCAAGCGGAACGGTGCCGAGAAAGAGCCAGCCGGCCGCGGCACCGCCTGCGGGCCCAAAGGCCGCGCGCGCGAACGCTGCGATGCCGCCGGCGTCCGGGATGCGCGTCGAAAGGCGCGCCAGGGTGAACGCGAGCGGCACGATCAAAAGACCCATCGCGACCCACGCCAGGATGCCGCCCGGCCCCGCCTCCTGTGCCGTCAGGGCGGGCAGGTAGAGCACGCCCGACCCAAGCACGGACGCCACCGTCAGCGCGGCCCCCTCGCGCCACCCGAGTACCCTTCTCAGGCCCTGACTCTCCTCCGCCGCCAGTTCCGATCGCCTCCCGCACCAAGGCTAGCAGAGCCGGCGGCGCTGTCAATCGGCGGGTGCCGCGGGCCGGTCGGCCGCCCTGCCCGTGCCCACGCGGACGATGCGCGGACTCGCCCGGTAGCTGTCGACGCCCATGTCGAACCGCTCCAGCCGCCCGTCGGGCCATTCCCTCTCCAGCCAGGAGTGGACGACGACGCCCTCCTGGCCTGGCGCGTCGACCTCCTCCTTGCCCTTGGGCAGGTCCGGGTCGGAGTTGCGGATCGTGTAGAAGGGGAAGCGCCGCAGTTCCTTGTGGATCCAGCGCACCTCCGGCGGCTGACGGGTGCCATAGAATTCCGCCGTCACGCGGCCGCCCGTAGCCCGGGTGACGAGGCGCAGCGGGCCGCCCGTGTCGTTGCGGATGCGCAGGTCGAGGGCGCCGTACGAGATCGTCGCGTCCTCGCCGGGCAGAAGGTACGGCACCGTAAGGCCGTGCTGGTGGCGCTCCTCGATGTCGAGCCCCGCCCGCAGGGCCGCTTCGTAGATGGTCGTGGCGACCTGGCAGACTCCGCCGCCGTACCCCGGTACGATGCGGTCGCCGATAAAGACGCGCCCGACCTTGTAGCCGCGGGCCCTGCTGGACTCACCCAACTGGCCGTTGAACGAGAAGACGCCGCCCGGCGGAATCAAGGTCCCGCACAGGCGTTTCGACGCGAGGGCCATGTTGAAGTTGCGCCCGGGCGCCGACGTCGGATAGTCGGTCGTCATGTGCCCGATCAGACCCCAGGCCGTGCCGGGGTCGTCCGGCTGCCCAGGCCCGCAGGCAGGCTCGGCCTGCGCAGGGGAACCTGTGACGGCCACCGACGGCGCCGCACCGCCGGCTGGAGCGGTCGCGAAGCGGGGCGGCCAAAGGGAGAGCAGCAAAAGCGCCAAAAAGGGCCAGGACGCGTGCGGCATGGGGGCCACCTCCGCGTCTTAGCATCACCAAGTTTGTCCTGGGGCTCAGTCCGCGAGTTCCACCTTGTCGATAGCGCCCACGGCCGGCCTGTCCACGAGCACTTCGCAGGCCGCACGGCGGACCACCTGCGCCACGTTGCGGCTCATTTCCTCGCCCGGCCGCCGCTGCTTGGCGTCGAGGCCGAGCACGATGAGATCCGCGTGGCGCTCGCGCGCGACGCGCAAAATGCCCTCCCACGCGCTGCGGGCCGGGACGATGACACCCTTGGACTCGAGCCCGTGCGTCTCGCAGATTGTCACGCCGACCGCGATCGACGCCTCACCCTTCTCGCGCTGGTTCGGCATGGCCGCGTCCAACGGCAGCGACAGCGGCACTTCCACCACGTGCACGAGCACGATCTCCGCCTGCTGCGGCTCCGCCAGCCGGCATGCAAGTTCCACGGCGCGCTCGGACGACATGGCCGCGACGACCGGCACCACCACCGTGCGCAACTGGTTCACGGTGCGGCGGATCTTCGCCACTTCGTAGGGCAGCTGGCGCGGCACACGGAACATCCAACGGAAGACGAGCGTGAGGAGAACGAGGAAGACGATGGCGATGGCCGTGCCGAGAACGCCGACGTGAAGCGCCATCTCAGCTGCTCCTCCGCCGGGCGTCGTAGAGGCGGGCGACGCCGAGCGCCATAAAAAGGACGCCGAAGAGGTCGTAGAGCAGGCTGCCGTGCTCCACGATGCCGCGCACCAGGATGATCAGGCCGAGCACGAGGGCAACGAGGCCGATCGCCACGACGAAGCCGCGCTTCATGTGCTCTGGCCCCCTCTGGCGGCCTTGTCCGCGAGGGCCTGTTCATACTCCGCCAGGAGCTCGAACTCCTCGGCCTCGCGCAGGGTGTGCCGCTGCTGCGCCTCCCAGTCGCGCGGCAGGGCGCGCCACGGCGGCAAGCCCGCCTTGCGGCGGTAGATGTAGTAGAAGAGCAGCATGACGAGCACCCAGGCGGGACCCGCGATGCGGCCGATCGCGTGGGTCAGGATGACCTCGAAGAGGATGGTTCCGACGCCGAGGAAACCGATCACGGCCAGGATCGGGAATGAGATCCTGGGCGCCCCATCGTCCTGACCCTTCAAGGCGATGTTGAGCGGCATGCGGTACGGACGCGGCGTGAAGGGGTCCTTGAAGCGCAGCACGATCAGCGAGATGAAGACGAGAAGGTAGCCGAACGTGGCGCCGAAGGCGTACATGTTCGCGAGCGTGTTCATCGCGCCTCCCGAGAGGAAGGCGAGAATCGCCTGCACCACCGCGACCCCCGAGAACACGATGATCGTGCGGTACGGCGTGTGGTAGCGCGGATGCACGGCCGAGAACCATTCAGGCAGCAGCTGGAACGTGCTCATCGAGTAGGTGAGACGCGACGCGCTCATGACGCCAGAGTTCGAGGAGATGAGCACGATGACGCCGCCGATCAGGGCCGTCATCGGTGCGGCGATGGCGCCGATGATCGGGATCTTCTGCGCCACGATGGCGATCGGATCGCCGGCGTGCGCGCCGAGCACCTGCCAGGGCAGCAGGCCCATGCCGAGCACCGAGAACGCGAGCGCGAAGATGAGGACGTTCAGCACGAGCGAGATCGACGTTCTCGGGACGATCGTCGCCGGTCGTCTCGTCTCCTGCGACACCTGCGAGATCGACTCGAGCCCGACGAACGAGATGATGGCAAGCGAAGAGCCGTACATGAAGTTGTGCATGTCCGGAAACTGCAGGCGCATCTGCAAAAGCATCTGGTTAGGATCCCACGCGAAGACGAAGCCGAAGATGACGATGACGACCTGGCCGATAATGGCGACAACGCCCAGCACCTCGTTGATGCGCGACGAGATCTTGATGCCGACGTAGTTGATGGCGATCAGGAAGCCGATGATGACCAGGGTCTCGACGAGCCAAAGCACGTTGACACCGACGAAGGGGCCGATATTCACCACAAAGGACTGGATGTTGACGCCGAGCGACGGCAGAAAGAAGTTGAAGTAGCCGGACGAGGAGACGGCGAAAAGCGAGATGTCGATCGTATAGTCGAGCAGCAGCGCGGAACCGCAGACGAAGCCCCAGACGTCGCCAAGCCCGCGCAGCGTGAAGTACTGGCCGCCACCGGCCACCGGATAGCTCGAAGCTAGTTCCGTGTAGGCCAGACCGACCAGCAGATAGACGATCCCCGCCACGGCGAAAGCGACGGGCGTCGCGCCCATGGCGGCGCCAGCCACGAGGCCGAGCGCCGTGTAGATGTCGGCGCCGACATCCGCGTAGCCCCACATGAAGGAACCCCAGACGGTAACGTCGCGGCGTAACGCGTTGCCGGCTTCTTCGGGCTGACCCACGAGACCCCTCCCCTGGCGACCCGGAAAGGACCTCCAATACACTACACTGCATGCCTGCGGGCCGCAAGCGTGCAATCCGTCAGCCCAGGTCCGCTACCGCGTGTGAAGACGCCTACATAGGGCGACCATGGCGCTGCGGAGATGCGCATTTTACCGCTAAGCGCTATCCTGGATGGGACCTGCCATCTTGCAGGATACATTGGGAGGGATTCTTCGCCGTGTGCGGTATCGCCGGCTTCTTCGGCCCTCCGGACCATGAGCTGCTCGAGCGCATGAACGCGGCGATCTGGCATCGCGGTCCCGACGACCACGGCTTCAGCGAGAGTCCCGCCATGAGCATCGGCATGCGCCGCCTGAGCATCATCGACGTCCAGGGCGGGCACCAGCCGATGGAGACGGAGGACGGGCAGGTCCGCCTCGTGTACAACGGCGAGATCTACAATTACCGCGATGTGCGCGCGGAACTGATCGAGAAGGGCCGCCGCTTCCATACCGAATGCGACACCGAAGTGCTCCTGCAGGCCTACGCCGAGTGGGGCACAGACTGCTTTCGGCGCCTGAACGGCATGTGGGCGGCGGCCATCGCCGACCTGCGCGAGGACCGCCTCGTGCTCTGCCGTGACCATTTCGGCATCAAGCCGCTCTACTACGCCCGAGCCGGCGAGCGCATCCTGTTCGCCTCGGAGGTCAAGTCGCTCTGGCAGGACCCGGCATTGCCGCGCGCCGTCAACGAGCAGATGGTCTTCGAGTACCTGGTGCAGGGCCTCCACGACCACAGCCCCGAGACGTTCTTTCAGGGCGTCCGCCACGTGCCCGCCGCGAGCTACATCGTGATCCAGGACGGTAGGATCGAAGACCCCGTGAGCTACTGGCAGCCTCAGCTCCGCCGCGACGGCGCGATGACGCCGGAGGCCTTCCACGACCTTTTCAAAAAGTCGGTCGCGCGCCGCCTCGTGAGCGACGTACCGGTGGGCGCGGCGCTTTCGGGCGGCCTCGACTCGACGACCATCGTCGCGCTGATGACAGACCTCCTGCGTGAGCACCTGCCGGACGCCGCGTCGCTGCGCGGCCACGTCAAGACTTTCTCCGCCGTATTCGACGGCGACCCCATCGACGAGCGTGCCTACATCGAGGAGGCGATCGCCAAGACGGGCGCCGACACGACCTACACCAGCCCGAGCTCCCAGACTTTCGTCGACGAGATGGAAGACATGGTCTGGCACCTCGACGAGCCCGTCGTCAGCACCGGCCCCTACGCGCAGTGGTGCGTGATGCGCACCGCAAAGGAGCAGGTCAAGGTGGTTCTGGACGGGCAGGGCGGCGACGAGCTCCTGGCCGGCTACGTGCCGTACCAGATGGTCTACCTGCGCCAGCTCTGGCGTCAGCGCAAGCTCGGCAGGCTGTTGCGCGAAGCCGTGCTTGCCCGCGACGTGATCTGGCCCGTCGTGCGCCGGACTTTGCGCCAGCGTAAGGGCGCCATACCGGCGCGTTCGCTGCTCAAGGACGCCTTCCTCGCCGCCCACCACCCGGCCCTGGACACCAGGCCCGACGACAACCTCAAGGAACGTCTCAGGCAGGATCTCACCACCTACAGCCTGCCTGCCCTCCTGCGCTACGAGGACCGCAACTCGATGGCCCACTCGATCGAGTCGCGGGTCCCCTACCTCGATCAGGAACTCGTCGAAGCCATCCTCGGCCTGCCCGACGGCGAGATCATCCGCGACGGCTGGAGCCGCATCATCCTGCGCGAATCGATGCGCCGCCTCCTGCCGGACAGGATCCGCCTGCGCCGCTGGAAGGTGGGCTTCACGACGCCGGAGTCACGCTGGCTTTTCGCCCGCCGCGCGGTGTTCGAGAGCCTGTTCCGCTCGCCGCTCTTCCAGAGCCGGCCATACTGGCAGGGAGCTCGCATCGCCCAGGCCTTCCGCGACGCGGCACAGGGACGCGCGCCCTCGAGCCTCCTCTTCTGGCGCGTGATCAACGTCGAACTCTGGCTGCGCGTCTTCTTCGAGGGGGGCGGACGCTCCACCGAGGCTGGCACGCACTTCACGGAGGTCGGCGACCGCCGCTTCGCCGAGGCGGCCAGCGAGGCCGCGAAGGCGGCTTTCGCCCGCTACCGGCCCAACTGGGGCCGCCACCTCTTCGCGGGCGCCAAGGGACAGGTTTTCCTGCGCGCCCCCGTCAAGACACCGCTCGTCGAAAAGGGCGACGACCTCCAGGCCATCGTGCGCGACGCGGTGGCGGGCGATCTCCAGCCGGGGGACGTCATTGCCATCAGCGAGAAGATCGTCGCGATCAGCCAGGGACGCTCCTACCCGGTGGCCGAGATCCATCCCCGCCCCTTGGCCCGCTTCCTCACGCGGTTCGTCCGCAAGACGCCGCACGGCATCGGCCTCGGCATCCCCGAGACGATGGAGCTCGCGGTGCGCGAGGTAGGTGCCAGCCGCATCCTGTTCGCGGCGGCTGTAGCGGCCCTCGCCCGGGTCTTCGGCAGGAAGGGCGTCTTCTACGACCTCCTGGGTCCTCAGGCCTCGGCGATCGACGGACCGACGCGCGGCACCATCCCGCCCTACAACACGCACGCCAAGCTGGCGCCCCTGAACCCCGACGGCGCGGCGAAGGATCTTGCCGCCGCCCTCGGCGAGGGCATCGGCGTCGCGATCATCGACGCGAACGACATCTCGGTGAACATCCTGGGCGCGACGCCCGACGTCGACCGCGAACTCGTGCGGCATCTCCTCTTCGACAACCCCCTTGGGCAGGGTCACGAGCAGACGCCGGTCGCGCTCCTGCGTCGCGTCGGCGAGGTGCAGGAGATCGCCTGAGCGGACCCTACCTTCGACTCCGAAGGAGCGGCCCAGGATGACAGCTTAGGAGGCAGGTGACCGTATTGGACCGGCACATCGTCTCATCCGGTGTCGTGGTCGTCGAGAATTCCTCTGTCTTGCTGGTGGCGGAACGCGGACGGTGGGGGCTGCCGAAGGGCGGCGTGGAGCCGGATGAGCCTCTCATCACCACGGCAATCCGCGAGGCCCGGGAGGAAACCGGACTCGTCGTCGAGGTTCGCGGCCTCGCGTTCGTGACGGAGTTCAGGCGAAGCGAGTGGAACGAACATCACGTGCAGATGTACTTTGCGGCACAGGTTGCCGGAGGCTCACTTCTGCCGCGGGACCCCGATGGAATCGTCAGGGAAGCCCGGTTTGTCCCCGTAGACGCTCTGCGCCACTATCTCAAGTTTCGTCCACGTCTTCTGCCACTCGAACAGTGGTTGGCGGATGGGGTAGCTCGCCATCATTACTTCGATCTGGACATCGAACCCGTGGAAGTCTGACCACCGAGCTCTTGTCGCTTGCGCCCCCGCACGCTCGCGAAGGAAGACCGCCCCCACGCGGGGGCGGTCTTCCTTCGCTTCAGTCCTCACTGTACAGATAGCGGCGATACCAGCGCACGATCTCCTTCAGGCGGTGCACCCTGTGCCAGGGCTTGCCGCCGCGGTTCATGCCGTGGAACTCGTCCGGGTAGCGCACGAAGCGCACAGGTGCCTTGCCGAGCCACTTCACCGCCGTGTAGAGGATCATGCCCTGCTCGATCGGGCAACGCAGGTCCCCTTCCTGGTTTTCGATCAGGAGTGGCGTCACGATGTTGTCGACGTAGGTGATCGGGCTTTGCTGGCGGTACCATGCGGCATCGCGCCACGGCGGCACGCCGCCCGCCCGGTCGATCCAGCCCCAGCCGCCGTCGCCGCTGCCGAACATCGCCTGCCAGTCCACCACCGAGCGGCCGCTCACGGCGGCCTTGAAGCGGTCAGTGTGGCCAACGATCCAGTTGGTCATGTAGCCGCCGTAGGAGCCGCCGCCGACGCCCAGCCGGTCCGCGTCGATGAAGGAGTGGTGGGCGATCGCGGCGTCGAGCCCGAGGTAGATGTCCTTGAGGTCGAGGTTGCCCCACTCGCGCTGGATGGCGCGGCAGAACTCGAAGCCATAGCCCTGGCTGCCGCGCGGGTTCGTGTAGACGACGCCGAAGCCCTGGGCCGCGAGCAGCTGCACCTCGAAGAAGTAGGTGTGGGCGTACATGCTCATGGGGCCGCCGTGGATCATGAGAACGGTCGGCGCCTTGCCGGAGGCCGGAGGAGTCAGCGGCGGCACAACCCAGGTGTCCACCTTGTGCCCCTCGCCGTCCTCGGCCTGGAAGAACTCCGTCTCCGCAAGCTCGAACTGCGCGAAGAAGTCGTGGTTGAGGTCCGTAAGCCGCTCGAGCCGGCCGTTCTCGAGGAGGTAGACGTTGCCCGGATCCCCGAGGTTCGAGATGAGGAGGGCGATGCGGCCGCCTTCGCGCGCCACGCTGTAGCCGTAGACGACGTGGCGTCCCTCGGTCTTGGGCTCCACGCGCCCGTCCGGGTGGAACAGGCCGAGTTGGCAGGTGCCCTCGTCGCTGTAGATGCCGTAGACGCCCTGACCATCCGCGGCCCAGCTGAGCCCCGCGAAGCCGGATGCGGGCACGTCGCTGATCGCCGCGTTGCCGAGCGTGCGGTCGAAGTCCGGCGCGGCCGCTCGCCGGTCCTGGCCGTCGAGTCCAGCGACGTAGAGGCGCGTATTGTCGTAGCCCATCTCCTTGGGGTCCGACATGGCGATCGCGAGGCTCTGCGCACCCGCCGCGAAGCCCTCGACGCCCACAGGGGCGATCTCCTCCGCGTCACCGCCCTCGACGCCGATCCGGTAGAGGCTGAGGTCGAAGAGCTCCCGATCGTAGTCCTCGCCACGGCGGGAGAGGAAGTAGATCGACCTGCCATCCGCAGCGAAGCCGATGTCATGCACGCGGTAGGGCGGGAAGGTGAGCGCCAAAGGCGCCGACCCCTCGCAGGCCTTGATCGTGCAGAGGCAAGGGGGATCCTTGAAGTAGCCTTCGCCGTCCAGCTTGTGCGCGAGCTCCTCGATGACCTTCACGTCGGCCGTGAAGCGGCGCTCGGGGTCCTTCTCCTCGGGCCGCGGCTCGGTCTGCAGACCCTCGCGGCCAAGTGGTGTCGTGAACGCGATCAGGCGCCCGTCCGGCGACCAGGTATAGTCCGAGACGCCGCCGGCGACGCGGGTCAGCTGCCAGGCTTCGCCGCCCGAGAGCGGCAGGATCCAGACCTGCGTCTCCTGCTTGCCCTTGCGCAGGAACGCAAGGCGTGAGCCGTCCGGGGAAAACTGTGGCCTCTTGTCCCGCTCGCCCGTCGTCAGGTCCCACGGCGCATGACCCGGCCGGATGCCGCGGATGCGGCTACGCGTCTCGTTGGTCTCCGGATTCTGATGGACCTCCTCGTACGCGATCAGCCCACCGTCGGGCGAGATCTCGACATTCGCCCCAAGGCGGATGCGCAGGATGTCCTGGGCGGTTACCGGTGCTTTAGGCACGCAAAACGCCTCCCTGACTCAGGAACAAGAGCGCCTTCGTCCAAGCGGGGCGCGGTTCCTGCCGGGAGGTGGGCTGCGAAACTCAGAAGTGCTCGGCGAGCCAGGCGTGGACCTCGGGCACGCGCCGGGCGTAGAGCGTGAGGTGACCGTCGACGTCCGAGAGGTGGCGCTCGGCTCCCGGGACGGCGTCGGCGATGCGCAGGCCGTGCGCGAACGGCACCATCAGGTCGTGCCGTCCCTGCCAGACCTGCAAGGGCACCCGGATCTCGCCGAGCGCGAAGCCCCAGGGCCGCGTGAACGCGAGGTCGTCGTCGAGCCAGCCGTAGAACCCGGTTTCAAGACCATCCCGCATCGTCTGCACAAGTTCCCGGCCGAACTCGCCCGTGAACACGGCGCGGTCTTCTGGGCTCAGGAGGGTATGCATCGCCTCGACGGCCTCCTCGACGCTTGCCTCCTTGAGGCCCTTCATCGCCTGCTCGAGGTAGGCCGTCAAGGTGTCCTCGCCCGCCAGCGCGGCCGAGAACTCGTCCATGTTGTCCTGGCCCATGCCTGTCATGAAGTCCTGCCCCATGGTGTCGTAGGGGGCGACTGCCGCGAAGGACGCCGCGGCGACGATGCGGTCGGGAAGCAGGGCGGCGCAGGCGAGCGCGTGCGGCCCGCCGCCCGAGATGCCCCAGGTGGCGAACCGGTCCGCGCCAAGATGATCGGCGATCGCGGCGGCGTCCGCCGCGGCCTGGGCCACGTCGCGCCCCCTGAGGCGCGTCGACCGCCCGTACCCCGGACGGCTGTAGCTCGCGAGCCGCAGGTGGCGCGCCTCGGCGTCGATCAGGTGCTGCGTGAGGAACCCGCCACCGGTGGGCGTGCCGTTGTGGATCAAGACAAGCGGCCAGCTGGTATCCCCGGCGGTATAGACATCGAGCTCGCGCCCGTCACTGAGGGACAAGACAACACGGCGGACGTCCGGCAACAGCCCTTCCTCCCTTTCGCAACGGACACGCTTTCGGGGGGAAAAGGTTCGTTTCCTGCGCCGTCAGGACACGGGCGGCGGTCCTCCCGGCTGCAGCGACGGATCGAGGTAGAGGGCAGGGTCGGTCGCGATCAGGCGCTCCAGCTGCTCCTTACCATCGCGACCGGCGCGGACGACGACGAAGCCCTGCCGGTGCCTGCGCACCGTCAGCGCCTCCTCCGACAGCTGCTGCCAGATGGTCTCCGGATCGACGATCGTCCACAGCATCCTGGCGCCCACCTCCTTCCTCGCCTACGCGGCGCTCCACCTCGGCCATCGCTTCCTGCAACGTGCCGACCCGGTCGATCAGGCCTTCGCGCACCGCCTCCTGGCCCACCAGAACCGTCCCGACATCGCGCGCAAGCTCCCCCGTACGCAGCATCAATTCCTTGAGCCTGCCCTCGCGGATGCGGGAGTGGCCCGCAATGAAGCGGATCACGCGGTCCTGCATGCGGTCGATATACTCGTAGGTCTGCGGCACCCCGACAACCTGCCCGTTGAGGCGCAGCGGGTGGACGGTCATCGTGGCGGTCGGGGCGATGAAGGAGCAGTCCGCGGCGACCGCGATCGGCACGCCGATCGAGTGGCCGCCGCCGAGGACGAGGCTCACGCTAGGCTTGCTGAGCCCCGCAATCAGCTCGGCGATCGCGAGCCCCGCCTCGACGTCGCCGCCCACCGTGTTGAGCACGACGAGCAGGCCCTTGACCTCGGGGTCCTCCTCGATCGCCACCAGTTGCGGGATCACGTGTTCGTACTTGGTTGTCTTGTTCTGGCTCGGCAGCAGGATGTGCCCCTCCACCTGGCCGATCACGGTCAGGCAGTGGATGGGGCTGCGCGCCTTCGGCACGGTGGACGTGCCGAGCGACGTGATGGCTTCTTCGGCCCGGCCTGTTTCCCGTTTCTCTTCGGGGCCCTCGGCAGGCTTCGACACCTGGGCGTCCCTCCCCGCACCCTAGCATGCCCGCTCCGGGTTTAGGCGCGCTCCACGAGAGGTTCGGCAGGACGAACGCCGAGATAGACCGCGAAGAGCACCAGCACGGCGCCGACGATCTCCACGGGCGTCAAGGCCTGCCCAAGCCAGACCCAGCTGAGGAGCGAGCCGACGACCGGCTGGACATAGAGAAAGAATGCCGCGAAACCGACGTCGGCGCGCCGCACCGCGTAGAACCAGAGAAAGTAGCTGAGGAGCGTCGGCCCAAGCGCCAGGTAGAGCGTCCACAGCACATCGCCGCGCGGCATGCTCGTGAGTGGCGGGCCGATGAAGAGCCACGGCAGGAAGGCGACGCCCGCCGCCAGGGCGCCGATGACCGTCAGCGGCATCTCGCCCACCTGCTCCGTCACGGGCTTCGAGAACACGTTGTAGACGCCGAAGCTCGCGGCGGACGCCACGAGCAGGAGGATCCCGGGCAGGTTCGCGTCGTGGCCCGGGCGCGGCTCGCCCGCGAGGAGCCACGTGCCGAGGACCGCGAGGGCGAATCCGATCGGTGCCAGACGCGGCAGGCGCTCGCGCAAGAAGAACCGCGCCACGATGGCGGTCGCGAGCGGCTCGAGCGCGATCGAGATCGCGGCGAGGGAAGCGCCCGCGAGGCGAATACCCTCCACCTGCAGGAGGAAGGCCACGCTGAAACCCAGGAGGCCGAGTCCGATCGCCGCGAGCAGCATGCGTCCGCGCGGCAGGCGCTGTCCCCATAAGAGCGGCAGCGCGATGATACCGGAAATGAGGAAGCGCAGGGCGGCAAGCCGTCCTGCGCCGATTCCCAGAGCTACCTGCGACACCGGGTAGGTGGTCGACCAGACGAGGTTCGCGAACAGGACGGCGAGGCCAGCCTGCGCACGAGGCGACACGCTCAGATCTCCATGACGATGGGCAGAATCATCGGCCTGCGGCGGGTGCGCTCGAACACGAACCTCCCCAGGGTGTCGCGCACCAGCGACTTGATCGCGGACCAGTCGCCCATGCGGCGGCTGTCGGCGGTCTCGAGCGCCTCGCGGATCCTCTGCTTCGCATCCTCGATCAGCTGGTCCGACTCGCGCACGTAGACGAAGCCGCGCGACACGATGTCCGGCCCCGAGATCACGGCCTGCGACTCGCGGTCGATGGCCACTACGACGACGATCACGCCATCCTCGGCGAGCAGCTTGCGGTCGCGCAGCACGATGTTCCCCACGTCGCCGACCCCGAGGCCGTCGACGAAGACCGAGCCCGAATTGACCTTGCCGACGATGGCGGCGGTGCCCTCGGTGAACTCGTAGACCGAGCCGATCTCGCCGATCAGGATGTTCGGCTTGGGGATGCCGACCGACTCCGCGAGGCGCGCGTTCGTGATCAGCATGCGGTACTCGCCGTGCATCGGGCAGAAGAAGCGCGGCTGGACGAGCGACATCATCAGCTTCAGCTCTTCCTGCGCCGCGTGACCCGATACGTGCACGCCCATGTGCGACGAGTACACGACTTCCGCGCCGCGCCGGTAGAGGTTGTTGATCGTCCGGCTGACGGACTTCTCGTTGCCCGGCACCGGCGTCGCGGCGATGATCACCGTGTCGCCGGGCAGGATCTCGACCTTCTTGTGCTCGGACGCCGCCATGCGCGAGAGCGCCGCCATCGGCTCGCCCTGGGAGCCCGTCGTCATGATGACGACCTGGTTCGCGGGGAAGCGGCTGATGTCGTCGATCTCGATCAGCGTCCCCTCGGACGCCTTGAGGTAGCCGAGCTCAAGGGCGATCCGCACCACGTTCTCCATGCTGCGGCCCACGACGGCGAGCTTGCGCCCGTTCTTCTCCGCCGCGTTCATGACCTGCTGCACGCGGTGCACATTGCTCGCGAACGACGCCACCAGCACCCGCTGCTTGGCGCCGGCGATCACCTCGTCGAGGGCCTTGCCGACCAGCCGCTCGGAACCGGTGTAGCCCGGCCGCTCGGCGTTCGTGGAGTCCGAGAAGAGCGCTAGCACACCTTGGTGGCCAAGCTCGGCCAGGCGATGGAAGTCCGCCACCTCGCCGTCCACCGGGGTCTGGTCGAACTTGAAGTCGCCGGTGTGCACGACGGTGCCGATCGGCGTGTGGATCGCGAAGGCGACCGCATCGGGGATCGAGTGGTTCACCCGGATGGCCTCGACGTGGAACGGCCCGACGTGCAGCGTGTCGCCCGCCTGGATCTCCCGCGACTGCTCGTGGGCGACCATGCCGTGCTCGTCGAGCTTGCCGCGGATCATGCCGAACGTCAGCTTCGTCGCGAAGATGGGAACCTGAAGCTGCTTCAACACGAACGGCAGGCCGCCGATGTGGTCCTCGTGGCCGTGCGTCAGGAAGATGCCGCGCACCTGGTCGCGGTGCTCAAGCAGAAAGCTGATGTCCGGAATGACGAGATCGACGCCGTACATCTCGTCCTCCGGAAACATCAGCCCGCAGTCGACGACGATGATGTCGCCCTGGTATTCGTAGGCGTACATGTTCTTGCCGATTTCGCCGATCCCGCCGAGCGGGATGACGTGGAGCTTGCCTTTCTCTGCGACGCGCGACCTCGTCGGTGCGCGTCTTGCGGGTCCCGTCAAACTGATTTTACCTCCCACGTGCGCAGGCCCTCGACGCGCGCCCATTCGCGCGGTCTATGCATGCGCCTACGGCAAACAAGGGCGCACGTCGGCGCCCCGCCCCCCCAGCCTGTCGCCCGACGTCCTGGCGACCCCGGGGCAGCATCGTTTGCCCTCAGCGCAGGTCCGTACACAAGTATCTAGCGTCCAGTATAGCCGCTGGATCGCGCTGCCGCAACCGCAAGGGGCCAGCCGCGTCAACCGAGACCCTGGTCATGGAGAAGGCTGCGCAGGAAAGCCTCCTCGGATGCGCTCGGCGGGCAGAGCGGGGGCCTGACGCCGCCCAGATCCCTGCCGACCGCCTTCATGGCCCACTTGAGCGGCACGGGACTCGTGGTGACGAAGAGTCCGGTGAAGAGCGGCAAGAGTTCGAGGTGCAGCTCCTGCGCCACGCGCACCTGTCCCGTCATGAACGCGTCGATCATGCGCCGGATGCGCACCCCAGCGAGGTGCGACGCGACGGAGACCACACCCTGCCCCCCGATCGAGAGCAGGGGCAGCGTCGACTTGTCGTCGCCCGAGTAGAGCGCGAAGTCCCCTCTCGCGCCCTTGATGATCTCGGCCGCCTGCTCGAAATTGCCCGAGGCTTCCTTGACCGCGACGATGTTCGGGCAGTCCCGCTGCAGGCGCAGCACCGTCTCGGCCGTCATGTTCTGACTGGTGCGGGAAGGAACGTTGTAGAGCATCACCGGCACCTCGATCGCTTCCGCGATCGCGCGGAAATGCCGGTACAGCCCCTCCTGCGGCGGCTTGTTGTAGTACGGCACGACCAGCATGACGCCTTGGACGCCAAGCTTCTCGGCCGCGCGGCTGAGGTCGATCGACGCCTTCGTGTCGTAGTTGCCCGTGTTCGCCCAGACATCCGCCCGGTCGCCGACGGCGTCTACGACGGCGGTGAAGAGGTCGAGCTTCTCGCGTTCGCGCAAGGTCGGCGACTCCCCGGTCGTCCCCGCCACCACGATACCGTCGGAAGCGTCTTCGACAAGCTGCAGCGCGAGGGTCTGCGCCTTGCGCAGATCCACCTGGAGGTCCTGATCGAAGGGCGTGGCCATGGCCGTCAAGAGCTTTCCTGCCGGCATCGTGCAGCCTCCTTCCGCGAGCGGTTACGAGAGGTGGAACTGGCGATGGAGGGTGCGTACCGCGTCGACGCGGCGGCCTTCCGGCACGAGGCACGCGATGGATGAGTGGGAGTCCGACGTCTCGAGGATCTCGACGCCTGCGTCCACGAGCCCCGCCATCAGGGTTGCCATGACGCCGGGCAGCCCGGCGATCGCGGAGCCGATGATCGCGACCTTGGCCACGTCGTCCCTCGTCTGGACCGGCAGTCCGAGCGCCGTGACCAGGCGGCCGGCGTCGTCCAGGCGTGCCTTGCTGACGATGAACGCCACACGACCTGGCGAAACGGAGATCATGTCGGCCGAGATGCCGTGCGAGGCGAGCTCCTGGAAGACCTTCGCCTCGACCTGGGTGCGTTCGCTACCGGTCGGTGTGGTCACGATGACTTCGCCGATGTCGGAGCGGTCCGTGACGCCGACCACGGTGTTCTCCGGTCGGCGGGCGTGCCAGAGGTCCTGCAGCCGCGCACCACCCACCAACGTGCCCGTCTCGTCCCCCACCGTGGAGCGGACGCGCAGCGGTACATGGGCTTGGCGTGCCACCTCCACGGCACGCGGGTGCACCACCTTGGCGCCAGCCTGCGCCATCTGGAAGAGCTCGTCGTAGTCGAGGGCACTGATCGTCCGCGCCTCGGGCACGATGCGCGGGTCGGCCGTCTTAACGCCGTCGACGTCGGTGTAGATGTCGACATAGGTCGCCCCCAGGGCGGCACCAATCGCCGCCGCCGAGGTGTCCGAGCCGCCGCGGCCGAGTGTGGCGATCTCGCCCTGCGGCGTCCTGCCCTGGAATCCCGCCACCACAGGCACCAGCCCCTCATCCAGCACGGCGCCGATCGGTCCCGGGTCCACCCTGAGGATCTTGGCGTCGCCAAAGCGACCGTCGGTCTCGATGCCGGCCTGGGGGCCGGTCAGTGCCCTCGCGGGCACTCCATCCTTGCGCAGGTGGCCCGCCATCACCACCGCGGAGATGATCTCACCGCAGCTCAGGAGGAGGTCGGTCTCGCGCGCCGGCACCTTGGCGCCCTCGTTGGCCACGAGTTGCAGCAGGGTGTCGGTGGCGTAGGCGTCCCCGAGCCGGCCAGGGGCCGACACGACGACGACGGTGCGAAAGCCCTCCTGCAAGGCGGTCTGTACGATCTGCGAGACGCGTGCGCGATGCTCGAAGTCGACGACCGAGGTACCGCCGAACTTTTGGACAATTACTTCCCGCTCTGCCATAACGCCTCGGCAATCTGCACGGCATTGGTCGCCGCACCCTTGCGCAGGTTGTCCGCAACGACAAAGAAGTGCAGGGTGTCCTCGCGATCCGGATCCTGGCGCAGCCGCCCAATCAGCACGTCGTCCTGGCCAGCCGCCTGGAGCGGCGTCGGGTAGACCTCCGCCCGCGGATCGTCCACGATGCGCACGCCCTTCTGGTCGCGCAGCAGCTCGCGAGCCTCCTCGGCGGTAACGCCGCGGCCGAGTTCCACCGTGACCGCTTCCGCGTGGCCGATGCGGACCGGCACGCGCACCGCCGTCGCGGCGAGCTCCAAATCTGGGCGTCCGAGGATCTTGCGCGTCTCCTGACGCAGCTTGAGCTCTTCCTTCGTGAAGCCGTCCGGCTGGAACGCGTCGCACTGCGCCAGCACGTTGAAGGCGATCGGCTCCCGGTACGCCTTGGGCTCGATCGCCGCACCGCCGGCCCAGGCCCGGGCCTCGGCCTCGAGGCCGTCGAGCGCCTCGCGCCCGCTGCCCGAGACCGACTGGTAGGTGCTCACGATTACGCGGCGGATCCCGTACGCCCGTTCGAGCGGCCCGAGAGCCATGACGAGCTGGATGGTCGAGCAGTTGGGACTCGCGATGATGCGATCCTCGTGGCCGATGTGGCCAAGGTTCACCTCGGGCACCACCAGGGGGATGCCCTCCTGCATGCGGAAGTGGCTGGACTTGTCGATGCACACGACGCCCGCCTGCGCGGCGATCGGCGCATAATGCGCCGAGACGTCGTTCGGCGCGGCGAAGAAAGCGAAATCCATACCGCGGAAGCTGTCTTCGGAGATCGCTTCCACCGTGAGGCGGCGGCCCAGGGCAGTCAGTTCACGCCCCGCGGAGCGGTCGCTCGCGACAAGGCGGATCTCGCCCACCGGCAGGGCGCCACCGTGTTCGGCCAAGAGCAAGGCAATCTCCTGACCCACGAGACCGGCAGCGCCCACGATTACGACATTAGCGCTTTGCAAGGCCCATCCTCCGTCCAGGTCAGCATACCAGCAGGGGCTGCAGCTGACGATGCTCGAGGGCTGCGACGACAGTGTCGGCGACACGGCTCAAATCGGCGGCCACCGAGTTCGGTTTGACGCTCGGATTATCCTGCTCCAGTGCCACGATGCGCAAACTGCGTCGCAGCCCCGTCCGGTGCGGCCACGGACGACTTGGCGATCACCCTCACGCTTCCGTTGCGGTGGATCTCCACCCGGTCGACGAGCCCGCGCACGACCGTTTGCTGGTCGCTGAACGAGAGGCTCGCCATGTCCGCCGCCACCACGACCGTCTCCGCGAGCAGATCGAGGCTGAAGACATCCACCCGGGCAAGCCGCAGCCTCCCCTGCACATCCCTGAGCTCAGCTTCGAGGGTCGCCATGCTGCGGTCGAGGCTTCTCTTCTCCGTCGTCAGGCGGCTTTGATCCCAGTCCCCCGACAAGAAGAGCTGCAGGAGGCGTTCCCGCTTTCGGCGCAAGGACGCAATCTGATCGCCGAGTTCCCGTTGCCGCGCGTCGAGTAGCTCTGCCTCCCTGCTGTCCTCCAGGCGGCGGAGCAGTTGGCGCCTTGCGGCCGGCGAAGTGGCGATGCGGGTCACTTGGGCTCGGACGTCCCCGTCTACCTGCTGCGCCCGATGCGCCGCACGACACAGGCGGCCGTCGGGCAACTCCCTGTCCCGGTGCTGGCGAACGTGCCGGTAATAGTGGTAGCGACGAACCTCATCGCGAACCCGTTTCGTGGCCGTGGTGGGCGAGAGGAGCTGCCCGCAGTCGGCGCAGTAGACCATGCCGGCAACGAGCCCGACGGTGCTCTCGATCCTGGACTTCTTGTTCTCGGCGCTCCTCCTCCGGAGCAGCTGGTTGCATGTCTCCCAGAGACCCCGGCCGACGATCGGCTCATGGGCCCCTTCGACACATATGCTTTCGCCACCGACCTCCATCACCAGGTCGCCTCTGTATACGGGGTTGCGTAGCACATGAATGATGAATGCCTGGTCGACACGTCTTGTCGGAATGAGGTCCCGCATGAGGGCAGAAAGACGCATGCTGCCCATCTTCTGTTCGCTGAAGAGCTGAAAGATCTGCCGAACCAGCTGGGCCTCAGCCGGCTGAGGCTCAAGATGCTTGGTCTCGCGGCTCCTGCGGTATCCGAAGGGAAGACGCCCCAACCACTCGCCCCTCTTGGCCGCTCCCGCCCGGCCGCGAACCATCTGCCGCACGATGGTCTTGCGTCGCCGCCGATCGATGAGCGCCATGATGTCGGCCGAGAACTCGTCGTCCTCGTTGTGGAAGTCCACCTCGCCCGACAGGGTGAAGAATCTGGCCCCGGAGTCCCGGAAGGTCTGCTTGAGGAGAGCCCACGGGATCTCGTCCAGACGGCTCAGGCGATCCTGTTCCGTCACCATCACCGCGTCCGCGTCACCACTGGCCAGTGAGTCGAGAAGGCGGTTCAGCCCAGGGCGCTTATCCTTGCTGCCGCTGATCCGGTCCACGAAGACGCCGGCGATCGCCCAGCCCCGTTCTTCCGCGTAACGGCGGAGCGACGCCTCCTGGTTCATCAAAGAGTAACGTTGCAGGTCCTCGTCGGTAGAGATACGGCAGTACAACGCGACCCGCACGTACTACCCCTCCCCCAATATCCTCCGAAGGTCATCCGCAATGTCCGAGATGGGTCGAGCATGGTCCGCCAGCTCGCGAATTGCTCGATGGACCAGCTCCGGGTTGCGGTCCAGCACTCTCGCCATTAGTCGCGGCAACTCCAGGCGGATACGCGCCTGGTTGATGATGACCTCGAACGCCTGATCCAACTCCATGTCGGACTGGTTGTCAGGGTCGATCCTTGCCATCAGCGCGCACCCCCGCTCCCACCGGGGATCCTATGCCGAACCGGGTCGGGACGCGGCATGTACACCTTGCGGCAGACGTACTGACCCTCGTCGCGGCGATCGACAGGCCCAGCGCTTTGCCGCCAGGGGCCCCGAGCCGACGCTACGCGCATGGCCCAAGACGTAAGCGGTGGCTCCAGTCAGAGGAATCGCCGCCGCCTGTCTGGAAGCCTCCATTGGGCCAACTTGACGGAGGAATTAGATGCATCCAAGCACTCTACTCTTGCTGGGTTCAAGCGCCTTGTTCGCCTGGAGCATGGGCAGTCATTACACCGGAGCCGTGATGGGTACTGCGTATGGCTCCGGGGTGTTGTCCTTGCGCAACGCACAGATTCTTGCCGCAATCTTTGCGTTGATCGGTGCCTCGGTCGCTAGTGTTCACGTCATCAACACTTATGCCGGTGGGCTGGTCAGTACATCCTCCATTACGGATGTGGCGGCAGCCCAACTGGCCGCCGCTCTCGTCACAACGGCATCGACGTATTTTCGGCTGCCTACGTCCACCATCCAGATCTATACCTTCTCCCTGCTCGGAGTCGCGCTGGTTGGTGGGCTGCCTATCCATGGGGCAGGGTATGGGCTCGTCATCGCCGGCTGGGCAGGTGGCCCATTGGCCGCGCTTGCGTTGGGTTATCTCCTCGCGAAGTTCGGATTGGCACATGCGGTCAAAGCTCAAAAGGTGCTCGTGTGGTTCGTTATCGGGACCTCGATCTGGAGTTCCTGTACTCTGGGATCCAATGACGTGAGCAACGCTGCGTCTTCTCTCGTCCTAGCTCATCTTACGTCCGCCCGAATGGCTGGGGTCTTCGGCGGAGTGTTCATGGCCCTGGGGGTTTTAACCTGGGGGCGTGGACTGCTTCGGCGAGTGGGCCATGACATCCTAAAGCTTGACGTTCCGCTAGCAGCCGCTGCGCAACTCTCCCAGGCGACAACGTTGACCATTGAGAATGCCTTTGGCTTGAACGCGTCAATCAACCAAACCATTGTAGGTGGCCTCACCGGAACCGGAGTGGCCGTGTCACCCGACAAGCTAAACCGCAAGGTTCTCCGCAACATCGTCCTCAACTGGTTGTGGAGCCCGGTGCTGGGTACAGCGGTGGCCGCTCTCGTCACCCTGGTCCTGCACGCGGCGCTTGGCAAGTAGCCACCGTCTCCCGACTGATTCGGGCGACAGCGCACATCGCCGGAACCGCTGGACTACTGGCGGCCGTCGCGACTGGCACCTTTGAGTGCGGAACTAGGTTTCGTAACCCAAGTGCTTCTGGATCGGGGAAGTACGCACTGGCGAAGTCGGTCCTCCCCGATCAGGAGTACGCTCCCCGCCTTGGCGGGGCAGGCAGGTGCCTGCTCCTGGGGTCAAAGTCGCGTTTCCCTGAGGTTCCATGGCCCACGGGGCCCTGAGCCGCACGGGGTCCCATCGAGAGAGGTGCATGCGGAGCCGCGGCCAGCTGGCCGCTCACTCTCCCAGGCGGCCTGTGCACCCGTTCCCAGTCGCTGAGCGCCGGGAGCGCGAGCACCACCTCCTTGACGGATCTCTCGTGGCTACTCGCCGAGGTCGGTCACAAAGGCGCTTCCTACATCAGTTCCGCCGGTCCCGGTACCGCGAGCCGGGCCGGCGGTGCGGGTGCCGTCCTGATCGCCCACGGGACTGGGGGCTACGTGCCGGGCCAGGTGGAGATGCAGACGGCAACGGCTCCGGCTAGGGTGGAAGCGGCGGCAGCGGAGCGCTCACGGTGCTCTACTGCGGCACCCACCTTCCCGTCACGCCGTAGCGGTTCTCAGCCGATTTGGTGCATGCTGTCGAGCGGGGCGGTCGTCCACCAGCCGCTTCCCTGGAAGATGATCACGTTTTCGTCCGGACAGACGCAAACGTCCTTCCACCCAAACATCGTCGCGTGGGACTCCATGTCCAGGATCACGATCGGCTCGCCCTGGTCCGCGATGATCCTTGTGGCGAGGTTCGGGCCGCTCGGCTTCGCGATGAGGCTCCCCCGCCCCACCGGCACGTGGTGCGCGCCTATCTGGACCTTTGCCGCGGCCGCTCACGATCAGGTAGTGCTCGTCCTGGGCGCTGTGGCTGTGCAGTTCGACCGACGCCCCGCCCGCGTTGACGACCTGGACCTTCATGTGCACCCGGCCGACGCCGAGGGCCGGCATAAGTGTACGGTCCTCGCCACCCGGGTTCGGGGACGCCGATGCCTCCCAGATGGAACCAGGCTCAGGCGCCGCGCCCACGTCGCGCACCGGTGCGAGCCACTGATTGTCGAGATGTGCGAAGTCGACCGACCCAACGGCCCCCGGTGCCACCCAATGGACCTGATCGGACCAGAACGAAAGCAGCCGGGTGAGAAGTTCACGAGCCGCCCTCACCTTGGAACTGCCACGCGTGCTGAACGTTGTGGGCGTCGGCGGGCGCACCTTGAGCCCGAGCTGGTCATACGAGTTGTCTCTCTGGAGCACGAACGGTCGGATGGTCTATTACAGCCTTCCCGTGAAGATTCGCTGACCGTCCGATTCCACGGTTGTGCCGTTCTGCGGCAGGTTACGAGGCGTTGCGGAACCTAGGTGTTCCCGGCTCCGGGATGTTGTGCGTCTGACATGAACTGCACCAAGGCGGCGAAGGACCGCTTGTACCCGGACACGAATCCAGCCCAGCGGTGTTCTTCACGCGACCGACGGAGCTCTCGCAGCGGCTTGGAGGGGTTAGCGTGCGCCTTGGCGTGTTTGTTGGATTGTTGGCGGCCGTCCCACTGCTCGCCGGGTGCGGAGCCACTACCGCGCATCCCACGTCGCCTCCGCACGCCAAGGCGCCAACCCATACCACAGGCTCAAAGGCGCCCTGGAGCACAAACAAGACAATTCGAGCGAATCTCGCCAGCGGTTCTCCCGCGCAGCTTCAGGCGCCTGCCGCGACGCTGCCTGGGCTTATGTTGACGGACGCGGACTTCGTCTCCACCCAGGACGGCTGGATCTCTGGTGGCGTTGGCGGTCAGGTCAACGGGCCCTCGCTCTCCGCCGGCATCATCGCGCGCACGACGGACGGCGGTCGCGGCTGGCGGGTCGCGCACCTACCCGGCCTCGTGCCGACGCACCTTCTCTTTCTGAGTGGCGAGACTGGTTTCGCCGTCGCCGGTCATGCCGGCGAACCTGCAGCGGGAGCCCTTTCGGGACCCTTCGGCCTTCCCCGGGCGAACCTCATCCTCCGCTCCGGCGACGGGGGCCGGACCTGGACGACCGCGTTCGACGCGGGCGGCAACGTGACCGATCTGGCCGCTACGCAAGGCTCGATCTGGGCGACGACCGCTGGCAGCTGCAGCTCCGGAACGTGTTCAGGCAAGATCTACTCGGCATCGCAGGCGCCGGGTTCGTCGTGGTCCACCCTCTGGACCGCTCCCGGGGCTGTCCTGACGGTAGCGCTGCAAGGACAAAGTGCATGGGCCGTCGTCGCCACGGGCAACGGCAAGAGCAGCGCGGCGGAGGTCTACGCAAGTTCGGACGGTGGCGCCCACTTCGCGGAACTCGCCACGCTGCCGACGACGTCCGAGCTCAGCTACTTCTCGGATCCGTCGCAGCTGCAGGCGCAGATCACGTTCACAAACGCCCAGGACGGCTGGATCACGCTCTGGTCGATGCAGAGCTGCGCCATGCATGGCTGCGACGTCACGGACATCTACCGCACGATCGACGGCGGGCGCACCTGGGCCAAGGAAACGAAGACGACCATCGCATGCCAGTTCGGCCCGGTGCTTGCGGCATCGGGGGAGGACGTGGCGGTTGCCCAAGGCGTGAACCTCGCGGCCTGCCAGGGCCCCAAGAGCACGATCTTCCTCTCGCAGGACGGGGGCAAGACATTCAAGGTTGCACAGCGCTGGCAGACCCTTGGCGTCAGCTTCATGGGGTTCATCCCCGGCGGTGGCCTCTGGACGTTGGGCACCGGGAACAACGCCCTGGCCATCCAAAGCGCGAGCGGAAGGTGGCGGCAGATCTTCCCCGCCCTCGCGCCAGTCGGACCGATCGATTTCGTGAACGCGACCGAAGGTTTCGGTGCGGGGGACGCGCTCAATCCCGGCGCGATCCTGCGCACGAGCGACGGCGGGCACATCTGGCGGGAGATCTCGTCCATCCCGGACCTGGGCGTCAACGCGCTCAACTTCCCGACCGCCAAGGTCGGGTACGTGTACGCGGCGTCTGTGGATTCGGAAGGGCACGTCGCCGAGATCCTGCGTACAACGGACGGCGGTCGAACGTGGAGCCAGACCCACGCGCCGGCGTCAAGCAGCGGTGGAGCGCCAACGACGCTGAAGTTTTTCTCGGCGACCACCGGCCTCTTCATCAACCTCTACGACTGCACCAACTCGTGCACGCCGGAGGTGGTTCAGACCGAGGACGCCGGGAGGACGTGGCAGGTGTCAAAGTTCGGCGCGAGTGCCTATTATCCGCAGTCGGCCACCGCGCTTGCACCCGACCGGTATGTGGTCGGTTGGAGCGCAAACGGCCGCGCACTCACCTGGCTCGGTCAGACGACCAACGGCGGCGAGACGTGGACGACCCTCGCGAACCTCCGGCTGCGCAGCGGTTCCCTGCTCATGGACTTCCCGACACCCGAGGTCGGGTACGTGATGGCGTTTGTCTACCACGTGCCTAACGAGGCGGGCACGTACGAACTGCTCACCACGTCGAACGGCGGGAAGACGTGGACGAAACACGCGTTCACGTCGCCCGTGGGCTGGGGCTCAGCTCTCGCGCTCGATTTCCTGGGCGCAAGGCGGGGTTGGCTGCTGAATGGCTCTGTCTTGTGGTCAACCGACAACGCCGGACGCACGTGGACGGCGGTGCGCACGCCAGTGCCGACCGAGCCCTAGCACCAGCGGTCATGCGCGGACACAGTGCGAGAGGCCTGGCAGCTTCTAAGCAATCCTGACGAAGGGAAGTACGCACTGGCCGAATCAGGCGTACGCTCCCAGCCTTGAGGCGGCAGGGGCCTACCCCTAGCGTTGACGTCACGGTTCCCCGCAGCTCCATGGCTCACTGGAGACTGTGCCGTGCAGGGTCACACCAAAGAAGGTTCATGCGGAGCCGCGGCAGTCGGCCGCTCACTCTCCCGTGCGCCCTGTGGGCCCGCCCGGCACTCTCTGAGCGCCACGAGCGCAAGCACCATCTTGGCGGTGGCCGTGGCCATCACAAGAAGGTGCCTACCGGGAGATCTGGATCTCCACCGCCTTCGCTCCCTCGCCGGAGACCACTACCTGCATCTTGGCATCGACCTGCCACAGGACCGCGAGTCGGAGCATCTTCCCTGGATCGTTTAGCTTGCGGTACTGTAGCGTGCGGTGCTGAAGCGGGAAGAAGATGTCGAGGCTTGCGGGATCCGACTTCGGGACATAGACAACGTAGCCTGGTCCACCGCCGAGGACCTGACCGTCGATTCTCCAGGACTGTACGCGCCCGCCGCTCGGCACCTCCCGCAGAAAATAGACGCTCTGCTGCGATTCGGGGGGCGAGAAGGCCGGCCGCAGCGCCCATAGAGTGCTGTCATCACCAACAGCCAAGGTCTCGTAGAGCGGCACCTCACCGAGTGGCGTAAGTTTAGCTATTACTCTGGACCATCGGTAAACTGGGACGTACCCACCCTCACGAGCACTCGAACCAACCAAGAATAGCTCGTCGCTCGGGGAGAGATATGGCATGCCCCCCGGCATCTGGTAGAAGCCGTTCCACGTCTGCCGCATGTCCAACGTAATTGCTGCGGGTGCAGCCTTGCTCTTGCCTGCGGCGAGATCAATCAGCCCCGACCCGAGGTCCCTTTGCCCCACCGGATAGTCCTCCGCCGCAAGCCATGCAAGGGACCCTTCCTTACCGCCAAAGACGTAACCAACCACTTGGAGCCATTGCCGCGATGTCGGCAGGCGTACGGGAAGGCTGTAGGTCCTAGGCTGGCCCTGTGGGTCGAAAAGGATGACCCGGTTGCGCTGCGTCGAAGCGCCTGGGGGCGCGGGGCAGAGGAACCCGGTCAAGGGACCGTTGATATCCGTCCCTATCAGCGGCTGGGCGCAACGATACACCGTCTCCCACCGACCCGAGGTCAATGGCCTCCGCTGCAGGACGTACGGTGCGCTGTCGCCTACCCGCACCATCGTGTTCGGGCCGATCTGGTAGGTAGGCGATCCGTTGACGAGGGCCCTTGGAATCACGATGCGTCTCACCCTGAAGGCGCCGATCTTGATCACCTTTGCTGGCTTTGGCTGCGACGGCGCACTCTGCGGCGCACCACAAGCCGCACACGCGATCCCAGCGCATACCGCCATCAACGTAAGCAACCGCTTCACTCGATCTCACTTCCCCGACGGATGTCACGGCCAGCTAGACCAGCACGCTTGGAGCGCGGCGGTACGTGCTGTCGGTGCGTTGCACGGGCCGTCGCGAGTAGCTACCGGGGACGGGCTGCGGGTAGTGGCTCAGTTGCTGACCGCTTCGCGGGAGGTCTTCGCGCCCGTCTGCCGCGATCCTGTGCCGTTGCGGACACGAATGCGCGGCACGCCCGTTGAATCACCAGGATTCAGTGTAGGATGCCTGTCCCTCACTCGCCGAGGCCAGGGATCGCAAGCTCCACCTCAGCGGTTTGCACGCCACGAACTTGGAGATCGCCAAGGGGACGAGCTGCCTTCGGTGGATCCTGTGTTCGCTTGCCATATGCTCACAGCTCAGCCATCGACGAGGATGTAACATGGAACCTGGGATCTGCGCTGGCCGGGGAGGAATCAGTATGCGTCGCAAAGGCATCGCGGGACTCGCAGCCGTCGTGCTGCTCTTGGCTGCCTGCGGTGCACAGCCCGCGGCGCTTATGCCGCAGCCATCCCATGCTGCCCTCCACATCGTAGCCACGCTACGGGCCTCGGTGAGGCTAGCGCCCGCTGCGCCGGTGCAGGCGACCGCCATCGACATGGTCTCACCGCGGCTCGGCTTCGCTCTCGGAACGACCGCGGGCGGCGGCGGACGAACCTGGCTTCTCACGACGCGTGACGGCGGACGGCGCTGGACGGTGGGGGTTCCCCTTTCCGACGCGAGCTCCTTGCAGTTCTTGGATCCGCAAGACGGCTTCGTGCTGACATCCGCTGGCCTGCAGGGTACGACGGACGGCGGCAAGCGCTGGCTGACCCTTGACCGACGTAGCTTCGCCGCGGTGCGCTTCGCCTCGCCCAGCGACGGCGTGGCCATCAACGCGCGGCAGGAACTTCTCCACACCACGGATGGCGGGCGAACTTGGACACTGGCCGAGGTACAAGCTGGGTTGAGCTTCACCTCTGTGAGCGCCGTGTCGGGTCCCTACTACTTCGCCCTAGCCGCGGGTGCCGGCGCCAGGGCGAACACATCTGTGCTGCTGCAAAGCCAAGACGGCGTGCACTGGACGACACTGTTCAGGGGAATCACCTCACCGGCACTGCACTCTGCCTACCTCGCCTATTTGGGCAGGGAGTTCAGCGGCCGGCACCTGACGGCGCCGCCCACCTTCGGGCAAGGCGGGCAGGTGGTGTTCACGTCGCCCAAGACCGGCTGGGTGTCGCTGCTCGACGGCGGCTACACCGCGACGATGGTGGCGCACACGGACGACGGCGGGCGGACGTTCCGGTTCGCCTGGGGCAACAGCGGCTGCGCCATGGGCTGCAACGCCATGGGCGGCGGACTCTATCCGGCGACATTCCTGGGCGCACAGATGTCGTGGCGCTACAGCGGGCAGGAGCTCCAGCGCTCCCTGGACGGCGGACGGTCCTTCAGCTCTGGCGGGCCGCTTGCTCTCACGCTGGCAGCGAACCAGGGTGTGCGTCAGACACAGTTCCTCACAAGAGCATTTGGTTTTGCGGCAACGATGGCCGGCATCCTGCGCACCACAGACGGCGGGGCCAGCTGGCAGCGCGTCTGGCCGAAGACCCCCGGTCCCCTGACGGCTGCGGCCTTTGGTCGAGGTGACTTCGGCGTCGCGGTGTCGCAGGCTCAGCTGGGTGTCATCTGGCGCACGACGGACGGCGGCAGGTCCTGGCGACGGGTCTACGACCTTCCCGGAGGAGGATATCAGGTCAACGGGTTATGGGCCTTCGGAGACCACCAATCGCTTGCCCTGACCGAACCGGGCGGCGAAATCGAACTCTGGGCGACCCGTGACGGGGGGCTCCAGTGGACGCGCCAAAGGCTTCACCTGCCGCCTGTGCCACCGTACAGCACGCCGGACCTTTGGTTCGGCAGCCTCAACGATGGCTGGCTGACTGCGTCCAACCTGTCGCAGCGGGTCTTCTACGTCACGCGTGACGGTGGCCGCACCTGGACGCGAGAGCCGAAATCCGCCGCACTCTCCAATGTAGCGGCCTGTGCTCCACTCCCCGGTGGCAACGGCTGGTGTGTCGGCTCGGAGCTCTATGCAAGCGCGAACGGCGGGAGATCGTTCGTGGGAGCCGGATTTCTGCCCGGGCTCGTGTCCGGGTCGGGGCTCGGTTTTCGGAGTCTCGCCGGGGGAGCGGTATTCTCGGGAAATAGCGTTTACGTGACGGCGGACGCTGGCCGCAGCTTCATGCGCATCGTCCTGCCGCAGGATATCTTCGTGGAAAGCGTCCAGTTCCTTTCCCCGGAGGTGCTCTATGTGGTCACCGGGGACGGCCGGCTACTCCAAACGCGCGACGGCGGCCGCAAGTGGCGCCAGATTGTTTGAGGGCTTCACGCAGAGGACGTTCCGCTCGCGGCCCTTCGGTTTGCACACCACGGACCTGGAATGCGAAGAAGGGACAAGCGGCCTTCGGTAGACCCTTGGTCGGTGGCCGGGGGGCATCGCGCCCGGTCGGCGGCGGCACCCGGGCCCACCTGTCGCGCCGCCTACAGCCGCGCAGGCATCGACGAGTCTTGACGCGGCAAGCCGCGGGTGACGCAACCCCGACGTACCTGTAGCCGCAACCAATCCTAACCCTCGCTGGAGGCTGCTTGTGCTTCAGGGCCCGCGCACGACGTACTTCAGGTAGACGACCTCCTGCTGGCCGGTCAGCGTCAGACGAATGGTCGATGGTCGCCCGCGAACCGGCTCAAGCGCACCTGGCCGCTTAGACACTACCCAGCCCACGAAGACGTCCTCCGCGTGGGCTGGGTGCTGCGTCAGACTGAGGACGGTGCCGCAGGGGCCCTGTAATCTGGACCCCGATGTGGCGGCCACGAAAGGGGGGATGCCCAAAGAGGTGGTGACGGAGACGTATCCCTTCGGCTGCAGGATGATACCCGAGAACGAGAACGTGACAGCGCAGTTCGCCCGCGGTGCCTCGGACACCGCTCGGAACACCCTTGTCGCCTGGGTGAACCCCGTGCTCTGCGACCCAAATGCGACCACGACCAGGAGAGTTGCCACCGCTGCACTGCTCGCCCACCAGCGGCCGCTGTTCGTGGCACGGGGCCGGGACTTGCTGCCATGGACGCTGGAGGCGATGCTGGCCCAAGCCACTTCCGGCACCGGCGCGGAGTTGAGCGCCTCCGAGAGCACCCTCTGCAGTTCTTGGTCATCAGCGCGCCGCATTCCGCATATCCCCCTCCGCCGAGTTCGACGGCGCCTGGCGTAGACGATTCCGAGCACGCGTCAACCGAAACCGCACTGCGGTAGCCGCGATCCCTAGTACAGCGTCCCGGAAGTTCGTTCCCGAATGGTGTCCAATTGGATGGTCACCAGGGAACGAGGACGAAGCCGAAGTCGCCGGTGAGCGTAGCGAGGAGATCGCTCATGGTGCCGATGTAAGGG